>NZ_DASPLO010000162.1:0-5669 GCF_035627495.1 Methylocaldum sp.
TCATAGAGGACCTATACCTAGTTTTCTTCCGTCATACACTGATGCCATCTATAAAGCGCTACGCTCCGTGGACTCGACCGATCTGGCTGTCAGTCAAGAAGACATTGAAGAAAGGCATTGCAGTCAGCGTGTGACTGATCAGGCTTGCCGAAGCCTGCGCCAGCTCAAGATCTATCACAGTGTTCGTCGCGTAATCGCAAAGTCCACCCGATTATAAAAAAGTGAAAAATAAATCATTTTTGATTGTTGGTGGCGGGATCGTTGGCTTGGCAACCGCCTACCGCCTACTGGAACGTTTCCCTCGGGCGCAAGTAGCATTACTTGAAAAAGAAACAACCGTTGGTGCACACCAGAGTACCCACAACAGCGGAGTGCTGCATGCAGGGCTTTATTATGCCCCCGGGTCAGCCAAGGCGCGGTTGGCAGTATCCGGTATCCGGCAAATGGTTGCTTTTTGTCGCTCGGAAGATATTCCTCATGAAATCTGCGGCAAGCTCGTAGTGGCTGTAACGCCGGAAGAGTTGCCTCGTTTCGACGAGTTGCTGCGGCGTGGCACGGCCAATGGGCTGAAAGGGCTGCGAAAGCTCGATAGGAGGGAGATGAAGTCAGTTGAGCCGCACGTGAATGGTATCACTGCAGTACACGTACCGGAGGAGGGTATTGTCGATTACCAGCAGGTCTGTAATCGACTGGCCTATCGGGTGAAGGAGCGAGGCGGAAAGATAATCACAGGGGAAAAAGTCGAGCGGTTAGACAGGAAAGCTGGAAGTTGGATCGCCAGGACCGCAACAGCGGAATTCGAGTGTGATTTTTTGATCAACTGCGCCGGGCTTCACTGCGACCGGGTAGCGGCATTGGCGGGTGAACACCGAGAAGTACGGATCGTGCCATTTCGCGGTGAATATTATTGCCTTAAGCCTTCCGCTCAACATTTGGTGCGGAATTTGATTTACCCCGTGCCTAATCCCCAATTTCCGTTCTTAGGGGTCCATTTTACGCGACAAATTCACGGCGGGGTTGAAGCTGGCCCAAATGCCGTGCTCGCATTTGCGCGGGAGGGTTATCGATTAAGGACTGTCAATCTCCGGGACTTGCTGGATGCGCTGCTTTTCCCCGGGTTATCGCGCTTTCTCCGGAAATATCCGGAGATGGTACGCACGGAACTGGCTCAATCGTTTAGCAAAAGGCTATTTTGCCGTGCCTTGCAACGCCTTGTACCCGACCTCCGACCCAATGACCTTGTACCAGGTGGTGCGGGCGTGCGTGCGCAAGCAATGACCCCAACGGGCGACTTGGTGCAGGACTTTCGCTTGCTCGTCCGCAAAGACGCCTTGCATATCCTCAACGCTCCAAGTCCTGCCGCTACCGCTTCATTGGCAATCGGCGAATACGTGATCAGTCAAGTGCCCATTTAGTGCGGGTCGTATCGACATACAGGAGTAGCCGGAAACAGTGGTTAATAACATGGAATCAAACCTTTACTGCTCCAGAGATTATGCTGGTCATCAAGTCAGTTGTGCTGGTGAAACGGCTAATCTTCAAAAGAAGAGCATTTCAAAGAAGCAGCAGCCCTCAATCCTTTTGCTTGGCCCTTGTCGCGCAGCTGTTAGCGGTGTGAGCACTCATATCAATCAGCTGCTGTGATCTGGGCCTAATTACCGGGCAAAAAATCTAATCTATTGATTTGAAGCGGGTGCTTATGTTTAGTTCTGCATTTTATCAGGATGGCCCGATTTGGCTTCAGGATCTGTTGATATCCGGCAGATCATGGATGCGGCAACGCCTACGCGAGGATCGCATATTTTCATCCATGAGTGCCGAAATCGAGGGCAGCCAATGGTGGCCAATAGATCAATTGCGCGAATTTCAGGGCGCTCGGTTAAGTAAAATCATCGAATCAGTGGTCTGGAATGTACCCTACTATCGAGATCGGTATCAGAATTTAGGGATGGATATAAGCCGATTGCGATTTCCGGAGGAAATCGACAAGCTGCCACTCATGGACAAAATGGATGTTCGTAAAGCCGGAAAAGCTCTAATTTCTAAACGAGCGTCCAAGGCTTTGGTTTCGGGAAGCACCAGTGGTACAACGGGAACACCCTTGACGCTTTACCAGGACTTGGCCGCAGTTAATCGAGAAAATGCCTTTATTTGGCGACAATTAGCTTGGGCCGGTCTGCGTAGAGGGGCTAGGCGCGCTTGGTTGCGCGGCGACATGATTGTTCCAGTCAATCAACAGCATCCTCCCTATTGGAGGAAAAGTCATGCCGACAGTATGTTGATGCTGTCCTCGTACCATTTGTCCGAGGCAACTACAGCAGCCTATATCGATGCATTGGCACGATTTGACCCGGTGATCATCCAAGCCTATCCCTCCTCAATCGGCTTTCTGGCTTCCTGGATGGAGAGTTCCGGATTGTTTTACCGTGGCGAATCACTGCGGGGTATCGTTACATCGTCGGAATTCATAAGTGATGAGCAGCGAGCCAAAATTGAAAACACCTTTGGCTGTAAGGTGTTCGACTGGTACGGACAATTTGAGCGAGTGGCCGCCATTGGCACGTGCGAGCACGGCCGCTACCACTTGATATCCGATTATTCTCATGTCGAACTGCTTCCCGGCGATGACGGCTTGTTTGAACTGGTTGGGACTGGTTTTAACAATATGGCCATGCCATTGATTCGCTATCGCTGCGGTGACTTGGTGCTTCCCGCTCCAGCAGATGAGCGTTGCGCCTGTGGGCGATCTTTCCCACTAATCAATAAAATCGTTGGGCGTACCGACGACTCAATCAAGCTGCCTAATGGACGCCGCATCGGACGTCTCGATCACTTATTCAAAGGTGTTAGTGGGATTTTGGAAGCACAGATTCGTCAGGATCGACTCGATGCTTTAACGATTCTGATGGTGCCTTCTTCCAAGTTTAATCAGCATACCCGCAACCGAGTGTTGGCCAACGCACGTGAGCGGCTCGGAGAAGAGATCACGCTGGAACTCGCAGTGGTCGATTCAATCCCGCGGACCAAGAGTGGCAAATTTAGAGGGGTAATATGCAACGTCTGATCCAGCCCCGTCCATCTTGCAAACAGGTGGTAATGATAGGGACGTCATTCGAGAACACAGGTGGAGTGGCCGGTGTCGTGAACGTGTATCGCCGGGCCGGCCTTTTCGAACGCTGGCCAGTGGTTTACCTGGCTACTCATGGTGCCGGAGGAAACCTGCGGAAACTATTGCTTGCAATGACCGCATGGTCCCGCTTCATGCGCTTGCTCCTGCGTGGCCGGATAGCCTTGCTTCACGCACATACTGCATCCAATGCAAGCTTCTGGCGCAAATCGATGTTTGTAATGCCATCGCTTTGGCTCGGAATACCCGTGGTACTGCACATTCACGGTGGCGGGTTCATAGAGTTTTACAATAATCGGTGCGGACAACTGCGAAAGCGCGTTGTACGGTTTGTTCTGGAACACAGTGAGCGAGTGATTACGCTATCCCCCAGCTGGTTTGCGAGATTGCAAGGTATTGCCCCGAATGCACGGGTCGTGTGTATCCCCAATCCAGCCTTAATTCCAAGAAGACAGCCACGCCGAAACATTGGACTGATAGCCCTATTTCTGGGAAAGCTGTGCAGGGATAAGGGAGTGTTTGACCTGCTGGAGGCAATTGCGTATTTGAAAAACCGGCTGCCCGGTTTACGCCTGAGTCTTGCAGGGGATGGTGATCCGCTTGCAGTGCGTACCCGCGCCGAGATATTGGGGGTGGCTGGGCAAGTGGAATTACTAGGCTGGGTTTCAGGCGAAGCCAAGGAGAGATTGCTTAGAGAGGCAAGTGTGTGCGTACTGCCCTCTTATGTGGAAGGTACACCCATGAGCCTTCTGGAAGCGATGGGGGCAGGACTTCCTTCCGTGGCAACTAAGGTGGGCGGCATTCCAGACATGCTCACTGACGGGGTCGAGGGACGGCTCGTCGAGCCCGGGGATATTGTGGCTCTTGCTGAGGCGCTGGAACAGCTTTTGACGGATAGGAAGGCATACGCGCGTATGAGCGAAGCCGCTTTGGCGAGATTCAGCTCGGAATTCTCCGCTGACGTAGTGATGCCAAGGCTAGAGCGCCTTTATACGAAGTTTGGCGTAACGCCCCGGTGTGACATAGCGGTAGCAGAGGTAAGCGGTTAATTGTTTAGTCCCACAGTATGGTGGTGTACTGTATACCCGTCCTGTCCCAGCAGGTCATGCAGCATCCGCGCACCGGCAAAGGAGTGGTCGAGGTGCAGTTCATCAGTTCGGCGCATCAGGTCCAGATCGCTTTCGGAAACCGGACGCGGCATGTAATAAACCGGGGCGCGCGAGAGATTCTACAGCGCGCACTGGCGGGCGATAGGAGCTTGGCGGATTGATCAATCATTGTTTTGCGTTTCATTACTGCCCACGCGACCGAGCGCGTCGACTAAAAAATCGTTATCCATCGCCAACTGATCGATCTTGGCGTGCAGCGCCTTCACGTCCGGCCCGCTCCACTCATGACGTTCCGCGGCTGTGGCGAACACATCGCTCGCCCGTTCCTGCAATTGGCTCTTCCACTGCGTAATCTGGTTGACGTAACCTTCAAACTGTTCCGCTAACTCCGCAAGCGTCTTGTCACCCTTGAGCGCCGCCGAGTGATTTCTTCTCTTTCGTTTCATCTTCTGATTTCAGATGTCTACCCCTCGCAGGGGCGGGTGATTAGAACAGGAATTTCACTTAAATGCGAATTAAGCGCTTTGCGGTAAGACGTTCAATAAGAACATGGCGGCCACTAAGCGGCCGAAGACGTGAACGAGGAGCCCCCGAGAGGAGCGGACCTTGCTGGCCGCTTCGATACCGGTTTTCTCCTGAATCCAGTTAAACAGCGCTTCGATGGGTTGGCGGACCCGCGAAACGGCCGTCGAGAACAGCCGGTCGGCGGCATCGAGATGCGTCTGTCCTTGAACTTTTCGGATCGGCGTGAAGACCGTAAATGGAAGCGTGGGCTGGCGCGAGAGGTACTCATAGGCCTTATCGGCAAAGAGATTCCTATAAGTGAGCGTCGGCGCGATCTGTTCGAGGACTGGACCGTCATTCAGACCGGCTGGGGTCATCCCGAGATACCGGGGTAGGGGCAAGGTTCCCGGCCGTTCATCGCCGATCGCATGGACTTTTACACCGTGGTAATAGAGCTTCTTGGTCGGACAGTACCCGCTGTTTGCCACTTCGTGGGCGACCTTGGCGGTGAACCGTCGGCTCTGCTGAGCCAGCACCACGGGGAAGGAATCGGCGACTCCGGTGGGGGTGATCGGTGCACCGGCCGGACTGAGCTTGTCCAGGAGTGCGGGAAACACATCCGCCAATCGATTCAGGCGCTGCACGTAAGCCCCATAGCTGGGCAGATGGGGAAACCACTCGCGCCAATAGCGGTCAGCATGATCATAGAGCATCTTGATCGTAAGCGCTCCTTTAACGACGTCTGGAATGGTGGCGGAAAAGAGGTAAGGATGGTGTCCACGTATAAGCGAGTTATGCTCGAAAGTTGTGGATGAGGGGCTGAGGTAGGCGGCGTATTCTGGATGGTCTTCGAGGTCATCCATTCCTGTTGAGAGGAGCGAATACGCCATGAGTGAAGATAAGGTCATTCGGTTGAAGAGTCCAGGGAC
>NZ_DASPLO010000163.1:0-37489 GCF_035627495.1 Methylocaldum sp.
TGCAACACATCTCCGAGTCGGTCGAGCTTGGCTTCTCGTTCCTCAGCAGCAAACAGGCTCTCTTTGATCTTCATGGCGGGGCTTCTTGCATGGGTTGAGAGGTAGCCATTATCTCAGCAGACAGGTTTTTCGAGGCGCCCTGGAATAGTCGGCAACGCCAGCAAAAGGCAGTTAACTCGGGGCACATCGCCGAAAGCATAGGGTGCTTCTTGCAGCTACAGGCACTCGCCCTCCCCCATTGCATTGGATAGTTTGCAGATCTAATTCGAATGAAATCGGCGTCGCCGGAAGCGACTCAGATCACTGACGAGACAAATCAACCCGGGGTAAGAAAGCTTTTCCCGAAGGACGGAGCCACCGGCTCCATCCCCCGGAAAAAAGACTGCGGAAACTACTCATGGAGACATCAAGGGATATTAGCCACAAGTCTCAAAAGAGATTGGGCGAAAGGGATGTTATTTCACCGTTTCCTTAAACCTGATGCTCTCTTCATCGACTTTTGCATAATTACTGATGCAGAAGCCAATCGAAAAAGCGAAAGAAGCCGCAAACAAACCAGTTAACAGGACTTCAACCCAAGTCATCGCAATCATCTGAACCTCCTTAGGATGGTTAGCCGGCACATCGGCGCCTACGATTCCATCATATATCAGCTCTTCTTGTTTACAATAACCCATATTATGTAAACATTGATTCTTTTTGAGAAACTATACCCCAGCCAAGTGCAAGACATTGATCTGAGTTCTGCAGCCAAGCTGAACGCTTGCCACGCCGGAGCAAGACAATGCGGGATTCGCAGAACGACTCGGGAAACTAATGTCCCGCGAGCAGGGGATATGGATTGATGGCTCCACCCCACGGAAGGTAGATACCATAGTGAAGATGACAAGGCGTAGTACGAGCGTTACCCGTATTGCCTACATAACCCAAAAGATCACCCGGCTGAACAATGTCTCCCGCCCGGATAGACGCTATACGCTCGAAATGAGCGTAGTAGTGAACATGACGACCGGGACCCAACGCCCAGACAACATTGCCGCCCAAGCGGTTCTGCCCCGTTCTCACAACAATCCCGCGCGTAGTCGAATAAACGGGCGTTCCCTTGGGGGCAAATATGTCGATTCCTTTATGCGTTCGACCGCCACCTCTGAGAGCTCCCCATGTATCTTGCAGATCGCGCGGTCTAACACCGGCAACGGGGACCGGTAGAGTGACCGGTGGCTTTTCGAACAGAAGCCGGACAACAAAAACGGAATCTCCCACAAAAGATCCCGAGATAAGCCCTAGAATCCCGAAAAGGAGTAAAACAACGATGACGCCTTTAAAGATGCTCAACACGCAACCCTAGCGAAATTTCGTGCAAGAAGGGCTTAGACCGATGGTGATGAATTCTTTTCAGGATTGTCTATCAACGGAACGGCGGGATAGGGCGAACCCTGCACCAGCAGCAAATTTAGGAGCTTGTCAGATTGTAGGGTGGAGACTTGACGCGATGTGCCGCAAGAATTGGAGGCCCGTATTTCGGCGCATCCCTGCGCCGCCGTGGATTGGGACCGACCTAACACGGTCAGTGAAAGCTGATCTAATGATCACCCGCACCACTGGTGGAACTGACTTGTTCCTCAGACGGATCTACGGTGCTCTTGCCGAGCCCGGAATAAGCCGGGCACCAGCGAAAACGGGCGGATGCCAGCAGGGCGCCGCCCAAGATCAACAACGGAATATTGGCCAAAAATACCGAAAGCAACGCCAGCCCAGCACCGACGCCGTAGCGGATTTTCTGGTCTTTAAGCCCGACGTTGAGCTCGCGTTTGGTCATTTTTTTTATATCGAAACTCATTGCAAACCTCCTCTTTCAAGAGATTGGGATTGTGCAAGCTTCATATCAATCGCGCAAGCCGATTCCGGTAAAATAGCACCATGGATATTACCTCGATTATCGATCCCCTAAATCCGGCTCAGCGCGAGGCGGTCACCTCACCTTCTCCCGCCCTTTTAGTATTGGCCGGTGCCGGCAGCGGCAAGACCCGCGTACTCGTGCATCGCATCGCCTGGCTGATGCAGGTGGAAGGCACTTCGCCCCATGGCATCCTGGCGGTCACCTTCACCAACAAAGCGGCGAGCGAAATGCGCGGCCGTATCGAAGGTCTGCTGAACATTTCCGCTCAAAGCCTGTGGGTGGGCACTTTCCACGGCCTCGCGCACCGGTTACTGCGCCGCCACGCGAAGGAAGCCAGGCTGCCTGACGCATTTCAGATCCTCGACTCCGACGACCAGCATCGCCTCATTCGGCGCCTGCTCAAGACTCTCGATCTGGACGAGGCCCGCTGGCCGCCGCGTCAAGCGCAGTGGTTTATCAACGCACACAAAGAAGAAGGACGCCGAGCCCGTCATCTGCCGGAGTCCTACGATCCATTCCAAAAGCAGATGCAGCGCATCTATCTGGCTTACGAGGAAATCTGCGAGCGGTCGGGCCTGGTGGATTTTGCCGAATTGCTGCTGCGCGCCCACGAGTTCCTGCGCGACACCCCGGAGGTACTGGATCACTATCAGCGTCGTTTCCATCACGTGCTGGTCGATGAGTTCCAGGATACCAACCGGATTCAGTACGCCTGGCTGCGGCTCCTCACCCGCGAGCGCGAGAACTTGTTCGTGGTGGGCGATGACGACCAGTCCATCTACAGCTGGCGCGGCGCGAAAGTAGAGAACCTCCATAAATTCCAACAGGATTATCCAACGCATCGAGTGATTCGCCTTGAGCAAAACTACCGATCCACCAGCAATATTTTGAATGCCGCGAATGCCCTCATTGCCAATAATGAAGGCAGACTCGGAAAGACCTTATGGACGGACGGTGGAATCGGCGAGCCCATTTCGGTGTACGCCGCCTTCAACGAACAGGAAGAGGCTTACTTCGTGGCGGAGCGGATCAAGCAATGGGCCCAGGAAGGCAATGCCCGCCGCGATGCGGCCATTCTCTATCGCTCCAATGCTCAGTCCCGCCAGTTCGAAGAAAAATTGCTGGCCATGGGAATACCGTATCGGGTCTACGGCGGACTCCGCTTCTTCGAGCGAGCAGAAATCAAAGATGCTCTCGCTTATCTCCGTCTGATCGCCAACCGCCATGACGATTCGTCTTTCGAGCGCGTGGTCAATACGCCAGTGCGTGGCATCGGCGCCAAAACGCTCGACCTGATTCGCGACCTGGCCCGCTCGGAGCGCTGCTCCCTCTGGCAGGCGGCGGAGGCGCTTTGCCGCGACGCCGCGCTTCCCACCCGGGCCAGAACACCATTAGCCGGCTTTCTGCAATTGATCGAGGCTATCACTCAGGCGACGGCCGAGCTTCCGCTCTGGGAACAGGTGCAGCACGTTATTTCCACATCCGGTCTCCGCGCCCATTACGAAAAGGAAAAAGGCGAACAAGCCGAAGCGCGGCTCGAGAACTTGGATGAATTGGTCAACGCCGCCCGCCAGTTTGAGTACGAACCACAACTGGACATGGAGATTCCGAAGCTCGACCAGTTTCTGTCCCACGCCGCACTGGAGGCTGGCGAGAATCAGGGCGACAATTTCGAGGACTGCGTGCAGCTCATGACCCTGCATTCGGCCAAAGGGCTGGAGTTCGAGCTGGTATTTATTGTCGGGCTCGAGGAAGGACTGTTCCCTAGCCTGCAATCGCTGGAAGAGCCGGGACGCCTGGAAGAAGAGCGCCGCCTTTGCTACGTCGGCATCACCCGCGCAAAACGCAAGCTTTATCTTACCTACGCCGAAACCCGCCGCTTGTACGGCAAAGAAACCTATCCCCGGCCCTCACGATTCTTACGGGAGATTCCGTCCGAGCATCTTCAGGAAGTACGAATGCGTGGAAGCATCGGCCGGCCGATGACCTCCTCCCAATCCGCATCAAGCGGGGCGGAAAATACCTCGGTTTTCAGACTGGGACAGCGTGTGCGCCATGCGAAATTCGGGGAGGGGGTTGTCCTTCAGTATGAAGGCGAAGGCAGTCAAGCCAGGGTTCAGGTGAATTTTGCCGAATCCGGCATCAAATGGTTGATGCTCGCCTATGCCAATTTGCAGCGGCCTTGAGAAAGGCCGCATTAAAGTGCGACTTATCGTCGATAAAATATCCCGGCGAGTGACCGTTTTTTCGAGAAGCTGTCGATCAAGCCTTTTTCTTCTCTTCCATCATCCGTTCGAGAATCGGCCGGAAAATGATTTCCATGGCGAGCCCCATCTTGCCGCCCGGCACGACGATGGAGTTGTAGCGGGACATGAACGAGTCTTTGATCATCGGCAAGAGATTCTGGAAGTCGACGTTGAATTTGCGCGGATTCTTGAAGCGGATGATCACAAGACTCTCGTCCGGCGTCGGAATGTCCCGGGCGATGAAGGGATTTGAGGTATCGACCAGAGGAACCCGCTGGAAATTGATATCCGTCTGCGAGAACTGGGGAGTGATGACCTTCACGTAATCGTACATGCGGCGCAGAATCGTATCGGTCACGTCCTCCGGCTTATAGCCGCGCTCGGCGGTATCCCGGTGAATTTTCTGAATCCATTCCAGATTGACGATGGGAACCACGCCAACCAGGAGATCGGCATATTTCGGAATGTTCACGGTCTCATTCTTAACCGCGCCGTGCAGACCTTCATAGAACAACAAATCGGTTCCGTCGGGGATATCGGCCCAAGGCGTAAAGGTCCCCGGCTTGTACCCACCCAGATTCTGACCTTCCTCTTCGTTGTGGATGTAATAACGGCGCCTGCCGGTGCCGGTTTCGCTGTACTGCCGGAACAGCCCCTCCAACTCCTCAAGTAGATTCGCCTCGACGGCGAAGTGGCTGAAATGCCGGCCTTCCGCTTGAGCCTTGGCGATATGGCCGCGCATTTCGACACGGTCATAACGGTGAAAACTGTCGCCCTCGACCACCGCCGGCTTGATCTCGAGCCGGAAAAACAGATGTTCGAACGCCTGCTTAACAGTGGTCGTGCCCGCGCCGGATGAACCGGTGATGGCAATGACGGGGTGTTTCTTAGACATGAGACCTCCTCCTCTTTTGTTATTCTAACCGCACAGGCATACCTGTGGGCTGCGATGCCTGCCGGGATTTACGATAAAGCGGCTAAGGCGCCACGCGGCATCCAACCGATGCAACCCATATCGACGAGTGATCTCATCGCGAATCACCCCTCAGGAAAAGCCCTGATGACCTGCGTAATCGTTTCCAGCGATAATTGTGGAAAACCCTATCCACAACTCTATACCGTCGTTTACCGAATCTTAAAATAAATTTAAGACGCCGACTTTCCGGGTCGTTGAAGACCGGATACCTGCTTGAAGATCTTGCATAAGAAGAAGTAGCAAGCACATACTTTAAAGATAAACAATTCTTTATAACTCGCGATTGGCGCGAAACCATGAACATTACGCTTCGGCAATTAAAAGTTTTTGAACGGGTTGCACGGCGCCTGAGCTTCACCCGCGCGGCGGAGGAGCTTTATCTTACCCAGCCTGCCGTTTCGATGCAGATCAAGCAGTTCGAGGACGTCGTCGGTTTGCCCCTGTTCGAAAGGCTGGGCAAGAAAATTTACCTAACCCGAGCCGGGGAGGAATTATACCGACTCAGCCGCACCATCTCACTGCAACTGGAAGAGGCCGAACAACTGGTCGAGGAACTGAAAGGCACGGAAGGCGGACGTTTGGCCGTGTCGGTCGCCAGCACGGTGCATTATTTCGCCATTCGCCTTTTGGCCGACTTTTGCCAACGCTATCCCAAGGTAAAGGTCAGTTTCAAAGTCACCAATCGTAAAGGACTGCTGCAACAACTGGACGACAACGAGACAGACATCGTACTGATGGGCCAACCGCCTGAGGATCAGGACCTAGCGGCGCAGGCCTTCATGGACAACCCCTTGGTCATTATCGCCCCGGCAAATCATCCTTTGGCGGGCAAAAAAGGCATCTCCCTGAACGAAGTCAGTCATGAAACCTTTCTCATGCGGGAACAAGGTTCCGGCACCCGCAATTCCGTCGAGCGCTTCTTGTCGGAAAAAGGCGTGCAAATTTCCGCCAGCATGGAAATGAATACCAATGGTGCCATCAAGCAAGGCGTTGAAGAAGGACTCGGCCTCGGCATCGTTTCGATACATACCGTGGAGCGCGAACTGAAAGACCGCCGGGTGGTCGTTCTGGACGCGGAGTCATTTCCCATCATGCGCCAATGGTACATCGTGCACCGGGCCGGCAAGCGTCTGTCGGCAGTGGCCCGGGAGTTCGAGGAATTCGTTCGCAACGAAGCCGACCGCTTCGTCAAAAGCGACATCATCAAAACCGCCCTGGGCGGTTAGCGGGTTTCTGTCTTACTGACTCGGCTTAAAGGCAAAGTCAGCTGGACATTATCGATCAGGCGGGCCTTGCCCAACCAGGCCGCTGCCAGTACGACGAGATGGGAATCTGTCTGTCCCGCCGCGGCCAAATCGGATTGACGCCGGACGCTGAAATAATCGGGGCGAAAGCCGGCCGCCTGCAATGTTTCGATTTGCTGCCGTTCAATTCGCTGGAAATCTTTCTCGCCATGGCAAATAGCCTCTGCCGCACGGCAAAGACAGCGATACAAGGTAGCCGCCTGCTCCTTTTGCTCGGTCGTGAGATAAGCATTTCTAGAGCTCATCGCCAAACCACTGGGTTCTCTGACGGTCGCAACCGAATGAACGCGCACGGGAAAATCGAGATCGGCGACCATGCGGCGGATAACCATCAACTGCTGGTAATCCTTCTCACCGAACAACGCGACATCCGGCTGTACCAGATTGAAGAGCTTGCAGACGATAGTGGAAACGCCCCGGAAATGTCCGGGTCTGAATCGACCGCAGAGCGCATCGGACACATCCGGCACCTCAACGAACGTCGCCGCTCTAGAGCCCGCCGGGTACAACTCGGCCACCGAGGGGGTAAATAAGAGATCGGTCCCTATGCCGCTAAGCTTTTCGGCATCCTCGTCAGGCGTTCGCGGATAGGCATCGAAATCCTCGCCCGGAGAGAACTGCGCGGGGTTGACGAAGACGCTTACGACCACCCGATCAGCCAGTTGCTTCGCCTCGTGGACAAGGTGCAGATGCCCCGCGTGCAAATTTCCCATGGTCGGCACGAAAGCTACGGAAAGACCTTTCGAACGCCACTCCCGTACGGTTTGGCGTAAAGCGGCTATGGGTTCAATGATGAGCATGGCGAGCCCCGGTTATCCGCCTGGAGAACCGTTAAAAACTATGTTCCGATGCCGGAAATCGGCCCGCTTTTACATCGTCCGCGTAATTGCGAATAGCCGACGGTATATCCCCAACGCCTTGAAGAAAGTTTCTGGAGAATTTGGGACGCTTGCCCGGAGTAATGCCGAGCATGTCGTACAACACGAGAATCTGGCCGTCACAGTCAGGGCCCGCACCTATGCCTATCGTGGGGATATCGAGAGCGGCCGTGATCTCGCCGGCCAGTGTCGCCGGCACGCATTCGAGCACCAAAAGACCGGCGCCCGCTTCTTGAAGAATCATGGCGTCCTCCAGGATTGTTTGTGCGGCTCGTTCGTCTTTCCCTTGAACCAGGTAGCCGCCTATCTGGTGGACGGATTGAGGGAGCAGCCCCAAATGACCGCATACCGGAATATCCTGATCCACTAAAGCACGGACGATTTCGACCCGCTTCCGCCCGCCCTCGATCTTCACCATGCACGCTCCGGCACGGATCAGACGGGCCGCGCTGTCTATCGCCCGTGCAGGGCAGGAATAACTGACGAACGGCATATCGGCCGCCAATACGGCGCGGCGAATCCCCCGCGCCACGGACCGGGTGTGGTAGACCATGTCGTCCAAGGTCGTCGGCAATGTCGTCTGCTGCCCCTGCACGACCATTCCCAAGGAATCGCCAACCAAAACCAGATCGACACCGGCGTCGTCCACAATGCGGGCAAAACTGGCGTCATAAGCGGTCAGAGCCACGATTTTTTCGTTTCGCCGCTTCATCGCCGCCAGACCCGGAACAGTCAATACCTTAACCGCATCAAGCATGCTCGATCACCTCCAAGCCCCGTTGCGGGCATTTCCGAACCAGATCGGCCAATAGGCCTTTGCCGGGAATATCGAGATCCGGGGCGATCTCCCCAAGCGGATACAAGACAAATTCGCGGTCGGCGATTCCCGGATGAGGTACGGTCAGCACTTCGCTCACTATCCTTTCGCGCCCGTATAGCAACAGGTCCAGATCTAGCGTCCGGGCACCCCAGCGCTCACCCTTGCGCACTCGCCCGTGGGCCGTCTCTATGGCCTGAAGTTCGCGCAGCAACTCCAGGGGTCTTAATGTGGTTTCGACCGACATCACGGCATTGACATAATCGGGCTGATCGGCCGGCCCCAAGGGCGTGCTGCGATAAAGACTCGAAAAAGCCAACTCGCGGATACCCGCTACGTTATTGATAGCCAAACGCGCCGACTTGATCGCTTCAATGGGATCGCCCAAGTTGGCACCCAGACCTATATAAGCCGCCACTTTATCCAATCGCTCGGAATAATCAGACGGAAACATCGGTAGGAGGTTCAGCACGAACCTTGCGTTTACGCGACCGGGATCTGCCGGAACGGCGTCGGCCGGGACTCGTCATGCCTTTCCGCTCGGCTTCGCCAGCCTGTTGGAATCGAGTCCACCAGTCGGCAAGCGACGGCTCGGCCTCTCCGGTCTCGGCCCGGAGCAACAAGAAATCGTAAGCCGCACGAAAACGCGGGTGGGTTAATAAGCGAAACGGCCGCACACCGACAATACGTTCAAAGCGCGGCTGCAAGGCCCAAACCTCCCGTGCGGGCAGACTGGCAGTGCGCGGAAAAGCGGTGTGGCGAACTTGGTTGGAGATCACCTCGCCGGCGGCTTCCTGATAGGCCAGAATATCGCTCTCCCCGGCCTTGATTCGGGCCTGCGCGCGTGCTCTAACCGGCTCCCATAGCAGGGCTGCGAACAGAAAATACGGCGCCACCGGTTTGCCATCCTGTACTCTTTGATCGGTACGCTCCAAGGCTTTGGCAAGGAAGGTCAGCGGAAATCCCTGTTGCTCCCTGGCCAAACACTGCTCCGTCTCGGGAAACAGCGAGGCGAACAAACGATAGTGCCTGAGCTGTTCAAAAGTCTGTACGGCATATCCGGACAAGAACAGCTTGAGAACTTCTTCATAGAGGCGTGCCGGCGGAATTTCCTGGAGCAGGCTCGAAAACCGGTTAATCGGGTCGGCGCAACTGGGATGAATGGTAAAGCCGAGCTTGACAGCGAACCGTATCGCCCGCAGCATTCGTACCGGATCCTCCCGATACCGCTGCTCCGGATCGCCAATCAGTCTCAGCATGCCGGCCTTGTGATCCTCCATGCCACCGACATAATCCACCACGGAAAAATCATTGATGTTGTAGTACAACGCATTGACCGTGAAATCCCGGCGGAATGCATCTTCTTCGATTGTTCCGTATACGTTGTCCCTAAGGATGCGGCCGTTCTCGACAACGCGCCCGCCGTGGCTCTCCTCGCCTGCCAGCCCGCGAAAGGTCGCCACTTCGATAATCTCCTCGCCGAAATGCACATGGGCGAGGCGAAAACGCCGGCCGATCAAACGGCAGTTGCGGAAAATCGCTCTGATCTCTTCGGGATGCGCACTGGTTACCACGTCGAAATCTTTCGGCTCACGCCCTAAAAGCAAATCGCGCACGCAGCCACCGACCAAACAAGCCTGATACCCGGACTTCTTCAAGCGATACAGCACCTTTAGCGCGTTATCGCTGATCATCGAGCGGGAAATCATGTGTTCAGATCGCGGATAAATCCTTACGCTCACCGCTGCTTCCGGCTTAGGCTGCGGTAATTTGAACAACTTTTTGACGAAGTTGAAGATTGGCAGAGGAGTATCTTATTTATCAGACCTTAAAGAAGGCGGAATGTTACCTTAGCTGACGGGCGCACTCAATGAGCTACCCCATCGATCCACTTCAGTATGGCGAAAATAAAGATCGGACCCGATCATTGACACCGGTCTGTTGGATAATTACGGATACAAGCGAGTAGCGTCGACTCTAAGAAAAAGGCCACTTGCGCCGGACACACTGAGGAATAGTGCTCATGATCGAGAACTGGTTCAGTCACATGAATGCGTTCATCCTCTCTCATCCGCACTGGATCGCGAAGCTGGATTTTCTATTGCGGCTAAAGTGCGGGCTTCTAGCAGTTTTGATGGTTTTTTTTCTGTATCTCATCTACAAAGATCGGAGCAAGCCCGCCATTAAACCCAGGAAACCGCCATATCATTTTCTCGCTTGATTTGCCCATACCCTTGCGGCCGCAGCATATAGAGTCGGCAGTCATAAGCGAGACTTCCTCGTTCCATTCTCAGAAAATCTTTTTCTGGTTCGGAGAAAACCCGGTTAGCGGCATGTTATGAGCAAATCCGGATTAACGATTGGCCTTTATGTCTTGCTCGTAATCGCTGCGCCTTTGGCGGGCGCTTACTTTGCTGGCCACCCGCTTTGGTCCTATCTCGAATTTCCGCCAAAGTCCCCTCCGCGATCGGGTATGGCGCCTTTTTCGTGGCTTGTATTTATCGTCGCAGCGGGGCTCATCGCACTTTGCATAGCGCCATTCGTCGTGCGTATTGCCAAAGCCGGAAGATCTCACGCTCTGACGCAAAGCTCTGCGCCGCAACGCTTCCCATCCTTTGGATGGATCGGATGCGCGTTAACTATTGGTGCATGGATTCTGGCGTGGAATCGATTCGAATGGTTCCGGCATTTTCAGGAATTTACTTTTACGCCGCTATGGATCGGCTACATCCTGACCGTGAACGCCTTGTGTTACCGACGCTCCGGCCGATGTCTTTTACTCGATCGCCCCGGGTTTTTACTGGTGCTGTTTCCGCTCAGCGCTTTGTTTTGGTGGAGCTTCGAATATCTCAATGGCTTCGTGGGCAACTGGCGTTATCTCGGAATCAGCGAGCCGAGCCCCTGGGCGTACGCCGTCAATAGCACCTTGGCCTTCTCGACTGTGCTTCCGGCCATTGCCAGCACGGTGGAATTTCTGGAGACATTTCCTCGACTGTACCAAGGCCTTGACTGCTTTCACCGGCCTTGGCCGTCCGCCCGACAAGTTCTGGGCGGCATCGGTTTTGTTGCCGGAGTGTTGGGATTGGCCTTGATCGGAATGTTTCCGGGCCAGCTTTATCCTGTCATTTGGCTCGCTCCGATATTCATTATTAGCGGTCTACAAACGCGGATTTGGAACCGTAGCCTATTATCAACCGCACTCGCTACCGGAGATTGGCGCAAGCCATGGCTATATGCGTTAGCCGGGCTGGTCTGTGGCTTCTACTGGGAGCTTTGGAATTACCTGAGCCTGGCTCATTGGGAATACCAAATCGCCTACGTTGGCCGATTCAAGCTGTTCGAAATGCCCATCCTCGGCTATTCCGGATATCTGCCCTTCGGCATACTTTGCGCCGCCTTTGCCGACTGTTTAAATTCGGAAACGCTGTCTACCACAGCGAAAAATCGTTATGATGGGAGCTTCGATCACCCCGACAGCAAGGGTTTCTCATGCAAGTCTCACCCCGCAAAGTAGTCCATATCCACTACACCCTCACCAACGACGATGGCGACATCCTCGACAGCTCGAAGGATCAAGACCCTCTGGCCTATATTCATGGCATGGGCAACATCATTCCCGGGTTGGAGAATGCACTGACCGGCCGAACCTTGGGCGATAAGCTCCGGGTCACCGTTCCGCCGGAAGACGCCTATGGCTTGCGAGACGATGATCTTATTCAGTCGGTACCGAAAACGGCCTTTGAAGAGGGACAAGAGATACTGCCGGGCATGCAATTCCACGCACAATCGCCGGAAGGTCTTCAGCTGCTTACGGTAATCGGCGTGGACGACGAAGAGGTGATTCTGGATGGCAATCACCCGATGGCCGGCCTCACCTTGAATTTTGAGGTCGAAATCACGGAAATCCGCGACGCCACACCCGACGAACTGGATCACGGTCACGTGCATGGCCCAGGCGGACATCATCACGGCTGATTGACGGACTGAGGCGGCTATCTCTTTGCCAGGTAGCCGCCTGTTACCCTATTGCTTTGCCAAATGCGCCCACAAATCGTGGTCGTCGGCGTCTTCGAAAACCACGTCTACCAGTTCGCCGACCTTTAGATGGGTCGCTCCATCAATAAATACTTGGCCATCGATTTCGGGAGCATCGGCCCGGCTGCGAGCGACGGCTCCTTCATCCACGACCTCATCGACTAAAACAGTCTCCCGCTGTCCGATCCTGGACTGCAGCCGGTTGGCGCTGATTTGAGCCTGAACCTCCATGAATCGCGCGAGACGTTCTTCTTTCACGGCTTCCGGCACCGGATCGGACAATTCGTTGGCAGCCGCCCCCTTGACGGGCGAATAGGCAAAACAACCAACTCGATCGAGCTGGGCTTCTTCCAGAAACTCCAGCAGTTGTTCGAAATCCGCCTCGGTCTCCCCCGGAAAACCGACGATAAACGTGCTCCGAAGCGTGATGTTCGGACAGACCTTCCGCCACTCGGCGATCCGGGCCAAGGTGTTTTCCGCAGCCGCCGGACGCTTCATCAGCTTCAGGATTCGAGAGCTGGCGTGCTGAAAGGGAATGTCCAGATACGGCAGGATTTTCCCCTCGGCCATGAGCGGCATCACTTCGTCCACATGAGGATAGGGATAGACGTAGTGCATGCGGACCCAAATCCCAAGCTCCCCCAGCGCCCTGGCCAAATCATAGAAGCGGGTTTTCAGCGGGCGGCCGCCCCAGAAACCGGTCCGGTACTTCAAATCGACGCCGTAAGCGCTGGTGTCTTGCGAAACGACGAGCAGTTCCTTGACTCCGGCCGAAACCAGACGCTCCGCCTCGATCATCACTTCCCCGATCGGGCGGCTGACCAGATCGCCGCGCATGCTCGGGATAATGCAGAACGTGCAGCGATGATTGCAGCCTTCGGAAATCTTCAGGTAAGCATAATGGTGTGGCGTTAGCTTGATGCCCTCCGGCGGCACCAGATCGACAAAAGGATCGTGAAGCGGCGGTAAATGCTCGTGTACCGCCTCGACAACCTCTTCATAGGCATGAGCGCCGGTAATCTTCAGCACTTGAGGGTGACGGGCGCGAATTTCACTCTCGCGAACGCCCAAGCAGCCCGTAACGACGACTTTGCCGTTCTCCTTCAGAGCCTCGCCTATGGCATCCAGCGACTCCTCGACGGCAGCGTCGATGAATCCGCAGGTGTTAACGACGACAAGGTCGGCATCTTTATACGTCGGAACGAGACTGTAACCTTCCGCACGCAACTTGGTCAGAATGCGCTCACTATCTACCAGCGCCTTGGGACAGCCAAGGCTGACAAAACCGATACGAGGTGTTTTCATGAAGAAATATTCGAGGGAGGAACGAAGGATATTGGGACCATTTTACCCCAGCGGAGGTTTCCGATTCTAAGGACTCTCCGCGATAAACACCGCCCGCACTGGCGCAGGCAGCCCCTCGACGGTCAATTCCGGATTAACCGGATCTAGAAAATCAGGCAGAGACTGAAAACGCATCCAGTCCGTGGAGCGCTGTTCGTTGGTCGTGGTCCTTGTTACATCAACAACCCGGCCATTCCGGTAACCACATCGCTTCAGCCACGACAATAAGGTGGGGCAAGATGGAATGAACCACACATTGCGCATCCGAGCATAACGATCTTCGGGCACCAGGGTTCGCCCCGATTCGCCTTCGATGACTAATGTTTCGAGCACCAATTCGCCACCGGATCTGAGACAGCCCTTGAGCTCCAAGAGATGATCGAACGGCGAACGGCGGTGGTATAGCACTCCCATCGAGAAAACGGTATCGAAGGCACGGAGATTCGGCAGAATATCCTCGATACCCAGCGGAAGCACATAAACCGGAAAATCGCCGGCAAAATGCTTGACCGCCAGAAACTGCGCGACGCTCAGTAGAGTTGGATCAATACCGATTACTAACCCGGCTCCGCATCCGATCATCCGCCAGGCGTGATAGCCGTTCCCGCAGCCCACGTCCAACACCGTTCTGCCGTCGAGCGGCTGAATATGATTTTCCAGCCGGTGCCATTTGAGATTGGAGCGCCATTCGGTATCGATATGAATACCATGAATGGTATACGGCCCCTTCCGCCAAGGGTGAAGCCGGCGCAGTAGCGTCTCGATTCGGCCCCGTTCGTCTTCGCCGCATCCTCCGCCAATGAGAATGCTATCGGCGTCCAAATCAACTTCGGACGCTTTGATTCCAGGCAGGCTATCGAGCGTTGCCTGCCAAACCGGCCAGTCTCCATGCCGCTCGGAACCAAAGGCCGCCCCTAATTGAGTCGGCAAACGCTGCAGCCAGGGGCGTAATTCCGGTCGTCGAGACTCTGAAAACAGGCCCGAATAATCCGGCAACCTCAAGTTGTGGTTCGGCATTTTGGCCAATGGGTTGTGGCGCATTTATCTGAACTCATACATCATTGCTCCAGATTGCTCGGCGTGGCGCTATGGCTTTTTCAGGAGGGTAAAATCGCCGACTCTGCGTGCTACAATCCCGCAGTCATTCCACACGAAAAAACGCTGCAAAGCGCGCTCGAAACACGATTAATACAGCACCCGGGGCATTCCCATCCACAATCGACTTTTAGGGGAAAATCGCCGCATGAATACACCCGACATCTTACAAGTTAAAGCTTATCTTCAAGACCTCCAAGACAGAATCTGTCTCGCTCTGGAGAACGAGGAACCGGAGGCGCAGTTCCTAGAAGACCTTTGGCAATACAACGGCGGCGGCGGTGGTGGAAGAACGCGCGTATTAAGCGGCGGAAGCACCTTCGAGCAAGGCGGCGTCAATTTCTCCCACGTTTTCGGCCAGAACCTGCCACCGTCCGCCACGGCTCATCGGCCGGAACTCGCTGGCCGGACATTTCAGGCTATCGGCGTATCCCTGGTGATTCACCCCCTGAATCCATACGTACCGACCTCCCACGCCAATGTCCGCTTTTTCCTCGCGGAGAAGGAAAACGAACCGCCCGTATGGTGGTTTGGCGGCGGCTTCGATCTCACACCCTACTATCCGTTCGAGGAAGACGCGATTTATTGGCATACCGTCGCCCGCGATGCCTGCCTCCGTTTCGGCGAAGACGTTTATCCCAGGTTCAAACGTTGGTGCGATGAATATTTCTTCCTCAAGCACCGCAACGAAACCCGAGGCGTCGGAGGGCTATTTTTCGACGATATCAATGAGTGGGGATTTGATCGTTGCTTTGAATTTTTGCGTAGCGTCGGGGACCACTACATAAAGGCTTATGTACCGATCGTCCAAAAACGGAAAGATATGGCCTACGGCGAACGGGAGCGCGACTTCCAACTCTATCGCCGTGGACGATACGTTGAATTTAATCTGGTTTATGACCGAGGAACTTTGTTCGGGCTTCAGTCTGGAGGCAGAACAGAATCTATTCTGATGTCTCTGCCTCCCGTTGCCCATTGGCGCTACAACTGGAAGCCGCAGGAAGGTAGCGCCGAAGACAATCTTTACAAGAACTACCTGAAACCCAGGGAGTGGTTATGAGCCTTTATTGCCGCCGTCTGGCCCCCCAATGGGTTCCCTCATGGCGGTGGCGTTGCGCTCGGCAAGATGAGTAATCAACTGATCGAGGGAACCCGTGCGGGCAACTTCGTCAGTGAAACTGGATCGGTAGTTCTGTAGCAGGCTGATACCCTCGATCAATACGTCATACACTTTCCAGTCGTTCTTGGTAAACACCATCCTGTAGTTGACCGCTACGGGTTGAGATCCGGCTTGGAGGATTTCGGTACGGACTATTACCTTTTTATCCTCGGGCTTCATCTGCAATGGCAGATAACGAATCTTCCAATTGGCGTATTCGGTAAAGGCGGTGGTATATGTGCGCACGAGAAGCATTCGGAATTCCTTTTTAAAACGCTCCTTTTGCTCAGGCGTCGCAGTTTTCCAATACTTTCCCAAAATCAACATCGATACACGGTCAAAATCAACGTGCGGCTCGATAATACCGTCAACCAACTGAGTGGCTTTCTTGAAATCTTTCTTGTATTCCGGCTTTTGCAGGGTGGTCTGCAGCTCGTCGGCACTGTGCTGGATGACCTGCTGCGGAGCGAGCAATCCTTCCTCTGCCCATGCTGTCGCCCAAAAGAAGCTTAACAGCAATGACAACGCACCGGCCCAACTCGTCAGACCGAAGGAAGATTTGGTAAATTTCATTTATATAAACTCCTGCTGACTTCTTTTAGTATTTTTATCATAACTCGGCGGCATTCACTAAACTACCAAGATCCCTTGTATCGCACGCAATAAACCGGCCACCATGTCGTTAAATAATAGCACTTCTTACCCCAACATTCGCTTGCGCCGAATGAGACGGAACGAATTCAGCCGACGCTTAATGCGGGAAGCGCGGCTTTCCACCGACGATCTGATTTATCCACTTTTTGTCTTAGAAGGCGAAGATCGACGGGAACCGGTCGCCTCCATGCCCGGCGTCGAGCGACTGAGTATCGATTTGCTCTTGCACGAGAGCGAAAACGCCTTCCGGTTGGGCATTCCCGCCATCGCTCTTTTTCCCGTAACGTCGCCCAACAGAAAAACTGACGATGCGCGTGAAGCTTACAATCCCGAAGGGCTGGTGCAACGAACCGTACGCGCTTTGAAGCGGCGACTACCGGAACTGGGAGTCATCACCGACGTCGCCCTTGATCCTTTCACGACCCATGGCCAAGACGGGTTGGTTGATCACCAAGGCTACGTGGTCAATGATGAGACCATCGAAGTGCTCGTCAAACAAGCGCTGTCTCATGCGGAAGCCGGCGCGGACGTCGTGGCCCCCTCGGACATGATGGACGGACGCATCGGCGCCATCCGCGGCGCATTGGAGAAAAAAGGATTCGTCCACACGCGGATTCTCGCCTATTCCGCCAAATACGCTTCGGCCTTCTACGGGCCTTTCCGGGACGCCGTCGGCTCGGCAGCTAACTTAGGAGGCGGTGATAAATACAGTTACCAGATGGATCCGGCCAATTCGGATGAAGCCTTGCGGGAGGTTGAGCTCGATTTAGCGGAAGGCGCCGACATGGTCATGGTTAAACCGGGTTTGCCCTATCTCGACATTATCCGCCGGGTCAAAGACCGTTTCGGCGTCCCGACGTTCGCCTACCAAGTAAGCGGGGAGTACGCCATGCTCAAAGCAGCCGCACAAAACGGCTGGCTTGATGAACGCAAAACCGTGCTCGAATCTTTGCTGGCGCTCAAACGAGCGGGATCGGATGCAATCCTGACCTATTATGCCAAGGCCGTTGCCGAATGGCTCCGCGAAGAAACAACAAAATAGATAATAGGTGGGACCTGAACCGCGCGACGACCGAGGACAGCTCTCCGACCAAAGTTGCCCTCTCTTACACTTTCTACCAACGCTCATATATGCAGCCACCAGATCGCTATGCCGTCTTCGGCCATCCTATCGGCCACAGCAAATCGCCTCGTATCCACGCCTTGTTTGCAGAACAGACCGGAGAACAGCTGAGCTATACCGCACAAGACGTTCCACCGGAAACATTCGAAACTTGCGTGCGGGATTTTTTTGCTCAAGGCGGGAAAGGCTTGAATTGCACCGTCCCCCTCAAGGAACTCGCCTGGAGAATCGCCGACTACAGAAGCGAGCGCGCGGAACATAGTAAAGCCGTCAATACCTTAGCCTTACGTCCGGATGGAATGATTTATGGGGACAATACCGATGGCATCGGCTTGATACGGGACCTTACGGTCAATCTCAAGCTCTCTTTGAACAACCGCCGCATTCTTCTGCTAGGTGCGGGCGGCGCAAGCCGTGGAATTATTGGACCGCTGCTCGAACAGCGCCCTTCACACCTGACAATCGCCAACCGCACCCCCGAAAAAGCCGCCCAGCTTGCCGAGGAATTTTGCGATCTCGGCCCGATTAGCGGCTGCGGATTTTTCGACCTGGGCACGGAATCCTTCGATCTCATTCTGAATGCTACTGCCGCGAGCCTAGCCGGCGAGCTTCCGAACCTTCCGAAGAATATCCTGCGACCCCGAGGATGCTGCTACGACCTCGCCTATGGCATGGAACCCACGCCATTTGTCCGATGGGGAGAAGAAGCGGGAGCGGATATCAGCGTTGACGGCATCGGCATGCTGGTCGAACAAGCGGCCGAAGCGTTTTTTATTTGGCGGGGGATGCGGCCGGAGACGCGCCCCGTGATCGATGTGCTGAATCGGGAGCGCCGCGGCTCCCGCTAAGCGCCAGATGCCCCCGCATCGCTCAGGTACTGATTTTTCAAACGCACGTAGCCGTCCTTCGAAAAACTTAGATATTCCAATTCGGCCTCCTTGAGCGGACGTGCCTGTCTTGCCGGCGACCCCACGTAAAGAAAGCCGCTTTCCAAGTGCTTGCCGGGCGGCACCAAGGCGCCCGCACCGATCATCACGCGATCCTCCACGACGGCGCCATCCATCACCACAGCGCCGATACCAATCAGGCATAGATCGCCAACGGTGCAACCGTGCAGCACGACCCGATGCCCCACGGTTACGCCTTGCCCGATAATCAAGGCATTCCCCTCCTCGTTGTACCGGCTTCTCTGAGTGACGTGCAGCACGCAGCCATCCTGAATGTTGGTTTCGTCGCCTATCTCGATGCGATGCACGTCGCCTCTCGCAACCGTCATCGGCCAAATCGAAACATCGCTCCCCAAAGTCACGTCACCGATTACCAAGGCGGTATCGGCAATATATACTCCCGCTCCGAATTTCGGCTCGACGCCGTTATAAATCTGAATCGTCACGTTACGACACTCTCATTTATCAAACGACTTGCCGGACCCGCCGCTATACTTCTCCCAAATCTGCTATTCAACTTCAGGAGCAAGAGGAGAGATTATGAGCGTAGGCGGTTTCATTCTGATCGGCACGATCCTATTCGTGATCGTGTATGCCGTCTTGATTTACAACCGGCTGGTTAATTTGAAGCATGATACCGCAAAAGCCTGGTCCAACATCGACGTGCTGCTCAAACAGCGTCACGACGAATTGCCGAAACTCGTTGAAACCTGCAAGCAGTACATGCAACACGAGCGGGAGACGCTGGAAAAGGTCATGCAGGCTCGCGCCGGAATTTCGGCGGCGCGGGAGTCCTCGAACCTCCATGCCCTCGGCGTTGCGGAAAGCCAGCTCCGGCAAGGTTTGATGCAGCTCTTCGCGGTAGCGGAAGCGTATCCCGACCTAAAGGCGGACGAATCCTTCCGGACATTGGAATCCCGCATTACCGGGCTCGAAAACGCCATTGCCGACCGCCGCGAGTTCTATAACGAGAGTGTCAACAACAACAACGTCCGCCTGGAAGAGTTTCCGGACGTGGTCATTGCCCGGCTCTTCGGGTTCAAACCGTTCGAACTGCTGGAGTTCTCCGAGGAAGAAAAACGCGACGTGGACCTGAAGGCGCTGTTCGGCTGAGGCGAAAGCCGTGCTCTTTCGCGACATCGCCCTTCAATCGTCTCCGCAACACTTTTGGCTGGCGATAGGTTTTACCGGCCTAGTTGGAGCGGCCTGCTTCTATCTCGCCTTTCGCTGGCTGCATCGTGCACGCCTAATCGCCGACACGCCCACCGCCAAGGTCCGCTCGGCCGCCCAAGGCTATGTCGAACTCGAAGGTCGAGCTCAACTGATGGACGGCGAACCGATCCACGCTCCCCTGAGCGGCGCACGTTGCGTCTGGTACAGCTATAAGGTCGAGAAGCAAGAAACCGATTTTGAAGATGGCCGCAGCACAACCCGGTGGCAAACAATCGAGAGTGGAGTGAGCGAAGCCATTTTCCACCTGGAAGACGACACCGGGCGGTGCATCGTCGACCCCGGGGGCGCGGAGGTCACGCCTTCCATTCGAGTTAAATGGCGCGGTCAGCTAGCGCGTCCCGGATATGCTCCCCAGCAAACCGGCTTTTGGAATTCGCTATTCTCTTCCGGCCCGTATCGGTATACGGAATACCGCATTCAGCCAAACGACCCGCTTTATGTCATCGGGCAGTTTGTGTCTCTCGGCGCCGACAGCGTTACCCTCCATACCGAGGTACGCGATCTTTTGAGCCGATGGAAGCAAAACCGCTCCGAGCTTATTAAGCGCTTCGATACGGATGGCAACAGCGAAATCGACGCAGAGGAATGGGAACTGGCCCGGCAGCACGCCGAACGCGAAGTCATGGCGTCCTGGCGCGAGAAAACGAGACAAACCGAGTTTCATCTGATGAAAAATCCGGATTATGGCCGCCCTTATCTGCTATCGGTCATCCCACAGGAGAAATTGACCGAGCGATATCGCCGTAATGCCTGGATTGCGGTGATGGGCTTCCTAATCGCGGGCAGTTCAACGACCTGGGCATTACATTTGCGGCTTGGCTCCATTCTCTAGACGTCCACTGAACCATTCGCTAGATCGGATGGAACTTCGGCCAGCGAGAAACGCGTGATCGAAGGGTTTGTCTCAAGCAACTCTTCCAAGCGGTACCACTGCCGCACCCGTTCTCCGGTAATCTGCAATACGGTTCCCGGCTCGATCCCGTCTGAAGAAACCAATAGCTCCGGAGCTTTCCGCAAAATCGGATTGAGCGGCAAAAGCAGGCCCATCCCCTTCGGAGTTAAGGAATCATCCGCCAAGTCCACGACTTCGGCAGTCGGTGCCAGCAACTCCACACCGAACTTCAAAAGGCCATAATCGTAGATTAACCAACGCATGACGCCGACATGCGGCATTCCCCTATTCACGGATACGCCGACCAACTCTCCGGTCTTGGCTTTGGATATCTGGTCTTGCAGCCAGATAATGCAATACCCGCGAGAACTCGAGTTAACGATGTCGCCTTTCAAGCCCGATTCAAGCTCTGAACTATCGACCTGACCAATCGTCTGTCCTCCCCAGATTTGATCGCGCGAAACATGGAATTGGTCGTCATCGAGCAGGCTATTGATCGCAGATTCGTTTCGATCGGCGCGGCCCTCGACTGTATTCAACATCGCGCCTTCGTTGGTCGTCAGCTCGCATTGAGGAATCCCCAACCACTCGGCTTGCTGAACCTTGAAAACAGGCAAACCGGGCTGACTGCCTTCACGTAGAACCGAAGGCGCGGACAAAACGCGAATCAACCCCGGCAAGCCTATAATTACCGAGCATTCGCCATCCTCCACCGAACGCCTTGATCTCCGGTGGTCCATGGCCCCAAAGGTATTCCCCAACCGCATGAGCAACACCTTATCGATGGCGCCCTTTGCTCCAGCCAAAGTGAATTTCTTCGCCTCTTTCTGTAACGCAGATGCCAACTGGAAAGTAGACAGTGACCTTAAATTCGGTTGCGGCACACCCTCGTGAGCACGGCAGCGAAAGGGCGGCCGGTCAGTAGCAAAATCGACACAAAATGCGCCGTTACGCACGGGTTCTCGGCTCCAATCCGCTTGCTCGGCAGCTTTGCCCAGCAAGCTAAAAATGCGCTGCATATCTCTTTGCCGGAAGCGATGGACGTCGGCGAGGGCAAACAACAAAATACGTTTGAATTGGCCGAGAGGCGTCTTACAAGCATCCGGTTCATCCGCATCCTCAATCCGCATCGACTGAAGTCCTCGCCCCTCGGCTTCAAGGTATAAGCGATATAACTCCGACCAAAAACTCTCGCCGGAAAATTCATAAAGCTGCGCGGAATTCAGCAAGATCCGCCCGGAATGCTGGAAAAAACGATAAAGGCCGAAACCTAGAGCATCGCTGGTCCGATTGGCATGAAGCAGGAAATCGGAGACCGACAATCGATAAGCCGCCGCAAGCCCTTGATAAAGCTGCAAGCTGAAAATGGCATGTACCCTAGGGCCGGGAAGATACGGCAAGGGCGCGTCAACAAAATGGGATTGGTTGCGTTCGGCCAGCATCAGGGCACAGGGCCTGATCAGCTCAGCCAGCTCGAACCTGATCGTTCCCGGAAGATCGGGCCTGGCGTTGAACGCTTCCAATGCCGCCATTACCGCATCGGAACAGTACTCCAGATTTGCCAGCGGAAGCTCCGCCAACCAAACGTTAACCGACGAAGGAGTGGGAGCGGGAAGCGTCATTTGAATCTCCGGAGCACAGCAGAAACACTATGCGAGAGGAATAGTTTTTTATTTTTTTTAAAATGAATTATCGATACGGTGTTAATTGCAGAATAACAACCGCCGATTAAGTGTAGCCCCGGATTTGACGCTTATACGGATCTGAAGAAGTTCTCGAACATCAAACGGTCTCCCGAGCGGCTTTGATCCAGGCGAAGTCGCACAGGCGCCTCAGCCGAGTGGGATCGTCCACCAGGGTATTCCAGGCGGTGGCCACCGCATCGTCGAGCGCAGTTTGATCGGCATAGACTCGGTTGCTCAAGTGCCGCTGACGCAGTTCATGCCAGAGGCCCCCGGCCGGGTTGAGTTCGGGGGAGCGCACGGGCAGGGGCAACAACGTCAGGTTGTGCGGCACCCTCAGCGCTGGGGCCATGTGCCAGCCGGCCCGATCGAGCACCAAGACGGCGTGCACACGGGCGGCGAGCTGCCGGCTCAAGTCGTCCAACTGCACCTGGATCGCCGCCGTGTTCGCCACCGGCATGAGCCAGGCGTTGGTCTCGCCAGTAGCCGGACACACGGCGCCAAAGAGATACACGTAGCGGTACTCAGTTTGCCGGGGCCGGCAGGGGCGGCTGCCTTGGTCGGCCCACCCCCGGCTTAAAGTGCCCTGTTGGCCAAAGCGCGCTTCATCCTGAAACCATAGTTGCACGTGACACTAGGGATGGGCGCGCTGCACGTCCGCCAGTTGGGTCGGCAGATTTTTTGATAAATGCGGCCTGCGTGTCGGGGTCACTGTCGGGGTGCTTGGGCCGGGGCACGAGGTTCGATTGCTTGAGCCGGTGCAAGAGCCGGTACACCCGGCCAACGAATACTTGGCCTCGAACTCGTCTTTCAGCAGACGGCGGAGGTCCTCTCCTCGATAAGCCGACAGCCCCGCCTCGGGCGGCGGGCCGGCGTGCAGGCGGGCCAGAAAAGCCGCCTCTTGTTCGTGCGGCAGGTGCGTCGGGCGGCCCGAGCGTGGCCGATCCGCAAGCCCCGCCAGTCCCACGGCATTGTAGCGCCGTACCCAGCCATACAACTGTGTGCGGCCCAAGGCAAACAGACCAGCCGTCTCGTCGATGCGGTGGCCGGCTACTAAATGGCGGATGGCCAGGATCCGGCAGCGCACTCGGGCGTTCGGTTCGCGGCGTGCCGCAGCAGCCAGTTGCGCGGCGGACAGCCACTGGGAAACGGTGCTAGTCGAACTCATCCTGATCACTCCCAGGTCAACTAGAGATCTTAAGCGTACGCCTGTCCGGGAATTATTTCAGTTCCGTATTAGACGTCAGCCGAGAAAAAAGACGGAGATTATGATTCCCGAGGAAGGGATTTACGGGAGATTGACAAACCAGCCAAGCGCTTTCAGACGGGCCGGACGTGCGCCTTATCAAGCGCGCATGACACAAAAAGAATCGTCGAGAATCGTAACCGGCTTAACCGGCCTTTTCACCGCGGCCCGCTTTTTCTTCTAACCCTGAGAGACCGAATCGTCTCTGCAATTCGGCCAGCACCTGATCCGGGCTCAAACCCTGGTGAGCCAGCAACACCAAGCTATGAAACCACAAGTCCGCCACTTCGTAGATGATTTTGTCCGGATTTCCGTCCTTGGCGGCCATCACCGTTTCGGTGGCTTCTTCGCCGATTTTCTTCAAGATAGCATCGAGTCCCTTGGCATAAAGACTTGCCACATAGGATTGTTGCGGATCCTGGGATTTCCGTTCTTCGAGCACCCTGGCCAACTCTCTCAACACGTCCATATCAGCGCTTGTACATCGCTTCCGGAGATTTCAGGACGGGTTCCACCGTTTCCCAGGAACCATCCCGCAACACCCGATAAAAACAGTGGTGGCGACCGGTATGACAGGCGATGCCGCCGATCTGCTCGACCTTGAGCAAAATCACGTCCGCGTCGCAATCCAGGCGCATTTCCAGCACTTTCTGCCGATGTCCGGATTCCTCACCCTTCTGCCAAAGCCGGTTCCGGGAACGCGACCAGTACACTGCATAGCCTTCCGCGGCGGTAAGCTGCAAAGCTTCCCGGTTCATCCAGGCGAACATGAGAACCTGTCCCGTGGCTGCTTCCTGAGCGATTACGGGCACGAGCCCGTCCGACGTCCAACTGATTTCATCGAGCCATGCGGACGCTGTCACAGCCGAACCTCGATACCCTGAGCCGCCAAGTGCTCCTTGGCTTCACGAATGGCGTATTCGGCGAAGTGGAATATGCTGGCCGCCAAGACCGCGTCAGCTTTGCCCTGCAAAATCCCGTCGGCCAGGTGCTGCAAATTGCCGACACCGCCCGAGGCGATCACCGGTACCGATACGGCTTCGCTGATTGCCCGAGTCAGTTCCAGATCAAAACCCTGTTTGGTGCCGTCCCGGTCCATACTGGTCAAAAGGATTTCGCCGGCCCCGTAAGCTACCATGCGGCAAGCCCATTCGATGGCATCGAGGCCGGTCGGCTTGCGTCCCCCATGGGTAAAGATCTCCCATCGCTTGGGATTTTCGGACACCTGCTTGGCATCGAGGGCGACAACGATGCATTGGGACCCGAAGCGCTCCGCCGCTTCGCGCACGAATTCGGGCCGGGCGACCGCGGCGCTGTTGATGCTGACCTTGTCGGCACCGGCATTCAGCATGCGCCGGATATCGTCCAGCGTACGGATACCGCCGCCCACGGTAAGCGGGATAAAAATCTCGCCCGCCACCTGCTCCACGACGTGCACCATCGTGTCGCGATTGTCCGAACTGGCGGTGATATCGAGAAACGTAAGTTCATCCGCCCCTTCCCGGTCGTAGCGCCTAGCGATCTCGACGGGATCTCCCGCATCTTTGATATCGACAAAGCGGACGCCCTTGACCACGCGTCCGTTGTCCACATCCAGGCAGGGAATAATGCGCTTGGCAAGCATGGATCAGTATTCTTCCGCCACTTTGCGGGCTTCGGCGAAGTTAAGGGTGCCCTCATAAATAGCCCGGCCGGTAATGGCGCCCATGACACCGTCGCCGACCACGTTACCCAAGGCATGAATATCTTGAATACTCCGGATGCCGCCCGAAGCGATGACCGGAATGCGTATGGAGCGCGCCAGCTTTGCCGTCGCCTCGACATTGACGCCTTCCATCATTCCATCCCGGCTAATGTCGGTGTAAATGATGGCTTCAACTCCGTCATCCTCGAACTTCTTCGCCAGGTCGATCACATCGTGATGAGATAACTTGGACCAACCGTCGATGGCCACTTTGCCGTCTTTCGCATCCAAACCGACGATAATGTGATTGGGAAATTCCGCCGCGACTTCACGTACGAAATGAGGCGCGCTGACCGCCTTGGTACCGACGATAACGTAATCGACACCGGCATTCAGGTACCCCTGGATCGTTTCTTCGTCCCGAATTCCGCCACCCACCTGGATTTGCACATCCGGATAGGCTTCGCGGATGGCATGGATGACTTCCGCATTGCGCGGAACCCCGGCAAAGGCACCGTTCAAATCGACCAGATGCAGGCGCTTCGCGCCCTCCGATACCCATTTTCCCGCCACCGCCACCGGGTCATCGGAAAAAACCGTATCGTCTTCCATGCGGCCTTGCCGCAAACGGACACACTTGCCATCTTTCAGATCGATAGCAGGTATCAAAAGCATAGGAAAATCCTCAATAACGGATAGAGTGAATAATCGGTGCCTTATCGCCCCGGGTCCCAGTTTAGAAAATTAGCCAGTAATCGCAAGCCGGCTTCCTGGCTCTTTTCGGGGTGAAACTGAACAGCAAAGATATTTTCGCGCACCAGCGCCGAAGCGAACGGCTTCGGATAATCGGTGGTCGCCGCAACATTAATGGAATTGACCGGCCGAGCGAAATAGCTGTGAATGAAATAAAACCAACTGCCGGATTCGATGCCTTGCCATAACGGATGATCGGTTTCCTGATGGACCCGGTTCCATCCCATATGCGGAATTTTCAAGGATTGGCCTGCGCCGTCCGTCATCCCGTCGGCGAAGCGCACAACTTGCCCGGGAATCAAACCCAAGCAAGCCGTCCCATTGTTTTCCTCGCTCTCGTCGAGCAAAGCCTGCATCCCTAGGCAGACGCCCAAGAGCGGCTTCGAAGCCGCCACCTGTTCCAAAACGGTTGCGAGGCCCCGATCGGCCAATGCATTCATGCAATCGCGGATCGCTCCAACCCCCGGAAACACCACCCGGTCGGCATCGAGAATTTTATTAGGATGATCCGTGACGATCACGGCGGTTTCGGAGTGGGCGTGCTGAAGCGCCTTGGCTATGGAATGGAGATTTCCCATTCCATAATCGATGACTGCAACGGAAGACATGGTCAAAAACGGTGGGGTGAAAGTTCCGTGGAAATTTCTTAAATTAATCCCTTAGTCGATGGGACGACGTCCTGCATCCTAGCATCCGGTTCCAAGGCCATTCTCATGGCGCGGCCGAAAGCCTTGAAGATGGTTTCGGCGATATGGTGGGCATTCTGTCCCTTTAGATTATCGATGTGTAAGGTAACTCTGGCGTGATTGACGAAGCCCCGAAAAAACTCGAGTAGCAAATCGACATCGAATTCGCCTATACGGGCACGCGGAAAAACTACGTCGTAAGATAAACCGGGGCGCCCGGAAAAATCAATCACGACGCGCGACAAGGCTTCGTCCAAGGGAATATAGGCATGGCCGTAACGCCGTATTCCCTTCTTGCTGCCCAATGCCTTTTCCACCGCCTGGCCCAGCGTAATGCCGATGTCCTCCACCGTGTGGTGGGCATCGATGTGCAGATCGCCCTTCGCACGCACCTCAAGGTCGATCAACCCATGCCGCGCCACCTGATCCAGCATGTGGTCGAGGAAAGGAACACCGGTCTCGAAAACGCCCACGCCACTCCCATCCAAGTTAAGACAAACCCGAACCTGGGTCTCCAATGTATTGCGATCTACTTCGGCGGTACGGCTCGTCATAAATGATAAGAGGTCTTCTGGATCAATCCGCCCTACATGATATAACGGCTAGCGGGTCTTGCTAAGCCCGATTCACGATAGCTATCGACCCATTCCGCACGTAAGCACATGCTTACATCATTTTCAGCCTTTTCTGACTTAGCCGGAAGAAGAACTTCTGCGACACTCCTCAAGTCGCCAACACGGAAGTCAGGATTGCCAAATCTCTTGCAGGATAACCATCAGGACGTGACTTGATAGCCAACCAAGCAGGCGATAGCCCCGAGCGAAAGGAATTCGTTTCGGGGCTTCTTTATTACGCGAACGCAAAATCAACTCGCGATTGCAAAAAAAAGAGACTGGTGGGGACACCAACTATCGACATGCAATCTTTTGACCCGTTACTCATGGCCCAGCCTGTATCTTACTGGCAATCGTGCCGTCCTTAGCAACTCAGCCACCCCATCAAGATTTCTGCACATACAGTTTGCAACTGGCATCACGATTTCGATCAATCGCTGACGGAAGCTCAGCTTTTTCCACACCGATGGTGTGTCTCCTCTGAGAGCATTTCGGCAAAATCCGAACTGCATCAGTTGTGCTAGATTTAGCATCAATCTAGTTTCGTTAAGTCCCTTTAAAAACCGTCTCGCCCTACGATATCAGCAGAATTGCTTACGCCATTCCGTAGAAACCGCACCCAATAGACGAAGAGAGAAAACTATGTTCGGTTGGTTTAAAAAGAATAAAGAACTCGATGTGTTTGCTAAGACCCTGGCGCAAGACATCGCTAAACGCTATCCACCTGCTATGGATTCAACGAAGGAAAAGAAGATTTCTGTCAACCGACTCAGCAGAATTCTTGAAGATTCGTACAACAAAGCGCAACAGTATAAACAAGCCAATAAGCTGGGCGTTTACCGAAAGGCAAGGCTAGGCAATAACTTCCGATGGGAACTGAAAGAGCTGGGATATAGCTCTGAATTCATCGATACAGCGACAGAAGGCTTGGTTGTCTATTTAAGCCGCAAGTAACTTACTGGAGTAGGCAGCAAGGTCTAGACAAGCCCGCCCGAAAATCACGATGCTAAGCACAATTCTAAGACAGGCAGTCGATGGATTGCGGCGACTGAACTCTAACCGATCAGATCGACAAAGCGAACTCAAAAGCATTACAGAGCAAGTCCGGCAGCATTTGGAACGAGGGGAAGTTCTTCAAGCTGAAGCTCGTTGCAAGGAGATCTTGACTGCAAGCCCCAACCATCCCGAGGCCAACCATCTGCTTGGCCGTATAAAAGGTATGGGCGGAAACTACAGCGAAGCCATCCAGTTTCTCCAGCGAGCCATGCATAGCGACCCCGGTATGGCAGAGGCACATACAGATCTCGGAAATGTATTTCAATTGCAAGAGGATTTAGAGCAGGCTACAAAAAGCTATGAACGAGCAATCAACATACGACCTGATTATCTAAATGCTTGGTATAACTTAGGCTGCACACTCAAACGACAGAATCACAACGAAAATGCGGTCGATTGCTTCTTGAAAGCCGTTGAACTCGAACCAGGGTTTGAACCAGCCGTTAAAGACCTAATTGCTCTACTCGACCGATTGGGAAGGCATGAGCAAGCGCAGAATATTCTGATCAAGATTCTGGACATTGACTCCAACCATGTAACTGCACACGCTGGTCTCGGCTATATCCTGCTAAAAAGATATTTCGATCCAAAACAGGCCCTTTCTCACTTTAATGAAGTTATTCGTCTACGATCAGCCGACTCAGAACTATATGGAAATCGAGGCATCGCCCTACAGGACTTGGGGCTGGTAGATGAAGCAATCCAAAGTTATGACAAAGCATTAGAGCTAGCACCGATCAACCGTTGGGTACGGTTTCACAGAAGCCTTGCGCTATTACTTCAAGGTCGCTTTGAAGAAGCCTGGCCCGACTACGAAATTCGGCTTGAAAGTGAGGATCGCCCAAACCGGAATTTCCCGTTTCCAGTTTGGGACGGCTCCGACCTCACGAATAAAACTATATTAATTCATGGAGAGCAAGGACTGGGTGATGAGATAATGTTAGCTTCTTGCGTGCCGGATGTAATCGCTAGCGCAAAGCATTGCGTAATCGATTGTTCTCCAAAGCTCGAATCTATTTTCGAACGATCTTTCCCAGAAGCTACTATTCACGGCGGCAGCCAGAACGACGACCTAAATTGGTTAACTGATATGCCCCCGATAGACTGCCACTTGCCTATCGGCAGTTTACCGCTTCACTTTCGCAGAACCCTTAAAAAGTTTCCAAATCATCATACTGGCTATCTAAAGACAGATGAAAGACGTGTTGCTTACTGGCAAGCGAAGCTCACTGCTCTGGGAGAAGGGCGAACAGTCGGAATCTCGTGGCGTGGCGGCACCCTACAATCACGAAGCCCTATGCGCTCTATTCCACTTGAACATTGGTTACCAATCTTGCAGTCAAAAAAGGTCCATTTCATCAATTTACAGTTTGGTGAATCGGCAGCGGAGTTGAGCAAACTTTCTGAGATCCATGGGATATATATCCACAACTGGCCCGAAGCGATTAATGACTACGATGAAACTGCCGCTCTTGTTTCTGCCATGGATCTTACCATCAGTGTCTGCACTGCGATTATTCACCTTGCAGGTGCCTTAGGAAAAGACGTATGGGTAATGGCGCCCAAGAGTCCAGAATGGCGGTACGGTCTTACTGAAAACTCCATGCCCTGGTATCCAGGGGTGAAAGTATACCGACAACTTCACTATGGAGACTGGTCATCCGTAATTTCAAGCATAAAAACTGACTTAAGTATATTTTCTAAAGAACGAAACTCCGACTCTATTACTCGATCAACAAGGGTCTAAAGTGATGTCGTACAGTCGACTAAATCCAAGCCAACGCTATAACAATCTCCTCGATCAATATCGCGAAATGCACACTGAGGGCGAGAAGTTCATCGGTATACCAGCCGAAAACACCTTTCCTGGTTTGAGCTTACCGCCTCAAGCACAAAGAATTAAACGATTGATTAAACTAACCGAGTCTGCAAATTTACTTGACTATGGAAGCGGCAAAGGCAAGCAATATGATCCTATGCCATTTAAAGCCGGGGATCAAGATATATATGACAGCATTCTCGATTATTGGGATATCGATTCCGTTCACTGTTATGATCCATGCTATACCCCCTTTAGCAGGTTACCGGAGAATAAATTCGACGGCGTGATATCAACTGATGTATTAGAGCATTGCCCTGAGGAAGATTTGCCCTGGATAATCGAAGAAATGTTCTCATTTTCAAGAAAATTTCTGTTTGCCAATGTGGCCTGTTATCCCGCAAAAAAGCGCTTACCAAATGGCCAAAACGCTCATATCACCATTAAATCCGAATCCTGGTGGCAAGACATTTTTCATAAGATATCTACAAACTTCCCTGGGATAGTATGGGAGGTTTGGATTCAGACATTGACAGATACTAATCATGGCAAAAGCATGGTCGAAACTTGTCTTACCAATCAAAATACTGACCATTAATTAGCATCACCATATCTTATGTTAACCGTAACGTTGGTAATCTTTAAAGGCTAATGGTGATGCTACCAGGATTAATATCATGACCCTCTCCCTAGAAGAATATGAAAGCTACAATCCTCATATCAAAGTAGAAAGTAACGGCATCTGTGCAACGTTCTCCACACCTAACCGGCATACAGTCTGGCGAGCTCAAACTCTTTTTACGAAGGAACCAGACACGATAGAGTGGATAAGCACCTTCCGGCCAGACGAAATTCTTTTTGACATTGGCGCTAATGTTGGCATGTATACCATTTGGGCAGCAAAGGCGAGTGGGGTACGAGTTTTTGCATTCGAACCCGAGTCTCAAAATTATGCGCTACTTAATAAAAATATTTACTTAAATGATTTAGACAAAACAGTTGATGCCTTCTGTATCGCTGTCTCTAATGAAACACGTTTTGATCAGCTACATCTAAGTGAATTTGTGCCCGGAGGATCTTGCCACAACTTTGGTGAAGCAATAAATTTTCAACATGAACGCTTCTTAGCCCCGTTCACACAAGCATGCTTCTCAACAACGATCGATAAACTTATCTTAGATGACAAAGCCATCCCTTCTCCAAATCATATTAAAATTGATGTCGACGGAATTGAGCATAAGGTAATTGAAGGCGCCAGGGGTACATTAGAGAGGGCAGACGTTAGATCCGTACTTATTGAAATTAATACCAATCTTGAAAAGCACTGGGAGATCATAGATTTCATGCTCGATTTAGGATTTGATTATTCACAAGATCAAGTAATGAAGTCACAAAGAAAACAAGGCTCATTTAAAGGGGTTGGAAATTATGTTTTTCGACGCTGAGCAGTACGTCTATTATCAGATTGCAAATACACATATAAATCGCTATCCATTCCCGCACTTTTATATAACCGATATTTTTCCAGAAGACTTTTATAAAGCTCTTTTAAAATTTTTACCAAGTAATAGCCAGTTTAAACGTCTCGATGAAACTGGAACAGTACCCAAGGGCTCATATCCAGAAAGATTTATATGCTCTTTATCTGACCTAAACCAAAACGAGGAATTTTCTGCCGAACACCTAGATTTCTGGAGACAACTATCTTCTTGGATAAACGGAACTCGCTTTCAAAACGTATTACTACAAAAGTTTCATAAAGACATCAAACAGCGCTTTGACAAAGACATAAAATTGGTCATTGAAAATGATGTTAGATTAATTAGAGACTTTTCAAACTACTCTATTCCTCCTCACACAGACACACAAAGAAAGCTGATTTCGCTTTTATTTTATCTACCACATGACGACAGCCTTAAACATCTGGGAACTTCAATATATTCGCCAACCGATGAAAGCTTCGTTTGTAATGGAGGTACGCATCATAGCTTTTCAGAATTCAAAAAGGTAACCACTGCACCCTTTACACCAAATTCTCTCTTCGGTTTTTTAAGAACTGACAACTCTTTTCATGGGGTAGAACCTATAACCGAGACAGGAATTCAACGAAATCTTCTCCTATATAATATCTATATCAACAAGATCGTTAGGCATGCTGCCTAACGATCACCTTACTAACCTGGACTCGTAAAATAGAGCAACCTATTTATATTGGTAATCCTTCTTTGGCTGACAAAAATAATAACCAGTACCAATTTGACGGGTACACGCCAGCGGACTTCGATGCAAATCTTTGCTTAAAAGTGCCTCCACTTCTTCTTGCTTCGATTTTTTATCTTTCCCGCCACTTACTGATGCCTTTTATAACACTGGCCATTCAACGCAAGACCGGCACAAACGAAATGGATTACCTTTTAAAGGGGATTGGCGGACTACATATGCTAACAAGCATACCGTCCTTATTTATTTTAACAGCCTGGATCAAACGTTCTCGAAAATCTGGCTCTTTAGTTCGATGGATTTGGGCTAGAGCAGCATGGTTCTTAATTGCAGGCGCTATCCTAGATATCACCCTCTTATCATCGATGACCAAGGACTGGCTTAAGGGTTTTGCCACAGCCCAACTTCTTTTAGATGTTTATGTACTCATCTATGTTTGTTGGTCCCGCAAGGTACGTGACGTCTTCTCGGATTTTCCGCAACCTTCAGGAAAATAATCCGCCTCGACCTATACTTACTCTACGTTGTGATGAAAGACATCCAACTTGAAACCAATGGCATATCGCCTCAATTTCCGCTTTATTGGTACAAGATCGTATGAGCAATCTTAATCCATTTATAGGGTAACAATATGATTAACGTCTTTATTGGATACGACCCACGAGAAGCCGTAGCTTTTAGCGTATTGAGCCATAGCATTCACGCACAAGCTACGCAGCCAGTGTCAATTACACCGCTCATGCTTTCGCAGCTTAAGGGCATCTATAAACGCGAACGACACCCGCTACAGTCGACTGATTTTTCGTTTTCGCGGTTTTTAACTCCATATTTGTCAAATTACTCCGGGTGGTCACTCTTTCTTGATTGCGATATGTTGGTTTTGCACGATATCGCGAAACTATGGGCGATGCGTGATAGCCGTTATGCAGTTATGGTGGTCAAGCATACTCACATTCCAAGGGAAGAGATAAAGTTCTTGGATGCACCGCAAACCAAGTACGAGAAGAAAAATTGGTCTAGTGTGATGCTGTTTAACAATGAAAAATGCAAAGCTTTAACCACTGACTATGTAAATTCTGCAAGCGGACTGGAGCTTCACCAGTTCAAGTGGTTGGAAGACGACAGTCTGATCGGAGAGATTCCACACTGCTGGAACCACTTAGTTGGGTACGATGAGCCTGACCCTGATGCCTCTTTGGTTCATTACACGATCGGCGGACCGTACTTTAATGAATTCAAAAACTGCGAACACTCAGACGCTTGGAACAGGGCACTTGATACGATGCTTCAGGTAGAGCAACGTTCGGCTCCATCTAACAACGGCAAGGTTGTTAATAGCCTGAGGATGCAACGGTGCTCGGTCGGATATTAAAAGAACTGGTTTCATCTAATAGGCAAAAACCAGTTAAGGAGCCGCACAGAGATCCCTATAGCGACGAACTTAAAAAAGGCTTTGACCAGTACCGATCCGGAGATTTTAGGGCGGCAGAGAAAGTTTTTCTTTCAATAATTCAGCATGCTCCCAACCACGTTGACGCACTGAATTTAATGGGGGAACTTTGTGCCAAACGCGGACAAATAGACATATCCGAAAAGTGGTATTGGAAAGCCCTTCAAAGCAATCCAAAATCGGCTCAAACACGTGTAGGACTTGGTTTGTTATTATATGAAAAAGGAGACCTTAAGGAAGCGCATACCCAGCTTAAAGAAGCTAATCGGTTACAACCCGATAATGTTGAGATATTAAGCAATCTTGGGGTCGTCGATGTAGCTCTAGGCAACACCGAATCAGCTACGGAGAAGTTTCAAGCTGCACTGCGCATTAATCCCAATTTTGCCCACTCTTGGAATAACCTCGGAATAATCGCCAAGAAAATTGGAAACTCGAAAAAGGCATTATATTGCTTTAAAAAAGCCATTGTAGCTAAGCCTGATTTTGGTTTGGCGCTGAGCAATTATGGCTTGGCGCTACGCGACGAAGAACAGTTGGTTGATGCAGAGCAACACTTGCGAGAAGCCATTCGATTGGCTCCCAATAACTCTCAAGTTCGCATAAATTTTGGGCTTCTATTAATTGATCTCCAGAATCTTTCAGAAGCACAAGAACAACTGCAGGAAGCCTTAAGAATTAACCCTAACAATGCAGATGTCCATACTGCACTAGGACTTTTATTCAAAAAGTTAGGCGATGTACCAAGAGCTTTTCATCATTATCAATGCGCCTTGAAAATTAATCCGGATGCAGCAGAGGCGAATTTTGGTCTGGGCGAGTTATATCTATGGTTAGGCAATTTCCAGGAAGGATGGCACCATTATGAGTTTCGGAGATTTTCCAACGAGTCTCCCATCCGCCATTTTCCCTATCCCGAGTGGGATGGGCAACCCTTGGAAGGTCGTACACTATTGGTTTATGCCGAGCAAGGATTGGGGGACATCATAATGTTCGGGTCTTGCTTATCTGACGTAATTTCACAGGCAGATCATTGCATTATTGAATGTCCCGCTCGTTTATCAAAGCTGATGGCGAGGTCTTTTCCGAAAGCTACGGTTCAAGGAACCGAAGCAAACGGTAACTTAGATTGGTTAGATAAACTGCCTCCGGTCCATAATCAAATTGCAATCGGCAGTCTTCCACGGTTTTGCGGCAATTCACCGTCAGGATTTCCATCGCATCGCGGCTACTTACAAGCTTCGTCTGATCGAGTGGCGTATTGGCAGCAACGGTTACAAGAGTTAGGTAAAGAAAATTTGAAAATCGGTGTAGCGTGGCGCGGAGGACTGATTCGCACTGACAGAATCCGCCGTTCGATCGATCTGGAAGAGTTGTCACCGATTTTCACGCTCCCCCAAATACGGTGTGTAAGCTTGCAATATGGCAAGTGCCAAGATGAACTAGCCATGCTGCAGGCAAATCATGGAATTGACCTCCCGCACTGGCAAGAGGCAATTGATGATCTGGATGAGACAGCTGCACTGGTAAATGCTTTAGACTTAGTTATCTGTGTCTGCTCAACGCTTGTCCATTTAGGTGGCGCCCTCGGAAGACCGGTTTGGGTATTAACACCGGATAATGCCAATTGGAGATATCTCAAAGAAGGAAGCTCATTGCCATGGTACCCCACAGTTCGCCTGTTTCGACAAACGCGCAAAGGCGACTGGTCAGAAGTTATTACCAAGGTTTTACGACAGCTTGAGAAGCCTCAAAGTCATTTTTCGACGCCATGCTGAACTGGTTTAAGAAACGTTGGAATTTCACGCAAGGTGAAAATGATAACGGGCGGGATACGGGAGCGTTAACGGATTCACTTACGATTGAAAATCTATTCATAACCGCGTCAGAACATGCTACTCATGGCGACATAGATAGCGCGGAGAAATATTGCAAGGAAATTCTGAAAATCGAGCGCTGGCATCCTGAAACCCACCAATTGTTAGCTGAGATTGAATCAGCCCAAGGCAATTATCAGGCGGCCATTCATCATCTCGAGGCTGCCGTTCACCACCATCGAGAGCCTGCTGAAATCTATTTTCGCCTCGGATCTTATTACCAAAAAATAGGGCAATTTGATGAGGCCCTCGATTGCTATCGAATCTCGACCCATTACGGACCTGATCGTGGACAGGCGTTTTTAGAAATGGGAAACCTTTACAAACAGAATGGCGAGATCGACCAGGCCATTCAATGCTATAAGAAAACGATTGAATTGGATCCTAGCTCGGCAGCCGCCTATGCACTGCTTGGGTCGCTGTATCACACTCATCGGCAGTTAGATGAGGCATTATTTAATTACCGGGAAGCTGTCCGACTAAAGCCTGATTTCGCCGATGTCTGGAATAATATAGGCAATGTCTTACTAGCAACCGAACAGTATCGACAGGCGCTTGAACCCCTTAAAACGGCAGCCACGCTTCAACCCAACAGCTCTAAAACTCGCCTAAATCTAGGATGCGCTTATCGCCATCTTGGCGAATTCGAATCTGCACACGATGAGTTTGAATTCGTTTTACGGAAAGAGCCAAACCATTTTGACGCAACCTGGTTCCGTTCTCATTTGTGGCTCGCATCGGAAGAGTGGGAAAAAGGCTGGTCCGCTTATGAGGCACGATTTCATGCTGAGGGTGTTTTAACCTTTCGCGCCCTGCCTTATGCGCCCTGGAAAGGGGAAGAACCATTAGACGGGAAAACCTTATTGGTCTTCGGCGAACAGGGTCTGGGCGATGAAATCATGTTCGCTTCATGCCTTCCTGACATTCTTGCACAAGCGGGGCATTGCATCGTCGATTGCAATAGACGCCTACTACCATTATTTCGCCGCTCTTTTCCGGCTGCGACTGTTGTGGGCAGCGATCATGAATTCACGCCTTCCTGGCTACGTGATGCCCCGCCGATCGATTATCAAATACCGATTGGTAGCTTGCCTCTCCATTTCCGAAACAAATCCTCAGACTTTCCTTCACATAAGGGATACTTACGAGCCGATCCCCAGCTTGTACGAAATTGGCAGCAGAAGCTTGCAGAACTCGGCGACGGATTAAAAGTTGGAATTTCGTGGAAAGGGGGAACGTCCCAAACGGGAATCAAGAACCGGAGCATCCCATTATCAGCATTAATACCGATTCTTGGCAAAACTCGCGCAAAGTTCATCTGCCTTCAGTATGGAGATTGCCAGTCAGAAATTGAACAGATTGAGCGTGAATTCGGCATAAAAATTCATTACTGGCGCGAAGCAATCGACGATTATGATCAGACGGCCTCGCTGGTATATACGTTGGATCTGGTCATAACAGTATGTACTGCCATCGTCCATCTAACGGGAGCACTGGGAAAACCCGCGTGGGTTCTGACTCCCGCAGTTTCGGAATGGCGTTATTTACGAACTGGCGAAACGCTGCCTTGGTATCCATCGGTCAAATTATTTCGTCAAAGAAAAGCAGGGGATTGGACTTCGGTGATCAATGAAGTAGCGGATTCCTTGGATAAATTCAGAGTTATGCTCGAAAGTTGTGGATGAGGGGCTGAGGTAGGCGGCGTATTCTGGATGGTCTTCGAGGTCATCCATTCCTGTTGAGAGGAGCGAATACGCCATGAGTGAAGATAAGGTCATTCGGTTGAAGAGTCCAGGGAC
>NZ_DASPLO010000164.1:0-6956 GCF_035627495.1 Methylocaldum sp.
CATCAGTGGCAGCACATCGCCCAGGTGGTCGAGCTTGGCTTCACGCTCCTCGACAGCAAACAGGCTTTCTTTGATCATCTCTGCCTCGGGTTCAAGAACAAGGCCGCTATTTTCTCATGGCAAGGGTTTTTCGAGGTTCCCGAGTGTCGTATGGTTTCAGAAAGGCTTTACTGCACCAATGTTAATAGCCTTTCCAAAAAAATCCTTACAAATACAGCATATAAAGATCATCCTGGATATTCGTTAATCCGACTTTGCCATCGCACCTCCGTTGCTTTTCAGTCAGGCACGAACCAGCCGCCGCCCTGGTATAATATTTAAGGCCTTTAGTTTAGGCTTCAGGATCAGCCAGGCCGGACGGATTTGAAGGAGAGACTGTTGGTACATGTAAGCAATCCACCCTCGCACGGTCGGCCTACAAAGATAGTAATGAAATACGTTGTAACATTGTGGCTTCCACCCGGTATGCCATGATGCCGCCGTAATTAAATTATTAAACCTAATTCCGCCCCTATTCTCATAATAATTCATAATATACTCACGAAGCAGATGACCTGGACTACAGGATGAATAGTTTTCGTCATAACCGATTTTTAGGGTGTACAAGGTGTCATCTGTAATAAGGCTAAACTCCACAGATATAGGCTTTTTATCAAGCCACATAATATGAATTTCGCATCCACCTGATCCGGAGTAACGCTCCATCAGAAGCCTATAAAAAGACTCAAGCCTTTTGTCTATTTTTATGGCTGTAGCAGATCCTTTTTGCCCTTTCCAACCGGAGGCTTCAACATCCAAAAAAGCCTCATAGGCCATATCGAGTTCCGGGCGCTTTGATGCAGACGTATAGGTTATATTTCCTAAATCATCGGCACGTTTTCTAGCTCGCCTCATATTACTTCTGAAAGTTTTCGAAAATCCCTGGAACATTAGATTATAAGGACGCATAACCACATAGTCGCAGTGCTCACAGGATCTTCGGACATTCAGTGTGTTAGATTGTTCAGCTAGTGCAAGAACTGCGGATGATTCTTCAAGGACACGCGGGAGATAGATATAGTCCCAGGACAGGTCCGGCATTTCTCTCAGATGCTTTAAAACGAGAGGCACGTAAGTTTTTACGCGTTCGGGTTTAGCAACCACAAAATCATTGAGGCACATGTGAAGATGACTCGGAAGCTGTAGGACTCTCATCTTCAATCCGAGCATTCGTTGTGATGATATCTTTAGTGGAAAAATGGCTTCCGGATCATTGTCTATATATACCACGGTGAATAACACCGTGTTGGGCTCGTCTTCCAATGAATTTAGATAGCAATAGTACCACTCCGCGAGATGGAAGAACCTCTTATATTCCATTGCATTAGTTATACATTCCCATTCCGTAGCAATTTCATCCAACCCGGATAGCCCTCGATACGTTTTAATTGTGACATTTTGCGACATACTAAACATCCTGCGGTCCTTTGATTTTTAAATCCTTTTACGGATACCCATTTTTTATCAGTCACATAGACAGGTTGGCAAAATTACATAGCGATAAACAGTTGATTCTTAAAAAATACACATTATTAGTTTTAAATACCGGATTGATAGATTTCTAGCGTCTTTTCAAACATTTCACTCGTGCCAAATTTTTGTTGCACAAACTGAAAAGCGGCCTCCCCTATCGCAGCTGCATCATTCGGATGATCCATGAGCCAGGAGATTCCGGTCTCTAACGAATTTATGTCTGCGGGCGGCACAAGAAAGGCGGTTTTACCATGCTCAAACAGCTCGGCGAGGCCACCTACCTTACTTAGGAGCAAGGGCAGACGATAATTGCATGCTTCCAAGACCGCATACGGCAAGCCTTCGGAAAGGGATGGCAGGCAAAGTGCGTCGCTGCCGCTTAATAGAACGGGTATGTCGTTACGGAAGCCGGCGAAATGAACAACGTCTTGGAGGTCCGCCGCTTTAACCTGCTCTTCATACTCGGTTCGCAGGCGGCCATCCCCCACGACAAGGCATCGCAGCCGGGGCCTTTCTTTCGCTAGGCGTCTTAGTGCTTCAAACAAGAACCTGTGTCCTTTGACCGATTCAAGCCGCGCAACCACCGTTATCACGAACTCTTCGGCACTCCATCCCAGCTCTTTAAAGAACGGAGCATTCCGGCCGGGCAACAGGTCGCTGGTATAGTCGATGCCGTTATGAATTAACGAGATTCTTGCGGAAGGGATACCCAACTCGCAGAGATATCCATATACCGACTCTGAAACGGCAACGAAGTGAAAACCAAGCCAATAGTTGAAATGCAAGACCAGCTCATATAATCGGCCCTTCAGAGTTGGGCCGTGCTCAGGCCCGTATGTACTGTGCACCGTGCTGATTCTTCTCCTCGCGCCGGCCCATATCGCTGCCAATCCGCCCCAAAATTGGGATTGTGGATTATGTACGTCGACCACCGCATAGCCACCTTCTCGAATCATGCGGTACAAGTAAAGCAAGATGCGCGGATCGCCCCGCGAAAAAGGTACGGGCAAAAGAACCAACTCGGTGGACTTAAGCTGCTGATGCAATGCCGAACCTTTCAAGGTCGCGACTGCATAGGGATGCTCCCTATGAAGCATTCGTGCCAAGGCCGTAACACGTACATCAGTACCCCCGTAAAATTTCGCCAAATCGATAATTAAAACAGGATCATTCTGACACATGGCCTTCGAAAGAGGTTGTTAGCAATTAACTTAAAAAGGTTTCTGATCTATGATCAACAAAATAGCCGTTTTCCTTGCCGTCAGTATTGAGTTTAGCCTTAGTCCTGATCAGTAGCCTCTGAGAAAGCTTTCATTAGAAGATATTGCTTTTTAACTTCATTATTAAATAACTCCTAGTCGAGGTATTTTTCCCACGGTGTATTGTTTAATACTTGGCTCACTTCGTCGTAGTTTGAAATAAGCTGGTCGAGCGCCTCTGGATTCTGCTTTTTATATGCAATCCTATTTGAGTTCCATCGCTCAGCACCTACGAACGTTATTGCCTTCGAGGCTATGTCATTAAAGTTATCAACTAAATCTTCATAATAGATCTCTAGTGTGTCCCGGTCTGCAAACCTATCACGGGTTTGACACTCCCAATTTTCAATTTGCTCAATCTGTCCAATTAGGTTTTCTGGCTCAAGATGGACTCTCTTCTGTTCCACTGGAACTTTTTTTCTAGGATTGGTTTGCAACCAAACATCTGTTTTGAAAGCAATGGCCAGGGACACAAGCGTCCTTAGACGATTGCGGCGCATCAAATGGATGATCTTGAATTCCTTTAATTGCTCAAACTCCAACCATTCGTGATCTATCAAATGGTTGTAAAAAATCTTGCATCCAACCGCACGTATGCAACGTGCATATTCGTTATAAAAGCGGGATATACCCCCATTAAATCCTTCCCCGATAACACGGTTGTCCGCACTAAATATCTCATGGTACATCTCGACTTCAGGGCTTGATCGGAACACATCCACCAGGAGATTGGAACCCGTGCGTGCGTGCCCGACAAGGGCGAATCGGGTGTATTGCGTGTGAACCCCGGAGGCATAACTCATAGCCCACAACGAAGCCGCTTTCAAAGCCGAATGAAGTCGTACCACGTTACTAGCTCCCTTTAACGTTTTTTATATAGGGTAATTCCAACATTTACCCAAAGTTCCTATTTTGCTTTAGGCAAAGGCTTGACGCGTAGCACCGTCAACGGCTCCCGGCAATACTTCTCCGAACCGGGAGAGAACTTGCTTAGAAAGGTAAAGTTCCAGTACTCCTTCCGCCACTTCGAAAATGCATATTGAGCTTTATGCACGGGATGCATTGTCCCGTGCCAAACCGCGGGCATGAAAGATCGAAGAATTACCTAAGGATGTCTACTTATGCGAGTAGGTTTCAATTCCGGAACTATGATGCTCGCCTGAGTGACAGTCCGAGTGCGTCCACCGCAACCGAGTCAAGACGGAATTTGCCAGTACGTCTTGAATTGGCCATTAATCCCGAAATTGCCTCGGCGCAAATCCGCTCGCCAAGACTTTGCGGATCGGCCAGCGAGCAGGGCAGACTATGTAATGCGGATAGAGCATTTTCTGATTTGGTGTAGCGCCCGCCAGCGCGGGCGCTACCCGTCTTCGTCCCGTTAGGGCGGCCCCGAGCATCGCCGCCTGGGACCGGATTAGCCCAGGGGCGCGGCACGATGCCGCGCGGCAACCGAGGCATAGGGAGGTGTCTTCGGTCGGTCCCGATCCCAGGCGGCGATGCGCAGGATCAGGGCGCTCTCCGGGTGGCCTTTTCTTTGGATACTTTCTTTTGGCCAAGCAAAAGACAAATTTGTCCGGAACAAATTTGGACAGCCAACGGCTGGCCCGAAGGGCAAAACCCAAGGAAGGGTTTTGCAGCGTATCCCGCGTGCGGGGCGGCTCCCAGCTCCAAAACAATCGCCGCGGTCAGCGGCACCTTGGGCAGCGCTTCGGGATATCGACCTCGCTAGACCGAAACGAAAAACGCTTTAGAAGCTCGCGAAATGCCATGTATCCGATTCGATTGGGATAAGAGATTACCGGTTGCCAGCACCCGCTTCTTCCACTGGTCGGAGCACTTGCCGCAATTGCGCCTAAGCCGTTATTTCTAATGCTCGTTGCTGGGCGCTATCGCGTAGATGCGGTTTTTCGTGATCAAGCCGTCGAGCAGGTCGGCGGGGTAGCTTTTCCAGTTGACGGATTGGCTCCCCAGCCCCAAGGCCACCCACTTGGCTTTCGCCGTGGCGTTATCCTCGAACTGCAAATGCGCGCCGCCGCTCGTATCGGTGATGAACCAGCCGTAATCCCGAAGCGCCACGGCAATGATCCGGGCCGCCCGGCGGGTCTGGCCGGACAATTGGCTCGGCAGGGACTTCACCCAGGCATCGATCTCCGCATCGGTGATGTTCAGCGCGAACCGGGTGCCCATGGGCATGCCGTTCGCAGTCTCCCGGCCGTCCGATTTGGTGGCGGGGGCCACGAAGGCCTTTGCGGTATTCCGGCTCGGCATGGACAGGGCATGTTCGATCTTGCCCTGGGCGATCTCCTCGGGTCGCACCAGCATGGCAAGATAAGGAATCCCGCAGCCGCGCGAGGGTTTGAAGCCGTCCTCCTTGGTCAAGTACGAGCCCGGCACCAGATTGCCGTTCGAGACGCGGATGCTGGACCCGTTGAAGCTCACCTGCCAAAGGTCCCACTCGCGCCCGCTTTTCGGGTCGAGGACGATGACCTGGCCATCGGTCCCGGTGGCTGCTTGCCAGTTCGGGTTCCAGGGGATCTTGGTGCCGTTGAGCTTACCCGACGGCCCCTGGACCGGATACGTACCTTGGGCGTTGCTGGCCAGGTAGACCGGATAGGTGTAGTCGGTAAAGGACAGGTTGAAGTTCCCCGGCCGGTTCGTGCCGTACGTCCACAGGCGAGTGGCCAGGGTGCTGGATTGGGGATGGCGCGGCAGCCCCGCCACCGGCTTGTTCCACGGCGCGTTCGCGCCAAACGGACGGACATAGCGTGTATCGAACCGCGATTCGCCGGAGAACGTAACCGTCGGGCGCTCTGTCGATCGCGACGCTGCGTCTCCAACCCTGAAACAACCAGAACATACGGCCAAGACGGTGCCGATCCAGCAGTACGAAAAAATGTTCCGTTTACTCATAAAACTCCCTTTTTAAACATGGGTATTCCGGTTTAAAACCGTGGCATCTCAATCCAACGATATCCTTTTGAAACCAGTCTGAACGACGAGAACATGCCATACCGAGGACTTCAATCCGAAAGGATTTGGAGCCGTCGGGCAAAGGCCGGAATTGCACGCTATCAGACCCGCTCCTTCCTCGGCTGGAACAGCAGTCTGACGTACGCATAAGCGATTATCTCGTCCGTTACGGTTCGGAACCCCTGGCTGGATTCCCACCAGCGGTTCGAGTCATAACTTCGATCCTCGATGGCGATGACACCGATGCGCGTAGACCGCCCCATCGCCTCTTGGAACAATACTCGGCTTCGGCGAGCATGCACTCCGAGTGATATCACGGTCAGACTGCTCTCCGCTATCTCATGCTGAAGAAGCCAGTTCTTTAGTGCCACCGCCGCGATATAGGTCCGGTCCTTTCGAATTAGCGGCGCCGGGACCGCCCGGACCACGTCCGCATTTAACCCTAACCTGATCAATGTAGCGGCACCGGCCTCGGCGGACGTTCTGTATTCATGGAGCGGGGCCCCTCTCTCGATCGGACCGCCGGTGACATAGATCTTGCTGTAATGATTTCGTTTGAATTCGGAGATGACCTCCTCCATCGCGTAATCCGGCATCCATCCCTCCGCAACAAGACCGCCTCCGAAAACGGGATCGCTGACCGACAGAAAGGGATATGCCCATCGAGCGGCCACAATCATTAAACCCGTGGGAACGAGCAAAAGAAGAAGCCAGCCGCGAACGGTCGGCAGCCAACATTGACGCCGGTGTATCAAACCGAAGCAGGATCGACGCTGCGCGTTATTCATTCCTTGCATCCCAATCCCTCAAGGCAGTCGGCTTTGCGGCCGCATGGACAAACATCAATTCGGCGCCGTGCGAATCTAACCAGCCGTCCCCGCGGCTATTCTGCAACACACGCAACTCTGCAGAAACTTTAACCAATCGGTTGACAAGCTCAAGCCCCGTTCGACACACAGCCAGTGTGTCGCCAACACGTCAATGAGAGCAGGGCCGCTGCGGCTTGCTTGACGCTTAGAAAAAGGCGCCCGACAGGTCGACACTTAGGATACCCAGTCGGCCGAAATGCGCGAAGACTAGTGCTTCGCCACGGTAGCAGTGCAATGTTTGGTCATGTCTTGGGTCTGATGATTGTCTGGAAGCCAGGAGACGATCATGCGAACCCAGAAATACGCAGTGAAACTGACGGCCGAGGCGCGCTCGGCCGTGGAACGC
>NZ_DASPLO010000165.1:0-1937 GCF_035627495.1 Methylocaldum sp.
CATCCGGATGCGAAGCAACAGCGCCTGCTGCTCTCGGTCCCCCGCCGCAAACGCGCCTGGTTCTCAGGGCTTTGGGCCCACGCCGCCGCTCCGCCCGTGATTCCAGGGCTCGCCACCGGCTAATGGACAATTTGGGTTTAAAAGGGATTTATCGTGCGGATTACGCGCCAACACCACGGTAGTTTCGGACGGGATAAAGGCTCGCGCGGTTATCCAACCCAGCGCATAAAGCGTAGCGATCAATAGTGGCCAGCGGGATTCGATAATTCCGTTGAAGTACAGGAACAGCCCAAATAGTCCCAGCACGCAGCCCGCGATATTAGGATATCCCCAAAGAAACGCGAGGAAACGGGCGAAGCGGGATGCGGGCATGCTCATGGGGGCTCTAATCTCCGATTGATAGTCGTGCAGGCACCTATGGACTGTGAGTATAGCCGGACGATGTAAAGGAAATGGACTGTCCTTTGGCGCTACACAGCCGGAAATCGGACTTTCTTAGATCTAAAGGGATCTGGCCATTTGTGCCAGCGTACTATTGCGCCTTTATATCGTGGGCGTCCAAGAGTTACCGTCTTGACGGTCTCAAGCGGCGAGTGGTTGAGTCAGCGCGTGATGTGACAGGCGAGGTTCCAGGGTAAGAGTGCTTCGATCCCGTTGACTAGATGCTCGGCGATGCGGACAGGCACGGCAAGCAGGTACGCCTCTGGATCGGGGTCATTGAGCATCGCCATGCCGATTAAGCTGTACGGGGCCGCGGCCCGTTTCCCATGTAAAGGGGGCAGGCTTTTATTATTTGACCCCGCTGTTTCCACTTCACTTCGCATATTTGCTTCACATAAAAAATCTAAAGCAAATAACGAAAGCCTGAACCTTTCATAAATCTTCTGTGTCCACTGTGCTTGATTCTCGCTACCAAAGATCCAGCCGTTCATGTTCTTGGTTTCAAGCACAAATATGCCGAACGGTGACACGAAAATGTGATCGATCTGCGTTGAGCCGTCAGGTGTAGGCAAAGTGACGTTGTGTACTCGATGATACGTGTCTTAATCCAGCATTAGCCGGGCTAGAAACCTGGCAAATAGCTCCCCGAAATAGCCCTTGCCCGAAGGCGACTTGAATACGCCGATGATGATCGCCAGCGGGACTAGCCACCAAAAGGCCTTTAGAAATTCGTTTACGATCGGGGAGAAGTCCATTGTGCCTCATCACCTAACCAATGATTGAATCGTTTCTGTATAGCTTCCGTGAATTTCTATCACGCCCAAGGCAATCGCGCTATGTGGAAGCCTTTTCGAAACGCGATGCCCGCCTCCGGGCCGAGTGGAACGGCCGGAACCTGAAGGAGCTGATAAAGCGGTGCGGCGTCAGCCGCAGCACGGTGTACCGGCTGATGGGGAAGTAGGTGCGGCGCCCGTTTTGAGCGTTCGGTTAGGCGATTTCCACGAGAACGTGACAACGTTCCCGATCAGTTGCGGCGCGTCAGTGCCAGTAGCTCTAGCGAATGATTAGGCGGTGATGGCAGGTCGCCATAGCCTACACAGGGTGTCCCATGTCGAAGACAATCTCGCGTGCAATTTTCCCGTCCCGCATCTCGAAGATATGAACTAGCCGCATTTCAATCTTGCTGCCGACTGGAAAATGCCAGTAGCCATCCTTCGCCACCTCAAACGTGACGATGCTGTCATCCACAACGCGATCTTCGGTAGCGAACCGCTGAAGAAACTGGAACTTCACATCACGCATGGACGCAAAGAGATTCCGATAATTCTCGGCAGCAGCTTTCTTCCCCGAAAAGGAGAGTTATGCTCGAAAGTTGTGGATGAGGGGCTGAGGTAGGCGGCGTATTCTGGATGGTCTTCGAGGTCATCCATTCCTGTTGAGAGGAGCGAATACGCCATGAGTGAAGATAAGGTCATTCGGTTGAAGAGTCCAGGGAC
>NZ_DASPLO010000166.1:0-6543 GCF_035627495.1 Methylocaldum sp.
ACTGGCGAAAACTCAATGGCATTCCCCGCTTGGCTCAGGTTATCGAGGGAGTCGTGTTCAAGGACGGAGTTCGGGAAGACGCCGAGAAAATCGCCGCCTGAGTCCGCCCCGTACACAAAATTTGACCATTACTCCGGAATACTCCTCAAGAGACACCGTTGGGCTGGCTCCTTCTCTCTCAACTAGCTCTTAATTCGCATTTAAGCGGCTGTCCGATTTTCCGGCGCCGGCTCTGTGGTTGAAGCAATGTCATCAAAAAAGGACGATTGGGTATGAGTGCTTCCCTTGCTTGGAAGTTTAGCCGTCTAAAGACAATGGGGCCGATGGAAGTGCTCTGGCGGGTGCGCCAAGCAGTGTCAGTGCGTCTGGAAGCCTATGGTGTGGGCTTGGCGCAGCCGGTGGTGCAAGAATGGGATGTCACTGGCACATCATGGGTGGCACCGTTGCCGACGTGTATCCCTGCGGATCCCTACGTTCAAGCTTCGGAAAAAATCTTGGCCGGACGCTGGAAGGTGTTTGCTTTGCACGCATGCGATCAGGGTTTTCCGCCTTGCTGGAATCGCGATCCCAAGACGTGCACGGAGGCGCCTTTGGTGTTCGGCAAACTCATCGATTACCGCGACGAGCAAGTAGTGGGCGATATCAAATATCTGTGGGAACCCAATCGCCACCTGGAACTGGTCACCTTGGCCCAAGCTTGGCATCTGACTCGCGAGTCGCGCTACTTGGCAGGTGCTTGCGAGCTACTCGAATCCTGGTTCGACCAGTGCCCTTATCCCCTCGGACCTAATTGGACGAGTTCTCTCGAGCTTGCCGTCCGCTTGGTGAACTGGGCGACGGCCTGGCATCTTTTGGGCGGTGATGCTTCATCTCTGTTCGAGGGCGAGGCCGGACAGAGCTTCCGGACGCGTTGGTTGGAATCAATATTCTGCCACTGCCACTTCATCGCGAACCATTTATCCCGCCATTCGTCTGCGAACAACCACCTTTATGGTGAGCTCATGGGGCTTTTCGTCGCCTCCGTCACTTGGCCGCTATGGTCGGAATCGGCACGTTGGCGCACCGGGGCCCACCTTGAACTGGAGGAGCAGGCGCTGATCCAGAACACGCCCGATGGCGTGAACCGGGAACAAGCCTTTTATTACCAACATGAATTCGCCGACATGATGCTGCTGGTATGGCGCTATGGGGAAGCTAACGGCATCGAATTCTCGGACGCCTTCAAGCATCGTTTGGAATCGCTGTTGGAATTTTTTGCTGCTGTGATGGATACCGGCGGTAACGTGCCGATGGTCGGGGATGCGGACGATGCGCTGATGATCCGGTTCGACCCATCGGCGGACTTTTCCGTCTACCGCTCGCTTCTTGCGACCGGGGCTGTGCTTTTCGATCGTTCGGATTTTGCCCAAAAGGCCCGGCGGTTGGATGACAAAACCCTGTGGCTTTTAGGTGAAGAAGCTATTCCAAAGTTCGCCTCCCTGCTCGAACAGAATGTCGAGGCTGCACAACGGCGAGCCTTTCCGGATGGCGGCTACTGGATTCTGGGTGATGCATTCGATACTCCAGATGAGATTCGAGTTGTCGTCGATGCCGGGCCGCTCGGCTACTTGTCAATCGCCGCCCATGGTCACGCCGATGCGCTGGCCTTTACTCTTTCCATCGGTGGACATGAATTCCTGGTCGATCCTGGGACCTATGCCTACCACACTCAAAAAGCTTGGCGCGACTACTTTCGAGGCACGTCCGCGCACAACACGATCCGTGTGGACGGAGTGAATCAGTCCATCATCGGCGGCAATTTCATGTGGTTGGACAAGGCGAATGCCTGGTGCGAGCGTTTCGATACGAACCCCGAGGAAGATGTCTTCGTAGGCGCGCACGACGGCTACCTGCGCTTGTCGGACCCGGTAGCGCACCGTCGTGAAATCCGTTTAAACAAGCACGAGCGTTTGTTCCGGGTGGTTGACATTCTTGAATGTCGGGGTAGCCATGACGTCGAATTGTTTTGGCATTTCGGCGAAAACTGTGAAGTTGAACTCACGAATAGGACCACCTGTGCCAGCAATAGCGGGTACAGGCTGCATATGCATTTTGATCCTGTCGTAGAAACCACCACGCTGTTCAGGGGTAACGAGATTCTTCCCGCCGGCTGGATTTCGCGTCACATGGACGAGAAGACGCCCACCACCACGGTGCGTCATGCTGTGAAAATTACTGGAATGGCGCGGATTATCACTGATATTAGTCTTTCCAAGACAGCCACATGAGCCTGCTCTCGGGTTTAATAAATACCAGCAATAAATAACAGTCGGGAAATATCCATTTATTGGTTAAATTGGTATACCCATGTTAAAGACGTTAAAACAGTATGTTCGCCATTATTATCGGCATGGCCCTTATTTTCAGCGCTTATCAAAAGAGCTGGCGAAAAGCGAGTTTCAGTCGCAATCTTGGCTGGATGATTATCATAACCGACAACTTCAAAAGATAATTCGGTATTGCTATCGTCATATCCCCTATTATCGGGACCTGTTTCGCCGGCTACAGCTGACCCCCGAGGATTTTAAAACCAAAGCCGATTTGGCAAAGCTGCCCTACTTGGATAAGCATCTGGTTCGTGAAAATTACGACAAGCTCATTGCTGAAAACAAAAATACCTGGCTTTGCAATGTCGGACACACCAGTGGAAGTACGGGCACACCCGGCAAATTTCTGCGCGATCCGCATTCGATCAATTTTGAAAATGCAGCTTTATGGCGCCAATGGCGCCACGCCGGCGATCAGGGAGACAGGCGTGTAACCCTTCGCGGGGACATCATAGTACCTTTAACTCAAGATCAACCTCCTTTTTGGGATTTTAACCCTATCAATAAAGAACTGCGGATGTCTTCCTACCATCTGTCTCTGGCCAATAGCAAGGAATATGTCACTAAAATCCTGAACTTCCAACCAGAGATACTCTACGCCCATCCGTCTACGGCTTTGTTGTTGGCATCTGTTTTCGAAGAGAACAGTGCGTCATATCAATTTAAAGCCATTTTTACCTCATCGGAAACCTTGCCTGCCGATGCCAAAACGTATATCGAAGCAGTATTCGGTTGTTCAGTGACTGACTGGTATGGCCAGGCTGAACGTGTCGTGGCTATAGGACATTGTGAAAAAGGTTCTTATCACATTGTCGAAGATTATTCGATTGTTGAAATGATTGATACAGAATATGGCACGGAGTTGGTGGGGACACATCTACATAACTATGTTATGCCATTGTTACGCTATCGTACGGGAGATTATTTTGCCTTGTCGGAAGAAAGTTGCGTTTGTGGCCGGACTTTTCGACGAGTAGATAGCATTCAGGGACGCCTGACCAGTTATCTGATTACCCCAGAAGGGTATAAGATTTCCATTCTTAATCATATACCGCGCGGCGTAAACAATATTATTGAGACCCAGTTTTATCAGGACACTCCAGGAGAAGTCATAATCTATATCACGGCCAACGGTAAATTTACGGAATTGGATCGAAACTTACTCATTAAAAACACCTTGGAGCATACTTCGCCTCACATGAAAGTAATGGTTCAAGAGGTGCCATTCATTTCCCGGGGACCGAATGGTAAATTTGTCAGCCTAGTATCTAAGCTTGATATGGCTTCCATAGCTGGTGTTTGAGAGATATCAGCCGGATTAGACATAATCGATTGCTTCCTATTTTCGGGACACATCTTTTTCGCTTCTGACGAAAAAGGCCACTCCAATGGGGCAAGTGAATAAAGCCCCAACGTCTCCGGTCAACTCGCTCGGGGACCTCACAAGGGGCCGGAACTTCGATCGCAGAGGCTCTATTTCTGATTACGAAGCATTGTATGTTGCCTCCGGCCGCCGCTAATGCGGCAATCTCGGGTGGCACAATCAGCGCTCGAGCCTCCAGGGACTACTCGGCTCACTCGCTTCGCATCGCTGCCTGCCTCGCAGGCGCTCTGCCAGGGAGTTAGTTGACTGAAAAAGTTTATGAAGAGTGGAATATGGGAAATCGGAAATACTTTGTAAGTTATGTTATAAAAATGAGGTCAAAGCCATGAGTCCCTCTTTCAGATTCGGGTTCATTACGGTATCTAGGTTATTGGAGCCGGTCTTGTCTGAAAATAACGTCACCTCACCACCTTGGCTCTGGATGGCATGGCGATATGATTATGTCTCTACCCGGAAAATCCTCGAAACTCCTGAGCTAAAAGGCTATGAGGCGTCGGTGTTCCGTTCTTGCGGTGGTCTGCTTTGACTTAGTGTGAAAAGGTGTGGCGCCGGCCTGTTCATCAAATTAATATTGCGGGAATGTCGAGAAAGTTGTGTGTATATTTATAATCTAATAATCTTAATAAAGTGCATGTAGTTAAAGAGGGGGCGAAGTTCTTTTACAAGTAGGGCCTTTTGGAGTAAGAGGCAAATAATATGAGAATTTTGTTTGTGGCATACGCCTACAAGCGTGACGGAAAATGTGAATCCCTATCCGCTTATACATTGGCGCAGGCAATACGCAATTGCGGCCATACTATTACTGTACTCACAAAGCATGTACCACAGGGCCCCGAAGCGATTTCCATAAATACCCAATTTCTTAACGGCCAGGTATTTAGAGGCAAACTACAATTACACTATTTCGAGTTCATTGCTCGCGCCTATCTACTTGCGCGACGAATGCAAGGCAGTTACGATTTAATCCACCATATTTCACCAATCCACTTTCGACTTCCTAATCCCCTTGCCAATCTTAATGTTCCTTTTATTTGGGGACCTGTTGGCGGTTCTATTGAATACCCATCTGGATTTGAAACTATTTTGAAGTGCGAACCATTCGTGCAGCGCCTACGCCGTTTTGACAAGATGCGTTTGTCGTGGGATCCACTGATGCGCAATACATTGAAGCGTGCTGCGCGTATAGTTGTCACCACTAACGCGGCACGCGATGTTCTGCCAGAGCAGTACCGCGATAAGAGTATAGTTATTCCTGAAATCATACCTCGACCCCTGTTTGAGCCAGCAACAACTACTGAAAACTATATATTCTGTAGCGGACGCCTGGTCCCATATAAGGCTATAGACCTGTTGCTGCACGCCTATGCACAGTGTCAATTCGAAAGAACAAAGCTGTGGATTACTGGTGATGGGCCAGAACGTGTGCGATTGGAAGCTTTGATCAAAGAGTTGGGTCTACAGCAACAAGTACGGCTGTTCGGCTTAGTTCCTAGGGATGAGAACCTGCGGCTTATGGCGGGGGCTCGGTTCTGTGTATTCCCGGCGCTAAACGAAGCATTCGGACACGTGAACGTGGAAGCTATGATGCTCGGCAAGCCGGTAATCGTTACCGACTGGGGCGGGCCATCAGATATCGTTCAGGATAATGTCACCGGGTTTAAGGTGTTGGGTCGCAACCCGGAAGAGCATATTGGATTACTGGCGCAACGCATGTTGCGATTACTGCAGGACTCTACTTTGTGCCGCATTATGGGCGAGCGGGCACGGGATCAAGTACTGCACAAGTACTCTCAGGAGACGATCGGCCATCGCTATGATGATCTATACCGGTCTTTATCAATATACCCCCTTTGTAAAAGTGAGGAGATAGACCAATTTAATTGAAAGCAATAACGATTGATAAGTAGTCGGATTGCAGAAAAAACTGTTTTTATTCAATTTTTCGGTGGTGGGCCGATTTGGTTGACGACTCACCAAAAGCCTGGATAGCACAAGGGTTTCGCGAGATTGATAAACCAGTGAATAAATCCACCACCCATCTTTCTATGGAAGGGAAGCTATATTATGAAAATCAGCATCTTCGGCCTCGGATATGTGGGCGCTGTATCGGCCGGTTGTCTAGCCAACGAAGGGCATATCGTCATTGGTGTCGATTCGGCACAGACCAAGGTAGACCTCATTAATGCGGGCAAAACACCAATTATCGAGAAAGATATTGGAGAGATGATCGAAGTTGCCCGCGCTCATGGGAGACTGCGGGCGACGACGGACGCCGTCGAAGCAGTACGCGAGACCGAGATATCCCTCATCTGCGTCGGCACACCGAGTCAATTGAACGGAAATCTCGATCTCAAGTACGTACGCAAGGTGTGTGAAGAGATCGGAGCGGCGATTAAGGAGAAAGCAGCCCGTCACATGGTAGTGTGTCGCAGTACCATGCTGCCCGGGAGCATGCGCAACGTCGTCATTCCTATCTTGGAAGAATATTCCGGCAAGAGGGCAGGCAGAGACTTCGGTGTATGCAACAACCCGGAATTCCTGCGCGAGGGTACGGCCGTCTACGATTTTTATCACCCTCCAAAGACTGTCATCGGCGAGCTCGACAGTGACAGCGGCACTCTACTGGCGAAGCTCTATGAAAAGATGGACGCACCTATGGTACGCACCGACGTCGAAACCGCCGAGATGGTCAAGTATGTTGATAACGTCTGGCATGCTCTTAAGGTCGGCTTTGCCAATGAAATCGGTAACGTCTGCAAAGCGTTGGAGCTGGATGGCCATCGGGTGATGGAT
>NZ_DASPLO010000167.1:0-98021 GCF_035627495.1 Methylocaldum sp.
GGCGAGTTAGAGGTCAACCATGTCCAGAGTATGCCAGGTGACGGGCAAGCGCCGTATTGTAGGCAATAACGTCTCGCACGCTAACAATAAGACGAAGCGCCTGTTCAATCCGAATCTGCACCAGCACCGTTTTTGGGTCGAAAGCGAGAACCGTTTTGTAAGTCTTCGCGTTTCCAGCCATGGAATGCGCATTATCGACAAGAAAGGTATCGATGCCGTTTTGGCGGATATCCGCAAGCGCGGCGAAAAAATTTAATCGAGGTCTGAACCATGCGCGACAAAATCAAATTGGTATCGAGCGCCGGCACCGGCCATTTTTATACGACCACCAAAAATAAGCGGAATATGCCGGAGAAGATGGAGATCAAGAAATTCGATCCGGTCGTCCGCAAGCACGTCGTGTACAAGGAAGGCAAAATCAAATAATTGGTGATTCGTCCGGGTCGCGGACCCGCATAACATCCGTGATCCGGCTTATCGACCGGCTACCCCATTAAGCTGAGGCGTTCGACACGCTCCCCTTCTTTCAGCTTAGCAAGATTTGTCCATTCGCTCAGTCGTGTGCCCGAAGACAGGGCGTTGCCCGATCAAGGCGCCGGTCGCACCTGGGTGTCTCCCTGCTCAGAGCGGTTCGAAAAAGGTTCTAAGCTCTGCCAGCAACTCCCTTTCCTGCTCGCGCTGCTCGGGATAATCGGAATGTCCGGCTTGAAGCACGAATAAGCTTTTCGGCCCCGCCAGCGCATTGTAGATGGCGAACTGGCCAGGCGGTGCGACGACCGGATCGAACAGTGCCGCCGCGACATGGACGGGAATATGAATGTGTCTCGCGGCACAGGCCGCATCGTAATACCGTAAGGTTTCCAGCACAGACCCATGCCGGCGCTCGTATCTCCGGACGGCTTCGCCGCTCCCTAGGGTCCGCAGCGTAAGACGCAGAGGATGGTGGCCGAAAGTCGGGACGTTCAGGTGGGCGATGCGGATGCGCGGTTCCCAGGGCAAGGCCAAAGCGCCGATGCCGCCGCCGAAGCTGATCCCCAGATAGCCGATATGGCCCTCAATGTGAGGAAAGGCGCTGATCAGCGTCGAGACCGCCAGCCATAAGTCCTCGACACAGCCGCCCAGGATGTAGCGATCGCGCCGGTCGATCTCGTACAGGACATGGCCCGCTGGATTGTCCGGCACGGGCGGACGCCGGCTGCGGGCGAGTCCGCGGAAGCAGGGAAACAAAATAACCGCCTCGCCGACCGGAAGATCGAAATCCGGAGCCTCCCGGCCGCCGTACCCATGGCCGACGACCAGCCCGCGTCGAATCGGTTCGCGCTTGGGCTTCAACAGCCAGCCCCCTATGATGAAGCCGTCGGTCGATCGATAACCGATATCGTAGACATCGAAGTCTGGATGATCGCCTTTACAACGAGTCATCTCGGGATCGGGGTGGATTGTCAGCGTGCGCCGGTAACGGGACTCCCAAAAGTCGACGAAATCGCCGGGCTCTTCCGGCCAGCCGACTCGAAGCAGAGATTCCAGGCTGTAGCCATAGGTGGGGTCGAACGAAGGCTTGTCGGAAATCACGGCGTTCTCTCTCGAATAACCCTAAATCGGCCGCCGGTTGTCTCGATTGCGGCAGGCCTGCGCGGCGAGCTGCAGCTTGTGCAGCCATTTCTTTTTAAGGTCCTCGAAGTATCGTCCATTACGCAATTGTCCTTGATGTCGATCCGGTGCCCCGCTCCGGTCGAAAGGCTTAAACGAAGCATATCAGCTTACGGAAAAATTCGGCGCGAGAGGGGCTTGATTAGCTCGTGAGTAATGCTCTGGCTATAGCTTATCCGCAGGCTTCTTCCTTCGATTGGGCGACGGCAGCATCTTCGCTGCCGCCTCCAGCATCTTAATGTTGTGCTCCGTGCCTTCGGCCTCCAGCAGTGCTCGGCGCTCTGTGGCGAAGCGGGCGTATTCGCTTTCTGCGTGCGCATCGGCCTGCTTCTTGGAGACACTGCCCGCATTCGGCAGCACGTTACGGTCGTTGAATTTGAGGAAGGCATCGAGCTTCTCCTCCCAGTCCTTCAGGAAGATTTGTTTTCGCCGCTTAGCTTGGTCTTCTGCGAAGTCCAGCCACATCACAACAATGCGGTTCAACTCGCTGATTTCATGCTCCCGCAGGTAATTCTTGGCAACGGTCACGTCTGCCTTCTGAACCGAGCCGGATTTCCACGAGGTCAGCCCCATATTCGGTTTGGTCGCGTTGGCACGCTCGCGGATGATCTCGGGAGCCGTATTGCCGGTGGCGGCGAAGTGCAGCTTGTTCTGAATGACCCGGAAAAATCGCGTCGTTTCGGTCAGCGAGGGGGAGTAATCCGCCGCCATCGAGAAAATTTCGCGCACCCGCAAATACATGCGTCGCTCGCTGGCCCGGATGTCGCGGATGCGTTCCAGCAGTTCGTCGAAATAATCCGGTACGCCGGAACCCGCTACGGGTGGATTCTTCAGCCGCTCGTCATCCAGCGTGAAGCCCTTCACCAGATACTCCCGCAAACGCTCCGTGGCCCAGCGGCGGAACTGCGTGCCGCGCACCGAGCGCACCCGGTAGCCCACGGCTAGGATGGCGTCGAGGTTGTAATGATCGATGTTGCGGCTGACCTTGCGGTCTCCTTCCTGGCGAACTATTAGGAATTTCCTAATAGTTGCCTCCGGCAGCAGTTCGCCGTCGGCGTACAGGGTCTTCAGGTGCTCGTTGATCGTTGGCACTTTGACCTGAAACAGCTCCGCCATCAGGGCTTGAGTCAGCCATAATGTGTCGTCGGCGAAGCGGCATTCGACGCGGGTACGGCCGTCCTCGGTCTCATAGAGCAGGAATTCGCCGACAGATATCTCCGGCTGAGTCATGACACCAATCTCGCGAGTTGAGGATCGTTGCGAAAAAGCACGCACCATTTGGCCACTGCGGAAAGCTCAGCGTCCCGCTGCGTCATGGCTTTGATTTCGCAAAGACAGTCACGCACCTTCTGTTTGGCAGCCGGATTACCGCCTGTGCCACATCGGGATTTGGCAGTTCTGTATTGCTCGATTGTCCGTGTCATTCGTTGCCATATCTTCTTGCGTTCTTCGGTTAGGGCTTCGTGCTCGTTCAGCTTCAGGCGCTTGATCGTTTCGTCGACCCGACGTTCCTCCCAAGTAGTAGCCCCAGGCGCGGCTATGGCTTTTCCTTCTTCATCAAAGGCAAGAAGGTTGACATCGTCATTGTCGATGGGGTCGAGCAGGTAAGGCGCTTCGGATTCTTCGCATCGATTGTCGTAGGTCGAGCAGAGCGACCCCTCATGCAACGGAAACCAGCCGCCTTTTTTGCGGTTGCCGACGTTTCCGCAGACTCGAAAGTTCATGTAGTCGAAGGCGAGCCACCAGTAACCGTCACGCCCTGTGCCATCGAAGATTTTTGCTTCCTTTTTGGGGCGGAAGTGTTCGACGTCCATATGTGAGTAGATATCTCTTGCCTCGGAAAACCAGCACTTCCCGCCCGAAAGAGCCAAAAGCCACGACTTCAACTTGCCCCAGTGGTCGCTATGTTTATCGATCAGTTCGTTTCGAGCTTTGATATCGCCCAAATGCTGCAATTTCCCCAACTCGTTAACGAGCCGGGCCGACTCGGTAAGCCAGTCCTGCCACTGCGCTTCAGTCCAAGGCGTCCATTTAGGAATGTCGGTATCGGTAGGCCGACGGTTTTCGAGATCAATCCAGATCATTCGGCACCCTCTTCGCGCAAAATCTCATCGATGATCTCGTCGGCTATCGCGTCCTGCGCTTTCTGCTCCTCGGGCGTCAGCGTTCGTTTGTGGAAGCGCGTATGCATGGCCATTTTGCGCACAAACATGGCGTAGTACGGGTCTTTAAAGTCGGCGTTAGAAAAGCCCAGATCGGCAAGCTCGGCGCTCAGGCGAGTGAGCTCGCCGTCCTCCTCTGCTGTACGTTTGTCGTCCAATGCAAATAGGTAGTTGCGTCGATGCAGGCGGCGCTCGGTTTCGGAATCCAGCGTGGAGGCCAAACCGAACAACTCGCTCTTCAGTAGGCCGGTTACTCCCATGCCTTGCGGGTTCGTGTCGGGAACATCCACCACCGATTTCTCGCCTTCTTTGCGCAGGATGCGTACCTGTTCACGCTTGAGGCCGCCGATCATCATCGGATCGTGCGTGGTGATGATGATCTGCGATTCGCCTTGTATCACCGCTCCTTCACGGGGTTTCAGTACGCTTTCGATATCGTCGAAATAGCGCAGCTTCCAGATCGGATTCAAATGCGTATCGGGCTCGTCGAGCAAGAAGAGGCAATGATCTTCGCTGGTGATGCGCATCAGACCCAGGACGGTAAGCATTTGCAGTTCGCCTTCGGAAAGCTGGGTGAAGCTGACATTACCCCCATTCTCTTCTCGCTTCTTGATCGTGATGCGGACTTCTTCCAGCAGGTCGCCGATATACGCGCCTTCGGCGTAGCGAAAGAATCTGTCCGGCGTTCCTACCATTTCACCCAGCTCGTTCAGCTTCTTTCGATTGGGCACGTACAGGTATAAGCGTTTTTGCTTCTCCGGACGTCGCCGGAAGTCGATTTGCACATCCTTGGTTTCTTCGATCGGCGCCCAGGAGACTTGCCAAAGCTTGTCGAGCAGGTCGCCAACTACCGTGCCTCGCGCATACCAGAACCGAGGGTCGCCTTCGAGAATATCCTTGTCCTTGAGATCGCGTAGCGTGTGCGGCTGCTTGAGTACAAACAGGGCCGATTCCAGGGCCGCGATATTCAGGTTCTCCAGCAACTTGGCGAAGACAGGATCGTCCGACAACAGGCAGGCCAGCAGGACGAGTTGGCTGTGTCCGCCGCGGCAATAGAAAAGACGCCGAACCAGATCGTCGCCATCGCGACGCAGCAGGTTCTTGAAACGCTCCTGGTGGGCCTGGAACAGGGCCTCCAGCCGCTCGTTCTTGCCCGAGTAATAGGCGAAGACATGCGAGGGCAGGTATTCCTTGGCGTGCTCGCTGAGATGGCTTTGCGACGACGCCTTACCGTCTATCGTGACCAGCGGGCGATTGCCGATGCCGCGATTCGCCTTAAGCGTGATTTCGTGCCCCCTGATCTTGTAATCGAGCTCATAGTCGAAGCTGGCATCGTTGTTTAAATCCACATCCCTGAAAATGGTGATGATGGCTTCGATCAGGTTCGACTTGCCCGTGCCGTTCTGGCCGATCACGGCGTGGCTCCGGATCGGCTTTGCGTCCTGGGCGGCGCTGCCACCCCCGGCATGGTCGAAATATTCGCTGAAGTGAATCTCGAAGTCTTTCAGGTTTTTGAAGTCCCTGATGCTTATCCGCTGCAAATGCATGATTGGCGTGCTTTTACTTATTCTCTTGGGCCTTGGTTTGGAACGACTTGGGGGCATCATCGCCAACCGCGATCGGGGTGTTGTGATCCCAGAAAACGACGTATTGCCCCAAGCGCTTCTTGCGCTCCAAGGTTTGAGCAACGGCCTGTTGCAGGCTGTCCAGCATGGCCTGCGTCTCTGGACTAGGTGTGAGTGTGGCATTCATGGATGAGCCTCCGTTTGCAAGAGATCGAAAAACTCCGGATGAAAAACGTTGCGAGTATGGCCAGTTTGCTCAAACACCAGTTCCGGCACTGGCCCAGTGCTGAAGAAGCAGCGCGTGCGACGGTCCGGCACATGGGCATCAGTCCGCTTCCACTACCCTCATCTCGGCTACGGCAGGCTCCCGGATCCAGCCTTTGCTCACTTCGAGCTTGAGCTGGGCATAGAAGGCATCGATCTCGCCGCCGAAGCGCTGCCACAAATCCTTGGCGTTCATCTCGCCATCGTGGTGCGCCAGGATAGAAGCGAGCGGGGCCTGGGCTTTGGTGTCAGGTGTTTGGCCCAAACGCAGCGGGGCGATCAGTTTGGTTTGGGGGGCGTTCATGGGTTCGTCTTCTTCTTGTTCGACGGTAATGCCGGTTACGGTTGCAGTCGCGAATTTAGCCAAGTTCGTAGAGATGGTTACCTTACGGTTTAGTTGCGCCTCAACTTCGTTGCAGAGTTTGAAAAGTGAATCCACCATCAGAACAATGTGATCCTGTTCCGCCTTTGGCGGCACAGGAATGACAAGCTCTTCCACGCTGCTCACATTTATGTGTTTCACGGTCAGGCCCACCGCAGCAACTTGCATTCTTCTTTGGAAGCCTGGGCTCTGGATGACGTAGAGCAAAAACTGATTGTTGAAGTACTCGTTGAATAGTCTGATGAGCATCAAACGCTGACCGAGGCAAACACGCTCATTCTCTGGGACCACTGCTGCTTCGCCCATCGGAGCTTCTCGGGTGAAGAGGATATCGCCAGGAACTGGGCTTAGTCTCCTGGATCGCTGCATAAAACTTTCCTCAGAGACTTTCCGGGTTTTGCCGAGGAGCATTTGCCCATTACGGATGTCGGTCGTCCGTATTAGGTGAACACCGGTTTCAGCGTATCGAGGAGTCTTATGGTCACAATCAACGATGACTTGAGCTATCTGCAGCAAAGTGGCCCAAACCCAGTGATCAGGGAGAACAGTTTTCGGAACAGTGATTTTCTGTGTGCGGAGTTTTCTGATCATTGAGAGGGCTTCTTTCTGTTCCTGGCCATCGCAAGACTTGGACCACTCGAGTCGCGCCTTAGCGATCTCATCCAGGAGTGCTGCACCACTCGATTCGGTTTTCATTGATGGCGAAAGCAGATTTCCCGAAACCGCGAGATCAAGAATTAACCCTCTGAGCTCCACCACATCCTCCGGCGCGTGAAAGAGCTGTCCGAAATTCTCGGCGAGGCGCGCCCAAGCGGTTTGCAGTTCGCGCGGGCTGGTGGCGGAGGCAACGACTTGCAGCGTGGACTGGCGCAGGGCGTTTTGCAGTTTGCGGTGGTCTTGCTGCTGCGCCTCCAGCTTGTCGCACAAGACCATCAGTTCATCGACTTTGGCGACGATGCGGATTTGCTCATCTATAGGGGGAAGAGCGACTGGTAACGCGAGTAACTGATCCTGTTTAATGCCTGAAACGGTTGTACCCTTGCCTTTAATGTTCCGAGTCCGATACAGAATGTAGAAATAATCAACATTGACTTCGCTTGGCAGCTCAAGTGCTTTCAAGTCTTGATTGATGGCAATCGCAACTTGATTGATTACAAGCTTGCCCAGTCCCATGCGGGTACAGACGATGACCCTGCCAGGCGGAATTAGATTAGATGAGCTGTTTTTCAGTCCATCTTCTGTAATTCGGTCTTCAGTGCTCGTTATGTATTTGTAATCCTTAATGTCCTTGACACTTGCCCAGGGGATTTCACCTCCCCAATAGGCTGAACTACTTTTTGACGGTGTGCCGCCACCAGTAATTGTCAAGACGAGATCGCCCAGGCGACACGGAGCCCAGTGGGCAGGTGCCCGAATATCGCCGCGCCTTAATGGTTCTTGGGGTTGAACCACCCTCTTCTGATCTTTGTGCGAACGTTTCTTCTCTCCTATCGACTCAAGAAGTGGGCGCGCATCTTGTGGTGTATCGTTCACAAGTAAGTCGCCTGAAACCGCTAGAGAAAGGATCATCTCCCGCAGCCGCTGTACCCCTCCCGGCGCATTCGCAATATGCCCAAACTCCGCCAAAAACCGCTGCGCATCCATCAGGTATCTTCACCGGCAAAGTGATGTGCAAGGGCGGCGGCCAGTTCGCTTTTCAGCAGGTTTTGCGTCTCTTCGATTTCGCCGAGCAGCTTCTTGTATTTCTCCAGCAGTACGTCGGGATCGTGGCTCTCCTCTTCCGGCGCGTTGGGGTTCTTGAGATCGAGGTTGTAGATGGGCCAGTAGAGGCGGTCGCCCGCCGCCTGGGCGTCGCGGGCCTGCCGGCGCAAGGATTCGGCCTGTTCGCGCAGTTCGGCAATCTGGTTTTCCGCCTGTTTGCGATTCTGGGCATCCGTAACTCCGTTGATGGAGTTGCGCTGGTCGCGAGCCCGGTTCTCCAGTTGCGCGGCCTGGTTGTTCAGTTCTTCGGCCTTGTCCCAATGCGGCTTGGCGGCGGCTACCGCTTCCTGCTTCTTGGTCTTGAAGTCGAGCTTCCAGGCGAATTCGTTCTCCACCCGGTCGGCGAAGTCATTGTCTTCCGAACCCCACCAGGCGATTTCTGCCTGGAATTCTTCGAAGCGTATCGGTTTGGTCTTGGAATAGCTCTTGTACCCTTCGGGGTAAGGGTGCTCGTAAAACCAAATGGTTTCGGTGGGCTTGCCCTTGGTGAAAAACAGCAAATTGGTCTTGATGCTGGTATACGGCGCGAACACGCCCTTGGGAAGGCGGACGACGGTATGCAGGTTGCACTCTTCGAGCAGCATTTCTTTCAACCGGGCCTTGATGCCGTCGCCGAACATGAAGCCGTCGGGCAATACCACTGCCGCGCGGCCTCCTTCCTTCAAAAGACGTTTGACGATGAGGAGCATGAACATGTCGGCTGTTTCCCTGCTCTGGATCAGGTAGTCCTGGCCGGCGTTGTCGTCCTCGTATCCGCCGAACGGCGGATTCGTCAGCAGGCAATTTACCCTTTCATCGGCCCGCCAATCGTTCCACGGGCGGCCCAGCGTATTGCGGTGCTCGATCTGACTGGGCACGTCGATGCCGTGCAACAGCATATTGGTGGTGCACAGCAGATGGGGAAGCTGCTTCTTTTCGATGCCGCGAATCAACTCTTCGATGGCGCGCCTGTCTTCGGCGCTGGATTTTTCATTGAGCTGATGTCGGAAGTGGTCGATGGCCGCAGTCAAGAAACCGCCGGTACCGCAAGCGGGGTCGAGCACCGTTTCGCGCTTTACAAGATTCGGGTTGACCCGGTCCACCATGAACTGGGTGATCGCGCGCGGGGTATAGAATTCGCCGGCATTGCCGGCACTCCGCAGGTCGTTCAGGATTTGCTCGTAGACATCGCCCAGTTGGGCGCGGGCTTTGAAGTCGTGGAAGTTGATGGCTTCTTCCAGCTTCTCGATCACGGCCAACATGAGCGGTCCGGACTTCATGTAGTTGTTGGAATCCTCGAAGACCTGCTTGATGACCTTGGCCATCGGGCTGGCGGAGGCGTCGATCTCTTTCAGTGCCGGGAACAGGTCGTTGTTGACGAAAGAGATCAACTCGCTGCCTTGGATTTGCGGCTTTTTCTTCCCGTCGGGATCGACTTTATAGGCTGCCCAGTTCCGCCATCGGAATTTTTCATCAATGGGCGACTGGTAGTTAGGGTCGTCGTCTTCCCACTCTTCCTCGCGCTGGTCGAAGACCTTGAGGAAAAGCATCCAGGTAAGCTGGCCGATGCGCTGGGCGTCGCCATCGACGCCATCGTCCTTGCGCATGATGTCCTGGATGGATTTGATGGTGCTGCTGAGATTCATCGTCGGTTGTTATCGTGGTTCAGTCGTCTGTCGTAGGGTGGGTTAGGCACGCACGGCGGTTCCGGCTGGTGACCTGTGACTTCGGCGCGTGCCGTAACCCACCGGATCGCGGAGCGGGTTACGACAGGATCAGGCGCGTTTTTCATCGTAAAGCGCTTGTTCGAGTTCGGTTATCGCTTGGGCGTATTGGTCGGCCCCGCCGAAAATGCCTCTGCGGATTTCGGTTTTTGTGCCGTACTGATCGAATGGCGGCAGCTCCAGGATCTTGGGGTCTTCGATGTCCTGAACACCGTGGTCGGCGAATTTTTCCAGTAGAGCTTCGAGTACGGCCCGTGCCTGTTCGCCGTATTTGCCGAAAACGTCTCGCTTCTTGACTTTGTTCGCACGCTCGCGACGAGTCAGGGGCTTCCGGTCGAAAGCGACATGGGCGACCAGGTCGAAGGCATCGATGTCTTCACCGTTGGGAACGGCTTGTTGCAAGACTTCCAGCGGCACGCCGCGGTTTCTGAGTTCATCCAGGACGGCTTGTTTGCGCTCGGTTTCCGACCAGCGCCGCAAGAAGTCGGTCAGCGAACCGAACTGCGCTCGCAGCGATTTCCTGATGTCCTCCTTGAGGAGAACTCGGTAATCCTCGGTGATGAGCTTGCCGTCGGCATCGAGATATTGGGAGCGCTCGACCGCCACCTGCACGTCAACGTCGTCCAGAACATATTTGACGCGGCCCTCGCCACCAGTGCTCTCGTCGTCGCCGTTTTCGCCGAACGTGGGGCCGTATGGTTGCGGTGCGGGTTCGCTGGTGGTCGTGAAAGGTTCTTGTTCGTCCGGGGGCACGACGGGCTCATCCGGCTTGGGCTCGTAAATCACGACCGGTTCGCCGTCGAAATCGGGATCTGCGAAGAGTCGCGTGGCTCCCTTGAAGTCCATGATGGTGAAGTAGAGCTTATGGTAGTCCTCTCGCAGCCGCGTGCCGCGTCCGATGATCTGCTTGAACTCGGTCATCGAGTTGATCGTCTGATCCAGCACGATGAGCTTACAGGTCTTCGCATCGACGCCGGTGGTCAGGAGCTTGGATGTGGTGGCGATGACCGGATATGGCTCGTCGTTGTCGATGAAGTAGGAGAGCTGCGCCTTGCCTTCGGCATCGTCGCCGGTGATGCGCATCACATAGCGGCGATTGGCTGCTGCGGCGGGTATCAGCTTGACCAGTTCCTGGCGCATCCGCTCGGCGTGGTCCTGATCGTCGCAAAACACGATGGTTTTGGCCATCGGGTCGGTGCCTTTGAGGTATTCCCATACCTTGGCGGCTACCAGCTTGGTGCGCTTCTCAAGCACCAGATTGCGGTCGAAGTCCCTGGTGTTGTACTGGCGTTGTTCGACGACTTGCCCCAGCTTGTCGACTTTGCCTTTCTCGGGCGTGTAGCCGACGGCATCCACATCGGTGGCGATGCGGATGACCTTGTAGGGTGCCAGGAAGCCATCCTCAATGCCCTGCTTGAGCGAATACGTGTAGACCGGCTCGCCGAAGTAGGTGATGTTGCTGACCTCTTTGGTTTCTTTGGGGGTGGCGGTGAGTCCCAGATGGGTGGCGCCGCTGAAGTAGTCGAGCACCTCGCGCCAGGCGGAGTCGTCGGCTGCGCTGCCCCGGTGGCATTCATCAACCACCACGAGGTCGAAGAAATCGGAGGGGAACTGGCGGTAAATCTGCTTCCACTCTTCCTTGCCCGTCACCGCCTGGTAGAGCGCGAGATAGATTTCGTAGTTCTTCTTCACCTCACGGTTGGTGATCTTGTGCATGACCTCGCCAAAAGGGGCGAAGTCCTGCTGCATGGTCTGGTCGACCAGGATGTTGCGGTCGGCCAAGAAGAGAATGCGTTTCTTGGCTTTGGCTTTCCACAAACGCCAGATGATCTGGAAGGCGGTGTATGTCTTGCCTGTGCCTGTCGCCATGACGAGCAGAACGCGCTGCTGGCCTTTGGCGATGGCCTCGATCGCCCGGTTGATCGCCACACGCTGGTAGTAACGGGGCTCGCGGCCACTGCCGTCGCTGTAGAAAGGCTGCTCGACAAGTTTGACGGTATCGGGCTCTGTCAGCCCTTTCCACTGCTGATAGAGCGGCCACAGCGTCGCCAGTGAGGGAAATTCGCTGAGCGATAACTCGCGTTCGACTGGTTGAGTCAGTCCTGTGCAGTCGTGCAGAAGAAATCCATCGCCGTTGCTGCTAATAGCAAAGGGAACGTCCAGGAGTTCAGCATAGAACAGTGCCTGCGGCATTCCGTACCCCACCGGGTACTTGTTCTGTTTGGCTTCGATGACGGCGATAGGAACATTCGGGCGAGCGTAGAGGACATAATCCGCACGCTTTGGTCCGCCTTTCGCGTCCGGGTTCTTGATACGTGCGGCTAACTTGCCTCGCACCATGACTCGACCATCAGTGAGTTGCACTTCCTCACGGAACTCGTGCTGCTGCCACCCGGCCTGTTGGATCGCCGGTGTGATGAACTTCGTGCAGATGTCGCGCTCGCTGAGCAGTAACTTGTCCAATTACTTCTCCTTTCTATTTCAGTAACAACCCGCGCCCATCAGCAAGGGCAACACGGCCAAAAGGCTTGGCCCTCGCTCGGCTCGCGAACGGTGGAGCGGCAAACAGATGCTTGAAAACAGCGGTCTCGGTGGGGACGCTGAGCAGTGCGGTCATCTCGCGTTTAAGGGCTTTGTCGACGGGGCGGTAAGTTCTTCTTGTGAGCACCACATCAATTATTGTCATGTATACATTGCAATAAACCAATAAAAACGAAGATTCACGTGAAATCCGGATATCTTGGAGGCGGTGAGCGGCCACGGACGAGACTCGATTTGCTGTCCAGGGCAGTTACTCTCCTCCCCTCCAGCTGAAGAGCTTAGTCGTAGGTCGGCAATCCTTTGCCGACGCATCCCTTATGTCGGGAATGGATTCCCGACCTACCGTACGGGCGGATTCGGCATGTACCGGTCAGCTCCCGGCGCATCGCCGCCGGCAACGATGCTCGGGGCGCTACATCAAACCCGGAAATACTCCATGCCGCTGTTCCGCTGGCCGGCAAGCTCGTGTACGAGACCCGGCTCGAACGGTAGGCTCAGCCACCATGCCCGGATTGCAGTCTACTCAGCGCCGCCTCGATCCAGCCGAAGCCGATCCGTTCCTGTTCGAGCCGGAGAGAGGGCCGGATGCGGTTGTCGCGGAGGTCGTCGTAAAGCTCGCGTTCCTCAGGGGTGAGGCGAGGGAGATCGCGGCGGACGGGCTGGGGCTCGGTCATCCATTGGGACTGGTGGACCATCAGCGTGTCGCGCTCCATGAGGAAGGATCGGGCGTGAGGAAGATGGGCCCGCAGTTGGTCCAGGATGGCGTAGCCGTGGGTGTCGATGTCGCCCCAGTAGTGGACGGTGCAGCGGTGTAGCCAAGCGGCCCTGGCCAGCATGTCGAATCCGTATCCGGCGCCGAAAACGACCATGCTGCGGGGCATTTTCGGGAAGGCGAGGAAGTTGATTTCGTTTTCGGTGACGAATACCCGGATAACTTTGGCGTCCAGCAGGGCGAAGGTGTCGTGGTCGAGGGTGATGTCCTGGTCGGTGGCGCCGGGCAGCAAGGCTAATTCGGGATCGAGGATGCGGAAACGGATGCGCGGCGGCTTGTCGCGAAATCCGTAGCGGCGGCAAAACTGGTTGCTGCCGACAGCCTGGGGATCGATCGCGTCGGGCGGCAGGGCGAGGTCGAAGAGTTCCGACAATACCGCACGATGGGTTTCGATGAACTTGGTATGGACGCCCGGAATGTCGATTTGTCTCAAATAGACGCCGGGGCGCGGGTTGGCCCGCATCCAGTCGACGACGTCCAGGAGCAGCGGCCAGTGAGGAGCCAGTTCCAGGGCTTTCAGGGGATGCTTGGCAAGCCAGGGCAGTGTCGGTGCCAAGCGCTTTCGGGTGATCGCCACCAGTTCGGCGAAGCGCTCGGCGTCCCGGCGCTTTCCGATCAGGGCCAGCGCATCGTCGAGCGTGTCTATCCAGATCTCCTCGGGAATCAGGTTCGCGCCGAGGATGCGGTGCCGCACTTCGCGCATCACCACCCGGTAGTGCGCGCCGTGCCTAAGATCGGCAATCCAGGTCCGTACCTGATCGAACCGGTCCGCGAGTTCGGACGACGAGGGTCCCTTGAGTGTCAGTCGGCGCGGGAACAACGTCTCGCCATCGACCAGGCCGGCCAGCATCAGCCCCCTGTCCCACAGCCTTTGCACTTGGGCGCGCAGATCGGCCGGCGTGGTCCAGTTCATGCCTCAATTCCTTCCGGTTTGTGCGTCATACCGGCATGGATTGCCGGTATCCAGGACACACGGACGTGACCAGCCGTTGCCGTCCTTGGCTTCTGGGCCCCGGCACTCCCTGCCGGGGTGACGATCTCTGTGGATACCTATGTTCCGAGAGGGAGAGGGCTTTTTTAGAGTTTCCGTTACGGAACGGAATAATGTCACGCCGTGGCCCTCGCCTTTTCCGCTCGGTAGTCCTCGATGGAGAGGTTGCGCAGCTTGGAGGCGCGGCCTTCTTCGTTGTGCACGAAGCCGACGCTGGCCACGAAGGGTTCGATGATGTGGATCTTCTGCAGCGGCGTGACGATCAGGAGTTGCAGATTGAGCTGCTGAAACAGTTTCAGGCCGTACTGGGCCGATTCGTCCGAGCCGCGGCCGAAGGCTTCGTCGATGACCACGAAGCGGAAGGAGCGGGAACGCACCGCGCCCCATTCCAGGCCGAACTGATAGGCCAGGCTGGCCGCCAGGATGGTGTAGGCCAGTTTTTCCTTTTGTCCGCCCGATTTGCCGCCCGAGTCCGAGTAGTGCTCGTGCTCGGTTCCGTCGGCGCGCCAGCGTTCCGAAGCGGCGAACGTGAACCAGTTGCGCACGTCCGTGACCTTCGCCGTCCAGCGTCGATCCGATTCGGCCTGCCCCTCGCGTCCGCGGAAACGCTCGATGATCTCCTTCACTTGCAGGAATTTCTCTTCGGAGTATTGGGCGTCTTCCGAACCCGTTAACGCGCCTTCGGTGCATTTGCGCAACGCGGCTTGAAAATCGCGAAGGTCGTTGTCCTGGGATAGCTGCGCTTCCAGCACGATGTAGCGGCCGGGGTTGTAGTCGATCTGGTTCAGCGATGCATTGATCTGGCCGATCCGCTCCTTGATGGTTTCCCGCTCCCGGTTGAGTTGCGACTGGAAGTTGGCGACCTCGCGGATGGTGTTCTCGTTGAGCAGTTCCTTGAAGCGGGCCTCGAAGCGGGGCAGGTCGTCGGCCTGAAGCTTCGCCAGCATCTCGCGGTATTCGTGGGCGGCTTCGACGCTGACGTCCACGTCCTGGGTTTCCAGCCGGTAGGCTTCCTTGTATTCGGCCATGGCTTTGATGATCCTGTCGCGCAGACGGCCGAGCTTGGCGTCCTCCGCGTCGATGCGGCTCTGCAGCCACTTGCGCGTGTCCTGTTCCCGCGGGTCGCAGTTTTCGACTTCGAGGCGGTGTTCGCCCAGGGCGTCGGCTCGCATCGCTTCCAGCGAGACGAAGCGGTCCGCGTGGACGGCGTTGGCCGGGTCGTCGAGCACGGCTTGGGTTTGCACTCGCAAGGCGTCGGCGTCGCTCCTTTTCTGCACGGTCCTGGATCGATCATCCCTGCGGTCGACGAGCCGGCGTTCGGTTTCTTCCAGGGCGAGTACCAAGGCATTCAGCCGTTCGCCGAGTTGCTTGAGCACGTCTGAGGCGGCTTCGAGCTGGCGTTTTTCTTCTTGCAGCCTGGCCACTTCGCCGGCCAGGGGGTGCCAGTCGAGTTCGCGGAAGTCGCGGTAGACGTCCAGTTTGGATAGCGTCGCCAGCCGGGCTCTGATCGCCTTTTGTTCGGTGTCGAGGGCGGCGAGACGGCTGCCCAATTCGCCCAGCCGGGTTTCGAGCAGCCGGGCCCTGGCTTCGAGGGTCGCGATCTTGGCGGCGTTGGACCAGCCGAGCACGTAGCGGCCGCGGTCGTCCAGGCGGTGCCGGTCGTCCTTTTCGTGGCGCTCGCCGGGCGCCTTGATCTGGCCGGCGCGGGTGATGGACTTGGGCTCGCGGCGGAATTGCTCCTGGGTGGCGCAGCAGGCGTAGTCGAAGCGGTGGGCGAGTTCGCGTTCCAGCCAGTCGTAAAAGGCCGAGTCGGGCTTGACGGCGAGCTTGTGCACCAGCGAATCGCGGTGCAGGCTCGGCAGCTCGGCGCGATGGCCTTCCCGCACCCGGAAATAGACCAGCCGCCCCTTGAGATGGGTGCGGTCCACCCACTCCGCCACCCGCGCGTAATGCGCGTCCGGCACCAGCATGGACAGGCCGAAGTTGCGCAACAGGCGTTCCGCCGCGCCTTCCCAGTCGTGCTCGTCCTCGCGCACCTGGATCAGCTCGCCGGCGAACGGCATGTCGTCCTCGGACAGGTTCAGCGCCCGGCACAAGGCGGCGCGCATGGCGATCTGCTGGGCGTCGATATTGCTGCGGCGGGCCTTCAGGCTCTCGATCTCGGCCGTCAGCGCCTTGTGCTCCTCCCGGCCCTGGGCGAAAGCGAAGCGCACTTCGTTTTGCTCGTTCTGGAGCTCCGCTTCGCAGGCATCGGCCTTCTCCTGCAGGGCAGCGAATTCCCGCCGCTGGGCCAGAAAGGCGTCGTCATTCTCGGGCGGAGCGAGGGCCAGGGATCGCACCAGTTCGGCGTAGTCTTCGGCTTTTTTGCGTCGCCGCGCTTGTTCTTCCTCTTTCTGGCAGATTTCCTCGCCGATCCGCTCGATGCGGTCGCCGCCGTTCTCGGCGATGCTGCGCCTAAGTTCCCTCTCTTCGGCCTGCTGCCCTTGCTTTCGTTCCTCCAGCCGCGCCACCTGCGTATTGAGTCGCGCCAGGTCGTCGTCGAGTGTAGCGATGCGCTTTTCCAGCAGGCCGAGTTTCAGGCGCGCAAAGTAAGGTTTGAGCGCCTCGCGGCAAGCTCGCAGTTCCTCGCAGCGGGCGGCGAGTTCCGCATGCCGGTCGCAGTCGGCCACCAGCGGTGTGAGCAGTTCCACCTGGCGCTTGGCTTTCACTACCGCTTCGTGGGCGCGGTTGAGGTCGTCGAAATGGGCGATCAGGGCGGTAATGCGCGGGGCGACGTCGAAAGGTTCCAGCATGTGGCTGCGCACGAAGTCGGTCAGGTTGCCCACCGACTTCATCGAGACCGTCTGGTGAAACAGTTCCAGCGCCTGTTCGTTGTCGATGCCGAAGCGGCGCCGGAACCAGGCGCCGTAGGGCGGGAAGCTGTCGAAGATTTCGACGCCCGAGTTGCGCAGCCGTTTGCGCAAGGCGCCGATGTCCGAGCCGAAATGGGCGAAGTCCGTGGCGATGGACAGCGCGCGTTCGGCGCCGACGAAGAAACGCGCGGGCTGCCCCTGCGGTTCCTTCATCCAAAACACCTGGGCCAGGGTCACGGTCTGATCGTAGCCGGCATTGTGGAACACGCCGAGAATCACCGAGTAGCTATTGTGGTCGCGCAAGGCGACCGGCTTGGCCGAGCCGGTGGCGTCGCTGCGCTCGGACTTGTAATGGCCCAGCACGTAGGAGCGCAGGGTGCGTTCCCTGGTGTCGGCTCCGGCCGCCTTGTTGTAGGCGATGCGGTGGGCCGGCACCAGCAGCGTGGTCACGGCGTCGACCAGGGTGGATTTGCCGGAACCGATGTCGCCGGTGAGCAAGGCGTTCTTGCCGTCGAGATGCAGCGTCCAGACCCGGCCGTCGAAGGTGCCCCAGTTGAACACTTCCAGGCGGTGCAGGCGGTAGCCGGTGAGCGTGTCGTCGCCGATGAAATCCAGGCTCAGCGTTTCCATGTCAATCATTGTCTCGGTTGTCTTGTCGGTTCTCGAACAGATGCGCCTTGTAGGCGTCCAGCCGCTGATCGAATTCCGCCAGCCATTGCGCGTCGATGAAGGCCTTGAGAATGCGACGCACCTCGACCGTCGCTTCCTGCCCGGCGGCCGGCTTCAGGCGGCGCAGAAAGCCGAGCTCCACGATCTTGTTGAGGTGGGCGTCGACCTGGTCGATCAGCCTGGCCTCATTGCTGCCCTCGGGCAGGAACACCCGGATCAGCTCGACCGCCTCGCCGCGCGACAGTACCAGGCGGGTGTCGCCGCCGCTCGCATCGAATTCGGCCAGTTTCTTGCGCAGCAGCGCCAGCAGCAGGCTGACCGGGAACGACAGCGGGCGCCGGGCAACCAGGCGCGGCGTCTTGGCTGCGGCGTCGTCCTCGTCGTCGGCGCGCGAGCGCAGGAAGGCGTAGCCTTCGGCTTCGTCCAGCATCAGCTCCAGCCCGAGCACGGCCACGTAGTCGCGCGCGCGGCCCTGGAGATTGAGCAGCGCGTTCCACAGCGCGGGATCGCTTTCCCGGTAGATCACGCCCTTCAGCAGCGGCACCACCAGGGCCGACAGATCGGGCGCGGCGTTGTTCGGCGTTTCGATGTCTTGTTCCGCCATCATTACCTCACGAAGATCACCCGCGGCAGCCGGGCCTGTTTCATGCGTCCGTCGTCGCCGTAGTGCCAGACAATAATCTCGGTGACCTCTTCGTCCACTACGGCCTTGAAGGTTTCGCCCGCCAGTTGCAAGTAAGCGACCAACTCGGCAAGTCCCTGCTTCAGGGGGCGTTTCTCGCACAGTTCGCGCAAGGTGATTTGCGACCGCTCCTGCAGGGCGTGGCGGATGTGGCGCGACAGCGCCGCCTTGTCGATGACCACCTGGGAGAACAGCGCGGCGGCGTCCACCTCGGCGTCGCCCGTTTCCAGCGCCACGTCGGCGATCCGCGGCTTGATCGGCGGGACGTAGAGCGGCCTTTCCATGGGCAGCTCGATGGTCGCGGCGGTGTCGGCGACGGTCATCATCTCTCCCGAGGGCGGCGTGTCCCGCAGTTCCAGCGCCTTGGCCTCGATGCCATGCAGGATGTCCATGATGCGCCGGTTCTCCAGCCAGGCCCGGTCGTCCAGAAAGCGGCGCAACTGTTGCGACAGCTGGGCTACCGTGCGCTGGGTGTGTTCGCCCGCCTCCAGCCAGTCGTAGTGGATGCGCCGGGTGCGGGCGTCGGGCTCGAGTTCGGCCACGGGCGGCAGGATCAGCACCCGATCCAGCAATTGCGTCAACTCTTCCTGCCGTCGGCTGGACATCAGGAAATCCCAAAAGGCGCGAAAGCTCCGGCCCTGGTCCGAGTCGGCGATGGCGTCGCGTTCGCCCATGATCTCTTCCAGCAGCGCGCCTTTGCTGCCCTCCCACAGCGCGATGCGCTCCCGCACCCGCCGGTCCAGCGCGCGGAAATTGTGCTCCACTTCGCGGAAATCGGTGAGCAGCTCGCGGGCCAGGGCGATGAACTGCTGGAAGCGGTCCTTGAGCGCCGTGTCGTCCAGCAGGGGGATGTCGCCGGCCAGAATGCGCGCCACTTCGGCGTCGATCTCGTCGCGGCGCTTGTGCAATTCGGCGATGCGCGCCTCGGGGTCGGTCTCGGAGCCTTCGCTCATCTGCTTGAGCAGCTCGAACAGCGTGAGGAGCCGCGATTCCGTGCCGACGAAGGCGCGTTCGGTCAGCGTGCCCAGCCAGGCAATCGCCTTTTCGGTGGCCGGGGTCAGATCGAAATGCGGTTCGTCCGAGCCTTGAACGTAGAACTTGCGCAGCCAGGCCTTGTCGTTGCCGGCCCAGTCGTTCAGATATTCGAGCGCGGGTTTGGGAAAAGCGTCCTGCCCCAGCCGTTCGCGCAGTCCGAATAGCTCGTCCTCCAGCGCCTCGGCCAGATCCGCCTGCGCCATCACCCGCACATTGGGCGCGACGAACGCGCGATGAAGAAAACTCGCCACCAGCGGCGCATGATCCGAGCGCAGCAAGCGCCAGGCGGGATGGTTCTGGCGGAGAAGGTCAAGGGTGGCGTAGTCCAAGTTCATGCTTACTAGCCGTGAGAGGGATCAATCGCCCATAGCGATTCGGTGAAAGCGCCGTCCTCGTGTACCGCTTCGCGATAGACCGCGGGAATACGTTCCATCCAGCGCTGATATGCCTTGGCTGGGCGGGTACCGCGGCGCCCGTGTTGTATGACTGCGCATCCGACAGATTGCATCATGCCGCCGGGCATGGAAACATCCTGCGGCGCTTTCGGCAGCGTCGCGCAAAATGGAGTGCAATCCGTAGTCATCGGCCCGTGAGCGTCAGCGCAGTTCATACCAAACGCCGCGTCCGCTGCCATGCTGGTTCAGGTGTCCTCGCTCGACCAGTGCGCGGAAATGCTGCTTGAGCGTGTTGCGGCTTGCCTTGGTCAGCTTAATGGCGTCGCCGATCGTGACGCGACCGTGCTCGCGGGCGAACTCGACGATCTGTAGCGACAATCCGGGCAGAGGTGCCAGTACCAGCTTTTCACGCTCGACTTTTTTCTCGAGGCGCCTTATCTGCTCGGCTAGCGATCGCAGGAAGAACAGCAGCCAGGGCTGCCAGTCGGGCGCGTCGGATCGGATCGTCGCTTGGGTTTGTCGCAGGGCGAGGTAATAGGCTTCCTTGTTCTGCTCGATCACGCTCTCCAGGGAACTGTACGGTACATAGGCATAGCCCGCCTGCAGGAGCAGCAGCGTGGTCAGCACCCGGGAAAGCCGGCCGTTGCCGTCCTGGAAGGGATGGATCTCCAGAAACACCACCACCCACAATCCGATCAGCAACAACGGGTGCAGGCGAGCGGCGGCGCGCTCTTCCTGTATCCAGGTCATGAGTTCCGTCATCAGGCGGGGCGTGTCGAAGGGCGTTGCCGTTTGAAACACAACGCCGATCTGAACATCCTTTTCATCGAAGGCGACGACGCTGTTGCTTGATGTCTTGTAGTTGCCGCGATGCCGGGCATCCTTCTCGCTGTAGACGAGCAGGTTTTGATGCAACTGCTTGATGTGATTTTCGGTGAACGTGATGTCCTGCCAGGATGAAAAGACCAGCTCCATCAGCTCCGCGTAGCCGGCTGCCTCCTGCTCGTCGCGGGTGGCGAACGTTTTGATCTGCCAGTTGGGCAACAGGCGCTCGACTTTCCGGTCGGACAGCCTGCTGCCCTCGATCCGGGTGGACGAGCCGATGCTTTCTATCGTGGCCACGCGGCGCAGTGCCGACAGCCGATCGGGCGCAAGCGTGCCCAGGGCGCGCCATGCTCCCTTGAACTCGTCGATTCGGGAAATCAGAGTCAGAATTTCCGGCGTGATTTGGATGGTGTCGGAGCGGATCATCCAACCAATACTACACCCAATTACACCCATTCTCGATCTTTCACCAAAAGTGCACCCATTCACACCCAAATAGTATCGACGATCGAACGCAGGATACTGGCCGTACTTTATGCATCGATGGGTAAGTTGGCTTGCGGGCTGGTGAGAATTCCTGAGGAAAGACGCTGATGGGCGCGGGGAAAAGGTGTAAGCGCGACCACGAACCCCGCCCGCAACAGTGCTGTCTAACAGACGGTGTTGAATGCTTCGAAGGGGCGGTCCTAGCCGGCTTTTTCACGTGGGTTTGGGCGAGCGTGACCAGAGGAATGGTTCCGATCGGCTGGTCGCAGCTTGTTTCCGTGGGCGGGAAATATCGCTCGCCAGCGGCCGACATCGGGAAGCGGATCGATCCCGAAGCTACGGGAAACTGCCGGGAAATGACGTTTAGGAGACGGTTATGAAGAGAATTTATTTTTTGGTGCCCGATATCGAGATCACGAAGAAGATCGTGGACGAACTGCTTCTCGCCCGGGTGGATGAACGGCATATCCATGTTCTGGCGAAACGGGGAGTGCCGCTCGAAGATTTGCCGGAGGCGACGTTTCTGCAGAAGACCGACTTCATTCCCTCCCTGGAGCAAGGCATAGCCGTTGGCGGAATGACCGGCATGCTGGCCGGGCTGGTCGCGGTGGCCTTGCCGACCGGATTGGTTCTCGGCGGCGGAGCGGTCCTGGCGATTTCGCTGCTGGGAGCGGGAGTGGGCGCTTGGTCGTCGAGCATGATAGGCGCGAGTATCGGCAATAGACAGCTAAAGAATTACGAAGACGCCATGGAGCGGGGCGAGTTGCTGGTTATGGTCGACGTCCCGAAAGATCGGGTGGAGGAAATCGAAGAATTGATCAAAAAACATCATCCCGAGGCGGAATGCGAAGGCACCGAACCGACCATTCCGCCATTCCCGTAAGCGCGGATCGAGAGCGGACTCGGATACGGCGGCTGGAACGGGAAAAGCCCGGTATGCCGCTGTTCTTGTCTCCGAACTCACTGCGCTTGGGTGATCGTAACCGTCTTTAGCGCTCGGCATGTGTCCCGGATATTCTCGCATCGGGTAAAGGCGTGGGTGTTCCGGTCAAAGCAAACCATGACTTCATCCAAAGTCTTGGTGCTGCTTCTTTGCCCATTGGCACCGCAGGACAGCACGATTTCGTCGGCGTCCAGCCCCGGATTTTTCTCCATAAACAGCCACTTGATCTCATCCGCTTCGACAGTACCCGCGAGCCGGGGCAAATTCAGGTTCCCGTAAAGCGCTTCGGTCAGAGCGAAATAATTGTTGCGGGATAGCGCACTGCAGGTTCCGTGCGTTTGCCATTCGTGACGGATCAAATAGTCCGACGGCATGAAGGCGTAAATTCTCGGGTTATCGACCGGATCGGTTCGGCGGCCGTTTCGGCAATTTCGTGGGGAGTCGTTTTCGCATTGCGGCCAAAGCCCGTGGACGATGAATTGGCGGTTTTCCCGACATTGCCGTTCGTCTGATTGGTCGGGATGCGAACGGCAAAATTCCGGCGACCAGGATAAAGCCAGTGCGTAATACTTGAATTTTCCGGCCACGTTGTTACGGCAGGCGTATTCGTCTTCCGCGCTCCAGTCGGCATAAACCATTAAAGCCGAAAAGCTCAGCAGGAATAAGATAATCCTCTTCAGGATACTCACGATTTTCCCCTAGGAAAGGCCACGGTTGACGCGACCGTTTGTGATTGAAACGATGGTAAAAGGATGAGTTTCGTACCTCAATCCATTCTTGTATTTTGATTTATTACGGATTATCCGGGCTACGGCGGCGGTCGAGTGGATTAGTGCCTGGCGCCGCGGTTCTCCGTGAGCCCAAAACGTGGAACCCGGCGTTCTCGGATTTATAGTTCCAGATATGGCCTCCTTATCCGAGCACCGAAGGTGCAATCGATTTGGAATTTAGGGTGCAAAAATGGTTTTAGTTGTCTCAAGCAGCGCATCAGCTTTAGGATCACAGTTTTTTATACACCTCGGAGGTGCAAAGTTTTGCGCCTTTTGGAGTGCCCATTTGTAGCTAGCCTTCATGCTCATCGACCACATTTTCCCCGCCGTCGTAGCTGAGAAAAGCACGCTGCAAAACCGCCTGCTTGCTGAGGCAACGGCGAATAGCTTGTCCGGCGAAGTTTTCGGTTCTGTGATTACTGGCGTTCCCGAACGGCTTATCAATGCGGGCTGCTTTCTCGACAAAATGACTGGCTTGTGGCGCTATGAGTTCGGCGTCCCCTACAGCATCGAAAAGAGTCACGTCTGGGGCACCCACATGTGGGTGCCCGTTTCCAAGCTTTTCGCTGCGCTGTACTGTGCTAAGACCCGTCTCGCTGACGGTAAGCGCACCGACTACCTTGCTCGGTTGGCTGACCCGGAGAGACATCAAGCAGTGCTTGTCGAGATGATCCCACCACACAAAATCGATCCGGCCATCCCCCTGGAGTTCGAAGTGGCTGGGTTCGGGGCAGGAAATCACACAATTGATTGGGTTATCCGACCCGAAGAGGATCGCATTGTATTGCTGGACGTGAAAAGGAGAACAACCGATTTCATTCAACAAGCGGAGGAGATGGCAGCAGATAGTTCTTCTCAAGAACCCACCCATGATCCATCACTTCTATTCCGTAGCGTCGAGCAGAAATTCGTGGCAGCCAATCCTGATAACCAGCTCCAGGGAGTCTGGATATACACGGACATAAAGCAAAATGAAGAGCGGCTTCTTTTCGCTTTTTCCGCCCTCTGTGTGAGCCGAGTTCACTTCGTCATTCTTGGCGACTGGAGGTCGGATGCGTATGTGCTCTCCCGTAGGCCCGAAGATCGACAATTTCTTCTCGACCTATTTCGTCTGAAATCATCTACCCGTTTCACCTTCAGAACCGAAAATGAAGGCTAACTATTCGTTCAAGTGGGACGCCTGCCAGCGGAGCTTTCGCCCCGCCCTCAGCTCGGGCACGTTATAGGTACAAGCATGGTGATTTATGAACTTAGATAACTTACAAAAACACTATGATCTTTTAGAAGAAAGAGGATTCATTACGAACTGCCCTCCCAGATCAGATCTAAAGGTCTATCACGACAAAGTTTCGCAGTATTGTGAACATTTGAATAAGCTTGCCTTGTCGAGCGGAAACTACATCGATCCACCCTTCGGTAGCGTGCACTTGAATGAGCCAGCAGGCGACTACATCGCCATCTTCAAAATAGACGGCACTCATGAAGATGATGCGATGGATGTGATTAATGCGCATGCCAACAAAATGGCACGTCAAGCAAGGGGGCGTCGCCATTGGTGAGGCGTGTATAACACATCGCTCCAGCCCGCGTAGGGCGCATTAGCTTTAGCGTAATGCGCCGAATGAGCCGCCTCTCCATTGCGGCGGAATACGGGAGTACCCTATTCCGCCCTCCACAGGCTATCGCGCAGCCATCGGAATCTGTTGTTTTACCGCAAATCGTAACGGATTAAAGCTTGCCTTTGGCAATCAGGCGGGGCACACTCCGGCTTGTTGACGCACGGCTAATTCTGTCAAGGGGATAGACATGGATATAAGAAATAATGAAGAAGAACGTTTTGATCCCTCGAAATTCACGCCGATCGGTACCTGGACGCTGCTCTGCCTGATCGTCACCGGAATGGTGATCGCCTGGCTCTTCCTTTACTTCGGCGTATTCCTGCCGCGCGGCGGCGTCCAGTGAGGTAAGCCATGCACATCCATCCGCTCGAAAAAAAATGGATCTATGTGGTTCTAGCGGTCATCGGCATCTTGCTGGCCGCGATTTTCTATACCGCCATCGCACGGAATATCCACCCGCCCGGCCACATCGAAACCATCGATTCCGCCAGCCTTCATCTCAGCGAGGAGTTCGCCGAGGATAAACTGGGCGTTTGGACCCAGCCGGACGGAACCATCAAAGTGATCCTGGTCGCCGCCCGCTACGGGTTTTACCCTCGCCAGATTCAGATTCCCGCCGGAACCCAGGTCACCTTTCGCATCGCCAGCGCCGACGTGCTGCACGGCATTCATATCCCCATGACCAATATGGCCACCATGGTCGTGCCGGGTTATGTTTCGCAGGTCACCACGACATTTCCGAAGCCCGGCGAGTATCCCATGCTCTGCAACGAATACTGCGGGCTCGGACACGATCACATGTGGAGCAAGGTGACGGTGGTGGCCAAGGAGAACTGGCCCACCGCCTCCAACGTGCAACCAGTCGGGAGATAAGCTATGGCGGATATCGAAGTCAGAAAACTCGCCCTGAGCCATTTTTGGGTGGCTTTCGGCGCCTTCGGTTTGGCAGCGGTTTTTGGGTTCTACCAGGTGCTGGAGCGCAGCGAGCTGATCCCGGCGATTCAGTCGCCCGGCGTGTACTTCGCTTCCGTCAGCACTCATGGCGTGTTGATGGCTTATGTGTTGACGACCTTTTTCATCATGGGGTTCGGCTATGTCACGGCCGTGTCTAGCCTGAAAACGCCGTTATGGAACCCGAAATGGGCCTGGATCGGCTTTTGGACAAGCACGGTCGGGACGGGATTGGCTGCGATCCCGTTGCTGCTTGGCCGGGCGTCCGTGCTTTACACCTTTTATCCGCCGGTACAGGCCCATCCGCTGTTTTACATCGGTGCGACACTGCTGGTGGTGGGCTCTTGGTTCTGGTGCGTGATCATGATCGTCATGCACGGGCAGTGGAAAAAAGCCCATCCGGGCGAGCCGGTCCCCTTGCCGATGTTCGCCACCACCGCCAATGCGATTCTGTGGCTTTGGACCAGCGCGGGCGTGGCGGCGGAGGTTTTGTTCCAACTCGTTCCCTGGGCTTTGGGACTCAAACAGACCGTGGATGTGGGGCTCGCCAGAACGCTCTTCGCCTGGACCCTCCACCCGATCGTTTATTTCTGGCTCATTCCGGCCTACATCGCCCTTTACAGCTTCGTCCCCAAGGCGGCGGGCGGCAAGCTGTTCAGCCATGAGTTGGGTCGTATCGCCTTCGTCATGCTGTTGGTGATGAGCCTGCCGATCGGTTTTCACCATCTCTACATGGACCCCGAACAGGGGGCCGGTTTCAAGCTGGCTCACGGCGTGCTCACCTTTCTGGTGGCCGTGCCGACTCTGCTTACCGCCTTCACGGTGACCGCCTCGGTGGAAATGGGCGGCCGCGCCAAGGGCGGTACGGGTTTGTTCGGCTGGATCGGGACGCTGCCTTGGCGTAATCCTATGATGCTGGCTGGAATTCTGGCGGCTTCGATGCTGGTCCTGGGCGGTTTCGGCGGCCTCGTCAACGCCAGTTATGCACTGAACGCCATGGTCCACAATACGGCTTGGGTGGCCGGTCATTTCCATCTCATTTTTGGCGGGACCACCATCATCATGTACATGGCCATTGCTTATTACCTTTGGCCGTCTGTGACCGGCAAGCCGCTCTATTCATCCAAGATGGTTCTCGTACAACTGTGGTCGTGGTTTTGGGGGTTCGTCATTCTGACGACTGCCTGGCATATCCTCGGGTTGCTCGGACAGCCGCGCCGCATTTCGACCGTGACCTACAACAGCCCTCTCACATTTGCCTGGGATCCCTATGTGCTGACCATGGTCGTCGGGGGGACGGTGCTCACGGCTTCGGCCGCGCTGTTCGTCTACATCCTCGCGAAATCGCATCGTCAGAAAGAAACCGGACCCGTGCAGGCTTATGAGATCGAGTACGTCGAAGACCTGGAACCGGTGACCCGGGTGCATCCGCTGTTGAACGGCTTCAGCGTGTGGAATATCGTGATAGCAGCGCTCATGCTGGCGAATTTCGGCTATCCCATCGCCCAATTTTTCCTTATTAAAACCTTCGGCTCGGTCGCGTGGGGTTACTAAGATGAAAAAGTCCTATCTGCTCGGATGGATGTTGCTCGCGGCGGTTAGCGGTCAAGTTGTGGCGGAGCCTTCAACGCACGTGGCGTGGACGCCGGAAACCCTGAAGTTCGTTAAGAACGGCAATGCCGAGAAGGGTAAGGAAATCGCCCAAGCCTGCGAAGCCTGTCATGCCGCCACGCCTGAAAATGCCGAAAGCGAATACCCTTATCTTCAAGGGCAATCGGCGACCTATCTCTACAAGCAACTTCATGATTACAAGGACGGCAGCCGCTCGAACGAGATCATGGTGGGCATATCCGCCGGCTTGTCGGATCAGGACATGGCGGACGTCTCGGCGTGGTACAGCCGCCAGCCCGCGGCCCCTGCACAGAAGATGGGCGAGGTTCCGGACGCCATCCGCGAACTCGTCAGCCAGGGCGACGGAAGGCGGATCGTCGCACCCTGCGCCTCCTGCCACGGTTCCGCCGGACAAGGCCAAACCATGGACACGCCGGTTCTCGCCGGTGACAAAACCAGCTATCTCGAACAAACGATGTTGGCATACAAATCCGGCGCGCGGCACAACGATATCTACCAGCGCATGCGCCTGATCGTGCAGCAGCTCAGCGACGAGGAGATCAGACAGCTCGCGCGGTATTACGCCGGTTTGGAACGCTGATTTACCTATTGTCCGTGTAGTTGTAGGCCGGAATAAGCGAAGCGTTTCCGGCAAAATGAGCGCCGGGAACGGCTCGCTCCTTCGACTCCGCTCAGGACAGGCTTATCCCGGCCTACACCGCTAATGCTTTACCGTTCCTTCAGGCTTCACCGTGCCCTCCGGGGTAATTTCCACGATCGGCAGGGGCGTGTCTTTCGTGTGAGGCGGCAGGCTGGTCAATTCGATTTTGGGTTGATCGCCGGTCAAGGTTCTCAAAAAGGTGACGACCGAGTCGATTTCCGGATCGGTCAGCTTGGCGCCCAATTGGGCCGTGCCCATGATGGCTACGGCCTGCCTCAGATCCCACACCTGGCCGGAGTGGAAATAGGGCGGGGTTAACACGATATTCCGCAGGGAGGGCACTTTGAAGACGTACTCGTCGCTCGCGGTATTGGTGACGGTGAAGCGTCCTTTGTCCTTCAGCGGCAGGATCTCCGCGCCGGGCTTTTCCACGACACCGAAGGGAAAATAGCCGTTGCCGCCCATGTTGATCCCGTTATGGCAATTCGAGCAGCCCTTGTTCGTGAAAACTGCCAAGCCTTGCTTCTCCGCCTCGTTAAGCGCTTTGTCGTCGCCTTTGAGATAGCGGTCGAACGGCGAATTCGGGGTGATCAGGGTCGCTTCAAAAGCTTCGATAGCTTTCGCCAAATTATCGAAACTCACTGGATTGGGCTCGTTCGGGAAGGCTTTCTTGAAGCGGTCGACATACCCGGGAATGGTGGTTAGGGTTTTTTCGAGCCGTTCGGGGGTGTTGTTCATTTCCACGCTCGCCTGCAAGGGACCCTTGGCCTGCGTCTGAAGGTCTGCGGCCCGACCGTCCCAGAACTGGGCGACATTGAACACGGAATTCAGCACAGTGGGTGCGTTGCGGGGGCCTTTCTGCCATCCGTGGCCGATCGAGGTCTGCTCTAGATCGACGCCGCCCAACGCGAGGTTGTGGCAGCTATTGCAGCTGATCATCCAACTCCTCGAAAGGCGCGGATCGAAGTAAAGCATCTTGCCCAACTCGACCCTCTCCGGCGTAACGGCGGTGTTTCGGATGGGCGGCGGTTCGGTGGGAATAGGTTTGAACAGGGCCTGCGCCTTTTGCATGAGTTCGTCGGCTGCCCCTGCGGTTCCTGCCACTAGCAGTAGGCACAACAGTAGTTTTTTCACTTTTGCTCTCCTTACGAAAACCGAATATCGGAAGAACAAGCCCCGGAGGGCCATTATCGAGTTGCGTTTCGGTAGCTCAAATGCGATTTCTCAATTGCGGCTTGCCCGACCGGGCAGACTCGTTCAGCTCAGGCTGCAGAAATCTCGTTCGCTTCGGGTGGTGCTTTCGTGCCTTCCAGGCCTTCAAGGACCAGATTTCGCCAGACGGCGCGTTGCGGCATCAGCGGTGGCACCGCCGGATATTCAGGTCCCGGCGTGGGCCGGGCGACCAGTTCGGCGGGATCGCGCGTGACGACACCTCCTTTGCGGAAAAAGAGATTGTAGATCGTCCAATAGAAGCGGCTGCGTGCGTCCGAGTACGGAAAGCGCTGCATCATCGAAGGCACGGTGTAAAAGCCGTCGTAGGTTTTGAGATAGCCCTCGTAAAGTTCTTGGGGAGTGAGTCCGGTCGGCCGGTAGACGATATGCGATTGGTCGTACTTGTCCCAATCGTGAGAGACGATTCGGCCTTCGCGCATCATCTGGAACCAAGTGATGGTGCCGGGATAAGGTGTGAGGAGCGAATAACCGCACATGTCGAAGCCGGAATCGATGTTGAAACGAAGGGTTTCATCGAAGACCGAAGGTTCGTCGCCGTCGAAACCAAGCATGAAGAGTCCGAGAACCATGATTCCGTATTTGTGGAGCTTCTCCACCAGCGCCCGATAATCGTCCGGATTGTTTTGGCATTTGTGCACGTTGCGGAGCGTCTGCCGCGAGACGGATTCGAAGCCGATCGAAAGCATGAAGCAGCCGCTCTCCGCCGCCAGTTCCAACAATCGTTCATCGTGCGCATCGCGGCTGTTCACGGCGGCCTGCCATTTGAGCCCGCGTCCTTTGAACGCCTTCATCACTTCCATGGCCCGCTTCGGAGTGCCGAAGAAATCGGCGTCGTTGAGCAGGATAACCTTCTCCTCGCTTTCCTCGATTTCGGCGATGAGATCTTCGATGGGCCGGTAGCGGAAGCGAAGCCCGTACATGGTGGGTTCGGCGCAGAACATACAGGCATGATGGCAGCCGCGTGAGGTTTGAATGAACCCCTTGTTGATGTAGCGATTGCTTTTCAGGAGGTCTTGGCGCGGGCGGGGAAGTCCTTCCATCGAGTGCAGACGGTCCGCCTTGTAGATGCCTTTCAGCCGTCCCCGCTTGAGATCGTCGAGCACCTTGGCCATAACCAGTTCGGCTTCGCCGACCACCACTGCATCGGCATGCTGCAAGGCCTCGTGGGGCATATAGCTCGCGTGCACCCCTCCCATGATCACCGGTACGCCGCGGCGCCGAAACGTATCGGCGATTTCGTAACCGCGTTTGACGTACGACGTCATCGCCGAAATCCCGACCATATCGATCTTCAGATCGAAATCGATCGGCTCGATGTTTTCGTCGGTCAGGACGATATCGTACTCGTCCTCGGGGATGAGCGCCGCAACGGTCAATAGCCCCGCGACCGGGGAGTACAGTGCGCGGCCGAAGAGCATCGGCCGGGTGGCGAATGTGTCCGCCCTGGGGTTGATGAGATGGATGCGGCGCGTAGCGGGCATTATGCAACCTCCGTGTCCATAGGGATCAAGGCTTCCTGCTTATTTCCTATTCGATTTTGACGGCTTGTCGAGGTGATTGCAAAACTTTACGCCGCCGGGAGCTCGTGCGGCGGGATGGTCCGGCTACACGATCCGGGTGTGGCGTATGCCGTACGACTCCGATTGCCGGCTGATAAACGCCTCGAACTCGTCGGCGTCGATAGGCTCCTTGAGATGATATCCCTGGCCGAACCCACAATCGATGCGCTGTAAAAACTCCAATTGGTCGGCCGTTTCGATGCCTTCGGCTACCGCGTCCAAATTGAGGTGCTGGGCTAAGTTGACGATGGCCTCCACGATGGCCGCATCTTGCTGGTTGTACCCGATGCTGCGGATAAAGCAGCGGTCGATTTTCAGTTCGTCGAGCGGCAGCTGTTTGAGATAAGCCAGCGAGGAGTATCCGGTCCCGAAATCGTCCAGGGACAAGCGCACACCCGCCTCCTTCAGTGCGCGCATTCTTTTTAGTGTGCTTTTGACATCTTCCATTACGGCGCTCTCGGTCAGCTCAAACGTGATCAGGCAGGGATCGACTCCCCGTCGGGTCAGCGTCTGCAAGATGGTGTCTACGAGGTGCGGATCGCGGAACTGCACCGGGCTAAGATTGACCGACACGGTGCGGATGTCGGTGAGCAAGCCTTTTTGCTCCCAGTGACGCAGGTACATGGCCACTTGCCCGATGACCCATTCGCCGATGGGCAATATCAGGCCGGATGCTTCAGCGAGGGAAATGAGATCCGATGGGCCGACCACCCCCCGTTCCGGGTGCAGCCAGCGCATCAGTACTTCCGCGCCCGAGGGGCGGCCGGTTTGGAGGTCGAATTGCGGTTGGAAATAGAGGCGCAGTTCCAACCGATCGATCGCGCTGCGGAGTTCTTCTTCGAGAGCAAGCCTCCGCTGAGCGCTTTTGTGCATTTGTGGGTCGTAGAACCGGAGGGCGTTTCGGCCCTCGTGCTTCGACCGGTACATCGCCATATCCGCATGCTTGAGCAAATCTTCGCCCGTTCCGGTCGCCTCGGGAAAAAGGACGATGCCTATGCTCGGCGTCACGTGGTAAGAATGACCTCCGAGCCGATAGGGTTCCCCCAGTGACGCGAGCACCTTCTCCGCTATTTTCCAGCACTTGTCGCGGGCGTTCTCCGGCTTGTCCGCCACCTCGGAAAGCAGTATCACGAACTCGTCGCCGCCGTACCGCGCTACGGTGTCCTCGCTGCGAATCTGCGAGGCTAGACGATTGGCCGCCTGCTGCAACAGCGCGTCTCCCGCCGAATAGCCCAGCGAGTCGTTGATGTTTTTGAAGTTGTCGAGATCCAGGAAAAGCAGCGCCCCGTACCAGCCGTGCCTTTTCGAGGCCGCCAATGCTTGATCGATCCGCGCCTGGAGAGAGCGGCGGTTCTCCAGCCCGGTGAGCTCGTCGAAGAATGCCAATCGCTCGACCTTCGCTTCCGCCGCCGTGCGGGTTTCGATCTCGTTCTCCACCCGTCGGTAAGTGGAAGACATGCTGATCATGAGACCGGTGAGCACGCAAATGTAGCTGGCCTTTTTGAGCAGATGGGCCAGGTCGAATTCAAGATCGAACAGTTGGCTCGAAGACGACATGAAGACGGCTTGGGATACGAAACTCACGATCAGCGACAGCACCATCCAGTGCTCGGAACTGTCGCTCTTCCATTCTCCTTTTTTCAAATAGCCGACCAGAGCGAACAGGAAAAGCAGGGCGGGAACGAGTTCCTGGGGACGGTGAAACGGATTAGGCAACGAAGCTTGGTAATGGGCGGGCGGAAGCGGCACGAAGGCGAAAAAAAGAAAGCTCAGCAGGGCGGCCGTGGCAGTCGTCAAATAAACGGATCGCTCATCCAATCGGCCGGCTTCGCCGAGCTTCGCTTCCCGGCGCCAAGCCCACCAGCTCAACAGCATGGCGGAGGCTAGAAAGAAACGCGAGGCCATCCAGCTCCACGGGATCAGTGACGCCAATTCCGAAGGTAATCGCTGGCTCAGCCATTCGGAAGTCACCAGCGCATGGTAGCCGTCGAGGAGGCCGGTACCCAGGAAACCGGTGCCGATGACGAGAAAGGTATTGCTTTTGCGGCTGTAGTAACGGACCAGCGCCAGGGCCCCGATTATCAACGCCAGCAGTGTCGCAACCGCTTCCATGACCGTGTGCAGATGCGCCGAGCCGGTCCAGGGGTGGCCGCGAAGAGCCAGGTAGCCGGCCGCGAGGAGCAAGGCCAGCAGCCCATAGCTCAGCAAGCGGCGCCTGACCGACATATCGGAAGGGATATTATTCAAGGCGAGGGAAGATCTTAAAGTGATCTAAGAATTTTAGTCAGAAATCGCCGACGTGCCTGTCGGCCGGCACGGCATGGCGCCATAAGGAGCGGAAAAGCCGTTTCCTCTCATTTCGTAGGGCGATTTTTCGGGGTACTGCCGCCCCTCGGTTTTCCCTGCGGCGGATTCATTCGACGTGCGGGCCGCGCGGCATCGGGGCGTGGACGCAACCCGTAGGCCAGAATCGCGGCGGTCGCCGATACGTTGAGGGATTGTACTCGGCCGGAACCCTGTAGGGTCACGACGGCTTCGCAGGCCGCGAGCGTCGCGGTGGGAAGCCCCTCTTCCTCGTTGCCCAGAACCAGAGCTACGGGGCGAGAGTCCTGTGCCAGGGTCTCCAGGGGAACGCCGTGCCCCAAGGCCGTACCCACGATCCGATAGTCGCGCCTGAGATTCCGCAGTACGCCGGGCAAAGACACCGCCCGATAGATTTGCAGGTATTCGAGTCCGCCCTCCGCCACGCGATAAGCCGATTCGGAGAGTCCGGCCTGGGCCGGATGATCGGAGATCACCAGGTTCTGAAATCCGAAAAACGCCAGCGTGCGGGCGATGGCGCCCAGGTTGTGAGAATTGCCGATGCCGTCCAGGATGAATAGGGGCTGCCCGCTCTGAGCCCAACGATGGGCTTCCGCGAGATCGAGGGGTGGAATGGGCCGCGGCTCGGCAACCGCGACGATGCCGCCGTGCAGCACGGTGCCGGCGACACGCGCCAGTTCCTCGGTGTCCACCATGCGGTAGGGACGACGAAGCCGAGCCATGCGCGCGCAGAAGTCTCCCACCAGCGGCACCAGGCGCTCGTCGTAAAAAAACCGCAGAACCCGGTCGGGATCGCGCTTGAACAGGGCCGTGACGGCGGGCAATCCGGCGATTCTGATCGTACGCTCGGGCGCGTGGCCAGCCGATTTCTCCGGCTGCGGTTGCGGGCGGTTCGGGGGGCGTACTTGCCGGGGCGGGCGGTCCGGAGTTCGGGGTGTTTTCGGTTTGGACACAGAAGGATTTGCATAGTAGTTTCTACGGTTTTCCATTCTACCCATTCCGGGCCGTCCGAGGCGAACCAAGACCGTGTCCCGCCTGATACTTTTCAATAAGCCTTTTGATGTGTTGTCGCAATTTACCGATCGCAGCCACGATCGCGCCACTCTCGCCGATTTCATTCCGCTCCGGAACGTTTATCCCGCCGGCCGGCTGGATCGCGATAGCGAAGGACTTCTCTTGCTGACCGACGACGGCCGATTGCATGCTCGCATCGCCGATCCGCGTCATAAGTTGCCGAAGGTCTACTGGGCGCAGGTGGAAGGCATTCCCGACGAGGCGGCCTTGGAGCGGTTGCGCCGCGGGGTGCTGTTGAACGACGGGCCGACGCGGCCGGCCAAGGCGCGGGTCATCGAGGAACCGCCGGATCTTTGGCCGCGCGATCCGCCGATTCGCTATCGTGCCGCTATCCCTACCTCGTGGATCGAGCTGGTTCTACGGGAAGGACGCAATCGCCAGGTGCGGCGCATGACTGCTGCGGTGGGATTTCCGACCTTACGTTTGATTCGCTGGGCGGTTGGGTCCTGGACGCTGGGCGATCTAAAACCGGGGGAGTGGCGCGACGCCGAACCACCCCTATAGCCCTTGGCTGGCAACTTCGATCTTCATTACCAGAGGGGGCGAACCCGGATCAAAAACAAGTGTCTACTGGATTATGACCCGAGAGATGGATTTGAAAGATCCATGGGAAGGTAGTAAGTATGGACACGAAGTGCAAGCCGCTTGGAGCTTTCCTGCTTGCAGCAACTTTATGGCTGGTTGGACCTGTGCAAGCCTGTTCAATGACAGTGACCGCCAGCGCCTACAATTCGACCGTCGCGCAAACCGACAGCACGCCTCACATCGGCGCCTGCAACGAACCCATCAAATCCGGCAATAAAGTCATTGCCGTTTCCCACGATCTGTTCGAGATGGGGCTCGATTGCGGAACAAAGGTCAAAGTCCATGGTGTGGGTGAATTCGTCGTGCTGGACAAGATGGGCGACAAATGGGAGAAGCGCATTGATATTCACATGGGCAAAAAAGTAGGACAAGCGGTAGCATGGGGCGAGAAGAAGGTCAGAATCTCATGGTAGCCCAAAGCCCGTGGTTTTGCCGATAACGCAGATAAACCCGAACTTTGGTATTCGCCTGGAGTTTAAAGGATGCGTTTGTAAGGAGGCTTTCGATGGAAACGATACTTTTGGTTGTCTTGATCCTGTTGATTATCGGCCTTCTGCCGACGTGGCCGTATAGCAGCGGATGGGGGTATTACCCGAGCGGGGTCGTGGCCATCGTTCTGATCATTATTGTGTTGATGGTTTTGTTGTGAAATTCCCGCTCCAGAGACGCGATTTACGCAAATTCCCCGACGGGGCGAGACAAGATAGTGGTCCCGAATGTCATGACTACAACGGCCCGCCCCTAAGCCGAAGCAGTTCGAAAAACTCCCGTCTCGTTTTCGGCCCATAAGTCGCGAAACTGGGTTCGGGGTCTTCCGAATACGCCCGCTTAACGTTCGCAACCCGGTCGGAAGCGGTGCGCCTGCGTATTTCTTCCGGTGAAACGCCGTAGGGTTTCGCGGCATTCAGGCCGAATACCTTGGCCCGTAATTCCGGGGTAATCTCGGGATAGCCGTGGCGTTCCCGGAGGGTTTCGGCGATCCGGAACGCTCGGAAGGCCTGGATCTGGTCTTGGGGACTGCCGTACCAGATCGAATCGGTGCCCCACAGCACGTTGCTTTCACCCACATATTTGAAGAGCTTGCCGAGCACATGGGCGGCTTGGTCAGGGTCGCGCATCAGCAGCTTCCAGGTGCTGCCGAGCTCGGCGTAGATGTTGCTGTTCGGCGGAATGCCGTTGTCCTGGATGGTTTTGACGAGTGAGTCCACCCCGGCCGAGGCATTGGCGGGATCGTAGGGTCCTTCCTTCCGTTTGGGTTCATAGCCCGAGTGGTACGCGATAAAAGCGACGTCCGGAAAGCGTTTGGCCACCACGCCGATATCGCGGCAGGTGGAGTGGGTGTAGTCGAGGCCGAACAGGGGAAGTCCTTTGTGGATGCAGATGACTTTTACCCCCAGGCTCCGCGCCTTCTCGATGAAGGGAATCCCAACGTTGGGATCGTCGAGCCAGTAGCCTTTTCCCGAGGGTCCCCATTGGGTGTAGGTCTTCCAGGCGGCGACACCGTATCTTTCCTTTTGCATCGACATCGCATCGATCTCGCCCGGCAAGTTGGGGCGGACCAGGCCGTGGATCAGCAGCCGATGAGAGTCTTGCATGGCATCCACCGTGGCGCGGGTGGCGGCGGCTTCCTCGGTGGATAAAGGATCGTCGCCGGGCGCCGCGGGAACGGCGGACAGCACCGCCATGGTCGTATCGCTGTCCAGAAACACTTCGCGGATGAAATGCTCCGCCGAGAAGCATTCTATGGCCCCATCGCCGCAATCGGCCTGCGGGAAGAAACGGAGGCTATAAGTCCAGCGATTGGTCGGCCGTCGCCACTGGCCATTGGGGTTAACGTGATGTCCCTGAATGTCGAAGATGAACTCTTTTCCGCCCAAGGCCGCTTCGGCCAACTCGGGTTCGTAGACTGCTTCGGGAGCAATCTCGTAACGGCCTCCGGTTCGACCGGAGGCGGCGAAAGCCCGATTCATGGCCAGCAGCGTCGCCGCGGCGCCGGACACCGATTTAAGAAATGCGCGTCGGGTTATGCCGAGCCGTCGCGCAACCTCGGAAACTTGATCGTGGGCCAGCCGCTTCGCCATATGCACCGGTTCCGACAGCGGCATCGGCAGGTATTCGCCGTTTGTCGCCGTATCCAATTTGATAGGTAAACGTCTGCCTTCCGGATCGATGTGCGCCATGAAACTCTCCTTGCCCGAACCTATTCATGGTCCCGAAATCTACCTATGAGACCTGCAACAAAAGGCTTTGTTTCGGTGAAAGCCGATTTCTGCCGCTCATCCGGGAGCTTTGCTTTATCATGCTGGGCTTTGTTGACACCATCTTGGGGCATCATTTGTTACGTCCGGGAGATATTGCCATGCCTATCAGGCACACTTTTATCGTCGCTTTGATCGTGCTCCTATTGGGCTGCGGAAGGGACGAATTAAACCTGACACTGCAGCTCGACGGTCTGAGCGGTTTGCAGCCGGGAGATACGGTGGTACTTCGGAACCAGCCGGTGGGAGAGGTTACGGCCGTCGAAGCGGCCGGACAGAGCGGCTATCTGGCGAAGCTCGCCATCGAGTCCGAGCTTGTTCCGGAGGCAACGCAGAGTGCCCGCTTCTTAGTGGGCGAAGACCCCGACAATCCGGGCCGGCGCCGTGTCGAGATTCTACCGGGAGATCCGGACGATGCGCTTTTGGCGGACGGCGCCACGGTTCGAGGTTCGATAAAACAGGCGCCGCTTTTTCCCTTGGAGGAAATTTTACGCAGCTTCACCGAGGGGCTGGGTATTCTTCGCGACCAGGTAGAGCGCTTCGAGTCCGATATCCGGCGGGTGCCGGAATCGGAGGAGGCACAAAGGCTGAGGGACGAATGGGCGCGGTTGTTGGACGAAATACAAAGGGCGCAGGCGGCCACCGAGGAATCCGTCAAAAGAGATTTGCTGCCGAAGCTGCAACAGGAACTTCAGGACCTGGAGGAGGAACTGCGGGCTCTTGAAGCAAGACCCCGAAACAAGCCGCAGACGATTTGAGGCTATGGGGGCCGTAGGGGTTTAAGACACCATCGGAGAAAACAGATGAAAATCTTCTGCGGAAATCGGGCTTTTTGGGCTCCAATCCGTGTAACCCCTGCGTACATACGAAGGCGTACGTATTTGTATCGGGCCGATATACAGGTTTAATGAAACCACCCGAAATCGTGAGCGCCGCAAGGTTCCGGCTTCGGGTCTGGAACAGGATGTTCCGGTAGGGATTAGGATGTTGCGAAGGGACTTAGGGATGTCGCAAGGAACAGGATGTTCCGAACGGATTCGGGGTGTCTCGAAGGGAGTCGGGACATTCTGATCCGGAATTCTTCAGCGGGCCGAGCTATAGCGACAACGGATGTCGGCAGCGAACAAGGATGTTCCCCTACGGCTCGATTGCCGGAAGCAGACCCGTAATTTCCGACTCGCCGGTGTTGTTAGGACACTGGCAGACCTCATGCTCTCACATATTTAAAGACACGCCGCATATCCCGGGAAGCAGTGTCGTCCGGCTGGAGGTCCGCGGGAATTGTCTTGCTGATCCAGTAGTTACCTGATCATGTCGTCTGCCGCGTTTCGGGTTGCCCGATATATCGGGAAGACATTCCATTCGCGTCCGGTTCCTTATATTTACGCGAGGCGCTGACGGATTAAGCGTCCTTCCGGGTTCGGTTAGAGGGAGATGTCTGCGGAAAGCAGCCTATTCGGGCAATAAGCAGGCGGATAAGGCAATGGGCTGGAGCTGGGGATCTGCCTGGTGGTCGGCAGAAGCCGGCCCAGTCTCGGGCCGGCATTGCGGAGCAGGCGACGCTAAGACGGCCTGCTCCGCATAATGTTTTTGGGTTACCGGTTAGTAACCGCGGCGCTGACCGCCAAAGCCACCACCACCGCCGCCGCCGCGGCGTTGCGTAGATCCGCCACCATTGTTTTCCCGGGGACGCGCTTCGTTGACGGTGATGGAGCGTCCGCCAACCTGGGTCTGGTTCAACTTATCAATGGCTTCCTGTCCACCGCGGCTATCCATCACGACAAAGCCGAAGCCTTTGGATTGCCCGCTAAAGCGGTCGGTAATCAGGTTCACCGATTGAACCTCGCCGTACTGGGCGAACAGCTGGCGAAGCTCTTCTTCCGTAGTTTGGAATGATAAATTGCCTACGTAAATATTCTTCATCTGAAAATAACTCCCGCTCCGACTCGGGTCGGAACATTAAACAACAAAACCGGCCTCCAAGGCCGAGGACAAACCTAGCGAGTTACTTCTTGGGGTATGAGGCGAGGACTTCGGGAACAGAGCGGAACGACGCCGGATCCAGGAAGGAGTTACCAAATGCCGCGGAAGGAACGTGTCAGGCGAACGAACTCTAGCATGCCGGTATGCCTTTGCCTATGGTTATTTCTACGGATAATATGTGGCGCGAATGTGTGCTTAAAGCGGCTAACGGCTTGATTTCGGCCTGAGGGAAAATCCACCCCGCAGGGACTTTTCCCGGATTGATTTGCAATCCCTTCGGGTATCTGAAATATTCAGTCATCGAGCGCCTTCATCCCTCGTTAACGTTTCTTAATGTCCTCAGATCGCTTCGTCGGACAGATCCACCCGTGATTTCTAACAATTCTGATCGGACCGCTGGGTGTGCGGAACGCGGACGTGTGCGCCAAAACCCGATTCATATTCGGGGACTTGGCTACATGGCCATTGCCGCCTTCCTGTTTTCGGTGATGGGCGTTGGTGTGTACGCTGCCTCCCTGACCATTCCTCCGGTTGCCGCACCGATGGTCAGCTTTATCCGGGTCGCGGTAAATCTTTTCATCCTCGTGATGCCGGCGCTGTGGCTCAAGCAGGGTTGGGCTTTATTCGGCGACCGGCGGGCGTCGCTTTGGCTGCGGGGCTTGTTCGGGGCAGTTTCGCTGACTCTTTCGTTCGCGGCGATTCAGCGGATCGGCCCCGGCGAAAGCGCGTTTTTGACAGCGAGCAGCGGTGTGTTCGTGGCTCTGCTCGGACCCGCGATTTTATCGCAGCGAAATTCCCTGTCCGTCTGGCTGGCCATATTCGGGTCGCTTGCGGGCCTTCTTCTGCTATTTCAGCCCAGGCTGGATCCTTCGGACTTCCTCGGGCGCTTCATGGCTTTGAGCTCCGGGTTTCTGGCGGCTTTGGCGTACTTGATGGTCGCCCGTGCCGGCCGCAGCAATCCGCCGCAGGTGGTCGTTTTCTATTTCTGCCTGGTCGCCGTGGCGATCCATCTCGTTTATTTCGGGTTTTCGGGTGTCCTATGGCCGTCTTCGCGAAATGCCTGGGGCTGGGTGATGCTAGCGGGGCTTTCCGGCAGCGGCGCCCAGTTGTACATGACGCGGGCGTATCAAATGGCTCCCGCCGCTCTGGTCGGTGCCGTGGGCTACCTCGCTCCGGTCATGAGTGTGATCTGGGGCATGTTGCTATTCGCGAAGATTCCCGATCAGAAAGCCTTGGCCGGCTGTATGCTGGTGCTGCTCTGCGGGGTGTTATTGCCGTTCTTGGCCGCCCGTTCCGCTGGTGGGAGGTGACCAGTCGGCCGCTTCCGTGGCCGCTTGGCGAGGTTCGAAGCTGAACTCGGCGGGCGGCACCGGCTTGCCGAACAAATATCCCTGGCCCATCTGGCATCCTTCTGCAGCGAGAAAAGCGTGTTGCGCCACCGTTTCCACGCCCTCCGCGACCAATTCCAGGTGGAGCGAGCGGGCCATCGCGGCAATCGCCCGAATGATCGCTTCGTCGTTATGATCGTGCGGGACATCCATGACGAAAGACCGGTCGATCTTCAGGCGGTGCACGGGCAATTGCTTCAGATAACCGAGACTCGAATAGCCGGTGCCGAAGTCGTCGACGGCGAGAGTCACACCGAGTGCGCGCAAGCCTTGGAGAGTGCTCAAAGTCTTCTCCGTCTGCTGCATGACGATGGTCTCGGTTATCTCGATTTCCAGGTATTGCGGGTCGAGGCCGGTTTCGGCGAGCGCTTTCGAGACCAGTCCTACCAGATCGGTGTCGAGCAATTGCTGGCCGGACACATTGACGGCGACTCGCTTGAGGGGAAGCGCCTGGTCGAGCCAGGTCTTGGCCTGCCGGCACGCCTCGCGAAGCACGAATTCGCCGATTTGGCAGATGATCCCGCTTTCCTCGGCGAGCGGGATGAACTTGGTGGGGGACACGAGGCCGATCTCCGGATGGCGCCAGCGCAGCAGCGCCTCGGTCCCCGATACGGAGCCCTCGAAGAGATCGACCTGGGGCTGATAGTAGACCTCGAGTTCGTTCCGCTTGATCGCCTGACGCAATTGGGTTTCCAGCTTCACCTTTTCGAGAACCTCTTGGGTTAGCGATTCGCTGTAGAACTGGAAGCGATTCCGCCCCAGCCGCTTGGCGTAATACATCGCCGCGTCGCCATGTCCGATCAGGTCCTCGGTGCTTTTCGCGTCGTCCGGATAGATGCTGATGCCGATACTGGGGGTGACGAAAAGCTCGTGGTCGTCGACCCGGACGGGTTCGGCGAGCGCGCTTACCAGTGCTTCGGCGAGCACGGCCGCGCCTTCGGAGGTGTTGATATGCTCCAGGGCGATGACGAATTCGTCGCCGCCCAGCCTGGCCACGGTATCGTTCTCGCGGACGGCGGAGGTCAGCCGAGATGCGACCTCGCACAGCAATTGATCGCCCACGGTATGGCCCAAGCTGTCGTTGATGTTCTTGAAGCGATCGAGGTCGATGAACAAGACGGCGACCCGATGGCCCTCGCGATGCGCATGGGACAAGGCATGGTCCAACCGATCCGTGAACAGCAGGCGGTTGGGCAATTGGGTAAGCGCATCGTGGTGCGCGAGTTGGAACAACTGCTTCTCGAATTGTTTGACGCCGCTGATATCCGAGACTGCGGCCACGTAGTTCAGAATCTCGCCGTTCCGGCCCCGGATCGCGCTGACGTTCTCCAGCGCCGGAAAGATTTCGCCGCTCTTGCGCCGATTCCAGAGTTCGCCCTGCCATTGCCCGGTTGTCCTGATGGCGGCCCACAGTGTTTTGTAAACAGAGGCATTGTGGCGCTTCGACTGCCAAAGGCGCGGCGTTTTGCCGATCAGATCGGATTCGGAATAGCCGGTAATGGCCGTGAATGCCTTGTTAACCGCGATGATCCGAGTCTCGGCATCGGTGATGACTATCCCCTCGGCGGTGTTTTCGAATGCCGCCTGCGCGAGACGGAGCTCGGCTTCGATATGCTTTTGCGCGGTCACGTCGCGGGTGATGCCGTCGAGGCGTGTGCGGTGTCCGGTCGGATCGGTGACGGCATAGCCGATGTCGTGAATCCAGCGTACTTCGCCGTCGCGGCGAACGATCCGGTACACGGCGTCGAAGCTCATGCCTTTCAGAAGGTTCCCGAACCCCTCGTGCACACGCGCACGATCGTCCGGGTGGACGGCATTTATCCACAGATTCGGGTCGGCGTAGAACTCTTCCGGCTTATAGCCGTAGATGTCCTCGACAACCTTGTTGACGAACAGCACCTCGTCGCCGTTCGGGGAAACGCTCCACACGGCGTCCCGCATGTTCGTGAGGATGCTCTTGAAACGTTCGCGCTCCGCTTCGAGCTGGCGGGTCGATTCCACGACCCGCTGCTCCAGAAGCTCGCCGCGATTGCGCAGCATGGACTGATTGGCTTTTTGTTCGGCCACCAGGGCTGACATGACATGGGTGGTGCCGCCGACGATGAGGACGAAAGCGTCGAGCAGCAGAAAAGAGGCGTTTGCCGAATATTGGGCGAAAGGCCCGATTCCATGGGCCGTGCTTGCCGTCGCGATCGCGGCGTTAAGCGCCAGCGTGGTTGCGATGCCGAGCAAACCGAGGCGGAAGGCGGCCCAAATCAGCATGGGGATGGTGAGAAAGACCAATGGGTAATGGGCCGTATCCGCGTGCAGCCACCCGCCAAAGGCATACAGCGACGCCAGCACCGTCAGCGCAGCGTGGACTGCCTGTTCCACGCTCACGCGTACGATTTTCGATTGGCCGGCCAGCGCCAGAAAAAGCGGGGCCACCACGAGCGCACCGCCCGCATCCCCCAGCCACCAGGTCCACCATAGACCGAAGATCGAGCGGGATGTACCCGGCTCGAACAGCATCACACTCAGCGGGCCGGTGGTGGCGCTGACGAGGGGGGCGGCCAGCACGCCCAGAGCCATAAACCGCAATACATTCCGGACCGTACAAAAAATCCGGTCCGGAGGCATCAACCGGGCAATCCAGGTGGCTCCGGCGACGGCCTCAAGCGTGTTGCCGGCGGCGATCGGGAGGGCGGCTAACGATACCGGGCCGGTCGTGAGATTGACCGCCAAGGCTCCGAGAAAAACTCCGGGCCACCAGCGCCGGCCGAAAGCGAGACAGACCGCCAGGGCGAGGCCGGTTGGAGGCCAGATCGGGGTGATTTTGACGTGGACGGTCGCTAGCGACAGGCTGAGTTTCGCCGTCACGAAATACGATGCCGCGAAAATGATCAAGCCCAGCGGATAAGTGAGCCGCCCGCTCTTAAGAACGGATTGAGAGACGGATGCCATCGCTGTAGTGCTTGAAAGGTGTGGTGCTAAAAGGGCCTAAGGCGGAGTTGTCCGCGGGGAACTTTAAGCATAACGCACAAGAAATGGAAGCTCGTACCGCCCGAGATGAAATCGAGCCTCGTCGAAAGGCATTTCAGCGGCGTCGCCGTCGGCCTGAACGTGGTTTTGGCCTGGTTCCGGTCCGCTGTCCGGAGGATGGCGCCTCGGAAGCGCGGTGTGGAAAGCGGTCCATCGCGCGCAAGTCCGGAAAGCCGTACATCCAAAATAATGCAACGCCCAGTGTTGCCGTTCCCCCAAGAATGATTGCAGGAACCAAACCGAACCACGCGGCCGTAAGGCCGGATTCGAATTCGCCCAGTTCGTTCGAGGCACCGATAAAGACTGAGTTGACGGCGCTGACCCGCCCACGGATGGCATCGTGGGTTTCGAGCTGGACCAGCATGTGGCGTATGTACACGCTGACCATGTCGCCGGCTCCCATCAGAAAAAGTGCCGCTATCGACACGGCGAAGCTTGTCGACAGACCGAGTGCGATGACCGCCGTTCCGAATAGGACGACGCCGCCGAACATCCAGCGTCCGGCGTGGCGGGATATGGGAGCGAAGGCCAGGACCAAGGCGATCAGTGCGGCGCCGGCTCCCGGTGCGGTGCGCAGCAGGCCCAGCCCGGTCGGGCCCACGTGCAGGATGTCGCTGGCATAGGCCGGCAGCAATGCCGTGGCGCCTCCGAACAGAACGGCGAACAAATCGAGCGAAATGGCGCCGAATACGGTGGGCCGGGAGCGCACGAACCGCAAGCCCTCCAGCACGGTATGCCAGCTCATGGGTTCGCGGTCAGCGGATTTCTGGGGAAGGCGGCGCATCAGCAACATCAGGATTACCGAGAGGCCGAGCAGCACCGCAACTGTCGTGTAAACGGTCATGGGTCCCGCCAGATAAAGCACCCCGCCGAGCGCCGGGCCTGCGATGACCGCCAGTTGAAAGCTCGAGGAACTGAGCGCCACGGCGTTGCCGAAGCTTTCGGCGGGCACCAGGTTGATCACGATGGCCTGGCTCGACGGCATCATGAACGCACGAGCCGACCCGTACAGCGCCATCACGGCAAAAACCGGCCAGACGATCTCGAGGCCGGTCAGCGTGAATCCGATCAGCAACAGGCCGCACAGCACTTCCACGGCGTAACAGAGCATGATGATCCGGCGGCGGTCGAAGCGATCCGCCATCTGGCCGGCGATCAGCACCAGCGGTACGAAGGGCGCGAACTGGGCCAGCCCTATCAGCCCGAGATCCAGCGCATCGCCGGTAAGCGCATAAACTTGCCAGCCCACGGCGACGCTTTGCATTTGCACCGCGACGGCGCCGAGAAACCGGGCGCACAGGTAAAGGGTGAAGTCGCGATGGCGGAGTGCGGAGGCTTTGGTCGTAGGCAAGGACATGTATTCCGTAGGTATTTGTCAGCGGATTCGGGTGTAGGGGTTAGTGTCTCGCCTGCTAGGCTAGCAGAATTCCTTGGAGTGTTCGGGAGACGAGCTTGGCTCCCAATTTTGATGGCTTAAGCGGTTTGGTTTTCTCGGCCGGGAAAAGGCCGATCTTCACCCCTAAACCGGCGCCCGACACTCGAAGCTCAGGCTTCGCTCGACCAAAGCCGCATTTGACACCCTGACGGCGAAATTACTTGCCGATACAAAAACTGGAGAAAATCCGGCCTAAAAGGTCTTCGTTGGTGAATTCGCCGGTGATTTCCGATAGCGCATGCTGAGCTTCTCGTAGATCTTCGGCGAGGAGTTCCGCGGCGCGGGTTTTGAGTTGCGTCTGTGCGCTTTCTATGAGGCTCTGGGCGCGGCTTAGCGCATCGAGATGACGCCGGCGGGCGATGAATACATCGTTCGCCTCGCTGTCGTAGCCCATCGCGGCTTTGAGGTGCCGCCGGAGATGTTCCATGCCTTCGCCGGTTTTGGCCGACAAATACACCGCCGTGCCGTCCTGTCCCTCGACGAAACCGTCGGGTTTTCCGGTGAGATCGATCTTGTTGTAGACGCGGGTGACCGGGATGTCGGCGGGCAGGGTTTGGAACAGGGTTTCTCCTTCTTCCGGAGTGCGGTCGTCGATCAAAAGCAGTATGCGGTCGGCCTTGTGGATTTCGGCTTGAGCCCTGCGTATACCCTCGCGTTCGACGATATCCTCGCTGTCGCGCAACCCCGCGGTGTCCACGACGTGCAGAGGCATTCCGTCGATTTGGATATGTTCGCGCAAGGTGTCGCGCGTGGTGCCGGCAATTTCGGTGACGATGGCGGCTTCGCGTCCGGCCAGTTGGTTGAGGAGGCTGGATTTCCCGGCATTGGGGCGACCGGCGATGACGACGGTCATGCCCTCGCGGAGTAAACAGCCTTGCCGGGCGGAATGGCGGATGTGCCGCAGCGCCGTCATGAGTTCCGCGAGTTTTTCCGCAATATGGCCTTCGGAGAGAAAGTCGATGTCTTCGTCGGCGAAGTCGATGGAGGCTTCCACATACAGCCGCAGTTCGATCAGGGCTTCGACAAGCTGGTGGATCCGGGTCGAGAATTCGCCCTGAAGCGAGCGTTGGGCGGATCGGGCGGCCTGTTCGGTAGTGCTCTCGATCAAATCGGCGATGGCTTCCGCTTGAGCAAGATCGATCTTGTCGTTGAGGAACGCCCGCTCGCTGAATTCTCCCGGACGCGCCAGCCGGACGCCCAACGTCAAGACGCGGCGCAGCAGCAAATCGAGCACGACCGGGCCGCCGTGCGCGTGCAGCTCGAGGACATCTTCGCCCGTAAAGGAATGGGGCGAAGGAAAGTACAAGGCCAGACCGGTATCGAGAACGGAACCGTCGTGGCCGTAGAAATGACTGTAGTGGGCGTAGCGCGGTTCAAGGTCCTTTTGCAATACCGCTTGTATTACAGAGGGTACGGCATTGCCGGAGATACGGACTACGCCAATGCCGCCCCTACCGGGGGGGGTGGCGATGGCGGCGATGGTGTCGCGGGATAGCGTGTTCATCGGATGGATTCGGGACGAGCCGATGGTTTCGGGCGGGAGCCCTGATTTTGGCTATTGCGAGCGGTAGGACAAGAAAGTATGCAGAGGGGTTCACCGCAAACCCCTCTGCATTGCGACCGCGCTAGGCGGGGGCGGCCCTTTCGATCTGCCGGGTTATGTGCCACTGCTGGAGGATGGACAGGATATTGTTGACCACCCAGTAGAGCACCAGTCCGGACGGGAAAAAGGCGAAGAAGCCGGTGAATATGACCGGGAAGTACTGCATCACCTTGGCCTGTACCGGATCGGCCGGCGGCGGATTCAGCTTCTGCTGAATGAACATGGAGACGCCCATGATCAGCGGAAGGATGAAGTAGGGATCCTTGGAGGACAGGTCATTCAGCCAAAGAACGAACGGCGCCTGACGCATTTCCACGCTTTCGATCAGAACCCAGTACAGGGCGATGAACACAGGGATCTGGACCAGGATCGGCAAACAGCCACCCAGAGGGTTAACTTTTTCCTTCCGGTACAGCTCCATCATCGCCGCGTTGAACTTCTGCTTGTCGTCGGCATGACGCTCCTTCAACTGCTGAAGCTTGGGCTGAAGCTTCCGCATTCTGGCCATGGAGCGGTAGCTGGCTTGCGACAGCTTGTAGAATAGGGCCTTAAGAGTGATGGTGACAAAGATGATTGCCCATCCCCAATTGTTGAAAATTTTATGGAACTGTTCCAGCAGCCAAAAAATGGGCTTGGCGACGATGGTAAGCCCGCCGTAGTCCACCGTCAGGTCCAGGCCGGGGGCCGTTTGCTCCAACACCCGCTGGAGTTTGGGGCCGGCAAACAAGTTGGCCTTGAAGACTTTTTCCTCGCCGGCTTTGACATCGAGCGCGGGCGAGTAGGCTCCGATGACGAAATGATCCTCGGAAAGAGCCTTGGTGTAATAGCTATGCTCTTCGCTGGCCGGTGGAATCCAGGCCGCCAGGAAGTAATGCTGGATCATGGCGATCCAGCCTTCTTTGGCTTTCCGGTTCAGATTCGAATCCGCCATGTCCTCGAAGGTGATCTTTTCGTATTTTTCTTCCGGGGTGTACAAGACACCGCCGGTGTACGTCCGGACGAAAGCATCCTTGTCCTTGTCTTCGGGATTCTTACGCTGCAGCTGAACGTACTGACGTCCCTTCCATTCGGTTTCGGACTGGTTGAGCACTTGTTGCTCCAGCCCGATCAGATAGCTGCCTTTAGTAAAGACCAGGGTTTTGGTGATCTTGATCCCCTGACCGTTGGTCCACGTGAAAGGCACGCGAAGGGTGTCTTGGCCTTCCGCCAGCGTGTATGTATCGGCTTCGGATTGCCAAGTGCTGTGATGGGTGGGCGAGCGGGCCTCGTCTCCCAAAAAGCCGCTTTGTGCAATGAAAAAGTTGTCTTCATCGTTGAGCAGTCGGACCGGCTGGTCGGGCTGGTCCTTGCTTTGGGGATAACCGAGAAGATCGAGGATGCGCAGATCACCGCCCTCGATGTCGATCTCTGCATGTATGACGTCCGTGGCGACGCTGACGCGCTGATGCTCGGCGCCCGCAGCGGACGGCTCAGCCTTTTTGGCGACGTCGTCGACGCCTCGAGCAGACTCGGGTACATCGCCCGCCGGAGTCGACGGACCAGCTCCGGACTGCGCTACGGGCTCGGGCTTAGGCCCATAATCCACTTGCCATTGCTGCCACAGCATGAAGCTGAGAAATATGAAGAGGACGAAGAGAACGAACCTTAAATTATCCATTCTTATTTTCCGAATTGTTCTGGGACGGGATCAACACCGCCTTCGTGCCACGGGTGGCATCTCAGCAGTCGCCTCGCGGCAAGATAGGAGCCCCGCAGAGATCCAAACCGCTGGATAGCGGTTAAGGCATAGCTGGAGCATGTCGGATGGAAACGGCAATGCTGCCCCACCCAAGGACTAATCAGGTACTGATAGAATTTGATGAGGAAGACCAGGACGGCTTGCATCGCCTCACCAGGTTTTCCCAGTGCTTGTGCAATGAGCTTCGGATTGTTTCATGGTCTGCCTGAATTGCGGCGCTACGCGCCATTACCACAAAATCGAGTCCGCCGAGCGCTTGCTGCTGTAGGCGAAAACTTTCGCGGATGAGGCGCTTGACGCGGTTGCGATCGGAGGCGTTACGGATTTGTCGTCTGGCAATAGCTAACCCGAGGCGCGGATAAGTCTCACCGTTGGTTCGCGCGAGCACGGTTAAGTAATAGTCAGCGGACTTGCAGGGCTGCTCGAAAACGCGCTGGAAGTCGGCGGCGGTGCTTAAGCGGCGTGTTCGGGGGAAGCCGTAGCTAGGCGACTCCAAACGTCAGACGGTAAGTTGTTTGCGGCCTTTGGCGCGGCGCGCATTCAAAATCGAACGTCCGCCACGGGTTTTCATACGCGCGCGAAAGCCGTGGGTACGGACGCGCTTTATCTTGCTGGGCTGGTAGGTTCTTTTCATGGTGTACCTGTTGAATTCCGCAAAGAAAATACAAAGCTCCGCATGCTAATTCACAGGCGATACTCTGTCAATGCTGTGGATAAGTCTGCTCTTGAGGTATGATAAAGGATTCCGTTAAAGCGCTCACGCATTTATCGCCTATGCCTTATGTTCTATTCGTCGAGCACGATAAGGAAGCCACACAATGAGCGCGCTTTGGAGCCAGTGCATGAGCAAGCTCGAAGGCGAGTTGCCTCCGCAGCAGTTCAATACCTGGATCAGGCCCTTGCAAGCGGTCGAAAATGGTTCGGAACTGAAACTCTTAGCCCCCAACCGATTCGTGCTCGATTGGGTCAAGCAGCATTTTATCGGCAAGATCGAAGAAGTTCTATCTGACCAGAAGATCCAGCCGCCACCCCACGTCGTTCTGGAAATCGGTACTCGAAAGCAGCAGGAAGCGTCTCCCGTCGCGCCGGCGATCAAGAGGCCATCCAGCGGCAAGAAAGGGCTTCCCAACAACCTGAACACGGCTTTCACGTTCGACAATTTCGTCGAGGGCAAATCCAACCAGCTGGCCAAGGCGGCGTCCATCCAGGTGGCGCAGAATGTGGGGCGAGCCTACAACCCGCTTTTTATTTACGGCGGCGTAGGTCTCGGCAAAACCCACCTGATGCACGCCATCGGTAACGAAATTCTCCGGGCGAATTCGTCGGCAAACATCGTTTATCTTCATTCCGAGCGGTTTGTTTCGGATATGGTGAAGGCGTTGCAGCATAACGCGATCGGGGCGTTCAAAGAGTATTACCGTACGGTCGACGCCTTGTTGATCGACGATATACAGTTTTTCGCCGGCAAGGAACGCTCCCAGGAGGAGTTCTTTCATACGTTCAACAGCCTCCTGGAAAACAAGCATCAGGTCGTCCTGACCTGCGATCGCTACCCCAAGGAAATCAAGGGGCTCGAGGAACGGTTAAAGTCGCGTTTCGGGTGGGGGCTTCCGGTAGCCGTCGAGCCGCCGGATCTGGAAACCCGTGTGGCCATCCTCATGAGTAAAGCGCATCACGCCGGCGCCGATTTGTCGCCGGAAGTGGCTTTCTTCATCGGTAAGCGGATTCGCTCGAACATCCGTGAGCTTGAAGGGGCTTTGCGGCGCGTTATCGCCAACGCCCATTTCACCGGCAAGCCGATTACGCTGGAGTTCGCGAAAGAGGCGCTGCGGGATTTGATCGCGCTCCAGGACCGCATGGTCAACGTGGAAAATATCCAGAAGACGGTCGCGGAATACTACAAAATCCGGGTGGCCGATCTCTTGGCGAACAAGCGTACTCGTTCGGTGACGCGTCCTCGGCAAATCGCCATGGCACTTGCCAAAGAGCTGACCAATCATAGTTTGCCCGAAATCGGGCAGCAGTTCGGCGGGCGGGACCATACGACGGTTTTGCACGCGTGCCGCAAGGTTCAGGAGCTGAAGGAAAGCGATAGCAAGTTCGCCGAAGACTATTCGAACCTCATGCGCACGTTATCCAACTAGACTTGGTGTAATGGCGATTTGAGAAGCTGGATCTTTCTTTTTGCTCAACTAGTTCCGCATCAACACATGACCCTACTATGAAGTTCACCATAACGCGGGAAAATTTGCTGACGCCGTTGCAGCAGGTCGTCGGCGTCATCGAGCGGCGCCAGACGTTGCCCATCCTGTCTAATGTCCTTCTGAAGCTGGACGACGACGCTTTGGAGTTCACCGGCACCGATTTGGAAGTTCAGTTGGTCACCAAAGTTGCCGTGGACGTCGGTGATTCGGGTTCGGTTACCGTACCGGCTCGCAAGTTCTTGGATATTTGCCGCCTCTTGCCGGAAAAAAGCTTGATAAACATAGATTGCCGGCAGGAAAAATTCGTTATCCAGTGCGGGTCCAGCCGTTTCAATTTGAGCACCCTGCCTGCAGGCAACTATCCGGAATTCGATGCGGGAACGCCGGAAGTCGAAGTTTCGATTCCCAGCAATTATTTGAGGCGCGCGCTTGAAAAGACCGTCTTCGCAATGGCGCAGCAGGATGTTCGTTATTACCTGAATGGATTGCTGCTGGATTTGGGCGGCCAAATGCTTCGGGCGGTTTCGTCGGATGGCCATCGTCTTGCTTTTTTCGAGCAGCAACTGGAAGGTCATGCCGGAGAAAGCAGGCAGATCATCGTTCCGCGGAAAGGTGTTCTGGAATTGAACCGGTTGCTGGGCGAAGGGGATGATGCGGTAACCGTTCAAATTGCGCCGAACAATCTGCGCGTGGATTTGGGGACGGTCAGCTTTGCCGCGAAGCTGATCGAAGGCCGGTTTCCCGATTACCAGCGCGTCATGCCCCGCGAGCTGACGCGCGTGGTGTCGGCGGACAAGGCCACATTCAAAGGCGCTTTGACGCGGGTCTCCGTTTTGTCCAATGAAAAGTACAAGGGCATTAGCATGGAGGTGAGCGAGGACGGCGACATGTGTCTCAAGGCTCAGAATCCGGAGCACGAAGAGGCCGAGGAAAAGTTTGCCGTCGATCTGGAAGGCAAGGGCATTTCCGTTGGGTTCAATGCGTCTTATCTTTTGGATGCCATCAACAACGTGGATTCCGAGCGCGTTAGATTGTCGTTTACCGAGAGCGCTACCAGTTGCTTGATCGAGGATTGCGAAGACAGCCAGTTCAAATTCATCGTCATGCCCATGCGTCTGTAGCGTGGGGCATTCTTCGCCAGCCAGATACGGCGTGGTTACGGGCTGATCCGTGCTTAAGGCTATGGGTGAGCGAGGCTACGCATGAGCCTGGTCAAAATCGAGGCTTTTGATGTACGCAACATCGAATCCGCTACGATAGAGCCATCCCCGCGCCTCAACTTCGTCGTCGGTCCCAATGCCAGCGGGAAAACGTCCTTGCTTGAGGCGGTTTATTTGTTGGGGCGGGCACGGTCGTTTCGTACTGCTCAGGTCAACCAGGCAATCCGGTTCGGTCAGAGCGGTTTAATGGTGACCGGAAAGATCCGGAACGATGCCGGCCTCGTTGTTCCAAGCGGAGTTCATATCACACGCAATAAGCGGGAGATTCATCTTGCGGGTAGGACAATCCATTCCAGCGCCGAGCTGATTCGTGCATTTCCGGTCCTCGTGATTCAGCCGGCAAGCGGCGCTTTGCTCGAAGGTGCTCCGAAACACCGCCGTCAGTTTCTCGACTGGGGCGTGTTTCATATCGAGGAGTCATATCTTGATTGCTGGCGGCGCTATGTTAAGGCATTGAGTCAGCGCAATACGCTAGTGCGAGAAAAGCGTCTTCGCGAAATCGAGCTATGGAACCGCGAAGTCGCGCGGTACGGTACAATAATGGATGGTGCGCGCGAACGTTATGCGGAGAGACTTAAACCATTTTTTCTTCAAAGTGCCGCGCGATTTTTCGCGGGCTTCAAATTTGATCTGCACGTGCAATCAGGGTGGAACAAGAGCAAAACTCTGGAAGCGGTGTTGCAGGAGGATGTCGCAGCGGACATTCGCCTTGGGCATACGCAATCGGGCCCTCACAAAGCCGACTTCTCGATTACGCTGGACGGTCGTCCGGCAAGAGCTTATCTCTCCCGTGGCCAAATGAAGCTTTTGGTTTACGCGCTTTTGCTGGCTCAGTCTCTGCTCATGGAAGAAAGTGCCGGCGTGAGCGCGTGCGTGCTGATTGACGATGTGGCATCCGAGTTGGACGAGGACAATAAGAATCGGCTTCTCGGTTTTTTGCGAGAGCGGCGCACCCAGTTTTTCATCACCGCCACCGCCGAGCAAATCATTAAAGAGGCCGTTGACGATGACGCCGCTGTGTTCCACGTGGAACATGGGCAAGTAATGCAAAGCATGAACTAAAAAATGAGCATGACCAAACTCGCTAACGATTATGACAGCTCCGCCATCAAGGTTCTAAAAGGGCTTGATGCCGTCCGCAAACGTCCAGGTATGTACATCGGGGATACCGACGACGGTTCCGGCCTTCACCATATGGTATTCGAGGTCGTGGATAACTCGATCGATGAAGCCTTGGCCGGCCACTGCAAGACGGTCAGAGTTATCGTCCACAGCGATGAGTCGGTGACCGTGACTGACGATGGCCGTGGAATTCCCGTAGATATTCACGAGGAAGAGGGGCGCTCCGCCGCCGAGGTCATCATGACCGTCCTGCATGCCGGCGGAAAATTTGACGACAATGCCTATAAGGTTTCCGGCGGACTCCACGGCGTCGGGGTTTCCGTTGTGAATGCGTTGTCCGAGCATCTGACTTTGGAAATCCAGCGTGGCGGCAAGCGTTACCGGCAGGAGTATCGTGAAGGCGAGCCACAGGCCCCGCTGGCCGAAGTAGGTGATGCGAATGGGACCGGTACGGCCATCCGCTTCAAGCCCAGTTCAACCATTTTCACTAACATCGAGTTCCATTACGAAGTCTTGGCCAAGCGGCTCCGCGAGCTGTCGTTCCTGAATTCCGGAGTCCGGATTTCTCTGGAGGACGAGCGAACGGGCAAAAGCGACGTGTTCGAGTTCGAGGGCGGAATACGTGCCTTCGTCGAGCATCTCAACAAGAATAAGACGCCCCTGTTCGATAAAGTGTTCTACTTCCAAACGGAAAAGGACGGAACCGGGGTCGAAGCCGCCTTGCAATGGAACGATTCTTACCAGGAAAACATCTTCTGCTTCACCAATAATATCCCCCAACGGGACGGGGGCACGCATTTGGCCGGCTTCCGTGCAGCGCTGACCCGTACTCTCAATCAGTACATCGAAGATCAAAGCTTGCTGAAAAAGCAGAAAATCGCCACCTCGGGCGATGATGCGCGCGAAGGGCTAACTGCAGTGCTCTCGGTAAAGGTTCCAGACCCCAAGTTCTCGTCGCAGACCAAGGACAAGCTCGTCTCGTCCGAAGTGAAGCCCGTGGTGGAATCGGCCATGGGCGAGAAGTTTCAGGAGTTTCTTTTAGAAAACCCTCCGGTCGCCCGATTGATCGCGAACAAGATGATCGATGCCGCGCGCGCGCGCGAAGCGGCCCGTAAAGCCAGGGAGATGACGCGGCGGAAGACCGCATTGGACATTGCCGGGTTGCCCGGCAAGCTGGCCGACTGTCAGGAGCGCGATCCGACCTTGTCCGAACTTTTCATCGTCGAGGGCGACTCAGCAGGCGGTTCTGCCAAGCAGGGCCGGGATCGGCGCACACAGGCAATACTCCCGCTCAAAGGCAAGATCCTCAATGTGGAGCGGGCCCGGTTCGACAAGATGCTCTCGTCCGAGGAGGTCGGCACCTTGATCACTGCGCTCGGCTGTGGCATTGGGCGGGAGGAATATGATCCGAATAAGCTGCGTTACCATCGAATCATCATCATGACCGATGCCGATATCGACGGCTCCCACATTCGGACGCTGCTGCTGACCTTCTTTTATCGTCAGATGCCCGAACTGATCGAACGGGGTCATATTTATATCGCGCAACCCCCGCTCTATAAGGTCAAGAAGGGCAGACAGGAACAATACGTGAAGGATGATACGGAACTCAATAACTACTTGTTACAACTGGCCCTCGAAAAGACCCGCCTGCATATCGACGAAACTACGCCGCCAATACAGGGGCAAGGTTTGGAGCAGCTCGCAAGGGAGTACCTGAATGTCCAGGGGCTCATCGAGCGTCTCGCCCACCGCTACGATGAAATCCTGCTCGATCTTTTGATCGATCACCCGGTTTTGGACGCGGCTACTATCGCTAACCGTTCGGAGTGCGAGGCGTGGTTCGCGGCCTTGGTGGAGCGGTCGAATGCTAGCGACCGGAGTGCAAGCTTTGCGATCAATCTGGAGTTTTCAAGTGACTCGGACGAGTTCCGCGCTCATGTCAGTAAGCGGCTGCACGGCGTACACAAGACCTTCGATATCGGCGCAGGTTTCTTCAGTGGGGGGGATTACAAGCGTCTTACCGCGTTCGGTCGTAAGATCGACGGGCTTTTCGGCGAGTACGCTTTTATCGCCAGCGACGACAAACGGGAGCGGGTACGGAACTTTAAGGAAGCCTTCCAGTGGATGATGACCGAGGCGAAGAAAGGTCAGCATATCCAGCGTTATAAAGGCCTAGGCGAGATGAATCCGGAGCAGCTTTGGGAGACTACGCTAGATTCGAACACGCGCCGGTTGCTTCAGGTCAAGATCGAGGATGCGATAGGCGCCGACGAGGTCTTTTCCACGTTAATGGGCGATCAGGTCGAACCTCGGCGTGATTTCATCGAGAAAAACGCCCTGGAAGTCGCAAATTTGGACGTGTGACCCGGCTTGGCTCCCGGAAACACGGGGGCTCTTCTGTTACTCTAAAAAGGCTCCTCAATGGGAGCCTTTTTTGTTTTTAGGGTGCGGCCTGCCTTCTCGCGGAAAATCACCAAAGTCATAGCGCGGGCGGGCCGTCTGACTCATCTCAATTGTTCCACGTGGAACAATTGAGATGAGCTTCCTCGATCTTCCGAGGCGCCTCCGGCTCGCGATCAGGGTATACTTTTAACCCATCCCGGTCTTCTGATCGCCCACGATCGCTCATTTTAGAATCCTCAGACTGCACTTAACCGAACTTCATTTACGGAGAGACAGCCTAATGTTGCCCTATCCTTCTATCGATCCCGTGGCCATCAGCATCGGTCCTTTGAACATTCACTGGTACGGGCTGATGTACGTTATCGGTATCGGCGGCGCGTGGTGGCTGGCTCGGCGAAGAGCAAAAGAGCCGGGCTTTCCTTGGAGCACCTCTCAGGTGGAAGACCTAATTTTTTATGCGGCGCTTGGGCTGGTGATCGGAGGCCGAATCGGATACGTGGTGTTCTACAGCTTTTCCGCGTTTATCCAAGATCCCTTAATGTTGTTTCGGGTATGGGAAGGCGGTATGGCTTTTCACGGCGGGTTGCTGGGCGCCATCGCCGCGATGTGGATCTATGGGCGTAGGCAGAACAGCTCATTCTTCGAGGTAACGGACTTCATCGCGCCGTATGTGCCTATCGGGCTATTCACAGGCCGAATCGGAAATTTCATCAACGCGGAGCTTTGGGGCAAGCCCACTGACGTCCCTTGGGCAATGGTGTTCCCTGGCGCCGGCCCGGAGCCGCGCCATCCCTCCCAATTGTACGAAGCGTTTCTGGAGGGCATCGTCCTCTTCGTCGCACTACAATTATTCAGTCGGCGGTCGCCTCCGAGAATGGCGGTGAGCGGTTTATTTCTGCTGCTATACGGCATCTTCCGCTTCATGATCGAGTTCGTGCGGCTGCCGGACGCGCACATCGGCTACCTGGCTTTCGGGTGGTTGACCATGGGGCAAGTCTTGACCTTCCCCATGATTATTTTGGGTATCCTGCTTCTTGTTCTGGCCTATCGTCGCAGCCCCGCGGCGGGTCGAATGAGAACAAAGGAGTCTTAAGTTCGTTAGCGTCGTATCGCGGCCAAAGACTGGTTTTACACACCTATTACGTCCATCATGATGTCCCACTCCGAAGAGCAATATCTCACTTTACTTCGAAAGTTGATAAATGAAGGCGACGAGCGCATTGATCGAACCGGGGTCGGGACGCGAGCCCTCTTCGGCTACACGATGCGATTCAATCTTGCCGAAGGGTTCCCGATATTCACCACCAAGCAGATCTTCTGGAAGATCGCTTTCAAGGAGCTTTTATGGATGTTGTCCGGCGGCCGGAACATCCGCGAGCTACTAGAGCAGAATGTACGCATCTGGACCGATTGGCCGTTAAAAAAATACCGGGCCGCGAGCGGCGAAGCCATAAGCCAGGAAGATTTTGAGCAACGAATCATTAACGATGATGATTTTGCGGCTCAATGGGGCGACTTGGGGCCTGTGTATGGGCACCAGTGGCGACGTTGGCGGGGTTACGATGGGAAAGAGATCGATCAGGTACAAGAATTAGTCAACGGGTTGAAGAACAATCCTACTTCACGCCGACTGCTCTTCGAGGGGTGGAATGTGGCTGAACTGGATGAGATGGCGCTGCCCCCCTGCCACAAAACCTATCAGTTCTTCGTTTGCCAGGCTACCAACAAATTGTCGGGAGCCTTGATGCAACGTTCGGCCGACGCCTATCTGGGGCTGGGCTGGAACATCGCCAATCTCGCCTTACTGACGCACCTGCTCGCCGATCACTGCGGTTACGAGCCAGGTGAGATCGTCTGGTTCGGCTGCGATGTGCATTTATATTTGAACCATATCCCGCAGGCGCAGGTTCAGATCGAACGAGAACCGCGTCCGCTTCCCAGATTACTTATCAAGCGCAAGGCGGCCGATATCTTCGATTATCGAATCGAGGATTTCGAGTTGGAAAGTTACGATCCCCACCCCCACATACCGGCCGAAGTGGCGGTTTAGCTGTTTTCGCCCAGTCGAATCGGCGCCTTTTAAACGCGTTCCAGCCTGTACCGAGCAATACCCTGCCGGGGTGGAGAGCCTTGGAATTTTAGGTCAGTGTATCCATCCAAAGCCCTAACAACCAGGCATCGCCGTTCGCTAGCTCAAGGCGAGTGATGACGACCAGAAAGCGTCATGTCTCGGCTGACCGTTCTTGTGTCATCTCTGGCCGGTTTTTAAGCCAAGAGCTGTTCGACAACGGCAACCTGACCACGAATTCGCTCCCCTGACCGGGGCCGGCACTTAAGGCCTCTATCCTTCCACCGTGCATTTCAACCAGCTTCCGCACCAAAGTCAGGCCGATCCCAAGGCCGCCCTGAGAGCGGTCCAGCGAGCGTTCGGCCTGGGTGAAAAGATCGAATACATGCGGGAGAAGTTCCGGCGAAATGCCGATCCCGGTGTCCTTGACGGACAATACGACTTCCCGGGTATCTGCGATCGCCGTCATTTGAATGCGTCCACCGTGGGGCGTGTACTTGGCCGCATTATTCAAAAGGTTGGTAAATATCTGAACAAGCCGGACCACATCCCCTGTAAGCAGGAGAGGTTCTTGTGGGCATGAGATCAGCAGCTGATGATGGTGGGCCTCGATAATGGCCGCGCTAGCCTCGACCGACCGCTCGATGAGCATGGACAGTTCGACAGGTTCGTTTTTTAGTGTGATTTTGCCACGGGTAATGCGGGATACATCCAAGAGATCATCGACCAAATGAACCAAATGTTGGACTTGGCGATCGATCATATCCTTAACCCACTGCAGCCGAGGATCGCTCAGATTCAGCAGCCCCATTACCTGAACCGCATTGCGGATGGGTGCCAAGGGGTTGCGCAGTTCGTGGGAAAGCATGGCCAGGAATTCGTTCTTGCGCCGGTCCGCTTCCTCCAGTGCATCTTGTACCCGGACCAGTTCATCGATATCGGAGCCCGTGCCAAACCATTTGGTGATGCAATTGTTCCCGTCACAAATGGGGCGGGCGCGAACTTGAAACCATCGGTAAGACCCCTCGGCCGAGCGAAGACGATATCTGGTTTCGAATGGCTCGCCCGTTTCTACCGAATGCCGCCAGCGGAGTCTTGTCCGCTCGTAATCTTCGGAATAAACGGCTTTCGCCCAGTCGGCGCCAATGGAGTCCGGCGGTGAGCCCGTGTATTCATAGAATCGCGGACTGATATAGTCGATACAGCCTTCTGGGTTGCTGGTAAACAGGATATCCGGCACCGTTTCGGCCATGGCACGGAACCGCGCTTCACTCTCCCGCAGTGCCGTTTCGGCCCACTTACGTTCGGTAACATCCCGTATGATTCCCGTGAACTTCCTGTATCCGTCGATCTGCATTTCACTGACCGTAAGTTCGGCGGAAAAAATGGTGCCGTTCTTATGCACGACCTCGACGTCACGGCGCATGCAGATTATGGTTTTCTGGCCCGTAGCGAGATAGCGTTCCATGAAACCGTCATGGCGCTCGCGCTCGGGAGACGGCATCAGCTTTCGGATGTTTTGCCCAACAACTTCGGCAACCGTATAACCGAATAGCCGCTCGGCAGCGGCATTGAAAAGCTCGATTTTACCTGCGCTGTCCGTAGTGATGATGCCATCAACGGCGGTGGTGATAATGCTCTGAAGCCGTTCCTCACTGGATTTTAGGGCTGCGGTACGCTCCTCGACCCGTCGTTCCAACTGTTCGTAGGCTTCTTGCAGAGCTGCCTCGGCCGACTCCCGCCGTGCGATCTCCGCTTCCAGGCGAGCATTTTTTTCCACCAGATCGGCAGTGCGCGCTGCAACTTGATTCTCCAGGTCATCGAGCACTTGCTCAAGCCGTTCCTTGGTCTCACGCTTTTCCAGCAAGGTCGCCACGAAATTTGCGGTGTTGACGATATATGGAGCATACGGCGCGAACGCCTGCGAGTTCCCAATCGCAAGGATCAGGAAGCCGTGTAGCTTTGTGGCCGCGCGCAATGGGATACATTCGGCCTTGGTATCGCGAACCGCGCCGCAGCGATTAAGCACAAGGGAAGGCGTGGCGTTCGCGCAGTAATCGCAAGCATTAGGGACGGTAGATGCCGAGCGCTCGGGTACGAACGCTCCAAGAAAGCAGAAATGGACGTCCACGATTCCGGGAATGTCCCGTAATGCACGGCAAAGGAATGCGGCCTGCTCTTCCTTGGCCGCCAGAATCCCGAGAGTTTGTTGTACGATCAGCAATTTCCCCAATATGTGAGGCTGAGGCTGAAAGGCGGCCGTTCCGAGATTTGTCATGATATGTCTCCACCCTCAGGTGGATAGTGGAAGCCATCCGACTTCACGTAGGAGCGAGAGGTCGGTAACGTGCGGGCGATAAAACGACCGCACGCTGACGATGCCGGTCATGCCGAGGCTCGGAGCCGGGACAGGTACTGCTCGGGCGCTTCGTAATACGGGTTGTGCAGAATTTGCCCACGAACAATCATCAGGGGATGCACCCTTAAAACCTCGTACAAATTGGCACCGCCCAATCGGTTAGCATCGTACTGACAAATGATGCTGCTGAAAGGAACATCGTTTACGATGACATTAAGCATGGATTCGTATTCGAACCACCGTTCCATTCCTGGATGAGCGTTGCAAGTCCAGCCGGTCTCACCTGTAACGCGTACTCCCGAAAAGCCTTCATTGATACTTTGGCGGTACATCGAATGCCAAGTCTCAATCATCCGCTCAGGGAGAAAAGCCCCGTCGGGGCAGTATGTCGTCTCCGCTTCACTTACGACGAGTTGGCCCGGCAGGAGATCCTCGGGTAAATTGACCCCTAAGCTGGAGAGATAGCGCTCAAGCTCGTCGCCGGATGGAGCATCGGCCAAATAGGCGACTTTTTCTCCGGATGCCAGGCCGCTCTCGACGAATTGTCCCATCGTGCGGCAATGCTCTTCTTCATCGGTGTAGATGTAGCAGAGGTGCCCTCCTGGAGAGAGATGCTGATCGGTAAAGCCGAATGCTACATCCTTTTTTTGCCCGTAACACATAAGTTTGATCCAGGAAAGTTGTATCCAATTGATGCCAATGCTAACGCAAGTCTTTTGTCAGAAAAACCCTGTGGCCCGGTTGTGCGCGCCCAAGATCGATCGAGGTATGTGCGATTATCGAGTCCGATAACGTTTAGTGCTGCGTGCCGAAGCGTTACGGTGTGCAGAACCAATACTGGTCCTGATCGGAAAGGCGCCCGTATTCTTGGGCCATCGGTCCTTATATTCATCTTTCACACCATAGCTAAAATAAGGATGAACCATGAGCAACCTACTCTTCGAACCGTATACGCTAGGGCCTTACACCTTGAAAAACCGCATGGTGATGGCGCCCTTGACGCGTTCGCGAGCCGGCCAGCCGGGTAATATTCCTACCGCTCTAAACGCACTCTATTACGCGCAGCGCGCATCCGCCGGGCTCATCATTTCGGAGGCCACGCAGGTGTCGCAGCAAGCCCAAGGGTACGCTTGGACACCCGGCATTCACACGCTCGACCAAGTGATCGGCTGGCGTTCGGTTACCGACGCGGTTCATAGAGCCAATGGCCTTATTTTTATGCAACTATGGCATGTGGGCCGAATTTCGCACCCCGCGCTGCAGCCGGACGGGCAACTTCCCGTCGCTCCGTCGGCGATTCCAGCTTCGGGTATGGCCTTTATCGCCAACGAGCGAGGCGAAGGCGAAATGGTACCCTTCGTAATTCCCCGAGCGCTGGCAACCGATGAAATGCCCTATATCGTGAAGCAGTACACGCAGGGCGCAAGCAACGCCCTCAAGGCAGGTTTCGACGGCGTAGAAATCCACGCCGCTAACGGCTATTTGTTGGACCAATTTCTTAACACGAGTTCCAATCGCCGCACCGACGAGTACGGCGGCCCGGTGGAAAACCGTGTCCGATTGCTGATGGAAGTGGTGGATGCCGTGTGTAAGACTTGGGGCGCGCAGCGCGTCGGCATCCGCTTGTCGCCGCTCGGCACGTTCAACGACATGGGCGACGACCACCCGGAAGAGCTTTTCGGCTATATCGCCGAACAATTAAACCGGTTTAATCTTGCCTACCTGCACATTGTTGAGCCCGAGATCGCCCGCGATATCGCCACCAAAGCATACGATCCGCGGGGACGGGCGATCATGAAGCTGATACGCGATAATTACCGAGGTACCCTAATCGTTTGCGGCGGATTCGACCATGCCAAGGCCATGGCGTGCCTAGCGGAAAAGCGGGCCGACCTGGTGGCGTTTGGACGCTTGTTTCTCGCCAATCCCGATCTGCCGGAGCGGTTCCGACAAACTGCCGAGCTGAACCGGCCGGATGAATCGACCTACTACGGCGGCGGCGCGAAAGGGTATGTGGATTATCCGACGCTCAAACAGTTGCGAGGGAAGGAACCGATGCCCTTATTCAATGAAGTGGAAAAAAGCTAACAAGACTTATGAAGATTTCACTTATCGTCGCCATGGGCGAGAATCGGGTGATCGGCGTGGATAACCGCATGCCCTGGCATTTATCGGCGGATCTTAAGCGCTTTAAACAGATCACCATGGGGAAGCCTTTGATCATGGGCCGCAAAACTCACGAATCCATCGGCCGGCCGCTACCGGGCCGGAAGAATATCGTCCTGACTTCCGAACGGCAGTATGCCGCCCCTGGCTGTGTCGTCGTACATTCCCTGGAAGACGCGCTAAATGAGGCTGACGCCGACGAAGCTATGGTCATTGGCGGGGCGACCTTGTACGAGGAATTATTGCCGAAGGCCGATCGGCTTTATCTCACGCTCGTCTACGGCGAGTTTGCAGGCGATACCTTTTTTCCCGAAATCGAGTGTAAGGAATGGCGCGAACTTGAACGTGTGGATGTGAATGAGGACCCCGACAGCGGCTTGAGCTACAGTTTTTTATTGCTCGAAAGGCAAGCCCGGCATTCCTGAGCTCGGCCGAACGGGCGGTAGCCGTTCCCGGCATTTCCGAAGGATAAGTCGGAGGCTTACGCCTTGGCTCCTTCCCGCTGCCAGTGCCCGGATTTTCCGCCTGCCTTCTCGAGCAGGCGAACCGACTGTATGGTCATTCCACGATCCACCGCCTTGCACATGTCATAAATGGTGAGAAGAGCCACCTGCACGGCGGTGAGCGCCTCCATTTCGACCCCGGTTTGCCCGACGGTCTTGACCGTGACTTCGCAGCGTAGCCGTTGGCTTTTCGGCTCCGGTTCCAGGACTACGTCCACATTCGTGATCGCGATGGGATGACAGAGCGGAATCAGCTCCGAGGTCTTCTTGCTGGCCATGATGCCGGCGATGCGGGCAATCCCCAGAACATCGCCTTTCTTGTGGCCGCCTTGCATGATCAACTCCAAGGTTTCGGGGCGCATCTCGATATACCCCTCGGCAATCGCCACCCGCTGAGTGGATTGTTTGTCCCCGACGTCGACCATATGGGCTGCGCCTGATTCGTTGAAATGAGTGAGCTTGCTCATACTGCGGTGGTCTGAAGCTAGGGGGATGGCAGTATTATAGAGCCGCAATGAACGCTTTTGCCGACCCGGAGGACGATAATGAGTCAAGCCATAGCCGACTTGTTCAGACGAATCACCAGCGGCGTCTACGTCATCGGCGTCGCCGCCGGCGACCGGCGCAATGCGTTTACTGCGGCATGGGTGATGCCGGTATCTTTCGACCCGTTGCTGTTGGCGCTGAGCATCAATCCCCATCATTCGTCTTACGAATTGCTTAGGCAGGGCGGGGCGTTTTCGATCAATGTGCTGAGCCGGGAGCAGATGGACGTGGCAAGACATTTCGGCGCTCCTGCCAGCATCGACAAGCTGGCGTCCGTGGGTTGGCGAAAGGGGCGCGGCGGTGTGCCGCTTTTGACAGAGGCCCTGGCCTGGTTCGAATGCGATCTGGCCGGAGAATTTCCGGCTGGGGATCATGTGCTGGCGCTAGGGCGGGTTCTCAACGGCGCCTTGCTGCAGCCGAACGCAGAGCCGCTGACATACCGGGATACGGGCGATATGGACGGGGCATCGGCGATCTTTCCGGACCATTTTTCCGGTGCCGAACCTTGATCGAGCGATCAGCTCGATTCCTTCAAGCCGTACTTCCGGATCCGATACCGCAGTGTTTCGCGGGTCGTGCCGAGTGCGCGGGCGGCGGCGGTGACGTTGCCGTCGTGGCGCTCCAAGGTGGTTCGAATGATATGGCAATCCATATCGTCCAAAGCCATGCGTCCGTCGAGCGGGATGAATAACCCGTCCTGAGTCTCCGATTCGCCTTGTAGAGTTCGTCTTACCTCCTGCCTGCGTAACTGCAACCATTCGGCCGGCAGCACCGGACCGTCGGCGAACAGCACGCAGCGCTCGATCACGTTCCGCAATTCCCGCACGTTGCCGGGCCAGTCGTGAGCCCGCAACTCGGCCCAGGCCGCATCCGGAACGACCTTGACTTGCTTGCCGGCCTTGGCGTTGAATTCGGCGACGAAAAGCCCCACCAGTTCTTCAAGGTCTTCCTTCACGTTCCGCAGCGGAGGCAGCGTAAGCTTGAACACGCTCAGGCGGTGATACAGATCGCCACGGAATTCGCCTTTGCGAACCATTTCCTCCAAATCCCGGTGACTCGCGGCCAGGATTTGCACATCGACCGAGATTTCCTTTTCCGAACCCAGCCGGCGGATCTTCCGGTCCTCAATCGCTTTGAGCAGCTTGGCCTGGAGGTCCGGGGCCATCTCCCCGATCTCGTCGAGGAACAAAGTGCCGCCTTCCGCTTGTTCGATCAATCCGCGGTGCCGCGAGACGGCTCCGGTGTAAGCGCCGGCTTCATGCCCGAACAATTCGGACTCCAGAAGCTCGCGCGGTAGTGCCGCGCAGTTGAGTTCGATCAGAGGACTCTGTGCCCGCTTCCCGCCGTAATGGAGTATGCGGGCCGCCAGTCCTTTGCCGGTGCCGGTTTCGCCGCCGATGATCAAGGCGCTGAACGGCACCTGAGTCAGTCGTGTCAACATTTCGCGCACCCGCTGGGCCGCCCGGCTTTTGCCGACGTAGGCTTCCGGCGAATAACGGCGATGGCTCTGGCGGGCTTGTTGCGCGAGGCGTTTCTGCGCGTGGGCGCTGCGGGCGGCGCCCGCGATCACCAAATCCAGCCGCGCCAGCTCACATGGCTTTTCGAGAAAATCGTACGCACCCAATCGCAAAGCCCGCACCGAATCCGGCACGCTGCCGTAGCCCGTGAGCAGCAGCCATTCGGTATTGGCGACTTGCCCCTGAACGGATTCCATGAAATCCAGTGCATTACCATCCGGCAGATGCATATCGGACAGGATCAGCAGGGGTTCCAAGCCTTGTTCCAGAAGCAGCTTTTTCGCGTCCTCGAGGTCTTTTGCCCACTCCACATCCCAACCCGCTTTGCGATAGTGGCGGGTCAGCTCGGAGCCGAGCAAGGTTTCGTCTTCGATGATCAGTAAGGTATTAAGCACGGCACAATCAGGCGCAACGACAGGGAAGCGTTAAACTCACCCGAGCCCCGTGAGGCTCGACATTCGAAAGATCCATCTGCCCGCCCTGCTCGCGCACGAAACGCTGAACCATGGCGAGCCCGAGACCCGTACCGCCCGGACGACCGGTTGCGAAGGGGCGAATGCCGCTTTGGAGGATCTCTTCGGGGAATCCCGGTCCATCGTCGCTAACCGTGAGAAGAATTCGGTCCTCGTCCTTATAGGCACGAATGTCTATCGAACCGCTTTGATCTCTGAGAGCCTGGGCCGAGTTCAAAATCAAATTGAGCAGCGTCTGCCGCAAACCGCATTCCGGCAGGCGGCATGCCAACTTGTCCGGAGCGGCCCAATCGAGCCGAATGTCGGGTTGGATCTGGTAACGCGTCAGCGCGACCAATTCGCGAATCAATACGGCGACATCGAATTCGCCGACGGGTGCCGGCGTATGCCTGCCGTGATCGAGCAATTCGTTGAGGAGACGTCCCATCCGCTTTAGCTCGGCGATGATCAAGTCGACCCGGTCGGTCTGTTCCGGATCGCCGATCTCGTCGCGGAGATTGGCGCAACTCATTTGGATTCCCGCGAGGGGATTACGCAACTCATGGGCGATGCCGGCGGCCAACTCACCGACCGCCGCCAGCCGTTCGGTGCGGGATAAATCGGCCTGTTGCTCCAGCAGTGCCCTGGTGGCCAATCGAACTTCGCCTTCGAGGGATTCCGCATAATGACGCCTGGCCTCCTCCAGTTCGGCCAAAAGCTTAACCATATCGTTATAGCTATTGAACACCGGCAGCAAGAGCGGATCGATACGTGCGGTGTCGATCGGCGTGAAATCTTCGTGGGCGAGGCGCAGAAGCAACTCCTGGAGATTGTGCAGCGGGGCCAGGATTTGACGGCGGAAGAATAACGTGCCGAACAGCAGCATTGCCGCCAATATCCCGAAAGCCAGCACGATTTCGGTCCGGGTCGCATGGCCGATATCCTCTACCAGGCGCTCCCGTTCCAGCGTTTCCGCATCCAGCATCGCGCCGGTGATGCTCAAAGCATGCAGTAAAAGGGTTTCCTGGCGTTCCGGGGAAAGGTGCTCGCCGGTGATGTCGATAATCAGTCGGCTGACCTCGGTCAGTTTTTTCGGAGTGTCGACCGCGACGTGATAATCATGGCGCGCCAATTCGGCGAGTTCCAGGGATAGCTTGGAGAGTTGTTGCGCATTCAGGCGCCGGTTTCCCCCGGTTGTGAAGTAACCTGTCAGCGCTTCCTGCAATTCGAACGCGACTCCTTGAATGCGATGGGTATAGCCGACGTAGGTGCGTATGGTCTCAAACCGCTCCAGGTTGCGCCAAATCATACCGCCGAGCAGGGCGAGCGCAAGTAAAAGAAGGCCGAGCAGCGCCCAGCCACGCAGCTGGGCATAACGATAGGAAAATGGTTTCACGATCCGGTTCCCCAAAGGCTCAAGGATGCCGGCAGCGGCTTCCTCTGATTCTATCCCTCTGCCCATGATCCGATAAAAGCCGGTTGTTCTAGAGATGAAGCTGTGCCCGTCGGAATATCAATAATTCAGCAAGAGGCTTGCCGACAATACATGGCTGATTCGGTCCGGAGCCTCGGCTCTGCGGATGTATTGATTCATGTAGCCGATCTCGGTCTTGATGTGCTTGTCGAAGTTATAGCCTAGCCCTACAAACACCCTATTCTGATCAAGCCCGTCATCCGCGCCCCAATCGGCTTTGCTAATATTGACGAACACTTCTTCCCAGCCCACGAGGCTGAAGTCGCGCGCAAAGGCGAGCGGGACGGACAGCTTCACGAATTGGCGGAAACGCCAGCCGACATCATCGCCGGTTTCGGCGAAACGCTGTTCGAGCCGGGATCGGCTGCTGAAGCTGCCCAAGGCGGTGGACTGTGTCCATAAGAACTGCTGCCAGATGCGATTTTCGTCAAAGCGCCGCCGGGCGAACGGCCGATCGGTGAAAATCCACGCGTATCCCAGCCAAACGCTTGCCCGGTCATTGAGCGCATAGCCCAGCGCGGGCCTCATCATGCTCTGCGACAGGCGGGACGTATCTTCGCCGAAACGTCCCTGGCCTTCGAGCCAGTAGCGGATGCTCTGAAACTTCGGATCGATAAACCCGAATCCTCCCACCGCGGTGATATTGCCCCAGGTTTGGAAGTCCTCGACCGTATCGGCTGTGGTCGGATGCGGCGCCCCCAAGACGATTGCCGATAACAGCCAGACGAGGCGTTGATTCCAGCGGTCTTTCATCGTGTGCCCTGTCTACTCAAAATCGATCTGGATATTATCGGGTCAAAACTACAGGGGTCAAACTTGTTTCGACCTGGCAACGCTTTAAGGCTTCGTCAGACGCTGTTCCGCCTCCCGATATTTTTCGGCTGTTTTGGCGATCACTTCGGACGGCAGATGGGGAGCCGGAGGCTGTTTGTCCCAAGTAAGGGTTTCCAAATAATCCCGCACGAATTGCTTGTCGAAGCTGGGCGGGCTGATGCCGACCCGGTACTGATCGACCGGCCAGAAACGGGACGAATCCGGGGTCAGCGCCTCATCGATCAAATAAAGCTGTCCGGAACTATCCAAGCCGAATTCGAACTTGGTGTCGGCGATGATGATGCCTCGTTCGAGGGCGTAGGCCGCCGCCCCCGTGTAGAGTTTTAGGCTGATCCGGCTGACGTGTTCAGCCAGGTCTTTTCCGAGCAGTTCGGCGGTCTTTTCGAAGCTGATATTTTCGTCGTGGCTGCCGAATTCCGCCTTAGTCGAAGGCGTGAAAATGGCTTCCGGCAATTTCTCCGCGAGCTGCAATCCCGATGGCAGTGGAATACCGCAAACCGCGCCTGTTTTTTGATAATCCTTCCAGCCGGAACCGATCAGATAGCCGCGCACGACGGCCTCCACGGGAAGCGGTCTGAGCTTTTTGACGACGATACCCCGCCCTTCCACCTGCGCCCGCTCGGCGGAGTCGGAAAGCACTTGATCCAGCGTCAGGCCGGATAAATGGTTCGGAATAATGTGCCCGAGCTTTCCGAACCAGAAATTGGAAACCGACGTGAGCACCCGGCCTTTTCCGGGAATGGGATCGGGCAGGATGCAATCGAACGCGGACAGGCGGTCGGTCGTGACGATCAGCATGTGATCGCCGTCGATGTCGTAAATGTCGCGGACCTTGCCGCGACCGCGAAGGCTCAAGCTGTGCAGCGAGCTTTCGTACAGGGTTTCGGGGGCGTTCATCATTCCTCTTCGGTAAAAGTGGTTGAAACGGTTTAGCTGGAGCAGACCGAATCGGCTGCGTCGCTGCGCGCCGTGAGACACGGCCTAAGAAGCGGCTTCCAAGCCAGAGCTGCGGGCTTTATGAATGACCGCCAATCATGTAACTTTGTCTCTTTTACTGCAAGAATAAAAGACCATTCCAATCATGACTTGGCTCGGCAAGGTCGTCGGCGGGACGTTCGGCTTCTTCATGGGCGGACCGTTATTCGCAGTCCTGGGCGCTGCCTTGGGGCACCAGTTCGACCGGAGCGTGGGCAATGTCGGCCTGCTGCAAGCGGACCTCGCTCCCGGCGCGCGGAATCGCGTGCAGATGGCCTTTTTCACCGCCACCTTTTCTGTCATGGGACACGTCGCCAAAGCCGACGGACGGGTGTCGGAAGCCGAAATCAAAGCCGCGCGCGCGATCATGAACCGGATGGAGCTTTCGGACGACATGCGCAAAACGGCCATCCGCCTGTTCAACGAAGGCAAACGTCCCGATTTTCCGCTGGATGGCACCTTGGACCAATTTCGAGCCGAATGCCACCGCCGGTCTTCGCTGCTGCGCGTGTTCACCGAAATCCAGCTGGAAGCGGCTTTTGCCGACGGCGGGCTCCATGCCACCGAGGAGCAGTTGCTGCTTCGGATCTGCGACCGGCTCCAATTCTCCCGCTTCGAGTTTCACGCCATTAAGGCCCGCATGGAAGCGGAGCTGCGATTCGCTCGCGCCGGAAGCCGCTACTCTCAATGGAGTCGGCAGCGAGCCGCTTCGGCCCGCCAGCCGTCGCCCGCCGATGCCTATGCGGTCCTGGGCATCGTGCCTTCGGCCAGCGACGGAGAGATCAGGCGTGCTTACCGAAAACTCATGAGTCAGCACCATCCCGACAAATTGGTGGCCAACGGTTTACCCGAGGAAATGGTCAAACTAGCCACCGAGAAAACCCAGCAAATCCGCAGCGCGTATGAAATTATCGCCAAGGCACGCAAACTCTGAGCGCTCGCGACGCTTTTAACACACGCTCTGAGAGGACATGTTATGCCATCCTTCGATATCGTATCGGAAGTCAATCTGCACGAAGTAAGCAATGCGGTCGACCAAGCCAACCGCGAAGTCGGCACCCGCTTCGATTTCAAAGGTTCGGACGCCCGTTACGAACTGGCGGAAGCCGTCGTGACCTTGCACGCGCAGGGGGAGTTCCAGCTTCAGCAGATGCTGGACATCCTGCACACCAAACTGGCCAAGCGCGGCATCGACATCGCCTGTCTCAAGATCGATCCGCCTCAGGTTTTCGGCAAGCAGGCACGTCAGACCGTAACCTTACGGCAGGGGATCGATTCGACACTGGCTAGAACCATCGTCAAGCTGATCAAGGACAGCAAGCTCAAAGTGCAAGCCGCGATCCAGGGCGAACAGGTCCGGGTGACGGGCAAGAAAAGGGACGATCTGCAGGATGCCATCGCCCTGCTGCGCGATGCCAAGCTGGAATTGCCTTTGCAGTATGTGAATTTCCGGGATTGATCGGGTTTGGCCGGAGCGCTCCCGCAATATCAGCCCAAATCTCCCCAGATCGCCTGTATTGCCGATAATGCGGCGAGCACGGCGGTTTCCGTTCGGAGGATGCGCGGTCCGAGTCGAACTGCGGTGAAACCGGCTTCTCGGGCTAGGGCCCGCTCCGTCGCGGCGAAGCCGCCTTCGGGTCCCGAGAGCAGACATACCGAACCTTCCGGCTGCGGCAGATCCCTTAAGCCGACCGCGCCCTGTGGGTCGAAGAACAGCCGCAAGCCTTCGCGTCCGGCAATCCAGTCCTCCAGCTCGGCCGGCTCTTCGACCTCGGGCACCCGGTTCCGGCCGCATTGCTCGCAGGCGCTGCGCGCCACTTTCTGCCAGTGCTGGTGCCGGTTTCCGCGCCGCGCTTCGTCGAGGCGAACCACGCAATGTTCCGTGAACAAGGGCGTAATGCGGGTCACCCCGAGCTCCACGGCTTTTTGGATGGCGAGATCCATGCGTTCGCCGCGCGAGATTCCGAGGCCGAGATGGGTGATGAGCGACGATTCGACTTCGCGGTTTCGGCGGTCACCGATTTCCAGGCGGACCTCGTCGCGTACGATATCCGAAACGCGAGCCGAATATTCGCTTCCGTCGCCGTTGAATACGGTTAAATCCGTCCCCTTCTTGAGGCGAAGCACGGTGCGGAGATAATGGGCGCTTTCCTCGTCCAGCCGCAGGACAGCGCCTTCTTCAAGCGTTCGTGGAAGATAAAGCCTGGAAATCCGCATTACTAGTCTCCCGTCGCGATATCGATGGCTTCGCCCGTAACCTCCGCCATGAAGCGGATTTCATCGGGGGTGATGACGTAAGGCGGCATGAGATAGACGACGTTGCCCAAAGGACGCAATAACACGCCCCGCGCCAATCCGTGCCGGTAAGCCCGAAGGCCCCGCCGCTCCTGCCAGGGATAGGGCTCTCTCGTGGCTTTGTTTTTGACCAGCTCGATGGCAAGGATCATTCCGGTTTGGCGGACTTCGGCGACGTGCGGATGATGTTTGAATCCCGCCGCGGATTCGGCCATCGTCTGCGCCAACAGCTTGTTGGCCGCCAAGGTATTGCCCCGTTCGAATAAATCCAGAGTCGCCAGCGCCGCACGGCAAGCCAGGGCGTTTCCGGTGTAGCTGTGGGAATGCAAAAAGGCTTTGAGCTTGGCGTATTCGTCGTAAAAGGCATGGTAAACCGCCTCGGTCGTCAGCACGCAAGACAGCGGCAAGTAACCGCCGGTCAGTCCCTTCGACAAACACATGAAATCCGGCCGTATTTCGGCCTGTTCGCAGGCAAACAAAGTGCCGGTGCGTCCAAAACCCACGGCGATCTCGTCGGCGATGAAATGCACGCCGTACCGGTCGCAGGCTTCCCGCAGGAGCTTGAGGTAAACCGGATCGTACATGCGCATGCCGCCAGCGCATTGGACCAAGGGTTCGACGATGACGGCGCACGCTTCCGCGGCATGATCGGCCAAGGTACGTTCCATCTCGGCAAACTTCCGGCGCGAATGATCCGCCCAGGATTCGCCCGGCTCGCGGTGATAGCAGTCGGGACTCTCGACGGTGAAGGCTTTCAGCAGCAGGGGCTCGTAGGTTTCCTTGTAGAGCGGCACATCGCCGACGGCCAAAGCGCCCAAGGTTTCGCCGTGATAGCTGTTGCTCAATGTGATGAAGCGGGTTTTCTCCGGCTTCCCGGCGTTCCGCCAGAAGTGGAAGCTCATTTTGAGCGCCACCTCCACGGCGGACGAACCGTTGTCGGCGTAGAAACAGCGGGACAATCCTTGCGGAGCGAGACGGGTCAGCCGTTCGGCCAATTGCACCGCCGGCTCGTGCGTGAATCCCGCCAGGATCACATGTTCCAGCGATTCGAGCTGATCCTTGAGCGCCGCGTTGATGTACGGATGGCTATGGCCGAACAGATTCACCCACCAGGAACTGATGGCATCGAGATACCGATTGCCGTCGAAATCCTCCAGCCACACGCCCTGCCCGCGTTTGATCGGAATCGGCGGCAGGGTTTCGTGGTCCTTCATTTGGGTGCAGGGATGCCAGAGAACGGCGAGATCGCGGGTGACCCAGTCGTGGTTTTGCATAGTGCGAATAGCCCGAATCGAAGGTCTTGTCGCCGGTGTCCCTAACCTACCGGCGAATCAATCTTCCGACCCAACCCCCAGATTCTTCCAAACCCTGATTACCGCTTCGGACCGGTTCAGGGTATAAAAATGTAGCCCCGGCGCGCCTTGTTCCAGCAAACGTCGGCACAGATCGGTCACCACTTCCAGCCCGAAGGCGCGGATCGATTTGCGGTCGTCGCCGAACACTTCAAGCCGTTTCCGTACCCAGCGCGGGATGTCCGCTCCGCAGGCATCGGAGAATCGGGCCAACTGCATGTAATTGCTGATCGGCATAATGCCGGGCACGATGGGGATGTCGATGCCTATTTTTTCGCAGTCGTCGACAAAGCGGAAATAGGCCTCGGGATTGTAAAAATACTGGGTGATGGCGCTATTGGCACCGGCGTCGACCTTGCGTTTGAAGTTGCGCAGGTCGGCCTCCATGTTGGTCGCCTGGGGATGCATTTCCGGGTAGGCCGCCACTTCGACGTGGAAATGATCGCCCGTTTCCCGCCTGATGAACTCCACCAGTTCGTTGGCGTAGCGGAATTCCCCGGGCGACAGCATGCCCGAGGGCATGTCCCCGCGCAGCGCGACGATGTGCCGGATGCCCTGGTTCTTATAGGCGTCCAAAACCTCCCGCACGCTGGCTTTGGTGGACGCGATGCAGGAAATATGCGGAGCCGCCTCGATACCGGTGTTCTGCTGGATTTCGACCACGGTTTCGAAGGTCTTTTCCCGCGTCGTCCCACCTGCGCCGAAAGTCACCGAGCAAAATTTCGGCTTGAGCGCCGCCAGTTTCGCCAGGCTCGTGCGGAAAGCGTCTTCCGCCTCGTCGTTCTTGGGCGGAAAGAATTCCAGGCTAAAGATTTTGAGATATTTATTTTGCGATTCCATAAGCTGCTCGACAGCCTCTCGATAGAAGAAATCCTGCCGGAGCAGGATTTCTTACGGTAGGTTGGGTTAGCGAAGCATAACCCAACGATTCGGCCGAGTTGTCGGGTTACGCTCCTGAGAGCCCAACCCGACTTACGGATCAACGATCAATACCGGTAATGATCCGGCTTGTACGGCCCTGCCACCGGAACGCCGATATATGACGCCTGTTCCGGGGTCATCTCGGTCAGCTGCGCGCCGATTTTCTTGAGATGCAGTCGCGCCACGTGCTCGTCGAGCTTCTTGGGCAAGACATAGACCTTGTTCTGGTATTTGTCGCCATGGCAGAAGAGTTCGATCTGCGCCAACGTCTGGTTGGTAAACGAGTTCGACATGACGAAGCTCGGATGACCCGTGGCGCAACCCAGGTTCACCAGGCGCCCCTCGGCCAACAGGATGATGCGCTTGCCGTCCGGGAAAATGATGTGGTCCACCTGCGGCTTGATGTTTTCCCAGGTGTATCGCTTCAGGCTCGCCACTTCGATTTCCGAATCGAAATGGCCGATGTTGCAGACGATGGCGTTGTTCTTCATCTTCGTCATGTGGTCATGGGTGATGACGCCGACGTTGCCGGTAGCGGTGACGAAGATGTCGCCCTTGTCGCAGGCATCGTCCATGGTGACCACGCGGTAGCCTTCCATCGCCGCCTGCAAGGCGCAGATCGGGTCGATTTCCGTCACCCACACGGTGGCGCCCAAGCCGCGGAAAGCTTGCGCGCAGCCCTTGCCCACATCGCCGTAGCCGAGAACGACGCAGATCTTGCCGGCGATCATCACGTCGGTGGCGCGCTTGATGCCATCCACCAGCGATTCGCGGCAGCCGTACAGATTGTCGAACTTGGACTTGGTCACCGAGTCGTTGACGTTGATCGCCGGGAAGGGCAAACGGCCTTCCTGCTCCATGAGATACAGACGGTGCACGCCGGTGGTGGTTTCCTCGGTGACGCCCTGGATGTGGGCCAATACCTTGGAATACCAGCCCGGCTGGGAAGCCAGGCGCTTCTTGATGGCGGCGAACAGCACCTCTTCTTCTTCACAAGTGGGCTTGTCCAAGAGCGAGGGGTCCTTTTCGGCGCGTGAACCCAGCGTGATCAATAGCGTCGCGTCGCCGCCATCATCGAGGATCATGTTCGGCGTACCGCCGTCATGCCATTCGAAGATGCGGTGGGTGAAGTCCCAGTATTCTTCGAGGCTTTCCCCTTTGTAGGCGAACACCGGGATACCGGCGGCGGCGATGCCCGCGGCGGCATGGTCCTGAGTGGAGAAAATGTTGCAGGATGCCCAGCGCACTTCCGCGCCCAAGGCCCCTAGGGTCTCGATCAAGACGGCGGTTTGGATGGTCATGTGCAGGCTGCCGGCGATGCGGGCCCCTTTGAGCGGTTGCTGCGCGCGATATTCCTCGCGCACCGCCATCAAGCCCGGCATTTCGGTCTCGGCGATGCCGATTTCCTTGCGGCCCCAATCGGCCAGGGAAATGTCGGCGACTTGATAGTCGTTGAATGAATCAGGATTTACGACAGCGTTCATGTTTCATGCTCCTCATCGTGTGAATGTCCGCAGATCACAAAGTCAGAGGCTGTCAAAAACCGTTACGCGAGCATATCGGGGGCGTTTGGTACAGGTCCGGTTGCCGGAAGCAGCGAGAGATTCAAGCCTGGCTCGAATCTGGCGAAACGCGCTTCGCCATCCTCACTACCTGCCGGGTACACCCGTTTCCTGCGCTCCGTCCGACCCGCTATGACGCTCACGCCGTTTTCGACAGCTAAGAGGCTTTGACCAGCGGAAACGAACCGAGCGCCGTTGAAAAACCAGTTGCGCTTACTGAGCCTGGCGGCGGCCCTATGCATTTGCCACCGTCGCAGCGCCCCTCAGCCTGCACAACACCGCCCTACCCGGCGGCCGGGTCAAAAACGATTAAAGTGCGGATAAGCCGGCCGCCTCGCGCAGCGCATCGGCCTTGTCCGTCTTCTCCCAAGTGAACGTGTCCTCGGTACGGCCGAAATGTCCGTAAGCGGCCGTGGGACGATAAATCGGCTGCAGAAGATTCAGCATGCGGATCAGCCCCTTCGGCCGCAGATCGAAATACTCGCGCACCAATTGCACCAAGCGTTCCTCGGCGATCACTCCGGTACCGAAGGTGTTGACGCTGATGGACGTGGGCTCCGCCACACCGATGGCGTAGGACACCTGAATCTCGCAACGATCGGCCAAACCGGCGGCCACGATGTTCTTGGCGACATAGCGGCCCATGTAAGCCGCGGAACGGTCTACCTTAGACGGGTCCTTGCCGCTGAATGCGCCGCCGCCATGCCGCGCCATGCCGCCGTACGAATCGACGATGATCTTGCGGCCGGTCAATCCGCAGTCGCCGACCGGACCGCCGATAACGAATTTGCCCGTGGGATTGATGAAGTACTTGGTGTTCTTGTGCAACCACTCCTTCGGCAGCACGTGGAGGATGATCTCGTCCATCACCGCCTCCTGCAGGATTTTCTGATCGATCTCCGGCGAGTGCTGGGTAGACAAGACGACCGCGTCAATGGCAACGGGCTTGTTGTCTTCGTAGCGGAAGGTCACCTGGCTTTTCGCATCGGGACGCAGCCAAGGCAAAAGTTTCTTCTTTCTCACTTCCGCCTGGCGCTGTACCAGCCGATGGGCGTAAGTAATCGGAGCCGGCATCAACACGTCTGTTTCGTTAGACGCGTAGCCGAACATCAGGCCCTGGTCGCCGGCACCCTGTTCGTGATTTTCGCTGTCGTCCACACCCATAGCAATGTCGGGCGACTGTTTGCCGATCGCGGTGAGCACCGCGCAGCTCTCCCAGTCGAATCCGATCGACGGATCGTCGTAGCCGATCTCGCGAACGACCTGGCGCACCAGCGCTTCGGTATCCACCCAAGCGGATGTGGTCACTTCACCCGCCAATACCACCATTCCGGTTTTAACTAAGGTTTCCACGGCCACTCTGGCCTTGGGATCTTGTCTCAACATTTCGTCCAGAACCGCATCGGAAACTTGGTCGGCGACCTTGTCCGGATGGCCTTCGGAAACCGATTCGGAGGTAAAGATAAAGTTGTTGCTCACAGATGACCTTCCTAAATTACAGTGAATACGAGCTGGCCCTAAAATCGTGCCACATTATAGGTTAACGCGATAGCTCGACCAAATATTTAAAGCAAAAGTCAATGGGAATGAGGCTGGGCCTCAAATAATCCGGAGAGCCGCATTGAGACCCAGAAGCAGGAAGCCGAACGGAATCGACGATAACAGAAGAAACAAGGAGATGGCGATGCCCGCCCTCACGCCGATAGGCTGCCCGGTTCGATCGAAACGTATGACGGCAGCGTAAAGAGCCGCGAGCATCTGCGCCGCCACCGCGATGACAAAAATCAAGATGTAGCGCTCCTCTAAACGAAACGCGTGAGCCAGCACATCGTTCAACACGGTCAGCATCAACGGCGCGTAAAACAAGGCGGACGGCAAAGCCAGGCCATAAGCACTCAAAGGCGTCAGCCGGATTCCGACCGTTCTTCGGACCGCCAACCGGAATGCCGCCATCCACAGAAGGTTGATGACGAGGTAAATCAGGATCAGCCTGGAAAAATCATCCACTGGGTGCGCGGACGGATGGATGAGAAGATCCACGGAGAGATAGAGCAAGGGATGGGCTTTATAGAGTAAAGGATTCACAAATACGCGCCTAAGTCTGATATCGTCCGGGACGAAGCTCATTGCAGGACCGATTGTGCCGGGTACAGACCATCGAATCCAAGCGCCGTTCTTTGCGAACCGATAAATAAGCAAACATTGCTATAATCCCGCAGTTTTACCCCAGCTAAAGGAGTATCCAACCCCATGTCTTTGATGAAGGTCAGTTCCGGTAAGAGCGTTCCGAATGACATCAATGTGATCATCGAAATCCCGGCGTACAGCGACCCGGTGAAATACGAAGTCGACAAGGAAACCGGAGCACTTTTCGTCGACCGCTTCATGGGCACGGCGATGCAGTATCCCTGCAATTACGGCTACGTGCCCCACACCTTGTCCGAAGACGGCGACCCGGTGGACGTGCTGGTGATCGCTCCCTGGAAACTATTAAGCGGATCGGTGGTCCGCTGCCGGCCGATCGGGCTGCTCAAGATGACCGACGAAGCGGGCGGCGACTGCAAGATTATCGCGGTTCCTCACGACAAATTGACCCCGCTCTACAGCAAGGTCAGCTCCTTCCGTGACGTCCCGGAAACCCAACTCGCCCAAATCGCTCACTTTTTCGAGCATTATAAGGATTTGGAACCCGGCAAATGGGTCAAGATCGACGGCTGGTACGACGGCGAGGAAGCGAAGCAGGAAATTACCGCCAGTATGGAACGTTATAATTCGGCCAAGAAAAAACCGAACTTCTGAGCGGCTTCCGATCGACGGTTCGCCCTCCCAATAAGGCTGCGTCACCTATGCTGAGCTACCGCCACGGTTTTCACGCCGGCAACCACGCCGACGTCTTCAAGCATCTGGTCTTGACCCTGCTGGTCCGCCCGCTGCTGAACAAGGAAAAGCCGTTTTTCTACCTGGACACCCATGCCGCCGCCGGCCGTTACGATCTTGGCTCCGCAATGGCGCGCAAGAATCGCGAGTATGAAACCGGCATCGGTCCATTATGGAAGGTCAAAGCGGCGCCCGAGGCTGTCCGGGATTACTTCGAAACCGTACGCGCCATAAATTCCGGCGACAAACTACGCTTTTATCCCGGCTCGCCGCGCGTGGTCCGGCACTTTCTGCGCCCGGGCGATCGAATGGCGCTCTCCGAGCTGCATCCCAACGAAGTGAAAGTGCTCGGCGATGAGTTCGCCGGCGACAAACAAGTCAAGATTCATCATCTCGATGGCTATCAGGCGCTCAAGGCGCTGCTGCCGCCCGCCGAACGGCGTGGACTGGTGCTGATCGATCCGGCCTTCGAGCTCAGAGACGAGCGGCGGCGTCTTCTGGATGCCGTGAAGGAAGCCTACCGGCGCTGGGCCACGGGGATTTTCGCGGTGTGGTATCCGATTCAGGACCGCGCCACGGCGGACGATCTTCTGCGCCGGTTCAAAAAATCCGGAATCCGCAACATATTGGCGGCGGAATTCAAAGTCTTGCCGGACGACGAGCCTTTGCGTCTGAACGGCAGCGGCATGATCGTCATCAATCCGCCCTGGCGCCTGGATCAGCAATTAAACGACCTCCTCCCGTGGCTGTGGGAACAGCTTGCGATCGAAAAGCAGGGCGCTTGGCGGGTGGAGTGGCTGGTGCCGGAGTAGGCTTGGTGATCGACAAGCCTTTTGGCGCTATCCGCAAGCGCCAGCTTGCCCACGTGCTTTCAAACTAAGCAAGTAACCAATGAACAGTCTTTAGTCGTTCACCCGACTTGGCTTTTTTCGACTCCGCGCATAATCCACTCGACCCAGTCGTCCATGCCGTCACTCCGGGTGGCGGATAGCTGAATCACCCGGATGTCCGGATTCACCTGACGTGCGTAATCGATGCAGCGCGGGACATCGAAATCGACATAAGGCAGCAGGTCGATCTTGTTGATGAGCATCAGGTCGGCGGCGTGGAACATGTCCGGGTATTTGATGGGTTTGTCATCGCCCTCGGTCACCGACAGGATGACGACCTTGTGGGCTTCGCCCAGATCGAAGGACGAGGGGCACACCAGGTTCCCCACGTTCTCGATGGCGAGCAGGCTGTTCGGCTTTACGTGCAAGTCCACCACGGCATGGCCGATGCCGTGGGCGTCCAGGTGGCACGCCTTGCCGGTGTTGATTTGCAGGGCGGGGATGCCTTCGGCGCGGATGCGGTCGGCGTCGCGGTGGGTTTGCTGGTCGCCTTCTATGACGGCGATCGGAATCCGGTTCTTGAGCGCCCGGATCGTCGCCACCAGCAGCGAGGTTTTTCCGGCGCCGGGGCTGGAGACGAGGTTCAGGGCGAAAATGCCGTTCTGCCGGAAATAGGCGCGGTTTTGGAGCGCATAGCGATTGTTCTTGCCGAGTATGTCCTGCTCGACCTGCACCCAATGGGCTCCGGTGCCGTAATGGTGATGTTCATGACCGTGTTCGTGGTGATGACCATGGTCGTGGGCATGTCCGTGTTCCGGTTGGCCGCAGCCGCAAATCGCGCACATCGTCGTTCTCTCATTTCCGATCTATACATTCACTCGACTTCAAGCTCTCTGACCCGCAGCTCGTTCCCCGCGGTGACATCCACCCGATGGCTGCCGCAGAGCCGGCACGAGTCGTAAAGCGCTTCCAGTTCGACCATCCCGCCGCAGGATCTGCACACACCGCGGCCTTGGGTCTCGATGATATCCAGGTTCGCGCCTTCCGCCGGCGTGCCCTGCATCACCACGTCGAAGCAGAAGCGCAACGCGTCCGGCTCGACGCAGGAAAGCTTGCCGACCTCGATCCGCACCGTCCGAACCCGGCGAAAACCCTGTTGCGTACGGCTGGCTTCGATAATATCCCGCACATTTTGCATCAAGGAGAGCTCGTGCATAACCCGCCTGTTGCGGTTTGCCGGTAGTTTGGCGTGGAACGGGCGCAAAAAGCCTCTTTGGCGACGCGCTCTTCCCGATCAAGCAGAGTCAATGGGATTCCTCGACGGCCTCGTTTTCGTCGCTGACGGGTTCCAGACTCAGATTCATCTTGCCGAATGCCGATTCGACGGCTGAAGCGCCATCGCTCTTGTCGTCGCCCGCTTCTTGCGAAGCCTCGTCGCCTTCCGATGATGTTTCCTCAGGAGCACGCCGCTTACCTTGGCCGAGACTGATTTTCAATCTGACGTTGTTCGCCGAATCCGCATTGCGGATGGCCTCTTCGACGGTGATCCGTCCGGCCTCGTACAGCTTGACCAAATGGCTGTCGAAAGTCTGCATCCCTAAGCCTTCGGATTTCTCCATGACTTCCTTGATCGCGTGGACATCGCCCTTGCGGATCAAATCGCAGACCAGGGGCGTGCCGAGCAGGATCTCGATGGCCGCCGCGCGTTTTCCGTCCACCGTGGGCACCAGGCGCTGCGAAACGAAAGCCCGCAAGTTAAGGGACAAATCCATCAACAGCTGATTCCGCCGTTCTTCCGGAAAGAAATTGATGATCCGGTCGAGCGCTTGATTCGAGTTGTTGGCGTGCAGGGTCGACAGGCACAAATGGCCGGTCTCGGCGAAGTTGATGGCGTATTCCATCGTGTCCTGGGAGCGGATTTCGCCGATCAGGATGACGTCCGGCGCCTGTCGGAGCGTGTTCTTGAGGGCATCCTCGTAAGTCTGGGTATCCACGCCCACTTCCCGCTGATTCACCAGACATTTCTTATGGGGATGCATGAACTCGATCGGGTCTTCGATGGTGATGATATGCCCGGTGGAGTTGCTGTTGCGATGATCGATCAGTGCCGCCAGAGAGGTCGATTTGCCGGAACCGGTGGCGCCGACGAAAAGGATCAGCCCCCGTTTCTCCATGATGACGTTCTTCAGGACTTCCGGGAGGCCCAGATCGTCCACTTTCGGAATATTGACCTTGATGTTCCGTACCACCATCGCATGGGCATTGCGCTGCTTGAAGATGTTCACGCGAAAGCGCCCCACGCCCTCCTCGCTGATCGCTAGATTCATCTCGGGGCGCCGCTCGAAATCGCGGCGCTGACCCTCGTCCATGACCGAATAGGCAATCTCTTTAACCATATCGTCGGTCAGTTGGATGTTATCGATCGGCGTCAGTTTCCCCTGGAATTTGGCGGCGGGCGGCGCCCCGGCGGTGAGATAGAGATCGGAGCCATCCTTGTAGACCAGGAGTTTGAGGTAATTCTTGAATTTCATGGGCATTCTTCCTCGGCTGAAATGATGGATTGACAACGACCGCAGATTGTCGGCCCGACCTTCGGGACGCTGTCGTCACGCCGAGAACTTCATTTCACTCATGACGGTCCGACGCCGACACTCCTGGGGCCATCCAAGTATAGATACCGAATCTTGCCCGACCGTGAGCTAAGCCGCACAAATGCACCGGCCCCGCCCATTTTCTCTAGAAGCTTTTCCTCCGGTTCCCAACCGGACATACAGAGCATTTGACATTGTAATGAGAATTATTATCATGTAAGCCAAGTTCGTTACCCGCGGGAGCCGTGCCATGAACTCTGCCAAACGTACAGTTTTCTCAAATCAATCTGCCGCGGGAGCGCGACTGCAAATTTCCGCCGTCAAGCTGATCGAGCTGTTTGAAAACGGAAATCTGCACGCCGAGGATTTCCGCTGTCTGGATCTGTCTTCCAAAGACCTTATTAAACGTCTGCTGCTGTTCGTCAGCCTAAGCGCCGATCAGCGCACATGTTGATTACCGAGGAGGGATTTATGACCGTTGAAGGCCGCGTATCCACTGATCATGCACCATCGCCCGATCTATTGCAGGAGACCTTGCGCTTTCTGCTGGTGCGGTATGCCAGAAATCCTTCGCCGTCGACGGCCGGACATATCGCCTGCTGTTTGGACAGGCTGCTCACCCATCCGCAGTTTAAAGCGGCTCCCAACGAACGTTGTACGTATCGGCAGATGCGATCGTATTGGCGGCTGGTCGAGAACCTGGGTTAAGACACACTCAATTTTTTCGACTCGGAGACTTCAGGAATTTTCCGCCCCGATGGCCAATAAGCGCTCCAGCGCATCGGGGTCTACGGGCTTGACCAAATGGCAATCCAGGCCGGCCGACTCCGAGGCGCGGCGATCTTCTTCAGTGCCATAGCCGCTTATCGCCACGAGGAGCGCTTTTTCCATTCCGGGTAAGCTCCGCAGGCGCTTGGCCAGTTCATAGCCGTCCATTCCGGGCAATCCTATATCCAATAACGCTACCTCGGGTTTAAAGGTCGCCGCGATATTCAGCGCCGTAGGTCCGTCGTAAGCGACCTCGACGCTATGTCCCGAAGCGCCGACGATCAGCGCGGCGCTCTCGGCGGCGTCATGGTTATCGTCGACGATAAGCACCCGGCGCGGCGACAATACCATCTCGGATTGCAGGGCCTTTGTGTCTTGTGGATTATCATCGATCCCTTGCCATAACGGCAGATACACCAAAAATTCGCTTCCGAGGCCAAGTCCGGCGCTTCTGGCTTCCACCCGGCCGCGGTGCAGCTCGACCAGCCGGCGCACTAGCGTAAGCCCGATCCCGAGCCCGCCCTCCATACGATCCAAGCTTCTATCCGCCTGCACGAAAAGATCGAAAATGTGCGGCAGAGCCTCCGGGCCGATGCCTCTGCCGTCGTCGCGGACCCGCAGCACGACCTCATCTCCCTCGACCCGGAGAGTGACTTCGATGTGACCACCCGGCGGCGTGTATTTGGCAGCGTTGGAGAGCAGGTTTTCGACGATCTGTTCCATGCGGGTGGGGTCCGCCTTGATGGACAGCGAGTGGCCGGGCAGATCCAGGGCCAGCTTGTGCCGGCGGGAGTCGAGCTGATATCTCACGATCTCCAAAACATGGACGATTAGAGGCACGAGATCGATCACCTCTTCGCGCAGCTCGATTTGGCCGCGCGTGATGCGCGCCACGTCGAGCAGGTCGTCCACGATGCGGGTGAGCTTGGTGAGCTGCCGGTCCATCATGTCGTGGATTTGCTTGACCGGAACCTTGTCCGGGTTCGCCGTCTGCATGATGTGAAGCCCATTGCGGACCGGCGCGAGAGGGTTGCGCAGTTCGTGCGCGAGCATGGCCAGAAACTCGTCCTTTTGCCGATGAGCCTCGCGCAGGGATTCCTCGATTTCGTTGCGCTCCGTGATGTCGCGATTGGTTTCGAGTACGAGAGGCGGTTTGCTCCGCTGGATCACGACGGTATTCCGGCTGTCGACGGCGATTCGCTTTCCGGTGCGGGTGGTATGGATGACTTCGCCGACCCATTGCCGGTCTCGGGCGAGTATTCGCTCGAACTCCTCGGAACTGATGCCGCGTTCTGTATTTAGCAAGGCATGGCTTACTTGCCCTATCGCCTCGGAACGCTTGAACCCGTACAGCTCCTCCGCACCCCGGTTCCAATACCGGATCCCGCCGCCGAGCTCCCACATCAGGATGGCTTCATGGGCCTGGTCGAGAATTTCGCTTTGCTGCCGCAAGGCAGCCTCGATGCCGCGACGCTCGGTGACATCCTGAATCGTCAGGAGGATCAGATCGTTCAGATGATCCTCTCCGAGCAGTTTATAGGCACTCAGGTTCAGGATGCGTTCGCCGATTTCGGGATATGCCTGGATGATCTCATAGTCCTCTAGAGTCCTTCCACCCTGCGCCACGACCTGGAGAGACTCCCTGATTTCCGAGCGATCCCATAAGCCGTTGCCGGTATCGTAGAGACTATTGTTCTGGACGGCCTCCGGCTTGGCCCGAAACATCTCGAAATAGGCCCGGTTGGCGCGTTTTACACGAAGATTCCGATCGAGAACCACTAAAGCGTCGCGCATGGTTCCCAAAATCGCCTCGTTGAAATCTTGCGCATTCTTCAGTGTGAGGTTGACCTGACTCAACTCGTGATTGCGGATTCTCAGCTCTTCATTCGCCGTGGCGAGTTCCTCATTGGCGGACTGCAATTCCTCCTTGGCGGTCTCGAGTTCCTCGTTCGTACTCTGGAATTCCTGATGAGCGGACAATAGCTCTTCTTCCAGTGCTCTCAGTTTCTCCTGGCAGGCTTCATGGGCCTCGGTGACGGATCGCAAATGGTGCTGCGTGGCATCGAGCTCCCGCCTCAGCTCTGAAAATCCGGATTGCGTCCCGGTCTGCGACGGCTTAAATAGGCCGCCGCGTCGGGTCAGAGCCGAGGAAACTCGGCGGAACCACTCGGCCAGGGTATCAATTCCAAGTCGGGGCGGCTGATTTTCGAACAGTATCAAGAAGAATTGTGCGGTGCCTTCAGCGTCGTTGAGCGGCAATACCTCAAAGTGAATGTGCCGTTCTTCGCCTTCGGTACTGATGCGGATGTTCTCCCTTCTGGCGGGTTGTCCGCTCGACCGCGTCTCCCGAACGGCTTCCGACAGCTCGATAAAAAGATAGGTTTGAGCCAGACTTTTCAGATTTAAGCTTGCCGATCCTTGCTGATGCTCGAGAAAAAGTCCGGTATGGCCGCGAAACTGGAGGACGTTCAGATCGTTATCGATCAGCACCCCGGCCGGGGCATAGCGCGCAAGAAGGATATTGTCGGCTTGCCTTTGGGCCAATCCGGGATTTTGGAGCGGCGCGGACGTTTCTGCCAGAGCCTTTTCAGTCTGAAGTGTCCGCTGTTCTCTCCCGCCGAAGTTCAGCAGCATTCGCCCGGGCACATTCTTCCTCACGTAAATGCTCCAATTTTTATTTAAGGGTTCGAAGAGATGCGAGCCTTGTGGACCGATATTCTCGGAAGGGCCGAGAGCCAGGAATTTACCTGGATTGAGGGCGTAATGAAAGGTTGACATGACCTGTCTCTGCAAGCCCGGATCCAGGTAAATCAGGAGATTGCAACAGCTGATCAGATCGAGTTTGGAAAAGGGAGGATCTTCTGCCACGTTATGTTCGGCGAAGACGCACGATTCCCGGATTGCCGGGATGATTTGATAATGGCCGTCGGTCCGGGTGAAGAAACGCCCGAGCCGTTTTTCAGAGATATGAATCTCGATGTTTTCGGAATAGCGCCCGGCCCTGGCCAGACTGATCGCCCGTGGATTGATATCGCTGCCGAAAATCTGGATCGGAAGATTGACCTTTCGCTCATCCAGAAATTCGAGGAGTGCCATGGCAATGGAATAAGCCTCTTCGCCGGTCGCGCAGCCGGGCACCCAAATACGGATCGGATCGCTTGGGGATTTCCCTTGCAGCAGGCGCGGAAAGACTTCTTTCTCCAGTCCTTGGAATGTCTCGGGGTCCCGAAAGAACGCGGTAACCCGGATCAGAAAATCCTGACACAATGCCTCGACCTCGGTGGGCTGATCCTGCAGCAGGGCGAGATAATCGGAGAGGCTTCGGATCTTATGGAGAGCCATTCGGCGCGTGAGCCGCCGTAAAATGGTCTTGCGTTTGTATTGGGTAAAATCGAGCCCGCAATTGGCCAAAATGACGCGGAATATCTGTCTCAGATCCTGTTCGCTGTTCGCCAGAGACTCCAGGTCGGCGGCCGCCAAATCGGCTCTCTGGCCGAGGCTTACGAGCTCCCGGGCGATCTCTTTGGGCGGCAAAACGAAGTCGACGCATCCCATGCTGATGGCGCTGCGCGGCATCCCGTCGAACCTGGCGGAGGAAGGATCCTCCGCAAAAGCGACTCCGCCGCCGGTTTTGATCGCCTTAAGTCCCTTGGCACCGTCCGATCCGGTTCCCGACAACACGACTCCAATGGCTTTTTTTCCCAACTCCCGGGCCAGGGAGCGAAAGAGATGATCGGCCGGTAGATGAGGCGGAGAACGCCCCTCGCGGCTCTGAAGCCTTAGGCAACCGACGGAGACGCTTATGTCCGCATCCGGCGGAATGACGTAAATGCGGTCCGCCTGCACCGGCATGCCGTCACGGGCCTCGACGATCGGCAGTTTGGCGGTCCTGGAGAGGATTTCCGCCAGCTTGCTGTCATGATCGGGCGATAAATGCTGGGCGATCAGAAAGGCCAAGCCTGTGCCGGGCTCGATGGCTTGAAAAAGATCCAACAGAGAATTGAGGCCCCCCGCCGAGGCGCCGATACCCACCATGGCAGGGATGCTTTCCGCCGATTTCAAGCGGTCATCGTCTATTTGCATCTTGTCGTTTCCGGGGTTCATCCGTCGTGCGCTAAAGCGTTTTCAGTTCTGACGTACGGTCTGAGCAGCGTGAGGCGTTGTATAGAAAAGGAAGCCACCGTTGGCGGCAACTTTATTTTGAAGCGGGTCTCGCCCCGCAGGCGAGTTACTTTTCTTTGCGTGCCCAAAGAAAAGTAACCCAAAGAAAGGGCACCCGGATGGCGCGCTGATCCTGCGCATCTTACCGTGAGCCAGGGGCGACAAAAGGCACGCTCCCTGTGCCCTTTGTCGCCGCGCGCGATTCCTCGCGCGCCCCTGCGGGCTAATCCGGCTCAAGGTGGCGATGCTCGGGCGCGCCATAACGGGACCATACAGAAAACCCATACATCAAATTTTAAAATGCTCTAGTCAAGGGGGGTCTCAATAGCGTTGAGAAGGCCTTATCCGTCTTTGCACAAGGAGACGCGTAGGCCGCGATAAGAATCGCATTCCCGCCAAACGGCGCAGGAATGCCGGACCCATCGGCCAGGAGCCGGTTGGCACGCGTCTTTACTTTTTCAAAGGGGGGAGACGAACCGGCCCTGCGCTTGAATCGGTTTTAAATCTTATATAAAGGCTCCAAATCCGCGGACATGGCCGGTTCATCCGCGGCCTTGGACATGGTAATCGTGTAAGACCGAAAAGTCGCCCAAAGCGTTTGTCCTTGCCATCCGGCTTCCGGATTTCGGTAAAGCGCCCGGTTGAGCCGCTTGATCTCACGGCACAATTCGCCGCTGCAACGGCGCTCCAACTCCTCCAAACCCATCGGGTAAGCCGAAGGCCAACGATATCCCGCCCAATCCAGTAGGCTCTGACGCGCTCCGGTGGCGTCATTCTTCTGGCAGGCTATCCTCAGCGCGGCCACGGCAGGGAGTTCCGACCGGGAGTCGTCCGGTGGCCGGGGTACAGGGGCTTGCCGGGATTTCCGGCTAAGCCACCAAGCCGCCGCCGTTCCGAGCCAGCCTATGCCAAACAGGAGAGCCAGCCAGAACCACAGCGCGGTTGCGGTCGGCGTACCGCTCGGCGGCAAGGATTCCGATTTCGCCCGGCCTGCCTGCGGCTCCCGGTTCGTAGCGGGTGGGGCGGTTTCCGGCGCTTGAGCCCCCGGCAAGACGGTCAGGGCGTGCTCGGGAAGCCGGGCGATTTCCATGCGCTCGGTCTTCGTGTTCCACCAGGGAATTTCGATAGGCGGAAGCCGGTAGGTTCCGGCATGCGCGGGAATCAGCGCGATTTTCTCCTGCCGGACGCTGGCAAGGCCGGTCGTCAGCTTTTCCTCGTTCAACAACGGTTGGTCGGGATAGCGCTTGATATCCCCGGCGGACTGCGGGGACGCTTGCGGCTCCAGTTCGGGCAGCAGCCCTACCGTTGCCCCATCGGCCCGCAGGGTGACGGTTCGGGTGATCGGTTCGCCCGCCGTGGTTTGAGGGGCGTTCTGCGACCATGAATCCTCGATTTCCAGACGCTCCGCCGGCAGCCAATGTTTGCCGGAAAATGCCGCCGGAATCGGGCGGACGTCCAATTCCACCGGGTCGGAATGCACCCGCAGAACGCGGGTCGATTGATTGAAAAACTGATTGAACATCGACCGGCCGCCGGTCGCGACCTGGGCCTCGAGCACCAGCGGTTCCAAGCGGAGAGGCCCGCTCTTCTGCGGGAAAATCGCATATTTCCGTTCTATCACCGCGTACTGCAGACCGTTGCGGTGGGTCCTGTATTCACGGTTTTTGCCGAGTTCTTGAATCAAGACATTGTCGGCCGAAGGCTCGCTGAGGTTCGCGCCGCTGAAATGAATGCGGCGCAACACTCTGACCGTGTAGATGACCTGGGCCTGGACATAGGGGTTCTTCGGCTCGGCCTCGACTTCGAGAAACAGCTCCTCGCCGTTACCGGTCGTTGCCGAGGGCGCCGATCTGACCACCTGGACGGTCAGGGGCTCGGAGCGGTCGGCTCCGAAGGCGATGGGCGGCACGGTCAGGGCGCCTTCCCGCTTCGCCATGACCGTGACCTGCCATTCCGTTCGCCTGCTGAAGCCATTGTTGCCGAAAGACATCTGGCTGCTTTGCGCTTGGCCGAGGACGTCGAAATCCTTTTCCAGCGGGCTGAAATCCGGATCGTCGTCCGGCGCTTTTTCCGCCGAGAACACCAGGGTGAAGGACTCCTGCAGCGGCGCCGGGTTACGGTCGGCGGTCACGCTGATCGCCGCAGCCGAAGCGATCCCCGCATGGAATAGAAAGACCAGCGGCAATAGACGGAGCAAATGGGCCGGAATCGACAGGTGCCCTGTAAAGCCTAGGTACTCCGCAAGCGTCATGCGCCGGCCTCGGGACCAAAAAAGACGTGGGTACGAAGAAAAGAGTTCGGTCATGGATTCGACTCCCCGTCCTGAATTCGTTGCCGCTGCCGGTATTGGTAATAAAACTTGCGTTTCAAAAGGCCGCCGGGGTCGTCGGGGATGCGCCGCAGCCATTGCTCCTCGGCTTGCCGGGTTTCCTCGCTCTTTCCCGTCTCCGGTGTCGCGGCGGCGGTGTCCTGCTGGCCGCTTTCATCCGGCCGTTGATCCTGCGTTTGTCCGGCGGCCTGTTGTCGTTCGGATGCTTCCTCGGGCTTCTTTTTGCCGTCCGCATCCGGCCGGTTCTGTGCTTTGTTCTCCGGTCCGGAAGAGGTATCGGAGCCTTCCGGCGGCTTCGATTCGTCGCTCGATCCATCGCTCGGCCGGTTGTCTTGCTCCTGCTCCGACGGCTCGCTGGCCTTGTCCTTCCGATCCTGGCCGTCCGATTGATTTTGTCCCTGTGACGCTTGCGAGGGCTCGGATTCCGAATCCTTCGGATTCTTCTGCTGATTTTCCTGGTGCTGTTGTTTCTGCTGCTCTAGGGCCTTTTCGACGAGTTCCTTGTTATAGCGGGCGTCGGCATGGTTGGGATCCAGCTCCAGAGCTTTCTGGTAAGCGCTGATGGCTTCCCGGTAACGTCCCTGGCTGGCGAGGGCATTGCCGCGATTGTAATGGCCGGTTACCGAATTCGATCCCTCCAGGGTCTTGGCCGCTTCCGGGTAGCGGCCGGCTTTGTACTGGGCGGCCGCTTTCCAGTCGGGGTTTTCGAACCGGCTCGCCGCTTGCTCGTGATTTCCGGCCCGAAAAGCTTGCTGCGCCTGCTGGTCGGGCGTCCGCCACAGACTTTGCCAGTCCAGGGCCTGTGCGTCGTTCGGAACGGGGACTGCCAGGATCAGCAGCCAGGCGCCCAGCCATCCGCGACGAAACGAGACGGCCGCGAGCGGCAGGAGGACCAGCAGCAGCCAAGCGCCGTGTTCCTGCCATTGATCCACGTTTAGGGTTGTTTTGTTCTGCGTATCGGCGGCGGCATGTCTTTCGAAAAATCCCAGCAATGCGTCGAGATCGCTCGATGTAGCGGTGAGATTCCGGTAAACACCTCCCCCGGCCCGAGCCAGCTTCTGCAACGCGTCGCCATCGAGCCGCGGAATCACGATACCGCCCTTTTCATCCTTCAAGAATCCTCCTTCGGGCAAGGGTATCGGTGCTCCCTCCTCGGTTCCGGCACCCAGCACCGAGACGCGGTAGCCGTCGGCTTTAAGCCGGCGTACCTCATTCTCGGCCTCGGCCGCCCGATCTCCGGCCGTGACGAGCAAGATGTCGCCGGATCTTGAGCCGGCTTGCCGCAAGAGCCGGGCGGCGGATTCCAGGGCCAGATCGAGGCGCGCGCCCTGGACCGGCATCAAGCCGGTACTGAGGGCGGAAAGTTGCGCGGTGATGGTGGCCGAATCGTTCGTCAGCGGCGTGACGGTGAATGCATCGCCGGCATAGACGACCAAGGCGGTTTGGCCGTCCTTGCGTTCCCTCAGAATATCGGCAATTTTGTAGCGGGCACGTTCCAGGCGATTCGGCTTGAGATCGGCGGCATCCATGGAAGAAGAAAGATCGAGCACGACGATCAGGGCGGCGACATTGCGAAACGCCGGCGCGGGCAGCCGTTCCCAGACGGGCCCGGCCAAAGCCAGGGTGGCCATGATGCCGCCCAGGGCTGCGATCAGCAGCGGATGCCGCCGGTTTCGGCCATCCCCGCCGATGAGTACATGGGGCAGCAGCGCGTCATCGCAGACGTCCTTCCAGTCACCGGTACTCCGCCGCCGCCGGTACAGTCCCCAAAGGAGAGCCGCGAGCGGCAGGACGGCCAAAAGCCACCAGGGTCTCAAAAAATGAAAATCGGTCATGGGCAATCGTTGTCGCGATTCATGGACTCAGCTGTCGAAAAAAACCGTAGCGAGCGGACTCGGGCCGCGCAGTAGGTTTTAGCACAACATCTCATTCGCGCAGTTTGGTTACGGCCAAGAAGCTCGCCAGCAGTAGAGATGCCGCCAGGGGCCAGGGATAAAGCTCGGTCCGCGGGCGGTAGAAATGCTTTGCCCGCTCCACCGGTTCCAGCTCGTCCAACAGCGCGTAGATTTGCTCCAACTCATTGGTATCCCGCGCGCGGAAATAGCGGCCTCCGGTTTTTTCGGCGATGCCGTTCATGGTTACCTCATCGAGATCCTTGGACGGGTTCACGCGCCGCGTGCCGAAAAGATCGCTGACGACCATCTGATCGGCCCCGACGCCTATGGTGTAGATTTTGAGCTTTTCGCGCGCCGCGAGTTCGGCCGCCTGCATGGGAGAGACCGCGCCGGCGGTATTGGCCCCGTCGCTGAGAAGTATCAGCACCCGCTGCTCGGCGGGATTGTCCCTGAGGCGCTTGGCGGCAAGACCGATGGCGTCGCCGATGGCGGTCTTGTCGCCGGCGAGCCCGATCGCCGCCTCGTCCAGCAGGATGTGCACCGTGGTGCGATCGAAGGTCAAAGGGGCCTGCAGGTAAGCCTGCTCGCCGAACAGAATCAAGCCCACGCGGTCGCCTACACGCCGCTCGATGAACTGGCCGGCTACCCATTGGGTCGCGGTGAGGCGATCCACCGCCCGGCCTTCAAGGAAAAAATCCTCGATTTCCATGCTCCCGGAAAGGTCCACCGCCAGCATCAGATCGCGACCGCTCACGGTTTGCTCGATGGGCTCGCCGAGCCACTGCGGCCGTGCGGCGGCGCCAACCAGCAGCAGCCAGCCGGCGAGAGCGATCCAGAGACCATACGGCTTGACGCGTTTTACGCCTTGGGTTGACGGGAGCTGTTCGAACTCCTCGATAAACGGCGTCCGGAGTGCCGCGCGACCCGGCTCCGGCGCCGCCGGCAGCCAGCGGCGCACTAGCCAGGGCAGAGGCAAAACCAGAAAAACCCAAAACCAGGCGAATTCGATCATGATTTCAAGACTGATCGGAGCTTGTGCATAAACCGTCGCGAGCGGTTCGAATCCGTGCCGAGAAGCGCAGGCGTACAAGGGGGTACGTTGAGCATCGCAGGTGCGGAGTCGGATCGCGCAGTAGGTTTTTGTACAAGCTCTCGGGTGGGGGTGGGTTTTTTCCGGGATGACACAACGGTTTCAGGCAGGGCTTTCAGCCAGTCCCGGCAAAGCGCCACCAGGCTATCCATATCCGCTTCGCCCACCGGCCGGTAAGGCGCGTCCAGCAGCGCTCGGCCGGCACCTTGGGAGAAGCGCGGCGTCTTGAGCGGCCCGTCGAGCCATTCCAGCCAGGCCTCGCCGGTAAGCCCCGCCACCTCTTCACGGGGGTGGGCGCTCAGGCTGGCCCGGCGCAGCAGAGCGGACAGTCTTCTCAATTTCTCGGTCATTCCCAGAGTCGAGTCCGTTTGCAGCGCGTTCAGCTCCCGCAAAGCAAGTTTCGCCACCGTGACTCGCCGCCTGCGGCGAACCAGCCAGATCGCGGCGGCTGTCAGCAAGAGGGTTGCGGCCAGTACGATCCACCAGCCGATCGCGGGCGGCCACCAGCTTACGGGTTCCGGCAGATGAATATCGCGTAATGGCAAGGGTTGCATGATTAGGCGCGGGAAAAGGATGGGCGGCAGCTCTGCTGCAGAATGAGAAAAGGCTCGTCCGTCGTGCGGCAGGGAACGAAGCGCATGCCGTGACGACGCGCCAGATCGCGCAAGCGTTCCTCGCGCGTCCGGAAAGACCGTTCGTAGGCGTCGCCGGTTCGCGCATCGGCATCCAGCAAAACATCGCGGCGTCCGTCGCTGAACCGGTGGGGCCCCATGGGCAGCCGTTGTTCCAAGGGGTCGAAGATGAACACCAGCACCAGATCGCAGTGACGGGACAACCGGCTCAGACTGGCTTCGCCGGCTGCGGTCAAATGCCGGAAATCGCTGAACACGAATACCAGGCTGCCCGGACGGGCGTGGCGGGGCAGGCGTACCAAGGCGTCTTGCAAGGAGGCTTCCGGTGTGCCCGCGCTTTGGGGAGCGGCTTGGTCCACCAGCATTTTCAGCAGTCTCAATACCGCGCGATGGCCGTGCTCCGGTTTGAATTCGACGCTCTCGGCTTCGGAGAAAATCTGTCCGCCGACGCGGTCGCCGTGCCGGCGGGCGCTCCAGGCGATGAGCGCGGCGAGCCGGGCGGCCATGGCCGATTTGAACATGCCCCGCGTCGCGAAAAACATCGCGGACCGATAGTCCACCGCCAGGAACACCGGCCGTTCCCGCTCTTCGCGGAAAAGCTTGGTATGCGGCTTTCCGGTGCGCGCCGTGACGCGCCAGTCCAGGTTGCGCACGTCGTCCCCCTGGGCATAGGGGCGTGTTTCGTCGAACTCCATGCCGCGCCCCTTAAACGCCGAGAGATACTGTCCGCTCTGCAAGGCGCGCACGGTCGGCCGGGCCAGCGTCAGTCCGGCCGCGGGCTGGCTGAGGCGGATCAGATCCTCGAGAGTCGGCCGGACGAGTTCGTGGCCGGTATTCGGCGTGGCGACCGAGGCTGCGGACGATTGGGCGGGCATACGGGTGATGGTTCGATATTCCGGTTCAGGTTCAAGGCAGACGACTTGTCTTCGACAGCGTTATCTCAGAAAACGCTGCAATACATTATCCAGGAAATTCCAGCCGGTGTCGGTGCAGCGAATGACGCCGTCGCATCGTTCGACTAATTCGGCGTCGATGCAGTCCGAAAGTTCCGGTTCAAGTACGTCCATCGGCAGCCCGGTGCGTTCGCCAAAAACCGGTTCGGCGAAGCCTTCCCGGAGGCGCAGATGATTCATCAGAAACTCGAACGGCAAGTCGTCCCGCGGGACCATGGCGCGCCCACCCTGCCGGTCCGGCTGGCCGGCGAACTCAAGATAATGCTGCGGGTGTTTGATCTTCCAGGTGCGCGTTATGGTTTGTCCGACCGTGTCCGTGATTTTACCGTGAGCGCCCGCGCCTATTCCCAAATAATCCCCGAATCGCCAGTAATTGAGATTGTGCCGGCAGCGAAAATCTTCGCGGGCATAGGCGGACACCTCGTACTGGTAATAGCCGTGGTCCGCCAAAAGCGCCTGACAGCTTTGTTGTATGGCCCAGATGCGGTCGTCCCCGGGCAGGCGCGGCGGGTATTTGTGGAACACGGTATTGGGTTCCAGGGTGAGCTGATAGAACGAGATATGGGTCGGATTCAGACCGATTGCGGTTTGAACGTCCTTCAGCGCTTCGTCTAGCGTCTGGTCCGGAAGGCCGAACATCAGGTCCAGGTTGAAGTTGTCGAATCCCGCTTCGCGGGCGAGTTCCGCGACAAGTCGCGCCTCTCGGTCATTGTGGATGCGGCCCAGCTTTTTCAGATGCGTCTCGTGAAAGCTCTGGATGCCGATGGACAAGCGGTTCACGCCCGCCTCGCGAAAGCCTTTGAACTTGCCGATTTCGACAGTCCCAGGATTGGCTTCCATCGTGATCTCGGTATCGGCCGCTATGTCAAGCCGCGATCGGATTCCATCCAAAAGAAGGTGAATCGCGGCCGGGCTGAACAGGCTCGGGGTGCCGCCACCGATGAATATCGTCTCTACCCGGCGTCCCGCAACCGAGGACGCTTGTTGTTCGAGATCGACAAGCAGCGTTTCGACGTATTCGCGTTCGGGCAGCACATGATCCGCCACATGCGAGTTGAAGTCGCAATAGGGACATTTTCGCACGCACCAAGGGACGTGGATGTATAGGCTAAGCGGGGGTATCAGAAGCATGGTCGGCGGGTATTTTAACCCGAGATCCGAAGAATTGACCGCGAAAGCAACGGCGGTCGACGCCTCCGATTCCCAGGCGCCGACCGCCTTGGATTAAGGGCGCAACGCGTAATAGGCGAGGAGCGCATAGCACGTTGCGGCCGTTCCGCCGTGCAGCAGAACCAAGGCTCTAGGCTGTATGCCTTTGGCACGTTGAAACGAAATGTACAGCCCGGCGGCGATGATGGCGAGCGCCAGGCCGATAATAATGTAGAGACGGGTATCGCCTTTCAGCGCGACCATGATCACCAGAGTCGATCCCAGCAGCGCCAAGCCGCCATGGATCAGGGCGAACAATCGGGAACTGCCCCGCCCCTTGAAGGCGTCGATTCCCATGCCCGCCCCCATGAATGCCACCAAAGTAAAAACTGCAACGGACAACATCAGCATAATCTTCTCCTTAAGAACCCGATGATTGACAAGATCCCGATTGTAGGGAGGGGAGGCGTGAACGGCAAGCCGCGCCGGCCGTTGAAATTACCTAAGTATTTCGGCAAATCGTTCGTCGAGACGGCGGACAATGGCCTCCACAATGGCTTCCGGCGGTTCGCTGATATCGATCGTTATGGCATCGGCGGGTTCCTCGAGTGCCGCGAACTGGCTGGGAAGGAGATCTGCCGGCATGAAATGCTCGCGCCGGTGCGCGAGCCGGTCGCGAATGAGCTCGGGGGAACCCTTCAGATACACGAAAACCACTTCGCGATACCCTCTCGATAAGCGCTCTCGGTACCTTTGCCGGAGCGCGGAGCAGGCGATGACGGTGGAGCGCCCCGCGCCTATGGACGCTTCGATCAGTTCGGCGAGCTGGTCGAGCCACGGTTCCCGGTCCGCATCCGTCAAAGGCTGATGCCGTGCCATTTTCGCGATGTTTCGCGCGGGATGGAAATCGTCCCCATCGAAAAACGGCCAACGGAGGCGTTCTGCGAGCCGCTTTCCGATAGTCGATTTTCCGGAGCCCGAGACCCCGAGGAGTACAACGATGGCGACTAGACGCTCCACGATTAGAGGCGACGAAGCACGATAAATACCGACGGCGCAAGAAAACCGGTGCTAAGGGATTCCATCACCCCTGCCGCAATCCGCCCGTGAGCCGGATCCCAGAAGCGTTTGCAACACTCGCCCGTAGCGTTCCTCCAGATCGGCGCGGTCACTGGAATCCGGCAGCTTGGTCAGGGTGTCCTCATAGATCAACCGGGCGTGCCGCGCCAGAGCGTTGCGATACGGCGCCGGCAACTCGGTCTCCGCCAGCACGGCGGTCATGTCCAGGAGGCGAATCGCCACCGCCTCGTTCGTCCGGGCGTGCTGGCGCAATTGGTTGAACGCGGCATCCAGGATGCCTTCATAGGTGTAAGGATCAGTGATTACACAGATTCGCCCATCGGCACTGCGGCAGAGGGGCGAGGACACCCTCCGGCCCGCCAGAAACGACAGTGCCGCTCCGAGCCAATCGATGCAATTAATGGCGGTGAAGGGGTCGTTGATGCCCGGCGAAAGGGCTCGGACCGCCACTTCCACCAATTGGTCGACGGCAAATTCGGCGTCCTGGATCAGCGTGCGCTGCGGCCCCAGCAGAAAGGACTTCCCGATCTCTCCGGCGATAGTCTCCGTTACCGCTTCGCGCGGTGAAGCCAACGCCAGCGCATACCCTTCGATGATGAACTGTCCCGGCCGTTTGAGCAGATGCACGAGCAGGTTGTGCCGCTCCGCAATGTCCCGAATCCGCTCCAGTTCTATGGCGTCCAGGTAGCCGTTGCCGGGAGCCGGAATGCCCGAGGCATGCTCCGCAAAGTCGGCCGGCAGTTGCCGCTCCTCCTCCGCAGGGTTATCCCGCCCATCGGGGTCGGAGGCTTCCGGAAACAAGTTGCCGAAAGTTTCGATCAGGCGTGTGCCGACGTTTTCGACGATATTCGGCGCCTGGATGAATGTGGCGACCCGGTGGATGAAATAGATCAGCAGCCCGAAACTGAACACCCCGAAAACCAGAGCGATGCTGACCGAGAGGTGGGGAATCTCTGCCCCGTCATCGGTCGAACGGACGCGGGTCAACACCAGAATGCAGTAAATGAAGGTCCCGATGAAACCGCCCAGCACGATCTGTGTCCCGCCTTGCCGCATGAAGTTGGGCAACAGCCGTGGCCCAAACTGCGCCGAGGCATTGGAGAGCACCAGCATCGCGATGGAAAACACTACCCCGGCCACCGTGATCGCCGAAGACGCCAGCGTGGACAGAATGGCTTGAGCCCCGGGGGCGTCCATCACGTAAAGATCCGAGAGAAACGGCAGATATCGCTCCCGGGCTTCGCGATCGATCAGAAACAGCAATACCGCCAATGCCGCGGCAGTAATGGACATGATGGTGGGGACGAACCAGTAGCTCGAACGGAGCGTCTCCCAGAGCTGGACGAGGCGAAACTTCATAAACCTTGAGACCTCGCCGGAGCGCCGGCAATTCCGGGGAAGTCTGGCGAGCGTTTCACCGGATTCGGCTAATGCGAGTGGGCGAATCTAAGCGGATTGGCTTATATGATGAAGCCTGGACGTCGCTACGCTTCATCCAGGCTTCTATGCTTGGCGTCTCTCAGGCTTTCACAAAATTGTGAAAGCTAAAAGGCAGGCTCACTCGAACCAAACGGCATGGGATGGGCGACTGAAATCGCTGCCGGTAAAGGTCCAAACGTTTCGTGTGTTGGCGTTGGCGCCGCCGACATCAGGAAACGGGAGAGCAACGCCTTGCGCCCGGCCCCAACCCCAGTCCGGGTGAAAGACGTCGCATAGTATCGGGGTTTCCCCATAGAATCCCGAAACTATAAACCTGTCGGACTGGTAATGGACAATGATCGGATCTGCGGAAACTCCGCCCTCGTTTCGAACCTCGACGTAATACTCTCCGTAGACTGAAACGCTGCCGGCTGGAATGTGCTTGCCGTCACTTAAGTCGATACCGTTGGGATCGGTGACCATGAGTATCCAGCCGCCGTCGTGCATGGTAAACCCTCGGGTAGGAACCCAGGTATCCGAGAGGCTATATACCCGATAGGCCATGTCATCGTTCATAAAAAAGGGCGAAAACATGATGCGCTGTTCGGCTACCAATTGCTCGATGTTGATCCCGAACACAGTTTCCATGTGTTCGATCGCTAGAGCACGGTGTTCGGCAATTCGCGCGGGGGTACGATGGCGCACGTCCTCGTGGTAACGAGGATCGAAAATGATCATTTTATTCGGATCGAAAACGCCGTTGGCCATGAGAAGTCCGGTCTTGACAAAACCGGATGCCGAAGCGGCGACGTGACCGGGTCGAGCACCATTTGGCCCAGCGAATGCGGACAAGGCCTGGCAAAGCAGAACCAGCACGACAACTTTTCTAAACATGCACATCTCCATGATTGAGTGTTTTTGGATTTGAGAAAGTGCTCTGGGATAGACAAATCGCCCCAAGCAAACTGGATGAACGAATTTTTGATTTAGATTCCATGTAGTTCCAGTGATTGCTCCCATGACTGTTTTAAGTTTTTACGGCTAAGCCCTTTAGTAACAACAATTAGTCACTTTTGAGGGCCAATCCGGCAAGTTTTTGGCACAAAGTGAGCTATAGGTGCCCTCAAAAATTATGCGTCAGAGAGTTAATTATTTATGTGTCCGAGAACACAAAAGCAGTATATTTTTAAATTCAAATTTATGAATTTATTCAAAAAAGAGCGAGGACACTCGTCGTAGTGCGCGAACCAAGCTCGCTGTTCTCTGTCCATCGAGTGTGGCTCGATGCCTGACCTCGATCCTTCCATGAACAACAATAAACGAGACATCTGATGGAAATTGCCGGAATCTTCATGCTGCTCATCCAGATCGGATTCGCCGTCCATGCGATGCGCCACGGCCAGTCGTTCTTGTGGGTGTTTCTGATCATCTTTCTGCCGTTGCTCGGCTGCATTCTCTATTCGGTGATGGTGCTGCTGCCCGAGATCATCCAGAGCCGCACCGCCAGGCAGGGTTCCAAGGCCCTGCTGAAGACGCTCGATCCTCAAAAGGAACTGAGAAAGCGCCGCGAAGCGCTGGAAATGTCGGACACCGTAGGCAACCGGAGCGCGCTGGCGCAGGAATACCTCAAGCACGGCATGCTCGACGACGCCATCGAGCTTTATGGGCGTTCCCTCACTGGGATGTACCGCACCGATCCCAACCTCTTGCTCGGCCTGGCTAAGGCGCTGGTCGAGACAAAAAATTTCGAAAGGGCGCGGGAAACGCTCGAAACGCTGTTCGAGGCCAATCCGGATTTCGAAAACCAGGAGGCGCACCTGCTTTACGCCCGGTCTCTCGAAGCACTCGGCGAAATGGACCGGGCCTTGGACGAATACCGCGCACTGGCCAAATATTCCGCAGGCGCCGAGGCCAAATGCCGCCATGCCCTGCTGCTGAAGCGCATGGGAAAAACATCGGAGGCGCGGGCTTTGTTCGAAGAAATTCTCAAGGACGCGAAAGTCGCGTCGAGGCACAGCTATCGATTAAATAAGGAATGGGTGGATATCGCGAAGCGGGAAGTGTCGTAGATCAGTCGGCTTGTGGTTGGTCCGACAGCATAGTTCTTCGCGCAACCGGCGTGCCTCGCAAGATTTACAGACCACTGTAATCAAAGTAATGGTTGAGGCTCGTTCCAAATTCAATATCGCGTAGCTATTCCACCATGATCGAAATGCAGCGGCGAATGCTATACACCCCTATCTTTCACATCGACACTAACCTTATCAACGCTCGGGGCTCAATTCCCGCTATGAACCAAATCGAGAAGTGGGCCGCTGACGAGATCATCTTGGTAAACATGTCTGGTGTGAGCTTCAAAGAAGCGCTTGCCGGAAATAACCCAATTCGCACAAAGAAAACTTTCGCTCAATTATTCACCCTTACCGACGAGAACATCGATATAACTTGCCAACGCTACCGTGAGATAGAAAACGCAATCTTTCCTGGAGGCGCAAAAAACCAGAACCAGCACAACGACGTGAAGGTTGTTTACGAGGCCGCGCATTGGAATGCCATATTGGTCACCCGTGATGGCGCTTCCAATAATCAGCCTGGCGGAATTTTAGGTAATCGAGACAAGCTGCGCGGCCTTGTACGAATAATGTCAGGACTTACGCAAGACGCATTTCTAGCGAAGGATTTTTAAGTTGTCGAATAAGGTAGTCATCCAGTAAGCCGTGCTTGAGTTGATAGACCGTTCGACCGGTTTGAGCCGCCAAGGACTTGAGCCGGACCCAGACCA
>NZ_DASPLO010000168.1:0-1759 GCF_035627495.1 Methylocaldum sp.
CTATGTCGCCCTCTACAACCAGCACATCCCACAGCGGGCCTTGGGCCATCTCACCCCCGTTCAAGCTCTCAAAAACTGGCAAACCTCCCATCCCCATCTCTTTCGCAAGAAGGTTTATAAACAGGCGGGACTTGACAGCTATCCAGTTGCGGGACAGATACGATGGTACCTCAAATAAGGTGTATTTCTTCGAGTTGGCCGAGATTATAAACACGACAGTTTGGCCGTTCTCAATCCGATCGGTAGTGATACTGTGGCTCCCGAAGATATCGCACCTTGGAAGGGCGCTGCCGAGTTATACTTTGCGCCATTTTGCCATACCTGACCCTCAACCGTGATCGCTACCATAGTTATCATTTTCGCCTTTGTATATATCGGCATGATTTTAGGCGGTTTGCCGTTTCTCCAACTCGATCGGACGGGAATTGCGGTGCTCGGCGCCATCAGCTTAATCGCTACCGAGTCGATGACGCTCGAAGAAGCGGGTAGGGCGGTTCACGTTCCGACCCTGGTTCTGCTCTTCTCCTTCATGGTTGTCTCGGCTCAGTTGCGGCTGGGTGGGTTTTATACGCTGGTAACGGAGAAGCTCGGCGCACTCCGAGTAACGCCTCCTTTATTTCTTGCAGCCTTGATCGCCGTAGTGGCGGCGCTTTCCGGCGTATTCAGCAACGACGTTGTCTGTCTCGCGACAGCGCCCGTATTGATCGAAATCTGTTTGAGCCGGCGGCTCGATCCGGTGCCTTTTTTGCTCGCTTTATGCTGTTCCGCCAACGTCGGTTCGGCCGCCACTCTTATCGGAAACCCGCAAAACATGCTGATTGGAGAGACCCTAAAGATGTCTTTTGCCGGCTATCTTCGCGGTGCCGTGATTCCGGTTGGCTTGGGGCTGGTGATAACGTGGCTGCTGATTGCGCTGTGGTGGCGAGGGCGCTGGGAACTTGGGCGGAGTCGAACCGAATCGAAGTTGATCAAGATCTACGTCTGGAACGGCATGCGCATTTTAATCCTTGGCAAGCCATGAAAGGGCTAGCGGTCGCAACCGCACTGTTCACGGCATTTCTGTTTTCGGACTGGCCGCGCGAGATCCTGGCTTTGGCAGGAGCCGGCATATTGCTGCTGTCGCGCAAGCTTCATTCGCGGCACATGCTCGGGCTTGTGGACTGGCAGATACTTTTGCTGTTTATAGGGCTGTTCATCGTCAATCATGCTCTGGAGACGACGGGCCTGCCGAGGCAGGCGGTGGTGGCGCTGGCGGAGATAGGATTCGACTTGCATAACCTTGGGCCGCTTTATGGGTTCACATTCCTGCTCAGCAATGTGGTTTCCAATGTGCCTGCGGTGATGCTGCTGTTGCCGATGGCTACCCACCCGGATGCCGGCCTATTGCTTGCGCTATCAAGCACGTTCGCCGGAAATCTGCTGATCGTCGGCAGCATAGCGAACATCATCGTCGTGGATGCGGCCGCGCGCCGGAACATTGTTATCACTTGGCGATGTCACGCAAGAGTGGGAGTGCCAGTGACACTGCTTACCGTTGCCATCGTGGCGGCATGCTATTGGCTAAGGTAGAGGATGATGGCGGGACGCGTACTGCGCGTGAGAAATGCCCAAACGCTTGCTAAAGGGTACCTCGAAAAACCGGTTTGAGACGGCGATATTCGACCCCGAGTGGGCCGTTGTTGAGTCGATATCAGGATACTGTTGTTATTTTGCCCCCAACCGAGGCATCGTTTCGGCCGGAGGTCGTCATCTTGTGCGA
>NZ_DASPLO010000169.1:0-20986 GCF_035627495.1 Methylocaldum sp.
GCGTTCCACGGCCGAGCGCGCCTCGGCCGTCAGTTTCACTGCGTATTTCTGGGTTCGCATGATCGTCTCCTGGCTTCCAGACAATCATCAGACCCAAGACATGACCAAACATTGCACTGCTACCGTGGCGAAGCACTAGTCGTGGAAGTACCTTCAGCCCACTCGCCGAGTAAGGTTCACACCAGCCGGAAGCTCTGCCTCATCGATTGCGACCTCGTAATCCGCAAAGCTGCGCGGCACGGTGATGCCGTCCTTGAGCTGCGGACGGATGCGCTCGAACAGGTTATGAGCATGGGCATTGCCCAGTTCGGAATCATGCTCGAACACATACAACCCGCGCGTCGCCATTTCGCCGCGGGCGGCGGAGCGGTCGTGCTCGAACATGTTTTCCAAGCTTTGCCAAACCAATTCCAGATCGTCTTCGGAAAAACCGGTCTGCTTGGCGAGAAAGGCCGAGACGAAGCCGTGGGCCACATACAAGCCGTAGGGGACGGTGTGCTTGCGGCCCATGGTGCGGTTGTCGCCGTCCTGCTTCTCCGCTTCCTCTTTCGTAGCGACTGCCATGCGGGTGATGGAATGTTCCTGGGCGATGATGGGATCGACCGAACGGGCGAAGGTCATCTGCACCGGGCCGCGTACCTGACCGCAGTTGATCTTGGTGGACATAACCGCGCCGAAGGTGCGCACATCGTAGAAATTGCGGCACATCCAGGTGCGGGCTTCATCCACCGCCTCGCCGCCTTTGCGCTTCTTGTCGTCCCCATTGAGCAAGTCTTCTTTTCCAATTCCAATGTAAGCCCGTTCGTGCTGATCGTTGAGGATGGCTTTTTCTTTTACGTAGATTTCATGGGGTGGTTGATCGCGCTTGGCCATGCCGATGTAGTTACGCACCTTGCGCTTGAGCGATACGTCGGTTACCAAGCCATGGCCGGTTTCGGCATCGAGACGGGGTAGGTTGCCGGCATCGGGGTCGCCGTTGGGATTGCCGTCTTTCACATCGAACAGCAGAACGAAGTCGTAGCGTTTGTTCAGACTCATTGGTTTTTCTCCTTATTTTTCGCCCGGTTGATCTTCGTGTTTCGTAAAAAAGGACTGGCGCTGGTGGTAATAGCCCAGGGCAAAGCGGCCTTGTTCGGGCAGAGCGAGAATGCGCGGGAAATCGGCCAGGCCTTCGATGATTTCGCCGATCAGCTTTTCCATCTGCACTGCCCGGCCTCGCGGTAGCTTGCCCAAATGGTGGTTTTTTAGTCGCAGCAAAGTGGTGAATACCGCTACTGGCGTACTGGATGCGGCGCCGTAATAACGGTCGCGAACGGTGGCGTTGAGGCCGGGACTGGCCTCTTCCTGGATTTTTTCCAGCGCGGCGAATAGACGGCCGAGGCGATAGGCGGGGCTAGGATTTCCGGTATCGAGCATGGGTTCAAACTCCTTCTCAGGTTCGGATGTGTTGCGGTTGATTCTACGGATATCCCGGTTCAGCCAGGCTTTCAGTGCCGCCGCGCGCGGGTAGGTCACTTTGTGTTCTGCTCGGCAGCGCTGCACGGCAGAATTGAGCAGCGTGACGGGGTAGGGGAGGTCTTCGAGAATGGCGCGGATGAAGTCGCCGCCGAGATTGGGCGGGATGTTGTCGGCCTTGCCCTGTACGGCGATAGAAGCCAAGAGCCGGAATAGCGACAGGTGTTCGGGATCGTTGGGCGCTCGGGCAATCTTGAGATCGTCGAAATGGCGCTTGAGCCTGCGGGCCAGTTCGTAGGCCGGGGCGGTTTCCCAAAAGCGGATGCTGATGCGGGCCGCATTGGGAGCGAGCCCTAGAACATGAAAGCGGGCGTCGGCATCGCCCACCGTGAATTTACCCGACTCGACGGAGCTATAGAGCGCCTTCAAGGCGTCCACGCCGCGGTCGGGTTCATCCTTGGGTGGCTCGCCGAACAAATCCGCCGCCATGGTTTCCAAGTCGTGGGGCTGTTCCGCCCAGAACACGGTGGACGCATCGCCGACTTGGACGCGCTGACGCGAGTCGCGGGCCAGCAGGTGATTTAGCGCGGTGGTGTAGGCGAAGACGGCGGGTTTGCCGACCGGCGCGTTTTCGCCCTGCCGCTCGATTTTGCCGTAGGATTCGAAAGCACGGCAGTTGAATGAGACGATATTCGCGCCGGCTGTTTGCGCGCCCCACACGCCTTTGATTGCCGGATGCAGGCGCTCGATCGGCGATGTCTCACCCGTGACCAGGCAGGTTCCGGTGGGTGCCGTTTCGTCCGTGGCTGTTGACGTGGTCGCAGTGGCTACGGCAGGCCGCTGGCACACCAGTTCGATGTCGCCATGCAAGCGGAAACTCATGAGCGGATTGGTTGCGAGCACATCGTTCCAGGCGGGATGGCTCTCCAAGGGAGTCATATCGAGCCGGTCGAGAAACGCCCGGACGGCGCGGAGACCGGGATCGGCTCGCACCTGCTCCGGGAGTTCATCGAGCCGGTTCCGGAATGCTACACGTTGTTGTGCGACTCGCTCCAGCTTGCCGCGCGTATCTATGCCGAGGACATATTCCGCGTTGTCCCAGAGCAGGTTGGCCGCTACGCCTGAAGTTTTTTTCACTCCCTGGGGCACCAAAAAACGCTGCCCGGTTTTCTTCTTGCCCTCCCCGGAGCGGGTGTCGGATAGATTGACGAAACGGCCCTCACCGTCGATTTCAATGACGAAGGGGATTTCCTTTTCTTCCAGGCCAAAAGCGGGCAGCCGGTCCTTCGGATCGTCCGAGAGCTGCTTGCGGTGGTAGTAGTCGTGCAAGGCTTGCAGAATCATCCCCGTACCTCTTCGCTTTCGCGGTCGGGAATTTCCACCGAGCCGTCTTTTAACTGGGCGCGGAAAAAAAGTGGCTGCGGATCGTTCGGCTTAGTGAAATCCAGATCGTACAGCATGTAGCCCAGTTCGCGCGGACGTCCGAATCCCAATTCGGCCTGGCTCCGGTCATCGAGCGCCGAGCGGTCGGCGGGTTCCGACTCGGGGTTTTCCACCCAGCGAAAGCGGGCAGCAAATTCGCGGCAGCCGAGATAGGGCTGGTTCACACACTGGCCCTTTCCGGCGCGGCGCTCGAACATTTCCCGGTATTTGATCGGCGGGTTTTCCGCACCGGCATTCGGCTTTACTTCCAGGTCGGCGTGAATGCGGTAAGCCACATCGCGTAAGAATAATCCGGCGCGCTGCTGGCGCTCGTCCTCGATAAATTGCGCCAGGTTGCCGCTACCCGTTTTCATGGCGCTCTTTACGTTGGCATGTGAAATCACTCCGGCAACTTCATTGCGGCGCAAAGACATCCAGCGGATCGGCTTCAAGACCTCAATGCGGCGAATATGCCAGCGGATGGCCGGTTTCCAGAGGATGGCCTCGAACACCGCGCGGGCGGCAGAGGGCGTCATCACGTCGTAGCTCACCCGCTCGACTTTCATTTCCGGCCGGGTGAAACAAGCGAAATCGCCTGAGACTTCAAGGCAGTAGCTAATCAAAGTACCTTCTCCTATTTCCTTTTTCTCGCGTTATTGGCTTCGGGTTAGGTGCTTGACCACCCAGAGCGCGAGCAATAGATACAGCGCATAGAAGCGATCAACGGGCAATTCCATAGCTAACAAGCGCAACTCGTAAATGACCCCTTTCCAATCCACAGCATTACCTCATCACATTGGAGCGACGGGCAAAGAGTATCACTGATTCGAATAATGAGTATAGGTAACATTGTTACTTCACCGCTATAAGCGCATAATTCGCCTGTCCTTACTGGACGTGGATTGAAACGAAGACTGTGTCTAGGTTGAAACTGGCAGGGGCTTCCGCCCCTGCTACCCAATCAGCACCTGTGAGCGAAGAGTCTCTTCATCTCCCATCACCAGTCCGAGTTCGTTCGAATACCCGACGTCGCTAACCTGAACGAACAAGCCGGGCTGCCATTCCTGCACATCCCCAAGCTGCGCCCAGCGCTGCACGTCTCTTCGCGGTACCGAAACGGTATAGCGCTGCAACTTGCGCATCAGCCAGCGTTCCGGGCCGTCCTTCCGCAGCTTGCCCAAAAGTGCATCCACGGTATCGTCGGAATAGTCGAGGCCATGGTAGCGGACCACGACGGTCGCGCTGTCCTCGTCCCGGATCAAGCGGAATTTCTCAGCGGCAGTGCGGAAGTTGATGGCGAGTGTCCGGCCGTCCACTTCCAGCAATTTTCCGATACCGTGTTCGTCGAGTTGGCAGGCGTAATAGAACTGCTCGAAGTAACGGGCGAACAGAGTGCGGTCCAAGGGATCGGCAATCGCTCCGTGGAGTACCGTACGGCTGGCATCTTCGGCTTTACGCAAGTGGCCGGGCGGGGCCGCTTTGGGTGGAATGAAAACGACCACTTCGCCCTGTTCCAGCACCCCTTCCCGATTGCATCGTCCCGCCGCCTGGGCGATGGAATCTAGCCCGGCGAGCGCTCGATAGACTACCGGAAAATCCAGATCAACCCCGGCTTCAACCAATTGCGTGCTGATGACCCGGACAGATTCTCCCGCCTTGAGCCGTTTCTTGATGAGTCGGATAACGTCCGACCGGTGCGCACCACACATCAGGGCCGAGAGATGCAAGGTGCCTTCGGGCATGAGCTTGAAAAGCTCGCGGGCGTCCTTCCGGCGGTTGACGATGCACAGGACGCTATCATGTTCTTGCAGTTCCTCGGCCAGGGTTTCCCAAGTCACCGGCGCCTGCCAGTCGGACGGAAGCGTCACGTCAACTCGTTTAAGCGCCTCGTAAAGCTCGTTGGGATCATGGATGAAAGGACCGTCTTTCATCAGTTCGCGCACATTTTCTAACCCCCGCAGATTCTGCTGGGGATCGAAATATTCACGGGTGGACAAGGCCGGCTGGGTGGCGGTGGAGAGCACAACGGACGCGCTATAGTGCCGGGTTAAGAGGTTGAGAACATCGAGGATGGGTTGCAGGAATTCCGGTGGTAGCAGTTGAGCTTCGTCCAGCACCACTACGCTGTTCACGATGTTGTGCAGCTTGCGGCAGCGGGAAGTCCGGGCGGCGAATAAGGATTCGAAGAACTGGACGTTGGTAGTGACGACGATGGGGGCATCCCAGTTTTCAGATGCCAATCGGCTTTTCGAAGTCTCGTCGCTCGCATCCGTTTCGGCGTTGCTGTGGTGTTCGATGACCGGATCGGGTTCGAGGCGCCGGAACACCTCGCGGAACACGTCGGCGGTCTGTTCGATGATGCTGGTGTAAGGGATGACGTAGATGACGCGGTGCTTGCCATGGCCTTGGGCATGTTCCAAGGCGAAAGCCATGCTGGACAGGGTTTTGCCGCCGCCGGTGGGAACGGTAAGCGAAAACAGGCCGGGCGACTCGGCGGCGCGCTCCCGGCACTGGCGCAGAATGTCCGTCCGGAGTTGGTTGACGGGTGTCAGCGGGCCTTTCTCGGCCAATCGGTTCGCCATTTCGTCCATATGGCGGTTGAAGCATTCCAGAAGCGCGGGAATTTCCGGATAGTCGCCGCGCCGCTCGGCCTTGCCTTCGTCCATGAAGGCCTCGGTATCGAGAAAATCGGCGTCCACCAGGCAGGAAAACAGCATCCGTATCCATAGGGCGAACCCGTCCTTGAGGCCGGGTACTTGGCGCAGGTCGGGTCGGAATGCGTCGCCGGCCGCGAGAATCTCGGCCGGCGGGGAGGCATTGATAGCCTCTTGCAATTCTTTGCGAGCGTCTTCGCTGTCCAACCGGGCTTTGAGCCCGCCGTGCCAGTCGTACAGTCCGGCATGATGTCCGGCAATCAGGTAAGCCAGCACGCGGCCCGCTTCGTTGAACTGATCACAGGCCAGCAAAGCGCCTGCCGTGGAATGCGGGGCCTTGCCGGGCCTGCCTTCGATATGGGCATCCGGATCGTAGCCGCTGGACTGGCGAATGTAGCGTTGAAACCGCTCCCGATATTTCCCGAGATCATGCCAAATACCGGCCAGATAAGCCCAGTCGCCGCTTCCGAATACTTCCGCGAATTCGCGGCCGAGTTCGGCGACGCCACGGAGATGTTCGGCAAGGTCATGGGTGATGAATTCACCGGTTTCGGTTTGGCGGACGTGGGCGATGGGGTTTCCCATGAGTCAAATACCTTTTTTTATTAAAAATAATCAGTGTTCGAGTCAATCCTGCTGAGCTTAATCACCCCGTCGAATGTAAGGCGGAATGTCGTAGCCATACGTGCTGAAGGATCCGGCGGTTGGCTGGAAACCACCTCGGCGACTTCGTTGCGGCGCAGGCTCATCTAGCGGATCGGCTTCAAAACTTCTTTGGGAAAACAAGCGAAATTTCCTGAAACCTCAAGGCAATGTGTTTTCCTTCGCGCCCCCTAATTCGAAAACATTGAGATAACCCTCCCGCCCATACTCGATGATCTTCTTGTCGGCGGTCATCAGATGCAGACCCTTTACTCGCGCGATGGCGATTAGAAAACGGTCGGCGGGATCGCCGTGGATCGGGCCGGGAAGCTGGGTACTTTCCAGGGCGCTCTCGACATCCAAAGGCAGTAACCGGAGTCCCGGCAAAGCCGTTGCGCGCTCGACCCAAACATTGATCGCCGCCGAGAGCGTGAGTTTGCGTTTGTTTTGCAGCATGCCGATTTCCCAAATCGATACCGTGGAGATGAACAATCGCGACTGTCTGCGCATAGCTTCGATTTGTGCTACCGCATTCGCCGGCAAGCGCTGGGCGATGCCTTCGGCGTACCAAATCCAGGCGTGAGTATCCAACAACAGCCCATTCATTTGTTTTCCCGGTGTTCATCATCAGGTTGCCCGCCGGGCGCGAGATCGCGGTAAAGATCATCCTCGTCGCCGGTGAGGGCGCTCCAAGGCTCATCGATAGGGGAAACGATATCCCCCGAAACGGTGACCGTACCTTTCATATAACCGAACTGGGTTTCCGACGGCTCTTCGATTGGCACCAGTTTGGCGATAGGTTTGCCACGCTTGGTGATGACGACTGGCTCATGGGTCTTGTTGACTTCATCCATCAGTTTCAAGCATTTGGCCTTGAATTCCGCCGCAGTGATTTTCATGATTTCCACCTCGATATATATGACCACTTGATGTGGTCATTTTATCGGATTCTCGGCTTGGCACCTATCGCATCGCTCAGCGCTTAGTTCTTCCAAGCAGATACGCTGAGCTTAATCCCCCGCCGGATATAGGTCGGTATGTCATAGTCGATGCGTGCCGAAGTGGCGGGCGGTTGGCTGGAGAACGGCTGCGGCTGTGAAGGGCCGGAGGAATGGCTAATGGAGGAGTTTGCAACAGCCTGAGCGTTCCGGAATTTCCGGATGGAAAAGAAGATGTTGAACATGATCGTATCTCCGATGGGTGTAACGACGGAGATACTCTACGATAGGTAGTCGCTCAGGGCGTGAGCCACTAAATCGATCCGTGAAAATTTTTTTATCCGTAGGAAAGCTCTGAACAAATCCGCTCGCACTGAGCGTAGCGCGCTAGCGCGGAGTCGAAGTGCCGGAGTTAGCGTGTTTCGATGCTGCTTCGCGGAGTTCATCCTGAGCGCAGTCGAAGGGCTCAACACGAGCGGTTTCTGCATTTATTCGGAGCTTTGATAGCGGGCGGCCATCGCCCGAATCGTTTTCTGCAGTTGTTTTCGAAGCGATTCGGGTGCCAGGACTTCGACCTCCGCGCCGTGTTTGAGAATGTCCATGATGAGTTCGCGGTCGTCGGAGTAGGGGATTTCGAGCGTATAAGCACCATCCGGCTCGAAGCGGCTTTTTTGCTTGGGATGCCATATTTCGCGGCTGACCCAGCGGGCGCGCTCGGGCGTGAAGCGCAATTCGGCCCAGCGGATGTCGCTTCCGGAGAAAATGCCGTAGCCGGGGGCCAGTTCCCGATCCAATTCCTCATCCAGGATGTCTATGGCGGGCTCGTTCAATATCGATGCGGACCGGAGCGCATCCACCGCGAAGCTCCGGATGGCTTCGCGGAGATGGCACCAGGCGTCCAGGTACCAGTTTTCGCGGTAATGAATCAGCCGTTGCGGCGACACGACGCGCTCGGAAGTTTCATCCGTGCCGCGGTTGTAGTGAACGATCCGCAGCCGGCGGCGTTTGAGCAGCGCCGTCGCTACCACTTCGAAATGCTGAAGATCGACGGTTCTTCGCGCGACGTGAAACACCCGGACGCGTTTTTCCACTTCCTGCCATTCGTGGTCGCCGGTGCCGAGCAGGGCGTTGAGGCGGGCGAGCAGCGGCTGGATATGCGGTTCCAGAAGGCCCGGCTGCAAGTCCGCGAGCAATTGGCGCATGGTAAGGAGGGCGTGGATTTCCGAGGCATTGAACCAGAGCCCCGGCAGCTCGTAGGCCGTTTCGTCGCTGCGCTGTCTGAAGCGGTAACCGCGGGTTTTTCGGTCCCAAACGATCGGCGCGTTGAACCGATTGCGCATATATTCGATATCGCGCTTGAACGTCGCCGCCGATATGCCCAATTCCTCAACGAGGGCTTTTAGCGATAAGGAAGGTCTCTCGCGAAGCAGTTGGTCGATTTTGTAGAAGCGTTCGGTGCGGTCCATGTTCTTTTTCTCGCGGTGGGTTTCGCACGAACGGAATCTTAACCCAGGAAAGTTTCGGATTCGCGTAACTATTTCACAGGGACCGGATGAACGCTGACCTTGACATGAAATATTCGACGGCTATGATTAGCACTCGTTTTAGTCGAGTGCTAACAAGGGGATCTGGTCGATCGCTCCGTTAGCCAATAAATCATCAGTCGGAACAGGAGAGTATGATGAAAATTCGTCCCTTGAATGACCGTGTCATCGTGAAGCGCCTTGAAGAGGAACGTACTTCAGCGGGTGGAATCGTGATTCCAGATACCGCGGCGGAAAAACCGATGCGCGGCGAAATCGTCGCGGTGGGTAACGGCAAAACTCTGGACAACGGGCAAGTGCGCGCGCTGCAAGTCAAAGTGGGCGACAAGGTGCTGTTCGGCAAATATTCCGGCACCGAAGTGAAACTCGACGGCGATGACATCCTTGTCATGCGCGAAGAAGACATCATGGCTGTGCTCGAAGACTGAGCGCGCCCGGAATTCAACATTAACCAACGAAGGTAAATCGTAATGGCAGCGAAAGACGTAAGATTTGGCGATGACGCACGTACCCGCATGGTTCGCGGGGTTAACATTTTGGCACAGGCGGTGAAAGTGACCCTGGGTCCGAAAGGCCGCAATGTCGTGCTCGAAAAGAGCTTCGGCGCGCCGACCGTAACCAAGGACGGCGTATCCGTGGCGAAGGATATCGAACTGTCCGACAAGTTCGAGAACATGGGCGCCCAGATGGTGAAGGAAGTCGCATCCCAAACCTCCGATGTCGCGGGCGACGGCACCACCACCGCCACCGTTCTGGCGCAATCCATTCTCGTCGAGGGCTTGAAGGCCGTTGCCGCCGGCATGAACCCGATGGATCTAAAGCGTGGCATTGATAAAGCCACCGTCGCCGCCGTTGACGCCATCCATGCCATGTCCGTGCCCTGCGCCGACAGCAACGCCATCGCCCAGGTCGGCACCATTTCCGCCAATTCCGACGACAGCATCGGCAAGATCATTGCCGAAGCCATGGATAAAGTCGGCAAGGAAGGCGTCATCACCGTGGAAGACGGTTCGGGCCTCGAAAACAGCCTCGACGTGGTCGAAGGCATGCAGTTCGACCGCGGCTATTTGTCGCCGTACTTCATCAACAATCAGCAGAGCATGAGCGCCGAGTTGGAAAACCCGCTGATCCTCATCTGCGAGAAAAAGATCTCCAGCATCCGCGACATGCTGCCGGTGCTCGAAGGCGTGGCCAAATCCGGCCGTCCGCTGCTGGTCATCGCGGAAGACGTCGAAGGCGAAGCGCTGGCGACCCTGGTCGTCAACAACATGCGCGGCATCATCAAGGTCTGCGCCGTTAAAGCTCCCGGCTTCGGCGACCGCCGTAAAGCCATGTTGGAAGACATCGCCATCCTGACCGGCGGTACCGTGATTTCCGAAGACGTCGGTCTGAGCCTCGAAAAGGCGACCCTGAACGATCTCGGCAGCGCGAAGCGGATTCAAATCAGCAAGGAAGAAACCACCATCATCGACGGTGCCGGCAGCTCCGATCAGATTCAGGGCCGTATCGCCCAGATCCGCAAGCAGGTCGACGATACCACGTCCGATTACGACAGAGAGAAGCTGCAAGAGCGTTTGGCCAAGCTGGCCGGCGGTGTTGCGGTGATCAAGGTCGGCGCGGCCACCGAAGTCGAAATGAAGGAAAAGAAAGCCCGCGTGGAAGACGCGCTGCACGCGACCCGTGCCGCCGTCGAAGAAGGCATCGTGCCGGGCGGCGGCGTGGCGTTGATCCGCGCGCTGCAGAAAATCAAGGATCTGAAGGGTGCGAACCATGACCAGGACGTCGGCATCGGCATCGCTCGCCGTGCGATGGAAGAGCCGCTGCGCCAGATCGTGGCCAATGCCGGCGACGAAGCTTCCGTGGTTTTGAACAAGGTGGCCGAAGGTTCGGGCAATTTTGGCTACAACGCGGCCACCGGCGAGTTCGGCGACATGGTTGCCATGGGTATTCTGGACCCGGCGAAAGTGACCCGCACTGCGCTGCAGAACGCGGCTTCCGTGGCCGGCCTCATGATCACCACCGAGGCGATGATTGCCGAAGAGCCGAAGGAAGAAGCCCCGATGCCGGGCGGCATGGGCGGAATGGGCGGCATGGGCGACATGATGTAATCGCCGCTCGATCTTAGGGATGCAAAAAGCCCCATCCTCGGATGGGGCTTTTTTGTGACTTCCCTATTCGTCCTGGTTGCTGCGGCCGGCCGGTTGTCAGGTCAAATCATACTCAACGGCATACCGGATCAGATCGGCATTATTTTTGACGCTGAGCTTGCGCATAAGACGAGTTTTATGGGTGCTGACGGTTTTTTCGCTCAGGGATAGCGCTTCGGCGATATCCTGAACTCGCTTACCCGAAGCGAAAAGGCGGAGAACCTGTCGCTCGCGTTGCGAAAGTATCGCGTGGGGAAGCTGATCCGGCACCATGGTGAAAACTATTTTTTCCGCCAGCGAAGGTTCTATGAATCGTTGGCCGGTTGCCACTTTTTGTATGCCGGCGATTAAGATTTCCGGTTCGCTGTCTTTGGTGATATAGCCCGCAGCGCCCGCTTTGATGGCTTCCGTGGCGATCTGTCCCGAGGCGTGCATAGACAGGATAAGTATCGGAAGCGATGGTCTGACCCGATGGATGCGCTTGATCAAATCGACACCTTGAGCGCCCGGCATGGACAAATCCAAAAGCAGGACATCGATATCGCTCCGGCGACACTTGTCCAACACCTCGACCGCGCTTATCGCTTCGTCTACGACCGTGAAACTAACCACCGTAGACAAAATTTGATTTATCCCATTGCGAACAATGGGGTGGTCGTCGGCTACGAGAATTTTGATCATCAATTACCTTCCAGTTTTCGAAGAGCCTCGAATTGTTTGGCGCGGATACAAACTGTTAGTGAGTGGTTTAGCGCTCGTCAAGGAAATGAACTACCGCCTGATAGGTTATGAAAAAATTCATGCGCGTTCCGAGTCCTGCGCCTGCGATGCCCAACGTACTCGATCCAACGAAAGCATCGCGCGAGCGATTCGTTAATCTCCCTCTTCCACTCGACCAAATTCGCCGGGAGCGAATTTGGTCGAGTGGAACTCGCCCGGAGGGTGTCGGGCAGGAAAGCCCGACAACATTGGGCCGGGGTGAGGGCAGTACTCCTCGCTTCTCATGCCGAACATTCCCTGTGCGGCACCCTCCGGGCGGCCATCGCCGCGCACCAATTTGCCGGGAGCAAATTGGAACGTGCGAAGCACGGCCCGAAGGGCGAGCCTCAAGGATGAGGCGAGTAAATCGGCCTCGCCGCGCTACGCCGTCCGGCTTCGCCCGCGAGTCCGGGGCAGTCCTTCCCTGGCCTGCCCGCTCGCCGCATTGCGTCTCGCCCTGCCGACTTGTCGGCGCGGACTTGGAGCGCCCCTTAGGTTTTTTTCACAACATCTGAGGCGGCCAGATTCGTTTGAATGATGGTTGGATCGCCGCTACCAGCGGAGGCAGGTATTTTAAGGGGCAGCCGAACTTCAAGCCGAGTACCTTTTTTCGGCACACTGTGTATATCGAACTCGCCGCCCAATGCCGATGCCCGTTCCTGGATTCCCAAAAGGCCAAAGGATTTGTGCTTGTGTTTGGCTGTCACATCGAAACCGCAGCCATCGTCCTGTATTTCGACGCGAATACGATCATCCTCGCAAGCCAACAGCACGGAGACACGGCCGGCATTGGCATGTTTCGCCACGTTGGTCAATGATTCCTGAGCGATACGGAATATCGCGATGGACAGTTGCTCATCCAATGAGATGTCGGCCATTTTGATCAAAACACATGGGATGCCGGTACGGGTCGCGAATTCTTTGACTAGCCATTCCAATGCGGATGCAATTCCCAGATCAAGCGTGCTGGGACGTAAATCGGTCGATATGTTTCGCACCACTTCAACGGTTCGATCCACTAAGGTTCGCAGTGTTTGTATTTTTTCCGTCAATTCGGGGTTGTTTTGACAAAAGCTCATTCGAATGAGCGAAATGTCCATCTTCATGGCGGTTAGGATCTGACCCAGTTCGTCGTGGATCTCCCGAGCAATCCGTTTCTTTTCTTCTTCTCTTAAATTCTCCCGATGGGCGACCAGATGCTGCAAGAGTTCACGGGATTCACGGATTTCCTGCTCCCTCCGTTTACTATCGGTAACGTTGAGAATGACGCCTTCCCACACAGTGCCGCGATCGACAGAGCGAGGGGTGGCGCGCACATTGATCCATTTCTCTTCGTAGTCGGCAGCGGGCGGGCGAATGCGTCCCTCCCAATTCCAGGCCGCCGAGGTGTCGGCGGAATGGGCCATCGTTTCTCGAAAGGAGGCCAAGTCGTCGGAAAAAATCAGGCTTGTGAACGCTGCTGCGTCATAGAGAAGCTGTTCCGGCGGGGTTCCGCTGACTGCCACGGCGCCCTCGCTCACATAGGTGAAGGTCAGTGTTCCATCCGGACTTTGTTGCAATTGAAACACTATGCCGGGTACGTTGCGGGCAATGCCTTTCAATTTCGCCTCGCTTTCCCGCAACATCAGCTCGGTGTTTTTGAGGATAGTGACGTCCCGAACTATGGCGGTGAAATGCCGTTTGCCATCCAAGTGGAACTCGTTGATGGTGATTTCCATGGGAAAAACGGAGCCATCCTTGCGCTGACCCTGCAGAGTTCGAAAGCCAACGCCCACAGCCCTGGGCATTCCCTTATGCCGCTGCACATAACCGTCATACTTCTTGGCTTCCGTTTCCGGTATCAGCTGATTGATGCTTTGCCCGATTATGGCTTTCGGCGGATAACCGAAGATGCGAGTTGCGGCCGGGTTGAAGGTCTCGATTCGTCCAAGCTCGTCGGTGGTAATCACTCCGGATGGCACGTGGTCCAGAATCGTGCGAATATGGGGCTCGGCTCGTAGCAAATGATTCAACAGAGGCTGCGCCCAGCGCTGCAAGATCAGCAGGCTGGCCGTAATCAGACCGATTACCAGCAGCGCCGACGAAAATGGCTGGCGCATGGGCCAGTAGAGTTCGCGCGCATCCATTTTTTGCACCATGCCGAGCCCGCTATTCCCGACCGGGCTATACGCCGCGAGCACTTTTTCGCCGCGGTAATCTTTGGTGACGACTATGCCCCGTTTGTCGGACAAGGCAAAATCCATGGGCAAGGGCAGGCCGTCGATGCCGAGCCGGCTCTCGAACGAGAACGGCCGTTGGATGAAACGGGTCGGAAAGCAGGCCATGCCCTTGCCTCGGCCGGCACACAACAGCACCTCGCCGGTTTCACCGAGTTCCTGGGCGTAATTGAATAGCTTGCCGACATTGGGCAGCCGGATCTGCACTTCCATCGTATGACGTTCGTCGCCTTCACCGGCGGAAAGATGCATTTCCATGACCCAATTCTTGTCCCATAGGAGCCAAGTCGGAAAATCCCCTGGCAAGGAAACGCGAATCGCCGGTTCTGTCAGTGCTTGACCCCAAGCGGATAACTGGTTTCCAAGATTACTGGTGAGTTTCACGTAAGCTATGCCGCCCGATGGGTCGTCGAGCCGGGCCATGCCCAGCTTATCCTTCAGGGATTGCGGGCTTCCGCCGACCCAAGCTATTAGCTGCGCGGCCTGGCGTTGGGCGGATTCGATTTCACTTTGCAGAAGCAGCGTGTTGACCCGGAGGGATTCCTGCAAGGTATTTTGAAAAGTAGGCGCCAACTTTTGCGCCAGCAAGCCGGCTCCGACGACGCCGGCGGTCGGGGTGATCGTCGCAAGCAAGACGGCGGTCAATACGACCAATTGACGATCACGCCGCTCGCGATAGAAAGCCGAAAACCAGGATGTCCGGCTCGCCAGCCGGGTTAGCCCTGCCGCCAGCAGCATCAGCCCGAGAGCAGTCGGCCAACTCATAAAGGCTGTCGGCGAAATGGGCGTTCGAGAGAGGGCGGCGGCATGCCCGAACAGCTCGACTCCGAACAAATACCCGCTCAGGGCGATCGAGCCCATAACGAAAACAAAGCCGATGGCGATATGGATTAACAGTCCGGCGAGCCAGTTGCGGATCGAATCCATCACGGCCAAGACGAGGCCGCCCAAAAAGAAAGCTAAGGCGGTTGCCGCCGCCATTTTGTCGGGCCACGAGAGTGTATTTAGAGTTTCGAGCAGATCCAAAGCGGATGGCTCGAATAGGAAAGGCAAGCGAAGATGCCAAGCGTATTGCGCCAATACCGACGCGGCTATTATGCCCGCACCGGCGCCCAGAATCCTTCGCAAGTACTTATATTGGTCTGGCGGGAGCGCCAAGGCGATTCCCGCTGCGGCGAAGCAGAACGAGCTGTTGAGTCCCATCCCGGTGACGTCGGGAATCCAGTGGTCGAATAGCGATGGATCAAAATACATGCCGATCAGGACTAACAGTCCTAAGGCGCCGATAGCGAAAGCTAGCTTCATTTGTGGATTGGCAGGAGAAAGCGATTTTCAGACATGGATATCCCTCCGTTTGGATAAGCGGCGTGGGTTTGTCTGCGTCCGGTAGTTTAAATAGAGGATAAGCTTAAGAATTTAACGTTTTTATTAAATGAGTATCACGAGATCAGGCGTCGATTGTCAGACCTATGGGATTAACGAGAACGGTGGCGATGCGATGGCCAATTCAAGTGATTTGCCGGTTGCCAGCATCGCTTCGACTTCATCGGCCGGCGCCGGTTTACTGAAGTAATAACCCTGCATTTCGTCGCAGCGACGGGCCCGCAGGAATGCGATCTGTTCCGGGGTTTCGGTGCCTTCTGCGATCACGCCGAGATTGAGGCTGTGGGCCAGGACAATGATGGCTTCGACGATGCGGGCGTCATCGGGATCCTCGATCAAGTCGCGTACGAAAGACTGGTCGATCTTGAGATAATCCAAGGGAAACTGCTTCAGATAGCTCAAGGAGGAGTAGCCGGTTCCGAAGTCATCGACGGCCAGATAAACGCCCAGTTGCTTCAAGCGCCGCAGCACCTCGATTGCCATGGATCTGTCGCGCATCAGCATACTCTCGGTAATCTCCAGTTCGAGTGTCTGTGGCGAAAGACCGGTCTGGTCGACGATGGCGGCAACTACTTCGACCAAATCCGGCTGTGCGAATTGACGCGCCGACAGATTGACGGCCATGCGGTTGAAAGAGAGTCCTTTATCGCGCCAGGCTTTGGCCTGCGCGCAGGCGGTGCGGAACACCCAGTTGCCGATCGGGACAATCAGGCCGGTTTCCTCCGCAATGGGGATGAATTTGCCCGGCGCAATGGAGCCTTTTTCCGGGTGACGCCAACGTATCAGCGCTTCGACACCGCAGATTCGACCGGTCACCAGACTGACTCTGGGTTGGTAATGCAATGTGAATTCGCCCTGGTCCAACGCCTTGCGCAGGTCGTTGACAATTTCCAGCCTTTCCTGGAGGCGAGCATCCATTTCGGCGGTATAGAACTGGAATTTGCACCGCTCTTCTTCTTCTTCTTTCGCCTTATACATGGACATGTCGGCATTGCGCAACAGTCCATGAACGTCGTCTCCGTCGTTGGGATAAAGGGTAATACCGATGCTGGCGCTAATAAAAATATAATGGTTCTCGATCCGGCAGGGTTGTGCGATGGCATCCAGCAGTGCCTGTGCTTTGCGTCCCGCGAACAAAGGATCGGCGATATGCGGCAGGAGTACGGCGAATTCATCGCCGCCGAGCCGGGCGACGGTATCCCCCTCGCGCAACGCCGCTTTCAGCCGCGCCCCGATCAGTTTCACCAGTTCATCGCCGATATTGTGCCCCAAGGTGTCGTTCACATTCTTGAAATCGTCGAGATCGACTAGGAGCACCGCGACTAAGCCGCCGGCGCGCTGCGCCCTCAGCATCGCCCGCTCCAGCCGGTTGCGGAACAGGGAGCGGTTCGGCAATGCGGTCAGGGAGTCGTGGGTGGCCTGAAATTTCAGCATCGCTTCGTATTGTTTCTGCTCGGCAATGTCGCGGGCCACCGCTTTGGCATTGGCCATGACGATGTTGCCCGCGCTGTCCGTAAGCAAGATCCCATCCGGCTCGAATTTCAGCAAATCCTGAAAACGCGCCTCGCTTTTTCTAAGTGCCTCGCGGGATATCTGAAGACGCAGGTAAGGTTCGCGCACGCCATCGACGAAGACGCCGCGATAAACGAGGAAATAGGCGACCGCCTTGTAAACATGGCCGACCAAGTTGCACAGATCGTTGACGGCCCGATACCGGGAGAGACACAACTCGCTCAAGGCCGTGACCGCGGACGCACCCATCAGGTACACCAGGACAATGGGCTGAGGCCGGCGCAACCGGCATAGCAGAATTAGTGCGATGATTAAATAGATGAACGCCAGCGTGTATTCCGCTTTTACCTCGAATGGCGTCAAGCCTTGCCCCGGAAGGAACGTTCGCGGCCAAAGGTCTTCCCGGAAAAGCCCGAACCAGGCGATGAGCGAAGTGAACGCCAGGCTCCCTGCCAGCATGAGGCGCCGAAGCCCGGCCCGATTCATCGGACGCCAAGGCAGCAAAGCGGTGGCCAAGAGTACGGCGGCGGCTACATACCGTGCAACCAGCCAGAAATTGATGGCTTTTTCCGGACTGTTGGGCGTGACGAAATCCGGCATTCCCGGAAACGACAGGGTGTGCATGAGGTCGAGCAAGCCGATCGTTAGGAAGCCGCAGGCGAGAATCGGCTGGCTCAACGGGCGATTGCTGTCGTAGGCACTCCAGCCGATGCCGAATACCATCATGGCGATGACGACGGCGGAAATCTCCGCAACGGTGTGAATAGCCGGGTAGTGGCTGAAACGAATGGCTGTTCCCGGCGTGAACAGCCAGAGTCCGAAGGCAAACAGGCCTAGCGGAAAGAGCAGCAGCGCCATGCGTTTGACTGTCCTCTCCGTATCGGGACCGGATGCAAGCGCGGATTGATTCAATCGCTCAAGATCGATGCCCGTCATAAACCCCGGTTCCAAGAATTACCCTTATCGCTATACAAATGGCGAGTTGGTAGGTTCATCGGGTCGTGTCGGTACTTGCGCATAAAGCTGAGAGAATCACCTGCTCGCGCCATAATCCAGGATCGCGGCCGGGATATCCTCGAGCGCGATACTGCGCTCCGCGGCTCCGAGCTTGACCGCCTCTTTCGGCATGCCGTACACCACGCAGGTTTCTTCGTCCTGGGCCAAGGTCAAACCTCCGGCTTCGCGCATTTCTTTTAGGCCGCGGGCGCCGTCATCGCCCATGCCGGTCATAATGACCCCGAAGGCATTTTTTCCTGCGGCGTTGGCAACGGAGCGGAACAGCACATCCACCGACGGGCAGTGCCGATTGACCAGGGGGCCGTCCACGACGTCTACGTAATAAAGGGCGCCGCTACGCTTGAGCAGCATATGCCGGCCGCCGGGCGCAATCAGAGCGCGGCCGGGCAAAACCCGGTCGCCGTTGGCGGCCTCTTTGACTTCTACGGAGCTGAGTCTGTCCAGGCGGTCGGCGAAAGCGGTGGTGAATTTTTCCGGCATGTGTTGAACGACGACGATGCCGGGGCAGACCCGCGGCAGAGAAGTGAGCACCGCTTCCAGTGCCTGAGTGCCGCCGGTGGAGGCTCCCAGGGCGACCACTTTATCAGTGGTCTGCGCCAGCGGACGATGGGCGACGGACAGCACGGCATCCGCAGTAAGCTTGGGTTCCATCTTGCGCAAGGTCTCCGCGGGCGGTCTTAGCCGCTTGACGTTGGCCAGAGCAGCCGATTTGACGGCATGGGTTAGTTCCGCGGCGATGTTTTGCAGATGTTGCTTAATCCCCAATTTGGCTTTGGCGATAATACCCACCGCACCGCTGGATAATGCCTGCATGGTGGTTTCCGCGCCTTTCTCCGTGAGCGAGGAGCAGATCACCACCGGAGTCGGATGTTCCGCCATAAGCTTTTTTAAAAAAGTGATCCCGTCCATACGGGGCATTTCCACGTCCAGGACGATTACGTCCGGCCAGCGCCGCTTCATCCGTTCCATGGCGAAAATTGGATCGGAAGCCGCGCCGATGAGCTCGATAGCGGGATCCTGGCTCAAAATGTCTCCTATGACCTGGCGCACAACCGCCGAGTCGTCCACCAGCATGACGCTTATTTTTTTCATAAGCGCTTGTCCTTTTTTTTCGTATCGGAAAGTTCGATAAGATCCTGGCGATGTTCGAGGAGCGTCCTGCCGCTCCAGAGTTCGAACGCCAGCCGCCGATAGCCGATGCCGCCCAGGTGTTCTTCGTCGACCGTCAAACCGAGGTGCATTGCCAGACATCTGGCGGCTTCCACGTTGCGGGTACCGACGTCCAGGGCGGCAGGCGCGAGCCGGCCCGAAAACATTTTCCCGCCGCCGAACAACCGTACCCGGTATTCGGAAGACGGCGCCCCGATGCGTACGATCTCCCGGCGGAAGAGTTCCATAACTTCATCGGCGTAGCGTCCGTCTGGCTCCTGCTCCGTGCCTCGACAGCGCGCCGGCAAGACGTAATGGCACATGCCGCCGACGCGGAGGCGCGGATGCCATAGGATGGCGGCCACGCAGGAGCCGAGCAGGGTGATGAGGCGCACCGGCCCGTGTCCGAAGTAGAAGTCGCCCGGACGCAGATGGATTTCTCGAAATATGGGAGTCGAATGAACGGAGCAGTTCATCGTTTGCGGTAAACGGTAGGGGCGACGGGTTCCAGTGTTTCATCGACGCCGTTCAGGGTTTCCGCATGGCCGACGATGAAATAGCCGCCTGATTTCAGCGTTCGGCTCAACCGGGCCACCACCTGCCGTTTCACCGCCTGATCGAAGTAGATCATCACGTTGCGCAGGAAAATGGCGTCGAACTCGCCGATTTTGGGGAGCGGTCCGTTCAGATTGATATGCATGAAGCGCATCCGATTTTTTAAGGTTTTGTCGATGAGGAAAGTGCCTTCCTGGGAGCCGACCCCCTTGAGGCAATAACGGGTCAAGTGGTCCCTGGGAATATTCTTGGCCCGCTCCATGGGGTAATGGCCGAGCCGCGCCTTTTCCAGAACGCGCCGGCTGATGTCGGAACCCAAAACCTCCCAAGGGGCGCTACCCAGTCGCTCGGCCAGCACCATGGCGATGCTGTAGGGTTCCTCGCCGCTTGAACAGGCTGCGCTCCAGATGCGAAAGGTCCGCGCCGGATGGCGGGCAGAGAGGATGTTTTGCTTCAAAAAATCGAAATGTTTGGGTTCGCGGAAGAAATAGGTCTCGTTGGTGGTCAGTAGATCGAGGGCGTGCTGCAGCTCCTCGGTTTCCCCCCCGTTGGTCAGGAGGCGAAAATAGTCCCCGTAGCTGTTCAGTCCGTGCTGACCCAGACGTCGGGCCAGCCGTCCGCATACCAGTGGCTTTTTAGCCGGCGACAGATGAATGCCGGAGATGTCGTAGAGCAGTTTTTGGAATTGCCGGAATTCATGATCGCTGATGGTCAACGAGTCCATGGTTTAGATCGGTCTTCATTTAGGTGAACTTTTCTTACGATTCATTTCGGCGCCGTTTCTGCCGCTCAGGAATTCGACGGGTGATTTGTCCCGGATGGCCGAGGGCCGGGCAGGCACGCCGATAGGGCGGCTCCGCCGGCTATTCTTCGGCTTCATGGTCTGCATGTCCCATCTCGGCGAGCAAAGCCATCTCGTCCATGGACAGCACCTTGGCGAGGTCCAGCAAGATCACGAAACGGCCATTGAGTTTGCCCATGCCGGTAATGAATTCGGTGCGGAGCTTGGCGCCGAAGGCCGGGGCCGGCTCGATTTCGGCCGGCGGAAGCTCCACCACTTCGTTGACGGCGTCAACGGTCACGCCGATATCGTGGCGCTCACCATCGTTTTGCACCTCCACGATGATGATGCAGCTTCTCCGGGTCACCTCGATGGGGGCGCGACCGAAGCGGGCGGAAAGATCGATCACCGGCACCACCGCCCCGCGCAGGTTGATGACGCCGCGGATAAAGACAGGGGTCATGGGCACCGGGGTGATTTGGCCGTACTCGAGGATTTCTTTGACGTGAAGGATGTCGAGGGCGAACAACTCGCCGCTTAGTTGAAAGCTAAGGTATTGCTGTGCGCTATCGACGTCTTGAACGGCTTGAGGTAAGGACTTTTGGGTCGCGATGAGATTAGCCATGACGTTGGCTCCTTTTACTTATGGGTTCTTAGCTTAGAATTTTTCTAACTCGTGTTCGCTCATGGCGTAGGTTTCCAGCGGGCGCGGCGCCGGGGCTGGCATGGCTTGGCGGACGGTCGGCGTGGCCGGTGTGCCGCGGGGCTCGCCCTGCGCCAGCTTGAAGAACTCCATGAGCTGCTGCAATTGC
>NZ_DASPLO010000170.1:0-7896 GCF_035627495.1 Methylocaldum sp.
GCTTGTCGCCCTCTACAACCAGCACATCCCACAGCGGGCCTTGGGCCATCTCACCCCCGTTCAAGCTCTCAAAAACTGGCAAACCTCCCATCCCCATCTCTTTCGCAAGAAGGTTTATAAACAGGCGGGACTTGACACCTACTTCACATTAGGCTTTTTGACATTTCAAAAACAAACAGGCATTTAAGTAAGTTTTTCTCTTTTACCCACAAGTCAAAAATCCCAACATCTTCAGGCTTGTGGTTAATACTGTTATTTAAAAATACCTAAAAAGTGGAGGTTAAATAATAGACTATTAATGTAGCGATCATATCTATCAAACACCAATTAATTGCTTAACAGGAGAGATAATGATAAATAGCTTTCGTTTGACCTTTATTCTAGTTGTTTCCATGCTCTGGGCCAATATCGCCGTGGCACTGGAAGCCCCACAGCAGGCGATACAAAGCTTGTCAGCATGGACGAATCAAAGCGGTTCGACTCTCTATATTGACAGCATTGCCCCAACCGGCCAGATAACTGGTCATTATATAAATCGAGCACAAGGCTACGGCTGCCAAAACACATCGTACCCGGTAACCGGTTGGGTTTATGGCACAGCAATTACTTTCACTGTTAAGTGGGAAAATCCGGCAGAGTCATGCAATTCGATTACATCATGGACTGGTTTCTATTATCAAGGTGCCATAACTACTTTATGGCAACTAGTCGTTAACGGATCAACGAATAAAAGCCAAATTATCCAAGGAGAGGATATTTTTAGTTCAGTTGAACAGAAGAAGTCGCCGTCCTTAAAATTGAAGTAGTCTAACAGGGTGATCAACCGGAACCCGGTCTGAGGTTTCTTGGCCCGTTGCGCACGCGGGTAGGTTCGGGGCTTCGGTCGGGTCCACCGCTGGCCGGGTCCCGTTATTTTGAATGTTAGGCGTTAGCAAAATAAAGGAGGGTCTCAAATGCTAGTGAGAAGGTGTCCGGCCTTCGTTGTTTGATTAATGCCCCAGGGTCCGAGCGTTCGTTTCCAGCCGCGCTTTATATGGTCCAGCAACCGCTCATTGACGCTTGGGGCGTGTTCGATGTCGGCTTCGTCGAGTTTGACTTGGCCTTGGTTGAGAGGCCTGCTTAGGGCATAGAGCTTGACTTTGAGCGGATCTTCCAGGGTGTCACCGAGGAACGGGTACTCAAAGGCTGGATTCAGGAGTATCTTTGAATTCTGATCATGTAGGGTGCTTTTATGAATTATCGGGACATTATTACCATCGAGCCGGGCAAACGTGGCGGGAAGCCGTGTATCCGGGGCTTGCGGATCACGGTGTATGACGTGCTGGAGTACTTGGCTTCCGGCATGACGCCTTCCGAGATTCTTCAAGATTTTCCGTATTTGACCGCCGAGGACATTCAAGCGTGTTTGGCGTATGCGGCCGACCGTGAGCGGCATTTGATGTCCGTCGCCGCGTGAAGCTGCTTTTCGACGAGAATCTTTCGCCCCGACTGGCATCGGCGCTGACCGATCTTTTCCCCGGTTCGTCGCATGTCCATTCACTTGGATTGGGCGGGGCGGATGACGTGGCCGTCTGGGAACGCGCGAAGCTGGACGGGTTTATTTTGGTGAGCAAAGACTCGGATTTTTACGAGCGCAGCCTGCTTTACGGGTTTCCACCAAAGGTGTTGTGGATTCGTCGCGGGAATTGTTCAACGTCAGCGATTGAGGCAATGATCCGCGATCACTTCGACGATATCGCCAACATGGATCGAGACCCTGAAATCGGCGTCTTGTTGATCTTCTAAGCTGGGTTTGCCCCCTGTCAACCAAGTGTCAACGCCGTTGTCACGTTTTGACGGTTTTTTGTGACGCTTCGTTTTGTAGGTGCTTGTATTGAGGCACTTTTCGTGACTTTGCGGCACATTGCAACGGACTCTGACCCCGTCAACCTAGAATAGGTGTCAGGCTTTCGTTGTTGGACTGATCACCCATGCCCAGAGCGTTCGTTGCCGTCCACGCGTCATCGACGTTCCAACTGCTCCGGTCCGGCTGAAACAACGGTGTCATTGTCTCGGCCCTGACTCCCTTTCTGAGGACATCAAACATATGAATCAGCTCCCACCACTAATTGATTTGATCGTCAAAGTAATTCGGGAGACTGAACGTAGGGTCCTGACGTTTAGATCCGCCGGAGGCATCCCAGACGCAATTTTGCGAACCATCCTCTTCCCGTTTCCATTCTTACACATCGGCATCGGAGAATTGCTACGCCCTGTTTGGAGGTGGGCGCTTATGAGCTTTGCGCTGCTTCTTGCTGCGACATTCCTTGTTTCATATGCGGCCATTTCTGCAGAGGCCAAGAGTTACGTCTTGTTGTCTTGTATCTACGCACCAATATTTCCAGTTGCTTTCGCTGTTCCTAGTACATTCGCTTTCGACTCAATTAAGGGTCCACAAATCCAAGGACTGGCGGACTATATCTATTCTTTGGGAATCGACACCGAGGCGACAATCAGTGCTTTTGAAGACGGAGTATCTATTGTTACCGAGCGCGCCTATGCACGAACAAAGGCGTTTCAGTGGTTTATGACTACAGTTTGGGCGCTCTTCTTGTACGGCGCCAATCAGTTCAACAGTTTCGCACTCAACATTGCACCAAAGCAGATTTCAGAAATTATCGCGGACGATATTTCAGCTTTCATACTCTATGGAATCGTATCTGTGCCAAACATAATCGTAATTATTGGTTATAAGAAAGGTAATGATGCGATATTTCGCCGAGTGCAGTTCGCAATTCAAGAATTGAAATTTCGAGTCGCGAACAACCAAACGAATTTGGTCCAACCCGGCGTTGCAGCGGGCACGTTGCACGCGGTGCGCCTCTGAACTTAACGTGAGTTGAAACTTGCCGAGGTTTCGGAAACCTGGGACTTGGATGAGAACACTTTGCTGGATTTAAGCGAAGGTGTCAGGCTTTTGTTGTTTGACTAATGCCCCAGGGTCAGAGCGTTTGGTTCCGGCCGCGCTTCATGTTTTCCAGGGCCGCTCCTTGGCGCTTCGGACGTGTTGACAGGTTTCAGATCCGGCAATCTCTTGATGGTGTTATTCTGACGGTTTAGGGAGTCGATCGCTTGCGTGTCGTCAGCAACAAGGCTTTACGGGATTTTGCGGTTTTGCATCCTCCCGCGGAGAAGCCTTTGCAGGATTGGCGGAAACGGATTGAATCGAATAGGTTCAGTTCTTTTGGCGAGTTGAAGGCGGTGTTCGGTTCCGTGGATAAAGTAGGGCATTATTATGTCTTTGACATTGCCGGTAACCATTACCGGCTGATCGCCGCTATCCATTTCAATACACAAACGCTTTACATTCGTGCGGTACTGACGCACGCCGACTATGACCGCTGGAGGCCTTGATGCAAGCCACTGAACTTTCCGATGTGATCCGCCACTATCAGGCGATTTGCAACGCCGTTCCGCTCTATCCGATCCACTCGGAGGCCGAATACGACCGGGCGGTGTCGATCCTGAACGAGCTTTTGGACGCAGGCGGCGCCGATGAAAACAATCCGCTTGCCCGCTTGGTGGAAACGCTTGGGCTTTTCATCCATGAGTATGAGAAGGTCCACCATCCCTTGAAGGAAGCGACGCATTAGCGTTTTTTTCCGATAGGACGTCCAGGCGATGAAGATTACGTATTTTCAGGATACGGAGACGCTTTATATCGCGTTGAAGCCTGTTGAGGTTTCTGAAACGTGGGACCCGGACGAGAACACTTTGCTGAATTTAGACCCGCACGGGAATATTTGCGGGATTACGATCGAGCATGCGAAGGAGAGGGCGGAAGTCACGCTTCCATGAATCATTCTTGTGCTACCCTGCATGACAGAAGCCATTGAAAATTCTACTGATGCCCGGGATTGAGATATGATTAAGTTTCATGAAAATTTCGTTACGGATGCCAATGGGAAGCGTAAGGCGGTTGTCATCGATATCGAGGAGTATCAAACGATTCTGGAGGAGCTTGAAGAGTTGGAGGCAATTCGAGCTTATGACGCGGCCAAGTTGTCGAACGATGAGGAAATCCCTTTCGAAGACGCCATCGCCGAGATCAAGAAGGCTCATTAGTGGCTTTTTTAGTTTTAGACTTCTGCCCAAACGTTTTTTTGGGGTCGCGCGGGGCAGGGGTTTGAGATTTGAGAGAGATACAAGACAGTTGACGAAAACGCCCGGTTTTGACTGGGCTTTTTTGTTTGGATAGAGTCAGTACGGGCCTTAAGGGATTTGGAGGCGTTATGCATATCGTATTTTTGGCTTTGTTGGGGCTGCTCGGCGGGTGCGCGTCCGATCCGGCGGCGCGGCAGCGGGTAGTCGAGTCGGTTCAAAAGCAGTGTTTGGCCGACGCCAAGAATTATGTTGAGACCGGCGCGGCGAGGGACTACTTCACGCAGTGCGTCGATAGTCGGTTATTGGCTTTGGGTGAAGATCCGATCTACGATCTCGCTTTTGAGGAGCGATGGCCGGAGTTCGAGAATCGTACGACTGGGCAGATTCTTCAGGAAAGATAGGCCGAGTTTCGAACGCCAGCTTTTGGGCCGGTTGCGTCGGGAAAGCCGTTCATCGACGCGTGCAGCCGTGCGTGCCAGTTTGTACCGGAGCATGGCAGCGGGGTTTCTGCGGATCCAATCACGCTGAATGCTTATGGACTTGGGGTGCATATGGATGCGACGGGGCGGCCGGTTCGTTCTGTGCCGTGGCCGCAGGTTGGTTTGCGATTTCGACATGTACCGCCGAACGCCCCGCCTCCCTTCCAAAGCGCCCTCTTTAGGGCACGACCTCCACGGTAGCCATCATGCCATTGTCCTCGTGGGCCACGATATGGCAGTGGTAAACGAACTTGCCGACGATCACCGGATTGGTGAACGGGATAAGTACCTTGACCTGGCTTTTCACGGGAAGATTGACCACGTCCTGCCGACCGGTAAAGGGTATCGGCTGCCCGTCGATTTCAGTGACCTGAAAATCAAGCTGATGGATGTGAAAGACGTGCATTTCGTTACTCACATTCTCGATCGTCCATTCTTCCACATCCCCGAGTTTGACCTGGGTATCGACGCGATTCGGATCGAATTGCTTGCCGTCGATATAAAACTGATTGGTATCGGGATCCTCGGAGAATGGGAAGCTGCGACGTTGGGCAATAGGCTGACCGCGTAAATCCTCTACCTGCGGAAATTGATCGGCCGTCGGAAGCTGAACCGGTTCGCGCGCGGCGCCTTCGGAAATCAAGGTTGCCAGCACCACTTCAGGATACTGATCCCCATCGGGCCCGGTGTCGACGGCCAGAGTGCGCAATTGATAAATCCCACGGCGACCGCCTTGGATGAGCACCTCGGTGCGGGATGCCGGCGGCAATAGAATTTCGTCCCGCGGCACGAGCTGGGTATGGCGGTTGCCGTCGGCGGCGATTTCATAAAGCACGTGATCGTCGAGCTTCAGACGGTAATAAATATCCGCTCCGATATTGCCGATCCGCCAAAACTGCGTTTCCCCAGGGCGGATCTTCAGCGTGGGATTGACCATGCCGTTGACGGTGCGGGTCGTGCCCGCATTGCTATCGATGTTGTCGGAAGGAATCTGCCCGTCGATGTTCTCAAAATCCTTGAGGAGCATGATGCGCTCCTTGATGCGGTGCAACTGCGGAAACGGATCGAGCATACCCTCGACGATCAGACCGCCCGACATGCCCCCGAAAATCTGCGCCTCGACCAAACCGTGCATATGGGGGTGGTACCACAGAAAACCGGCGGAATGGGCGTCGGGAAATACGATTTTCTGCCGATAGTTCGTATTCGGCATGATGTCGACGAAGACATTGTCGCCATTGTCCAGGGGCGATACGTTCGAGCCGTGGTGATGCAGATTCGTCGACGTGTCCAGTGAATTGATCAGTTCGATATTCATGGTATCGCCAGGACGAACTCTCAGCGTCGGCGGGGTATAAGTATCATTGAACACCGTGGCAATAACGTTCTGCCCGCCGATCTGGATTTCCTGTTTGGCGGCGGTGAGCATTGCGTTCAGCACCCCGTCTGAACTGGCTATTTCCGGTGGATTTTGGAATGTTTCGGCAGGACCGCCTTGTTGTCGCTGTGCGTTCCCGGTACCGCTCGCGTCGCCACCTGGGGATGTTGATTCGCTAGGTGTCGACTCCGTGCCGGCCTCAACCCAAGGATTCGGAAGTATGGCGGCCGCAAGACCGGTGAGCGCCAACGCGGCGGCAACGGGTAGAAAAGGAAATTTGCTGGGTGTGCGCATGATCAGCCCTCCTTGGCTTAAGGTCTTCAGATCGAAAACCGTTGACTCATTATGCTATCACGCCGATAAAAAACGGTATCAGAATTTGCTCGTCCATCATATGCGCCGGGGCATGGACGAATACAGCGACTGTCAGTTCAGCAGGGCTACTAAATTTCCGCTTTAGTCTTATCTTGGTTCACAGATAACAAGTTAGAAGGGCTTAATTGCTTGTAGATTAGGATAGCGAAGCGTATTCCGCCGCATTGTCAGAGCGTTTTTTTCCGGCCGCGCTTCATTTCGTCCAAAAGCCGCTCATTGACGCTTCGCGCATGTTCGATATCCCAAATCCGAATGGCTTCTTCCAGTTTGACCCGGCCTTGGTCGACCATGTGGCAGAGGCCGACTCTCAGGGCGTAGAGCTTGATGACGAGGGGGTCTTCGGGGGTGTTGGCGAGTTGCTTTTCCCAGTCGGCGGTGATTTTGGGATCTTTGCAGTAGTTGACCGGCAGTTCTTCGGCCTGGAGGCTGAAGGGCAGGGTAAGCGTCAGTAGCAAGGGCCAGTGTTTCATGGTTTTCTCTCTACAGGTTTTTAGGGGCGCTCCGCGGATTAGGGCGGCGTCGGCGGCAATCCAATCTGTGAGAAGATGGGTGGCGAAAGCTATCGAGCACCGCACGGCTGAAGACATGACATTGGAGCTGTCGATGTCGCTATCCTAATCATTTAAGGAGTCGATAGCTTGCGTGTGGTCAGCAACAAAGTGTTGCGTGATTTTGCTGGCATGCATCCTCAAGCCGAGGGAGTCTTGCAGGATTGAAGAAAGGAAGTTGAATCGAATCGGTTCAGTATCAGGCGATCTGCAACGCCGCTCTATCCGATTCATACCGAGGCGGAATACAGAGCCGGGCGGTTTCAATCCTGAACGAGCTTTTAGACGCAGACGACGCCGATGAAAACAACCCGCTTGTCCGCCGGGTGGAAACGCTCGGGCTTTTCATTCATGAGTATGCGAAAGCAGAGGTCTGCTGACGATGGTGGAGTCCGACGGGTCATGTTCGCGGCTTCCGGTAAGGTCAATCCGTCCTCCGCTTTACTGCCTCGTCCCGGGATTCCGGGCTCGCTTCATTCTCGTCCTCCGTTTCTGTTATTTTACGAAACGCCGGCCCTATTTTTTCAGCCTAATTGATGCCGGACAGGCGTGACTTCGATGAACTCTCACTCACTTGGAGTGATCTCATAAATTGACTGTGAAACCAATGAGAGATTACCTATATGAAACCAGGTGCCATAGTTAATGCTACATTCAATAACTGTCATTGTATTGCCAGAATTACTGGTGTCGGCAAGAAGTATGGAGAACCCTTTTTTCATATTATATTAATCTCGCCGTGTGTAATGGATACTGGCATTATACCGGAGGGAACCAAGACCTGGGTATGGCCAGAAATGGTTACACTGGGAGCTAATGACCCTGGTTGAATCTGAGCTAATGACATGGACTCCCCCTACTCCTACGGCATCGGATGTGCCAGATTGGAGTTGGGTTATACCAATCACTAGAGAGGGGGAGTGTCATGCAGGTTGCTCGAATTGGGCTGGACATTGCAAAGAACGTGTTTCAA
>NZ_DASPLO010000171.1:0-7503 GCF_035627495.1 Methylocaldum sp.
CCGGGTCTTTGACAGCCTTGATGCTTTGGAAGACCACTTGGAGCACGCCTTGCGGGATCTCGAAAACGATCCCGCACGCGTCTATTCCATCACCGCCTGGTCTTGGATTATTAATGCACTATAGATTGAAAAATGGAATAACACATCCTTGTGACCTGGATTCCGGCAATCCCTGCCGGAATGACGGGCCACAGACTTGTGTAGATACGTAGGGTTGCGGAGTTAGGCAGCGGATGTTCACGTCTCGAGCAATTGCAGTTACTTTTCCGTCCCGACCCCCAGCTCGCGAAAGCGTTCGACCGCCTCGCCGGGTTCGAAGTCCTCCAGCTCGAACAACTGGCGAACTTCGATCTCGCCTTCCTTGCCGTCGACGACGGGATTGGGGAAGCGCTTGGTCCATTCGAGAGCCTCTTCCTTTGATTTCACCTGGATGATCGTGTAGCCGGCGATCAGTTCCTTGGTCTCGGCAAAGGGCCCGTCGACCACCGAGCGCTTTTCGCCGGAATACTTGATGCGCCAACCCTTCGCGCTCGGCTGGCGGAAGGGGTCAGGCTTTGGTTGTTTGCCTTTGATTTCTTCATGCGGGGTGACTCTGCTTCGTGAAACGGAAAAAACCGAAATCAAATAATAAAAGCCCAACCTGTTCGAGGCCAGTTTAAAACTGCCCCGTTCATGCGGTCATTACTTTAAAGCCGTAGCTACAAAAACTCCTTGACTGATACAGTTAGTGTAGCTACGGTAATTGTGATGAAGATCGCCTTCGATCCCGCCAAACGCAATAAAACCCTACATGATCGAGGTATTGACTTCGCCGATGCGGTCGAAGTATTTGCCGGTACAACGCTCGATTTCGAAGATGAGCGTAAAGACTATGGCGAAGCGCGCATTATTACGGTGGGACATTTGCGCGGCCGGATGATGGTGGTGGTCTGGACTTCCCGTGGCAACGCTCGCCACATTATTTCTATGAGGAAAGCCAATGAGCGAGAAAAAGCGCGTTTTGGGCAGCGATTTGGAAAAGATTGATGCTCACATCATTACATCCGAGGAATACGAAGAAATCCCCGAGCTGACAGACGAATTTTTCGAGCGCGCAGACGAACACCGAGGCGGCAAGCTGGTGCGGCGAGGCAGGCCGAAGGCCACGAGTCGCAAACTTTTATTGTCGGTGCGGTACAGCCCGGAAGTGGTGGAATATTTCCGCGCCACGGGCGAAGGCTGGCAAGTACGCATGGATGAGGCTTTGAAAGAGTGGATCAAAGCGCATCCTCGGACATAGATTAGGACGGATACATTCGGTCTCTAAAGGTGAACCGTAGGCAAGCGCTCCGGCTCGCAAAATGTTCCGTCCTAGTTACTGTTCGCATCGAAAGTAACGCCACATCGTCACCCCCGGCAGGGAGGGTTCGCGGCTAAAGCGACCGCTTGCAATTGGAATGACGGCTTTGCGGTCTTGTATAGATACTCTGCCCAGTGGGAGAAGCAATTTCGTATGCCATCACATTCCTGGGCATTCGTCACTGCATAGCGTTTACTTTTCGGCGACAGCCTTCAGGCTAGCGAGGCCGGCCTCGAAATCCTTGCCGATCATCTTGTCCATGTTGAAGAAGAGTCCCATGACTTTCGAAATGTATGGGCTGGGACCGTGCATGGACCAGGTGGCGTGCGTGGCATCACCCTGCGGGTGCAGCGTGAACTCGACGACGTTGTGGGCTTCGAAGGGCTTGAGGAAGTCCAGTTTCATCGTGATTTTGGAAGGAGGAGACGACTCCGTGATCTCCATGCGCCCCTTGCCGACCTCATTGTTGCCGTCCCACTCATACACGGCGCCCTTGCCGGCGGTTATGCCGCTGTAGGTCCTTTTCATCGTGGGGTCCTTCTTCTCCTAGGGCGACCAAGCGCCCCAATCGTGCAAGTCGTTGATGAGCGGAAAGATCTTCTCCGGCGGCGCTTTGATGCTGGTCGTGCGCTGAACGCGGAAGGTGTCGGGCCTGGTCGCGGCATACACGAGAACGGCGACGATCAAAACGACGACAACGATGGCAAAGAGCTTGAACATGGATACCTCCGGTGCGTTGTTGAATTTCGGGGAGGGCGATCGTCGAACGTTCAGGCGGTAACCGCTCGGGCTATCGACAATCGACCGTGCAGAACCGGGACGCCGCGCGATTACTTTTCCGCCCCGACCCCTAGTTCGCGAAAACGCTCCACCGCTTCGCCTTGTTCGAAGTCCTCCAGCTCGAACAACTGGCGAACTTCGATCTCGCCTTCCTTGCCGTCGACGGCGGGATTGGGGAAGCGCTTGGTCCATTCGAGAGCCTCTTCCTTTGATTTCACCTGGATGATCGTGTAGCCGGCGATCAGCTCCTTGGTCTCGGCAAAGGGCCCGTCGACCATCGAGCGCTTTTCGCCGGAATACTTGATGCGCCAGCCTTTCGCGCTCGGCTGGAGTCCGGAGGCATCGAGCAGCGCGCCGGCTTTCGCCAGCTCCTCGTGGTAGCTCGCCATCTCGGCGATTAGTTCTTCCGTCGGCATGACGCCCGCTTCGGAGTCCTTGGTGGCTTTGACGATGATCATGAATCGCATGGAAATCTCCAGTTGGTTTCAGGTCAGGAGCTCGGCTCCACGATGATCATCCACGACACGCCGAAGCGGTCGGCGACCATGCCGAAGCGCGGTGAAAAGAAGGTCTTGGCCAACGGCATCTGCACTTGGCCACCGTCGCTCAGGGCAGCGAACAGGCGATCCGCCTCGGCCTCGTTGGCAGCGGTCAGAGTTAGCGAAAAACCCTGGAAGTTCGGCTGCCCCAGGCATCGACCGTCGGATGCCATCACCGTGGTATCGCCGATGCGGAAGCTCGAATGCATGACCTTGTCCTCGGTGCCGGGCGGGAGCTGACAGCCCTCTTGGGGCTCGGGATTTTCCTTGAAGCGCATCAGCATCGTCACCTCAGCGCCGAGGGCGCTACGGTAGAAATCGATCGCTTCCTCGCAGCGGCCGTCGAAAAACAAATAGGGTTGGACTTGCATGGTTATCTCCTTGTTTAAGTTGGGATACAAGTTGCAGGCGGCGCAAAACTCTAGGCAGCCATCTTGGCCAATTGCGCCTGAAGGCGGTCGAAGTTCTGTTCGTTCGCTTCGACGCATACCGCTCTGACCTTGTCGCATTCCACGGCGCTTTCGAAGAGCATTCGCCAGTCGAGCCTGGTTCTTCCGGCCTGTTCCGTGAAGGTGACCGTCATCTGAAATCGCGGACTTGATACATGCTGGAACACGATGCGCTCGGGTTCGACGACCTCGACAAAGACGCTCTCGTTCGGATAGTCGACGCCATCGGGGCCGTGCATGATGAAGCGCCAGATGCCGCCCGGCCGCAGGTCGAACTCGTGAAAAGTGTTGGTAAAATCCTTCGGCCCCCACCAGGCTGCCAGTCGGGCGGGGTCGCGCCATGCCTGAAACATGCGCTCGCGGGGAACATCGAAGACTCGCGTGCTCGTGATTTCACGGTCAGCCGTACTCGTTGGATCGTTATGGTTCATGCAGCTTGATCCTTTCTGCGGTTTGCGAAAAACCGTTGTTCGTGTCGAACGACAGGTTCATGGGTTTCGGTTATCGGCTGCCTGCGCGCGCAGGCGCTGCTCCTGCTCCCGAAGCTCGGGCGTTAGCGCAGGACCGAAATCCTCCATCTCAAACACCTGACGAATCTCGATTTCGGTATCCCCCTCAACCGGATTGGGGCAGCGCTTGACCCATTCGATGGCCTCGTCCAGGGACTTGCACTGCCATAGCCAGAAGCCGGCGATCAGTTCCTTCGTCTCCGCGAAGGGCCCGTCGATCACGGTTCGTTGTGCTCCCGAGAATCGGACGCGTGCCCCCTTCGAGCTGGGATGCAGGCCCTCGCCCGCGAGCATCACGCCGGCTTTCACCAATTCTTCGTTGAACTTTCCCATCTCGGTCAGCAGCTTCTCGCTCGGCATCACGCCGGCCTCGGTGTTCTTGTCGGCCTTGATCAGAATCATGAATCGCATGGTTTTATCTCCTTCTGGTCAGTTTTAGGGTCTGGAGCCGCAATTACAGCTCCGCCTTGTTGTTGGATTCTCTTCCGTTTAATTCCGCTTCCTCTTGATATGGTTATTTCCTGCCCAGATAAAACGTGTTCTGCAATCACGTCACCGCTGTTCATATGCCTGTCTCAGCCTTTCTATATCGATCTTCTTCATTTGCAGCATGGCCGCCATGGCCCTTTGCGATTTTTCCGAGTCGGGATCGTTGAGCATCTTGATCAAGACGTCGGGAACAACCTGCCATGAAACGCCGTATTTATCCTTGAGCCAGCCGCACTGCCGCGCTTTTTCATCCCCGCCCTCGGATAGCTTCTCCCAGTAATAGTCCACTTCTTCCTGCGTCTCGCAATTGACTTGAAACGAGACGGCCTCGTTGAATTTGAACACCGGGCCGCCGTTGAGCGCGGTAAACGCCTGCCCATCGAGTTCAAATGCCACGGTCATTACCGTACCCGCTGGTTTTCCGTGGATCTCATGTCCCGCTTCGCCATAGCGAGAAATTTTCACGATCGTCGAATTTGGAAAGATACCGGTATAAAACTCAGCGGCTTCTTCCGCCTGATCATCAAACCACAAACAGGGGCTGATTCTTTGCATAGGGTATTGCTCCTTTTTTCTGGTTTCAGGTCGAGCGCCGGAATACCGGTCGATATTGCCGGCTACACCGTGGCTCTACCTCACAGTCGAACGAGACTGTACGAAATCGACACACGATCTTTTTTTGCCAGCACTGCGTGTGCTCGAAATGCCTGACGTGATACCGGTGTCATGGGGTTCCGCCGTAGCGGCTCTCCACCCTCAGCTCTTCCTCGATGGGCCGGACCTCGATGCTGCCGAGGCGTGCCGACGGCCACCTTGACGCGATCTGGATAGCCTCGTTCAAATCCATGGCTTCGATCAGGAAAAAACCGCCTAGCTGTTCCTTGGTTTCGGCGAACGGGCCGTCCGTCACCGATAGCTTGCCGCCCCGCACACGCGCCGTCGCGGCGGTCTGCACGCTCTGGAGGGCGTGAGTGACGATCAGGCGGCCGTTCTCGCGAAGTTCCTCGACATAGGCGAGAGTCTCGCGCCGCAGGGAATCCCATTCGCTTGCGGAAAGGGCATTGAGCGCTTCTTCCGCTTCGTACGCCAGGCATAGGTATTTCATGGCTTTCTCCGGATAGTGATGTAGTGCTGTGGGCATTGGATAGTCGTACGGGGGAACCCCGATTCGACACCTCGTCCTGAAATCAGGCGAAAAAATGTCCTGGCGACCTCCGACCGTGGCGGACTCTGCGTGACGGCACCGAAGGGCTAAAGCATTCTCGGGTTCGCTGTACGGGGTTTTTGTACTGTCCCGATGGTGCGGTCCTTCATAGGCTCACTTTCGCTCAAAAGACTTCGGCATTGACGACATTCCAGAGGTAAAGGGAAGCCACCGTGCGATAGGGCCGCCAACGATCTCCCAGGGTGATGAGCTGTTTGGGGGAGGGGACCTCCGGCATTCCGTAGACTTTCGCGATGCCTTTCCGAAGCGCGTAGTCGTCGACGGGAAAGACATCCATCCGGCCTAGGTTGAAGATAAGCAGCATCTCCACCGTCCACTGTCCCACGCCTCGAATCGAGGTCAGCCGTCGCGCGATTTCGTCGTCGTCCAGCGCGACGATTGTCTCGGCCGTCGGCACGGTGCCGTCCAGAGTCTTGATCGCCAAATCCTTCAGCGCTGCGGCTTTCGCTTTCGACAGGCCCGATTCCCGCAACGACTGATCGGGGGTATTCAAGAGTTCGCCGGGATCCGGAATCGTCGCTCCCGGATAAAGGGTTTTCACCCGGCCCAGGATGGTGGCCGCGGCCTTGGGCGTGAGTTGCTGGTGAACGATGGCGGTAAACAGCGCCGCATAGGGAGAATGCTCGGCACTCCGCTTGAATGCGATGGGCCGGGACATGCAGTCGGCCAGGGTCGGGTCTTGGGCTCTCAGCCTCGCCGCCGCCCGTCGGAGCTCGTGTGCCGATTTGAGTGTCGGCGGCAGAGCCCAAGCGACCCCTTCGAAGGCCAGCATCCGGGATTTGGTCGCCAAGCCGCCCGGCGCCGAAAATCCGCCGGGTTTGCCGCCGGCCGCCAGGATTCGGTGGCAGGGGATGATTAGGGGAATCGGGTTTTTCCCCAGGGCTTGGCCAACGGCCCTTGCCGCACCGGGCCGCGCCAGGGCTTCGGCGATCCCGCCGTAAGTCGACGTCTGTCCCGCCGGGATGGCGCGAGCGGCGGAGTACACCTGCCGCGCGAACGGTCCCACGCCGTCGAGATCGACGTCGATGTCCCGGAAATCCTCGGCATTTCCTGCAAAGTGCTTGCGGATTCTCTCGATGAGGGCGGCAATCGCGGGCGGTGGCGCACCCGACGGGTGCGCGCCGGATTCCCGCGCGATTCTCGCTTCGGTCGCTTGCGCCGTGGCTTCGGGAAGCTGAAAACAGGTCACGGCCGGCGGGCCGCCTTCACTCCCGCCATCGCGCCAGGCGATTCCGCATGCACCGAGCGGGGTGTCGAAAAGGCAGTAGGCGATGGGTTTCATGGATAGCGCCTTTCGGTAGAGTCGTGTCCGCTGACGACGGGGCCGTCATCGAGCGAGCGAAATGGGTCATCTCTTGAAAGCCCGTGCCCGCCGGGCGATCTCGGCAGGATCGACGTCTTCCATGTGAGTCGCAATCAACCAATGGTTGCCAGCCGGGTCCTTGACGCCTGCCATACGGTCGCCCCAGAACTGGACGGCCGGTTCCATGAACGATGTCGCACCGGCATCCAATGCCGCGCGGTAGGTCGCATCCGTATCGAGAACATAGAGGTGGTTCAGCGCCGGTATGCTCGGACGTCGCTCCATCGCCTCGCCCATCATCACGATCGAATCTCCGATCATGACCTCGGCGTGCATGACGCGCCCCTCGGCGTCATGAATTCTGATGCACTCGGTGGCTTCGAATGCGGTTTTGAGGAATTCGATCAGTCGGGGGACGCCTTCCACGATCAGAAAAGGCGTTACGGTGTGGAAGCCATCGGGAATCGGTTTTACGGTCATCTCAATCTCCTTCGCAGTACCGGTTTATGCGTGAAAGGGTCAGGCTTTTGTAATTTGCTTCAGATTATGCGCAGTGACTAGGCTTAGTAAAACGGAAGAATCCGAAGTTAAACAATAAAAGCCTGGCCCGGATCTGACCCGGATACACACACGCTCGACCCTGTTGTCGGCGCAGGCGCAGTCGCTGGTGCGATTAATCTTCAGTTTTGGGGTGCCATCAAAACTTTTCTTGTCTCAATACAGATACATGACTAGTGCTTCGCCACGGTAGCAGTGCAATGTTTGGTCATGTCTTGGGTCTGATGATTGTCTGGAAGCCAGGAGACGATCATGCGAACCCAGAAATACGCAGTGAAACTGACGGCCGAGGCGCGCTCGGCCGTGGAACGC
>NZ_DASPLO010000172.1:0-2055 GCF_035627495.1 Methylocaldum sp.
GGTGGTGCTGGCGTTCTTGTGAAGTTGAATCTGCATCGTGATGAGTCTCAACCGGATGAACCAAAAACTTCACGGAGGACACTCCGTGCCTCGAAGAGAGCATAGCTCCTTCTTGGTAAAGAATCACACGGGACCTGACAGTTAGCCAGCCAAGATTGACTCTCTTTTTTTACTATTCCTTGTAAGACTCGCCCTACAGTTTTTTCGGTTTTTTCTGACTTTAAAATTGGTACTTTTTGACTATGTATTAAGGAGGCGTTTTAGAAATCACTTACAAGACCGAAACTCATGGTCACCGCACTCATACTTCTAGGATTGATTGCTTTGGGCTTGTCCCAGCTCTTTCCAAAACCGGAAAGCGCCTATAAACGAGCGCTAAGGACATACCCTCGAAATGCAAGAAGCCCATCAAATATCTCATACAGGAATGTAAGAACGGAGGACTTACACGCCTATATAAGAGAATCACACCCGCATTTTCAAAACGCGATCAAACCAGACGATAGCGTTAAAGAAGACCGAGAAAGCCCAGAGACTAGGACCGGGGATCAGACACGCTCAGAGAGTTCCAATGCCAGGAACTGGACTATGGACCTCATGAAATCCTTGGAATGGAAGCGATACGAGGAACTCTGTGTTCAATATCTCGTGGAACAAGGCTGTAGAGCTGAAGTGACGCCCCTTGGTGCCGATGGTGGGATAGACATAAAGGTTTTTGGAAACAATAGCGAAAAACCGATAGCCATTGCACAATGTAAAGCTTGGGGGCACAAGAACATCAAAGTCGATCTTGTCCGGGCGCTCTATGGGGTTATGGCCGCCGAGCGCATCCCCCACGGCATCTTTTTGACGACAACGGATTTCACCAAAGAGGCGAAGGATTTTGCCAAGGGAAAGCCCCTTCAGCTCATTTCCGCCTCGGAGTTCTTGGATTTAATCAAAAAGCTCCCCGAAGATAAGCAAAAACGCCTCCTCGATTTTGCAACCAGCGGCGACTATACGACGCCAACGTGTACCCGATGCGGAACTAAAATGATACTGAGGAAAAGCAAAAAGGACAGCAGTACTTTCTGGGGCTGTCGGAGCTATCCAAGATGCCGAATAACGATAAACTTGCGGCACTAAAGGCGTAGGCCAGAACAAACCAAACGGAGAACCGGACAATATTTCTCGGCCGACAAATGCGCTTCTGCCAGACCAAAACCCACATTCACACGGAACACTTAAATGGGGAAATTTCTAAACACCAGCGCTACGAATTATTTTCTTGAAGAACTCATTAAAACCGCGAAGGATCGGCTAATCCTTATCAGCCCCTTCCTAAAGCTCAACGACCGCATTAAAGAGCTGTTGGAAGACAAGAACCGCCTGAAAATTGATGTTCGCGTGATCTATGGAAAAAACGAGTTGCAACCGGAGGAAATCACGTGGCTGCGTGACTTGAGTTACATCCGGACGAGCTTTTGCAAAAACCTTCACGCCAAATGCTATCTCAATGAAGAGATGTGCATTATCACAAGTCTCAATCTGTATGAGTTCAGTCAGATCAACAATAATGAAATGGGCGTGTTGCTCCAAAGAAATGACGATCCCGACCTATATCGCGAGGCCTACGAGGAAGCCCAGAGGATTATCCGAATTAGTGACGAGATCCGGATCTCGCTCGAAAAAGTCTCGAAGGAATCCGATAGTCCCCAGGAGGCAGAAAACGATTTCGACAAGCTGACCACGTCAAAGCTTGCTCAGAAGCTCGGTATAAAGACCAATGAGCTTGTCGATAAGTTAATCACTCAAGGCTATCTGGAAGCCCGTGACGGCAAGCAATACCTCACCGCAAAGGGCAAGGAGGCCGGCGGACAGTTCAAAATGAGCCCGAAGTTCGGCCCTTATTTCCTGTGGCCGGAAGATCTTACGATCTAGTGTCCTGTCCCATTAATACGTAGCATAAATCTTGCTTAATTTCTGGGTGTCTTTAGATTTGAGGAGATACCCAATGAAAAACGGCCGCCCGAAAGCCGAACTGGTCATCACACCCGCTGAACGCGAACAACTGGA
>NZ_DASPLO010000173.1:0-94937 GCF_035627495.1 Methylocaldum sp.
AAGCTGCCCTTGGCAACAACGGTCGACGAGTTCGAGAAACTCCTGCCCTGGCATCTCACCCAGCCCGTTGCGGCTACCTGACCCGATCGACTACAACCTCGTCTCGCCAAGCTCAAGGGCGTCGTTAAAAGAGCGCTTACGTATCTACGACCTTCGTCCAAAATCATCGAGATACCTCTTTCGTCATCGAGGCCAACATCGGGCTGATGAAATCGACGGCCAGTGCCTCGAAGCTTTCGTCCAGCGGATCGCTGCCCCGGTAGACCGTTTGATAATAGGGATTCATGCTTTCGCCGGGCTGGAATTCGGAGCCTTCCCAAAAGCTTCGGGCCTGTTTCAGTGCATTGAGCTGGATAGTTTCCGGATCGCCGCCGAGCTTGGCCGGCGGATCGTGCCGGCAGCGGGCGTAGCCATGGCTCGTTTTCGGGAAGAACGGCAGCGGGGCGGACAATCCTTGCCAATATGCGTGCAACAGTTTCGCGAGCTCGTTTTCGGGATTGTCGACCGCTTGGAATTTGAGGGTTTGCTTGGGCGTGTGCAGCGCGGATTCTGGTGTCACGCCTTCAGGGGCGATCAGGCATAGCATCAGGTGTCTCAGCCAGAGCTCAAAGAGCTGGCGCGGATTGGGTTCTTCGAAGCTGTAGTCGGTCAGGCCGCTCGGGCCGACTTCTGCGAGGGAGCCGAGCAGGCGCAGGCCGTTTGCCTCGAAATCCACCGGCAGCGGCTCGAAGCGCGGTTTGACGAGATCCGGGAGCAGTTTGACGGCGAAGCTTTCGACCAGCCGTTGTTCCTTGCCGTGCAGCGCCTCGCCGAATTGGCCATGAGGCAACAGGCCTTGAGCGTCGGCCAACTGCAGCGCGATCTGCGGCTTTCGATCATGCGCCAAGGCATGCAGCAGGTTCTGTCGGACCTGGTTTCTCGTCCGGTAGTCCAGCGCAAAAGGTTCGCGGATTTCGAACTCCGCATTTGCACCCCCCAAGATCAGGTTCAGCCGCCGCCGCAACAAATAACGGGCCGGATTGCCGAAAAAATAGGCGAGGCTCTCCGGATCGACCGTGCGCCATTCATCCTCCGGTTCCGGAAGGGTACCGGCGAACAACGGCGCGGGCTGCTTCTCACCCCGTCCGATCAGGCGGGCCGCGACTAGCCAGGCCGATGAAAAGCCCGGCAACCGGGGATCGTCCTTGAAATAGCCGGGATCGAACGGCTGCAAAGGATGCTCGGTAACGAGGTGGGTCTCGATATCACCCTCGGCCAGCTCGCAGCTTTGTTTCACCACGTCGATGAGTTCGGAAACCAAAGGGGAGGGCGGCAGCTCGCCGTTGTCGCGGATGCTCCGGCCCACATAGCTGAGATAAAGGACTTCGCGGGCCGACAGCAGCGTTTCCAGGAAGAGATAACGGTCGTCCAGCCGGCGGGAGCGGTCTCCCCGGCGGGGATGCTTCGCCATCAGGTCGAAATCGGGGGGATGCCGCTGGCGCGGAAAGCTGTCGTGGTTCAGGCCGAGCACGGCGATGACCTTGAACGGCAGACTGCGCATCGGCACCATGGCGCAGAAGGTGACCGCGCCCGTCAGAAACCCGCCGGCGCCCGAGGGCTGGCAAAAGCGGTCGGCGAGCCAGCGCTTGACGACCCGTATCCCGACCGGCTCGCGGAAGACGGCTTGCCCCGAGAGTTCCCGCAACAGATCGAGCGTACCGCGCAGTTGAAGCAGGACCGATTCATCCTCGTTCCGCGGATCGAACAGCTGATCGATGAGCGCATTCAATCGCTCGACCCACTCCGTCAGCGGCAACTTCGCTTTGAGCCGGTCCGCCCATTCGAACAGGGTTTCCAGGTATTCCGCGAACCGCTCCAGAATCAAAACCCGGCTGCCTTCGATGTCGTCGTAAGGCAGGGTCTTGGCGAATAAAGGAAGGCCGTCGCCGGCCAGTTCCTGCGGCAGGGCATACCCCAGCATCAAGCGCTGCAACCCGTCACGCCAGGTGTGGCGCGGAATGTTCGGCAGCCGGTATTCGGTTTTGTGGGCACCGTCCCGTCCCCAGCGGGTGCCGACCGACCGCGCCCAGTGGTGGATCACGGGGAGGTCGTCTTCGCATAGCCTGAAACGGCGCTGAATGGCGGGTTGTTCCAGAAAGCCAAGCGTCGTGTCCGCCGCAAACCGGCTTTCGGGCAGATCGAGCAGGGCGAGAAAAGTATCCAGCAGCGGCTGTTCGTGCGCCAAACCGCGGTCGGCGATGCTGAAAGGGATCATCGGGGTGTCGCGGCTCTCGGCGAATACCGCTTCGATATAAGGCGTGTACCGCTCGATATCGGGCGTCAGCACGGCCACGTCGCCCGGCTTCAATTCCGGATTCAGGTCGAACAGCGCCAGAAGCTGATCGTGCAGGACTTCGACTTCGCGCATCGGGCTGTGGCAGGCATGGACTTGCAGCGAGCGGTCGTCGGGTTGTACGGGCAATCGTCCGGCGACACGGCGGTCGACCAGTTCCACAATGTCGGCCTGGAGAATGTGCAGCATCGAATCGCGCGGCGGTTCGGCCTGGAACAGACTGTACAGCTCCGAATGTTCGGCCAGATGATCGAAAAATTCGCGGCCTTGTTTCCCGAGCGATGCCAGCAAAGGATGCCCCACTTCGAGGTACAAATCCTCAGGCGGGCGTTCTCCGGCCACGCGGCCGATTTCCCGGTCGTCCCGGATTTCGCCCCAGTACTCGCGGCAGGGATTGATCGCGTACAGATTGATTTCGGTATGCTTGGTGAGTGCATTCAGCACATCCAGAAAGGCCGGTGGCAACGACGAGATACCGAATACATTGATGTGCCCGGGTAGCCGGTCGGTTGCCGAGTCGGATTCGAGCGCCGACAGCAGCTCATTCATGAAGCGCGCGCGGTGGGGTGCGGCTTCCCCCGAACTCAGGTCGCGCCACAATAGGGCTTGCCACTCCTCGTCGCCGCCCAAACCGAGCGTTTCGCCGCATTCCCAGGCCTCGATCCAGTCCGCCCGGTAGATCAGGTATTGGTCGAACAGGTCGGCGATCCGTTTGGCCAGTTGGAACCGGCGAAGCTCATCGCCGTTTAGCAGATACCCGAAAAGGCGCGGAGTGCGTTCCAAATTTGCGGATCGTCCCAGCCAGTCGAAGATGCGGAAGGTGAGCACCTCGCAGGAGAACGCCGAGCGTCTCGGGAGTTCGCCGAAGAATTGCCGGAGTAGGTCCCAGACGAACGAGGCCGGCAGCAGAAAGCGGACGTTCGCGCAGATGCCGAGCTGTTCCGCAAGGCGCAGGGACAGCCAGCGTCCCATGCCTTGGCTTTGAACGATGATGATTTCCGGCTCGAAAGGGGAGATCGGTGATGTGCTGTCCGCCGTCAACAGTTCGGCAAGAAATTCCAGCTTGTCGGATTGGTAAAGGCGGAGCACAGGGTGGTCAGTTTGGTCTTGTTGTCATTCGATCAAGGCTCTGCATGGCAGAAAAAAGGCCTGCTGGAAGCATTGTCGAGCAGGCCTTTCGCCCGGTTTACCGATTAGCACGGTAGGCTGGGTCGAGGAACGAGACCCAGCATTTTCAGGACCGCAGATACTGGATCAAGCTGGGATTCCGCAAAACTTTATCCCAGCCTACGGACTTTGCCCTTCCTACGGCGCGAGGCACCGGTTTACGCCTTGCCTAGGTGAGGCCATTTATAGCCTTTGAGCAGGCCCTGCCAGTAAATCACCGGAATGATGTACCGTTTTAAGAGATACATGCTGTAGCGCTCCTTGCCCTGGTCGAAGGGGAAGGTTTCCTTGGGCTTCAGGTCGTAGTCGAATTCGGCCAGGATCAATTTGCCGTAAGCGGTGATCAGCGGGCACGATGTGTAGCCGTCGTATTTGGCCACCGGCTGTCCGCTGTTCATGACCGACAGGAGATTCGCGATCAAAACCGGACTTTGCGCCCGGATCGCGGCCGCCGTCTTGGACGTGGGCAGACTGCTCGCATCGCCCAGGCTGAACACGTTGGGATAGCGGACGTGCTGCGCGGTGTCCTTGTTCACGTCCACCCATCCGGCTTCGTTTGCGAGCGGGCTTTTCTTGATGAAATCCGGAGCGCTCATGGGCGGCACCACGTGAATCATGTCGTAGGGCTGAACGACGCTTTCTCCGGTGTCCAGGTTTTTGAATACCGCCTCCTTGGCAGTGGGGCGCAGTTCCACCAGGTTGTGCTTGAAATGGACCTCGATATTGCGCGGTTTCACCACCTGTTCCATGAGAGCGGCGGCGTATTTGGGCGCGGTGAAGATGGTGGGCGTGGCGCAGTAATAGACGACGCGGGATTTGTCGCGAATCCCGTGCTTGCGGAAATAATCCTCGGCCAAATACATGATTTTCTGCGGCGCTCCGGCGCATTTGATGGGCGGCGGCGGGAACGTGAACACGGCATTGCCGCCCTTGAAGTTCCGGATGTTTTCCCAGGTGCTGTTGACGGTGTCGTAGCTGTAATTGCTGCAAACTCCGTCCTTGCCCACCGCTTCCTTTACTCCCGGGATCTTGTCCCAGTCGATCTGGAGCCCCGGACAGACGACCAGATAGTCGTAGCCGACCTCCTTGCCGCCCTGGGTTTTCAGCGAATTATTGGCAGGATCGAACTCCGCGGCGGCGTCGCGAATCCAGGTGGCGCCTGTGGGAATCAAATCGGCCATCGGTTTAACCGACTGCTCGCGATTGACGACTCCGCCTCCGACGAATGTCCAGAAAGGTTGGTAATAATGTTTGTCGGACGGCTCGATGACTGCGACATCCGTTACCCCGGCATGCAGCAGACGGGCTGCGATGCCGAGTCCGGCAGCGCCACCGCCGACAACGACGACACGGTGATGAATCTTGCTATCCATATGGCCTTCCTCTTGAGTGGATGATGTTGCGGGTTTGTTAACCGGGATTTCTTTTTTCTTCAGGCTTTGTTCCCGGTGACTTGATTTTCTTCGTCCGCCCAATTCTGCCTTGTATGATGATCCTTTGACAATGTATTCCGGTCCCGGGGGCCGGATGTCGATGATTGATCGAAGGACACTTAGTCCGTTTCGGTAAGTCTTTGTTATGGCTGAGGTCGAAGTAAGCTGCTATCTTGATGTGGCGGGGGAACAACACGATCTTCGGGGTTCAGTCGCGCTTTTGTTTGTCCATCAATTACAAGGAAAAAAATGTTTAAAAAAGCTTCTGTAATTACCGCTTGCGTAACTGTTGGGATGATTGTTTCGGCCTCCGCTTCTGCGGATATGGTGATTAAATCAGGGGGGGGGCGCACTCAAACGGTTATGGAAGCCTCGATTTATTACGGCGATTTGGGAGGTGACGATATCAATTGGCCGGCTATAGTGGACGTGAACCAGCAGCCGATTGTACTCGAGGGCGATACCCAGCTTGGAGAAATGGTTGTAAAACTGGAAGGTAAAACGACGCTGACATGTGCTGTTTTGGGAAAAGGATATGACCTGCAGGTCGTTCCGGGGGTATCGCTTCCGACAGGCCAGCCTCTCGTGGCCCCCAGCCATCTTCGTCATGTCATCACATGTACCACCGACTCATTGAACTCAGAACTGTCCCGGCTGAGCACGGACGGAGATACGCCGGTTAGTTTCTCGCCGGTAGTGGAAGCATATCCCTGTAAATGGGAGGTCACGGAAATCATGTATGTCAAGGCGCCTCGACTGACAGTAGGGCCTATTATCGATGCTCCCGGGAATACTGGACTATTCAGCGGCGTTACCGGCGGAACTCTTACCGTAATGGGTACAATCGATGCGTGTACCGGCCAAAATGTATTCACCAGTATTACCGGAACGCTTTTAAATTAACGCTGGACCGGATCGTCAATCTCGATTCCATAGTGCTTGAGGGATCGGCTTAGCCGGTTGATACGGATTATGCCGATCCCTTTTTAGTCCTCTGTATCTAAATACCTGTTCTATTGCCGCAGCCCCGCTCTTTTTCAAACCGGCAGTAATGCTTGTCGGGTTTGACCTCGTCCTTTGAGCCTTGAGCAATTATTTCCCTTCGGTTTCCAAGCGTCTGAATTTTGGCGCGACGCTAAACTTTACCCTTCAGTGCCGTGACGAAAAACGTTCAGGTCCTGCTAATGCCTTGTCGATGCTAAGCTTTTTTCGTGGGCATTATTGTTGCTGCTGATAGCGAAAAACTCCGGGAAACCACGATGGCGCAACAAGATAAGCTGGATTTGGGCGAAGAAAAGAAAAAGTCATCCAAGAGTATTATTTTCATCGTCCTGGGGGCTGTGCTGGGGACGCTCGTTGCCGTATTCGCGGCGCTTTATTTTTTGGGGATCTTTCCGCCGCAGCAGGCGGAGGCCGTCGCGGAGTCGCATGGCGATGAAGCGGACGCTCTGCCCATGATCTACCACGTACTGGACCCGGCATTCGTCGTCAATTTCAAGAGCAATCCGGACGCGCGCCTGCTTCAGATCAGCCTTAGCGTGGCCTCCAAAAATCAAACGGTCGTCGACGCCATCAAAAAACATACTCCGATGATCCGCAACAACGTGCTTTTGCTGTTGAGCGGCCAGGATCCCGCGACACTGAAGACGATCGAAGGCAAGGATGCGCTTCGGGGCAAGCTGCTCGAGGAAATCAACGCGATAGTATCGAAGCAAACGGGCAAGAAAGAAGGCGCCGAAGAGGTCTTTTTCACCGGTTTCATCATGCAATAGCCATGGCCGTTCATGATCTCTTAACTCAGGAAGAAATCGACGCTCTTCTGCACGGCGTCGACGACGGAGACATCAACACCGAATCGGAGCTCGACTTTCGAAGCGGCGAGGCACGGGCTTACGACTTCACCAGTCAAGACCGCATCGTGCGCGGGCGGATGCCCACGCTGGAAATGATCAACGACCGCTTCGTCCGTCATTTCCGCATCAGCCTATTCAATTTGCTGCGGCGTTCCGCGGAGATTTCGGTTTCGGGCGTCCAGATTCTGAAATTCTCGGAGTACGTGCACAGCCTCTTCGTGCCCACCAATCTCAACGTGGTCAGGCTCAGCCCTTTGCGGGGGCGGGGATTGATGGTCATGGAGCCGACTCTGGTGTTCACGGTCGTGGACAATTTTTTTGGCGGCAGCGGCCAGTTCTACAACAAGATCGAGGGACGCGAATTCACGCCGACCGAGATGCGGATCATCCGCATCCTGCTCGAATTGATTTTCAAGGATATGAAGGAAGCCTGGGCGCCGGTCATGCCGATCGAGTTCGAATATCTGGGTTCGGAAGTGAACCCGCAGTTCGCCAACATCGTGAGCCCCGCCGAGGTTGTTGTGATCTCGACCATACATATCGAACTGGAGGGCGGCGGAGGCGACCTGCACGTCACCCTGCCGTATTCCATGATCGAGCCGATCCGGGAACTTCTGGATGCAGGCATCCAAGGGGATAGAAGCGACGATTCGGACGACCGCTGGCGTACGGCACTGCAAGCGGAAATCCTGGACGCCGAAATTGAATTGCACAGCACCCTGGTCGAAAAAACCTTGTCCCTGGAGGACATGCTGCGGCTAAAGGCGGGAGACGTCATTCCGATCGAAATGCCGGAGATGATTTCGGTCGTTGTGGACGACGTGCCCGTGTTCCGGGGCAAGATCGGGGTATCAAGGGGCAATTATGCCGTGCAGATTCTGGAGAAGATCAGCCGCACCAGCGGCGACAAAGAGCGCTTAATCGGGGTATTGGGAAGCGGAGTTGAATGACATGAATGAAGAAGAATTCGAGGTGCCGGTCGACGGAGGAGAGCCGGCCGGCGAGTCCGACGATTTCGCCGACGACTGGGCGGCGGCCCTGCTGGAGCAGCAAGAGGTCGCCAAAAAAATGGCGGAGCCCCCTTCCCAGCCGGCGGCTCCGAGACCGGAACCCGCGACTTTCGAGGACCTTGCGAAAACCTCTCCTGCGAATGGCGCGGCGAGGACGGAGGACATCAATCTGGATGTGCTGCTGGACGTCCCGGTGACCATAGCGATGGAAATAGGGCACACCAAGATCAACATCCGCAATCTGTTGCAGTTGACGCAGGGCTCGGTCGTCGAATTGGACCGGCTGGCGGGCGAACCCATGGATGTGCTGGTGAATGGCACCTTGATCGCCCACGGCGAGGTGGTGGTGGTCAACGACAAGTTCGGTATCCGCCTCACCGATGTAATCAGTCCCGCGGAACGGGTGAGAAAGCTGAAATGACGGCGCGTTTCTTTACCGCGGTATCGTTGCTGCTGTCGCCGGCGCTGTTGGCCGAGACCGCCCCAGCCGTGCCCAAGGCTTTGCCTTCGGTGGATATGGCGAAGAGTCTGGCCGGATTGGTGGCGGTACTGGCGGTTATTCTCGCGCTGGCTTGGCTGCTGCGGCGATTCGGCACGTTCTCGCGGCTCGCGCCCGGAAGCTTTCGCGTATTGGCCGCCGTGTCGCTGGGATCGCGGGAAAGAGCCGTGTTGCTGCAGGCGGGGGGGAAACAATTGGTGCTGGGGGTGGCGCCCGGACGGGTCGAGACCCTGTGCGTGCTGGAAAATTCGGAAATCATTCCGGTCGAGACCGGAGCGCCGGCAGCCGAGGCAAATGGCTCATTCGCCGAGCGTTTGCACGAGTTGATGGGGCGGCGGTCATGAACCGCCGGCTGCGCTTCGCCGTAACGTCTCTCGGGATGATTGCGGCCCTTTCTGGGCTGGTGATCCCTTCCGCTCAAGGCGCTCCGGGCATCGAGGCTTTCACCATGGCCGCCAACGGCCAGGGCGGCCAGACCTATACGGTAACGATACAGGTGCTGGCGCTGATGACCGCGCTGACCGTACTGCCTACGCTGTTGCTCAGCATGACCTCGTTTACCCGCATCATGATCGTCCTGGCCATATTGCGGCAGGCCCTGGGCGCCGGGCAAACGCCCAATAATCAGGTGTTGCTCGGCATTTCGCTATTTCTGACCTTGTTCACCATGCTGCCGGTCTTCGAGCAGGTGAACGAACAGGCCTTGCAGCCTTACATGAAAGAAGAGCTTGCGCCCGGCGCGGCCCTTCAGCGTGCCGCCGTTCCGTTCCGGCAGTTCATGCTCAGGCAGACGCGGGAAACGGATTTGGAGGTCTTCGCGCGAATTTCCGGCAAGCAGGACATCGCCAGTCCCGAGGAAACGCCGTTTTCCTTGCTCGTGCCGGCCTTCATGACGAGCGAGCTGAAGACGGCCTTTCAAATGGGCTTTCTTTTGTTTTTGCCGTTTCTGATCATCGATCTGGTGGTGGCCACCATTTTGATGTCGATGGGTATGATGATGCTGTCTCCCATGATCATTTCGCTGCCCTTCAAGCTGTTGCTGTTCGTTCTGGTGGACGGCTGGGCGCTGGTGGTCGAGACGCTAGCGGCCAGTTTTTTCGTCGAATAAGCTCGAAATGACACCCGAAACGATTGCCGCCCTGGGCCAGCAGGCGATGACCGTCACCATGCAAATCAGCGCGCCCATGCTGTTGGCGACGCTCGCCGTGGGCCTGGTGATCGCCTTGTTCCAGGCGGCCACGCAGATCAACGAAATGACGCTCACGTTCGTGCCCAAGCTCATCGTCATGGCGATCGTGCTGATGCTGGCCGGGCCTTGGATGCTGCAACTCCTGATCGATTACACCCGGTCGTTGATTCGCAGCATCCCCAGTCTGATCGGTTGAAACGCCGGTGCAGTTCAGCGAAAGCCAGCTCCTGACCTTGGTCGCTGGCGTCGCATGGCCGTTTTTGCGCGTCAGCGCCCTGTTTCTTGCGATCCCGGTTTTTACCGGCCATACGGTGCCGGTGCGGGTCCGCGTCATGCTGGCGGCGTCCATCACCTGGCTGATCTCGCCGATGTTGCCGGCCATGCCCGACGCGGCCCTGTTCAGCCTGGCCGGTTTCTGGATCGCCATTCAGCAATTTCTAATTGGCCTCGCGATCGGTTTTGTCTTGCACCTGGTGTTCGAGGCCATCGTTTTCGGCGGGCAGGGCATCGCCTACAGCATGGGGCTGGGTTTCGCGTCGATGGTCGATCCGCAGACCGGCGTGCAGGTTCCGGTAATCGCCCAGTTTTACCAAATCTTGGCGACGCTGCTGTTCCTCGCCATGGACGGACATCTGATGCTGATCCGGCTGCTCGTCGACAGCTTTCAGATGGTTCCGGTGGGATTCGAGGGATTGAGCGCTGACGGCATGCGGCGGCTGGCGCTATGGGCCAGCCGGTTGTTCGCTGCCGGAGTCCTGCTTTCGCTGCCGTTGGTGACGGCCTTGCTGTTGGTCAATTTGGGATTCGGCGTCGCCAGTCGCGCGGCGCCCCAACTTAATATCTTCTCGGTGGGGTTCCCGATCAGCTTGGGCTTGGGTCTGTTTCTGATCGGAATCAGCCTGCCGGACGTTTTAAGCCTTTTCTCCGGTTTTCTCGACGAAGGTTATCAATTGATGACCGCGATTTTGCGGTAGGACGGTGCGTTATGGCCGAGGAATCCGATCAGGAACGCACAGAAGACCCTACCAGTAAACGGCTGAGCGATGCGCGGAAAAAAGGACAGATCCCGCGCTCCCGCGAATTGAACACCCTGGTTCTTCTGCTGACCGGCTCGGTGGCGATGTTCGCGTTCGGCGGCGGCATGGTGCAAAGCCTGTGGAACGTGATGGAGGGCGATTTCCGTCTGAGTCGCCGCGATCTTTTCGATCCCGCGGCGCCGATCGCCCATCTCGGTCGGGATCTGCTGGCGGCAGGCCAGCTCCTGCTTCCTATTCTCGGTTTGACCGTGCTGGCCGCGCTGGCCGCTCCCATGGTGCTGGGGGGCTGGAATTTCAGCGGCGAAAACCTCATGCCCAAGCTGGAAAAGCTCAATCCCATGACGGGCTTAGCCCGCATGGTTTCCATGCAGGCCTTCGCGGAAGTCGTGAAGTCGGTTCTCAAGTTTCTCCTGATCGGCTTTGTGACGGCCGGGCTGCTGATGGCTTATTTCGACGATCTTATAGGTCTCAGCCGCCAGTCTTTGTTTCCGGCGGTCGACAAGACCGCGCACTTGATCATAACCTCCATGTTCTGGCTGTGTGCGTCCTTAGGGTTAATCGCGATTCTGGATGTGCCTTTCCAGCTTTGGAGTTACAAGCGCCAATTGAAGATGACGCGCCAGGAAGTCAAGGACGAAATGCGCGATCTCGAAGGCAAGCCGGAGGTCAAAAGTCGGATTCGCAGTTTGCAGATGGAACTGGCGCGTCGCCGGATGATGGATGAGGTGCCGAAGGCGGATGTTATCGTGACCAACCCGACTCACTACGCGGTGGCCTTGAAATACGACCAGGCCAGCATGAAAGCACCCCGGGTGGTCGCCAAGGGCGCGGATCTGGTGGCGGCGCAGATCCGGAACCTGGCCGTCGGCGCCCGCGTGCCGCTCCTGTCCGCGCCGCCCCTCGCCCGCGCGCTCTATGCGTCCACCGATCTGGGCCGCGAAATACCTGCCGGTCTATATTTCGCGGTCGCCCAGGTTCTGGCTTACGTCTACCAACTCAAAGCGGCCCGGGTTTTCGGCGGCGACATTCCGACGCCGCCGACCGAATTCGAGGTACCCGAAGAGTTCTTGCGCAAATCCGGCGACCCATAACCCGCGTATCGCCTGCATTTTCTTCGCGGCTTCCCGTTTCACGGCCGGTCGGCACGAAAAGTGATTGCCCTCGGTGTCACTGAAGGTTTCGCACGGTTTTCGTCATGGCCGCAACGGTATTAGAAAGAATCAAAGTCGTCGGCAAGCTCGGCCTGGGCGCACCACTCGTCATCCTCCTCATGATGATGATGATGGTGCTGCCGCTGCCGCCGTTCATTCTCGATCTGCTGTTTACATTCAACATCGCGTTCTCGCTCCTGATCCTGCTGGTGACGATTTACACGCTGCGCCCTTTGGATTTCGCCGTGTTTCCGTCGGTCCTGCTGGTCGCCACTCTCCTCAGGCTGAGTCTCAACGTGGCCTCGACCCGCGTCGTCCTGCTGGAAGGGCACAAAGGTCCCGACGCGGCCGGCAAGGTGATCGAGGCTTTCGGCGAATTCGTGATCGGGGGCAATTACGCCGTGGGTTTGGTGGTGTTCGTCATTCTGGTCATCATCAACTTCGTGGTCGTGACCAAGGGCGCCGGGCGCGTGTCGGAAGTCAGCGCCCGGTTCACCTTGGACGCGATGCCGGGCAAGCAGATGGCGATCGACGCGGACCTCAACGCCGGTCTCATCAATCAGGAGGAAGCCCGGGCGAGGCGTCAGGAAGTATCGCGCGAAGCGGATTTCTACGGATCGATGGACGGCGCCAGCAAATTCGTCCGGGGAGACGCCGTGGCCGGTATCCTCATTTTGCTCATCAACGTCATCGGCGGCTTGATCGTCGGCATGCTGCAGCATGGGCTGCCGTTTTCCGAAGCCTTGCACAATTACACGCTGCTCACCATCGGCGACGGTCTGGTGGCTCAGATCCCGTCTTTGCTGTTGTCGGTCGGATCGGCCATGATCGTGACCCGGGTTTCCAGCAGCAGCGAGAACATCGGCGCCCAGTTCAGCGCCCAGTTTTTTGCCGATCCCAGACCTTTGGGGCTTTCCGCGGGCGTGGTCGGGCTTTTGGGCCTGATACCGGGCATGCCGAATCTCGCCTTTCTGCTCCTGGCCGGGGCCATGGGCGCCTCGTCTTATTCCATTCTCAAGCGCCAGCGGCGGGAGCGCGAGTTGGCGGAAATGCGGATCGCGCCCAAGCCGTCGGCGGCGCCCGAAGCGAAAGAGCTCGGTTGGGACGATGTCATGCCGGTCGATCTCATCGGGCTGGAAGTGGGCTATCGGCTCATCCCGCTGGTTGACAAAAATCAGGGTGGGCAGCTCATGTCGAAGATCAAGGGCGTGCGCAAAAAGTTGTCCCAGGATCTCGGATTCCTGATTCCCTCCGTGCACATCCGGGACAATCTGGATTTGACCCCCAACGCTTATCGCATCAGCTTGCTAGGCGTCATCGTGGGGGAGGCCGAAGTGTTTTCGGAGCGTCTGATGGCCATCAACCCCGGACGGGTTTACGGAACGCTGAAAGGCGTCGAGGGCAAAGATCCCGCTTTCGGCTTGGAGGCCGTTTGGATCGATCCGGATCAGCGCGACCATGCCCAAACACTAGGTTATACCGTGGTCGATCCCGGCACGGTGGTGGCCACGCATCTCAGCCATTTGCTGCAGTCCCATGCTCACCAACTGTTCGGACATCAGGAAGCGCAGCAACTGCTCGACGTCCTCGCCAAATCGATGCCACGGCTGGTCGAGGATCTGACACCGAAAACCCTGCCCCTCAGCGTCATCGTCAAAGTGCTGCAAAGCCTCCTTCAGGAGAACGTGCCGATCCGCGATATGCGGACCGTCGCCGAAACTTTGGCGGAGTTCGGCGGCAGAAGCCAAGATCCCGGCGTTTTGACGGCTGTGGTACGTGCGGCTCTGGGGCGGTTAATCGTTCAGAAAATCAGTGGCATGGAGAAAGAGATCCTGGTTCTGACCTTGGACCCGGACCTGGAACAGTTGTTGCAAAAAATACTGCAAACGGCCGGGCAGGAAGGCGCCGGTATCGAGCCGGGATTGGCGGAGCAGCTTCACAAATCCTTGGAAGAGAAGGCGCAGAAACTGGAGATGGAGGGACATCCCGCCATTTTGCTGGTGTCGTCGCCGGTACGGTCGTGGTTGGCGCGCTTCGTGCGCCATTCCATTCCCGGACTCAATGTTCTGGCTTACAACGAGATTCCGGAGGATCGGCAAGTTAGGGTGGTGGCGAGTATAGGCCAGCGCGGCTGAGCAGCCGAAAACCCTGCTGAGCTTGCCAGTGTTGTTTACGGCGATTTTTGGACGGCTTCTGAAAGACTTGGGGCATAGGCATGAAGATCAAACGATATTTCGCACCCGATATTCGTCAAGCGATCCGTATGGTCCGCGAAGAGCAGGGGCCTGACGCCGTCATTTTGTCCAACCGAAAAGTGGACGGCGGCGTGGAAATCGTGGCGGCCCGCGATTTTGACGAGCAGTTGCTTTTGGACCGCTCGAAGCCGGAGCTGCGCGGCGAACCGGCCGGTGCTTCGGGAGGCGATGCCGAGCCTTTCGCGAAAGTCGAAACGGACACGAAGCGCCGTGCCGAGGGCGCTTTTCGAGAGGCTTTAGGTAACACCTCTGCCGCCGCATTGGGGACGGGTTCGGTAGCCACGGAGAATGTTAGCAGGCCAGCCCCTCAAGCGGCGAAACGGGTTGAACAGGACGGTGCTGCGGCCGGGCCCATTGCCGGAAAGCCGGTTTTCCAGCCCCGGCAAGATCGCTCGGCCGCGGCGGTTGCGAGACAGCCGGATTCCGTCAAGCCGAGCGTCGATGCCGAGGCGCTCAAGGAGATGCAGCGGGAACTCAGACAGATGCGGCGCGTGATCGATGCCCATTTGAGCGAAACCGGATGGCAGGCTGCGGCGAGCCGAAGCCCGACCCGACTGGATCTGCTGCGTCGTTTCAGCGCACTCGGGTTCTCCAAGAAAATCAGCCTGGAACTGGCCGAGCGATTGGGCAGCGTCAACGATGCCGACGTGGCGTGGCAAGCCAGTCAGCACGTCTTGGCACGGCAGATTCCGCTCGCCGAAGACAATCTGCTCGACTACGGCGGCGTCGTCGCGCTGGTCGGGCCGACGGGTGTCGGGAAAACGACGACGATCGCGAAGCTGGCGGCCCGGTTCAGGCTCAAGCATGGACCCCGGCAAATCGCACTGATCACCACGGACAACTACCGCATCGGAGCCCATGAGCAACTCGGCACCTATGGCCGCATCCTGGACGTGCCGGTCCGGGCCGCGTCCAGTATCGAGGATCTGCGTCAATTGCTGTCCGGGTTTTACGATAAGCGTCTCGTGCTCATCGATACAGCCGGCATGGGGCAGCGGGACCGGCGCTTGGCCGAGCAAGTCGCGTTGTTCAGCCGTACCGAGATGCCCATCAAATCGTACCTGGTCATGTCCGCGGCCAGCCAGCTGCGCGCGATGCAGGAAGCGGTGGAGGCCTTCCGCGGCTTTTCTCCGGAAGCCTGCATTCTGACCAAGCTGGATGAAACTGGCCAGCTGGGCGCCGCGGTATCCACCGTGGTGGAAAACCGGCTCCCCGTCGCGTTTGTGTGCGATGGGCAGCAGGTCCCGGAAGACCTGCACGTGGCGAGAACTCATCTATTATTAAACCGGTGTTTTGCCGAGCGGTCCGATGCCGAGGAAGTCGGCGCCCCGGCGCCTTCCTACGAAGACTGGGTAGTCCATGCGAATGTTTGACACAGATCAGGCCGACGGAATTCGACGTATGGCACAGCCTAGACCGGTGCGCGTTCTGGCCGTGAGCAGCGGCAAGGGAGGCGTTGGCAAGACCAATGTCGCCGTCAATCTCGGTGTCTGCCTATCCGAACTCGGTCGGCAAGTGGTCCTGCTGGATGCCGATTTGGGGCTGGCGAACGTGGATGTACTGTTGGGACTGCAGCCGAAGTTCAATTTGTCCCACGTGTTGAGCGGCGAGCGCACCCTGGATGAAATCCTCGTCGAAGGGCCTTCGGGCCTGAAAATCGTGCCGGCCTCGTCCGGCATTCAGCGCATGTCGGAACTCAACTCCGCGGAACAAGCGGCCGTGATTCGCGCATTCGGGGAGATGAATCAGGATATCGACGTGCTGCTGGTGGACACGGCGGCGGGCATTTCGGGGGGCGTGGTCAATTTCGCGCGTGCCTGCCAGGACATCATTCTGGTGGTCTGCGACGAGCCCACATCGCTCACCGACGCCTACGCCTTCATCAAGTTGTTGAATCGGGACTACGGGGTTTGTCGGTTCCAGATCTTGACCAACATGGTTCAAGATTTTCAGCAAGGGCAGGCGCTATTCAGCAAGCTGTGCCGGGTGACGGACCGTTATCTCGACGTGGCCCTCAATTTCTTGGGCGCGGTGCCTCGGGACGAGCAATTGCGGAAGGCGGTCCAAAGGCAAACCCCCGTGGCTGTCGCCTATCCTCACAGTAAAGCGGCGCAGGCGTTTCGCGCCCTGGCGCTGAAAACGGATGCCCTGCCGATTTCGGAACAAACCAGCGGTCGGCTGGAGTTTTTCGTCGAGCGGATGATTCAGTACACCAGCGCGGCAGCCTTATGAACGGCATCGCCTTGTACGCCTCGGTACAAGCGCCCGGCGTGGATGCCATCGTCGGGCAGCATGCGTCGCTGGTCAAGCGGATCGCCTACCATCTCATGAGCCGGCTGCCTTCCAGCGTGCAAGTGGAGGACTTGATCCAGGCCGGCATGGTGGGATTGCTGGAGGCGGCCCGCCAGTACGATCACGCTCAAGGCGCGAGCTTCGAAACTTATGCGGGAATTCGGATACGCGGCGCCATGCTGGATGAGCTCAGACGCTACGATTGGACGCCGCGCTCGGTTCATCGCAAGGCTCGCGATGTGGCCGAAGCGATGCGGGCCATCGAGGCCCGAACCGGCCGCGACGCCCGCGATGCGGAAGTCGCCGAGTATTTAGGGCTTTCGGTCTCCGAATACCACCAGGTTCTTCAGGATGCTTTGAGCTGTCGCATCTTCAGCATCGAAGAGCTGTTGGAGGCCGGCGATTCAGCCCTGGACGAGTGTGCGGATTCGGCTTCGCCGCCCATCGAAGCATTGACCCAATCCGGGTTTGCGGAGGCTCTGGCGGATGCCATTTCGGGTTTGCCGGAGCGGGAACGGCTGGTGATTTCGCTCTATTACGAGGAGGAACTCAACCTGCGCGAAATCGGCGAAGTGCTGGGCGTCAGCGAATCCCGGGTTTGTCAGGTTCAAAGCCAAGCCATGCTGCGCCTACGGGCGAGGATGCAGGGCTGGCTGGATGCGGAGCAATCCGCCGGAGCCCGTGCAAAAGGGCGGCGTAAGGCCGTGCAAGCCTGAAGCTCATATAACGAACAGTTAACAGAAGATGGTCAACCGGAATGCGAGGTGAGGGTCCTTGAATAAGAATATGAAAATCCTGGTTGTGGATGACTTTTCCACCATGCGAAGGATCATCAGAAACCTGCTGCGGGAGCTCGGGTTCAACAACATCTTTGAGGCTGACGATGGACAGAGCGCTTTGCCGAAGCTGCAGTCGGGGGGGATCGATTTTCTGATCACCGATTGGAATATGCCCGGAATGACGGGTATCGATCTGCTGCGTGCGGTACGCGCCGATCCCAATCTGGCTCAGTTGCCCGTATTGATGGTGACCGCCGAGGCGAAACGGGACCAGATTGTGGAAGCGGCACAGGCCGGCGTAAACGGCTATGTGATCAAGCCTTTCACCGCGGCTACCCTGCAAGAGAAGATCGAAAAGATTTTCGAACGCCTGGAAGCCTGATCAAACCTTTGGGGCGGCTAATGACTGACAATCAACCGTCCGCCGACGGGCGGATCGAGCAGGCGCGGGCACTTCTGGCGGCTTTGGAGCAAGGTGACGACGAGTTGGCCGACCGTATTCTCGATGAGATCGGTCGAGTTCGGGAAACCTTGATGTTTCAAGAAGTCGGTAAATTGACCCGGCAGCTACATGACACGCTGGCGAATTTTTCGCTGGACGAGAAGATCGCCGATTTGACGGAGAAGGAAATCCCCGACGCCAAAGAGCGCCTCAACTATGTCATTACCATGACCGAGCAGGCGGCGAACACCACCTTGAATGCCGTCGAGTCCATCTTGCCTTTTGCCGAGAGCCTCCACGAGCAGTCGAATGAGCTGGGCGTCCGGTGGCAACGTTTTCGCCAGCGGGAAATGCCTTACGAGGAGTTCAAATCGTTGACTCAAGACCTGGCGGATTATTTCGACGTTTCCGCGGGGCATTTGCAGACCATCCAGGGCAGTCTCACCGAAGTGCTCATGGCGCAGGGATTTCAAGACCTGACCGGCCAGATTATTCGACGCGTGATCAAACTTGTTCAAGACCTGGAGCACAGCATGGTCGATTTGATCCGGATTTCCGGGCGTCGGTTCAAGGCTTCCGGCGAAAGCGTGCCGGAAGCTAAGTCGCAACCGCTTGGCCCTGCCGTTCCGGGTGTGGACAAGGATACCGTGCACAGTCAGGACGACGTGGACAGCTTGCTGTCGAGTTTAGGCTTCTGAAGGTAGCGCGTAATGGCGATCGATCTCGACGATGAAATCGTTCAGGATTTCCTGGTGGAAGCCGGAGAAATCCTAGAAAAACTCAATGCTCAGTTGGTTGAGCTTGAGCAGTCACCGGACGATTACGATTTATTGAATGCCATTTTTCGCGGCTTTCATACCGTCAAGGGTGGGGCGGGTTTTCTCAATCTCTCTGCCCTGGTTGATGTTTGCCACAACGCTGAAGATGTGTTCAACGTCCTTCGGCAGGGAGAGCGGCGCGCCGATCCGGCTTTGATGGACGTCATTTTGGAAGTCTTGGACGTGGTTAATTCCATGTTTCGGGACATTCGGTTCGGGCAGGATCCCGAATCGGCTGATCCGTCGTTAATAAACCGGCTGAAAATTCTTGCGCTGCCGGAAACCAAAGAAAATCCAAGTCCTGGCCCACAAATCCGGACGTCTGCGGAACCGGAAATTGTTCGGCCGGCCAGTTCCAAAATCGTCCCGTCCGCGCAGAACGTTGTGGAGATGGCGCTTGCGGCGATGCTGGAACCCGCTCAAGACGACGATCCGGCCGAGACGGAGTTCGGGCAATTGCCGGATGCGCCGGAGGAGTCGAATCAGTCATCATCCACCCCGGCAAATGAAGCTAAGAGTCCGGTTTCCGAGGAAATTACCGAGGAAGAATTCGACCGCCTGCTGGATGAGATTCATGGCAAGGGCAAACATGGCGGCGTGCCCGACACGGCGGCTTCAAAGGCCCCGGAGACCGGATCGGGCGGCGAAATCACCGAGGACGAGTTCGACCGTCTGTTGGACGAGCTTCACGGCAAGGGTAAACACAGTGGAATACCGGGCGCCATGGTCCCCGAGGCACCGAAACCCGTAGCCGGGAGTGATGACATCACGGAGGACGAATTCGAGAGCCTGCTGGATAATCTCCACGGCAAGGGCAGGCATGGCGGCGTGCCGAAGAAGGAGATAGCGCGTCCTGCCGCCGTGCCCCCTGCGCCGACCGAAATGCCCGGTACGGCGCGGAACCCGACCAAAACGACGGCTAAGGCGCCGGCCGCCTCGGCGGTGGAAACCACGGTTCGCGTCGACACCCAGCGCCTGGATGAGATTATGAACATGGTGGGCGAGCTGGTCTTGGTCCGCAACCGCTTTCAGACCCTCAAGACCGCCCTCAATGACGAAGAGATCGCCAAAGCGGTCGCCAATCTGGACGTGGTGACGTCGGACCTTCAGCTATCGGTCATGAAGACGCGCATGCAGCCGATCAAAAAGGTGTTCGGCCGTTTTCCGCGCGTCGTGCGGGATTTGGCCAGAAGCCTTAACAAGGAAGTGCAGCTCGAGCTTCGCGGCGAAGAGACCGATCTCGACAAGAATCTTGTCGAGGCTTTGGCCGATCCCCTGGTGCATCTGGTCCGCAATGCGGTCGATCACGGCATCGAGACTCCCGACGCGCGAGTTGCGGCCGGCAAGCCCCGCGAAGGCTTGGTCGTTTTGACCGCCTCTCAGGAGGGCAATCATATCGAGTTGACCATCGAGGACGACGGCAAGGGAATGGACCCGGACGTGCTCCGGCGCAAGGCCGTGGAAAAAGGGCTGATGGACGAAGAAAGTGCCGCGCGCATGGATGACAAAGAATGTTACAACTTGATTTTCATGCCCGGCTTTTCCACCAAGTCGGAGATTTCGGATATTTCCGGGAGAGGCGTCGGGATGGATGTGGTCAAGACCCGGATTGCCCAGATGAACGGCTCGGTAGCGATCGATTCGAACAAGGGCAAGGGCAGCCGTATTACCATCAAGTTGCCGCTGACTTTGGCCATCATGCCGACCTTGATGGTCAAGCTGAACAATCAGCCCTTCGCTCTGCCGCTGGCGAGCGTCGTCGAAATCCTCGACCTCGATCTCAAGAAGTCCAATACGATAGACGGGCAGTTGGTCGTATTGGTCCGGCAGCGAGCGTTGCCGTTGTTTTATCTCAAGGAGTGGCTGATTCCGGATTATCGGCATGACAGAAAGCGGGCCAATGATTCCGGCCATGTGGTGGTGGTGAATGTCGTCGGACGGCACATAGGGTTTGTGGTTGATCACCTGGTCGGGCAGGAGGAAGTGGTTATCAAGCCTTTAGGCGCTAAGCTCGACGGCGTAGCCGGAATGGCCGGCGCTACGATTACCGGCGATGGCAAAATCGCCCTCATTTTGGATGTGCCCGGCTTGATGAAACGGTACGCTCCGTTGCGTTAACCATAGAGCAACTAAGGGGTTTTCATGACAATCCGGGTTTTGGTGGTGGATGATTCGGGCTTTATACGCCGTAGATTGACCGAAATCCTCAGCATCGACAGTGACATGGAGGTCGTAGGAAGCGCCGCCAATGGCGCCGAGGCCGTGCAAAAGGCGGCATCCCTCAATCCGGACGTAATCACCATGGATGTGGATATGCCAGTTATGGATGGCATTACCGCGGCGCGCCAGATCATGAGAGATCAGCCGACACCGATTCTGATGTTTTCCTCGTCCACCAAGGCGGGCGCGAAGGCGACGCTGGACGCACTCGAAGCCGGTGCGATGGATTTCATGCCCAAACAGTTGCACGAAATCAGCGGAGATCAGGACATGGCCAAGCGCATTTTGCGGCGCCGTGTTCGAGACTTGGCCGAGCATGCGGCGAGGTTAAGGCGGTCCGGCCGGTTGACCAGACCGGTCACCGCTCGGCCCGTTACCAGACCGGCGGCTGCGAAAGCGCAGATCCGGGATTTTCGTTTGCTGGTAATCGCCGCCTCTACCGGCGGCCCCGTGGCTATACAGAAAATTTTGACGCAAATTCCCGAAACCGCTTCGGTTCCCATCATATTGATCCAGCACATGCCGGGAAACTTTACCGCCAGTTTTGCCGAGCGACTGGATCAACTTTGCCGGATTCGGGTCAAGGAAGCTCAGGACGGAGACGAACTCAGACCCGGTGTCGCTCTTCTGGCGCCCGGAGGTTTCCAACTGGAGTTGAGCGAGCACAGGGCGCGTAAGACGATCGTTATTCGGGAGAGCGGAAACGGAGAACATTTCCGCCCCAGTGCCGACGTGACGTTTAGTTCCATCGCCAAAAGCATGCCCGGCAAAGTTCTCACGATCGTTCTGACCGGCATGGGGTCTGACGGGAAGCTCGGCGCGGAAAAATTGAAAGCCAAAGGTGCGGTCGTTTGGGCTCAAAACGAGCAGAGTTGCGTTGTTTACGGCATGCCGAAAGCCATCGTCGACGGCAACCTGGCCGACTGCATATATGATCTCGATGACATGGCCGACGAACTGAAGAACCTTTAGGCATGGATCCTTTAAGCATTATCGGCGTCACTCTCGGGCTCGCCGCCGTTCTAGGCGGCAACTGGCTGGAGGGTGGGCATATCAATTCACTGCTGAATGCCCCGGCCATGATTATCGTATTCGGCGGCACGCTGGGCGCAACCATGCTACAGGCCCCGCCGGCGGTGTTTTTCTATGCCGTCAAAATGCTCAAATGGGTCTTTGTAGTTCCGCCAATAGACCATAAGGAGCAAATCAAGAAAATTGTCAGTTGGAGCGCATTGGCGCGGCGGGAAGGGCTGCTCGGCTTGGAAACCTTCATAAGCGGCGAGAAGGAACCACTGGCAAAAAAGGGGCTTCAGCTGTTGGTTGACGGTAACGAGCCCGAGGTTATACGGGACAGCTTGGAAGTAGAAATATACGCTCGGCAACAACGCGATATCAGTGCGGCCAAGGTGTACGAGGCCATGGGAGGCTACGCGCCAACCGTCGGAATCATTGGTGCGGTAATGGGGTTGATCCACGTGATGCAGAATTTGTCGGATCCCAGCAAGTTGGGCAGCGGCATTGCAACGGCGTTCGTGGCGACGATCTACGGTGTCGGTTTCGCCAATTTGATATTTCTGCCCATTGCCAACAAATTGAAATCCAGGGCACAAGCCAATAACCAGGCGCGGGAACTGATTCTGGAAGGGATCATCTCGATAGCGGAAGGCGAGAATCCGCGGAACATCGAGATGAAGCTGACCGGTTTCCTGGACGGGTGACAAGAGTATGGCGCGACGGAAACATTCGGAAGAAGAGCATGAAAACCTGGAGCGCTGGCTGGTTTCCTATGCCGATTTCATTACGCTCTTGTTCGCGTTTTTTGTCGTGATGTATGCGATCTCTTCGGTCAACGAAGGCAAATATCGGGTGCTGTCAGAATCGCTCTCGGCGGTGTTCAAGGAACCGCAGAAGGACCATAACCTCGGGCATACGCTGGAACCGATCCAAATCGGCCAGCTAAAGAAAGGGGAAGACATTTTAGGCGAACCCTCAACGCCGGCCGGTTCGACTTCGTCCGAGAGCATGGCCGAGTTGGCGGGCGAGGATCTTAAGGCGGAGCAAGCTCAACTGGAGAGTCTGGCGGACCAGATCGAAGCGGCTTTATCGCCGTACATCCAGGACGATTTGGTTGCCGTCAAGCGCCATGATCTGTGGGTGGAGGTGGAGATGAAGAGCGGGATGTTTTTCTCCAGCGGCAAGGCTGACCTTTCGAAGGAATCACTGCCTATGTTTTATCGAATGTCCGAAATTTTCCGCGAAATCGACAACGCCATACATGTGGAGGGCCATACCGACAATCTGCCGATCAGCACCGCCGAATTTCCTTCCAACTGGGCGTTGTCTTCCGCGCGCGCCGCCGTTGTGGTCAACCAATTAATGAGCAACGGCATCGATCCGCGCCGAATGGCGGCTATCGGCTATGGGGAGCATCATCCCATTGCCGACAATAAGACCGAGGAAGGGCGTTATCAGAATCGGCGAGTGGTGATTGTCCTGATGTCCGACGGGGCGACACGTTACAAACTCTCTTCCGGCGACCGAGTCCAGGAACTCGACGCACCTCGAAAGCCGGTGGCGTCGGGTGCATCGACACACCCGTCGGAGGTCAAGCAGCCATGAGAGTCTGGGCCGTATCCAATCAAAAAGGCGGCGTCGGTAAGACCACTACGGTTGTTACTTTGGGAGGGATTCTAGCGTCTCGGGGATACCGTACTTTATTGATAGATCTCGATCCCCACGGTTCGCTGACCAGCTATTTCAGAATGAACCCGGACCAGATCGATTTCAGCGTCTACAACCTGTTTCAGGATGTGCTTGCCAAGAAAAAGTTGCTCCCGAGCCCTTACATTGTTTCCACGGAGTTCGAGGGGCTCTCGGTGCTGCCGGCCGCTACCGCCATTGCGACCGTCGAGCGGCAAGGCGGAGCCGGCGGCATGGGGCTGGTGGTTGCCAATGGTTTGTCGGCCGTTCGCAAACAATACGATTTCGTGCTGATCGACAGTCCACCCATGTTGGGCGTGCTGATGGTGAACGCTCTTGCCGCCTGCGAACATCTGTTCGTTCCGGTGTTATCCGAGTTTCTCGCCCTCAAGGGTTTGGAGCGGATGCTGAATACCCTTGAAATGATTGGTAGGTCCCGAAAAACAAAGCTGAACTACACCATCGTTCCGACCTTGTTTGATCGGCGTACCCGAGCATCGATACAAACCCTTCGGGTGATGCGCGAACGTTATGGCGATCAAGTCTGGGGCTCCGTAGTTCCGGTCGACACCCAGGTGAGGGAGGCAAGTGACGCCGGAATCCCGCTGTCTCATTACATGCCCAAATCCAAAGCCGTCATGGCTTACACCGAACTGCTCGAGCATATGTTCTCGCAAGACCAGTCTCGCCGGATCGAGCCGGCTTTAGCGACCGCATGAGAGCCGATAGCCTTGGGCAAAGCACAATCGGATGGCAGGATCAGGTATTAAGCTTTTATCTGCGGAGCCTGCTGAACCAGACCTACGGGCAACCCGAGCCTTTGGTAGCCGAGCGGACGGAGCAAGATTCGATAACGACGTTTCAGCCTGCCCAAGCCGCTCCCCCGGCGTTGCCCGGCTGGGCTCAACCGGAATTTCAAGTCGTTTACTTTCGAGTCGGTCACATGGTTGTTGCGGCGCCTTTGGCCGGAGTGAGAAGAATCGAACGCCTTAATGATTCGTCCCGGGTGACGGTCTTGCCGGGGAAGCCTGATTGGTTCCTAGGGCTGGTACGATTTCAGGGCGAGATCATCCAATTGGCGGATACGGAGCTTCTCATAAGCGGAAAGAGTTCGACGTCCACTCGCAGTTCGTATCGCCATGCTCTATTGCTTGATGAAGGGCGGTGGGGACTGGTGTGCGACGAGATTGTCGATATGGTCCGGCTGCGCGAGAGTGATGTTCGCTGGCGTGTAAATCAATCGAAACGAGTGTGGGCGGCCGGTACCGTTATCAATCGCTTATGCGTGTTAATGGATCCGGACCGCTTGATTCCGGGCACTCAATCCAACGACAAACGGATTTGGCGACACCGGCGTCCCTGAGTCGGCTGGCGATACGTTTAAGGGAGCAACGGCGAGGGTTCGTCACCGGGGAATGGCTTTAAGATCTTCATGATAATGCTATAAGCGAGAGGGTAATATGAGCGAAGCGTTGGAAAAACGCAGCGATCCGGTGAATCAGTGGGTCACGTTCCGTTTGGGCGAAGAAACCTACGGAATTAACGTGATGCAGGTGCAGGAGGTACTGCGCATTACCGAGATTGCTCCGGTTCCGGGGGCGCCGGATTACGTGGTGGGTATCATCAATTTGCGCGGAAATGTGGTCACGGTGATCGATACCCGTAAGCGCTTCGGTCTGTTTCCCAAAGAGCCGGACGACGCGTCGCGGATCGTGATTATCGAAGCGGAAGACCAAGTCATCGGCATTTTGGTCGATAGCGTTGCGGAGGTCGTTGAACTCAGGGCCTCCGAAATCGAATCGGCTCCCAGCGTGGGCAACGAAGAAAGTGCCCGCTATATCCAGGGTGTGACGAGCCATAACGGTGAACTACTGATCCTGGTCGACTTGAATCGGTTTTTAAGCGACGAAGACAAGGCCGAGCTCGATTTGTTTTAATTTCTGCCACTTTGAGTTCGCTGTTTTCACGGTTAAAAAGTAGATTATGGTTGAGATTCATCCTGTCGAACACATGAGGCCTTTGCCGGCTGTGGACAAGGTCAAGCGGGACGAAAGCCGAAAACAGCAAAAATCCAATTCGCAAGAAAAGAAAAAAACAGGGCCGGCGGAAAATGGCGATTCAACGCCCCATATCGATGAATACGCCTGATGGACTGGCATCCCCCGTATTTTATTCTGGTTGGGCTGATGGTCGCGTTGTTGGTGGGAATGCTCATTCTGACGTGGGCTTACCTGATTCTTAGGCGCGATTACTCGTCTTTAGCCGCACGGCTCGCTAAGCAGCAAAACGATTTGATCGGGTTGTCAGCAGCCGCGGTGCAGGTAGATCGACGTGTACTAGATCAAGAGCAACGGCTTCGAGAGTGCGATGAGAGAGTAGCGTCGCTATCCTCGCAGGAGACGGGCTATCAACCTTATCGTGCGGCAATCGAAAGGCTCAAGGACGGCGTCGATCCCCAGGAACTGGTATCCCAGCTGGGTCTTTCCCTATCCGAGGCAAACTTGCTGGCGCGTCTCTATGCTCAGCGACAGGGCTGATACGGATTCGCCGAAGTAAGCTTTTGTTTTCCAGGCGTTGTGTGGGCTTCTTGGACTGCATATCTCACCGCCGAGCTTTAGCAGATCGAAGTTTGCATACGGCTCGGCCGGCAAAATATGATCGATTGAGTCCCTTGTCGAGAACAATTCCCGCGCTTCCGAATCGAATACCGGAAAGCTTGATTCGAAGGTCGTAAGATCTGGTTTGTTGCTTTAGCGCAAAATCGTAGCGGGATCACAACGAAGCGTAGGGTTCCGCTTGGAGTTTTGTGATATAGTCGCGGCGATTTCGATTTCGGACTTATGGGTAAGACAATGTTTCTTCGGTTTATCCTGGGATTATTTCTGATTGCTTTATCTCCGTTGTCAGTTGCAGCGGATGCCGCCACGGAAGCGAAAAAAAACGTAGACCTGCTCAATAGCACGCTAATTGAGGTCATGAAGGAGGCTAAACAATTAGGATATGAAGGGCGGTATAAGAAACTCGAACCGGTAGTCAAGGAGGTGTTCGAGTTTGAAGCTGTTTCACAGATTGCTCTCGGTAATCACTGGAAGAAGCTGGACAGGCAGCAAAAAACGGCATTTATAGAGAAGTTGACCGATCTGAGCATTGCCACTTACGCCGCTCAGTTTAATGACCACTCGGGGGAGGAATTTAAATATGATTCCGCCCAAGATATGAAGAGCGATCGTGTGTTGCTGCGCTACTTTCTCACTTCACCTAACGAAAAGCCCATTAAATTCGAATACATCGTGAATGAATTCAATGGGCAGTGGCGTATTATCAATATCATCGTCGACGGCATCAGCGATTTGGCGCTCAAGAAAGCGCAATATACCAGCGTTATTGACCGCGAGGGATTTGATAGTCTTCTGAACAAGCTATCCCAGAAGATCGCCGATTATTCCAGTAATAATTCCACTTCCGGATAAAAAAGGGCGCCGCTGGCGCCCTTTTTTACAACAGATGTTGTTCGGCTTTAGAACAACGGTTCGCGATAGAACAGTAATACATTGCCAATCAGGAACATCGCCATGATGGATACAAAACCGGCGATTTTTCCTTCCAAATACCCGCCGTAATTCTCGTCGGTTCCCGCCAAACGGAGTTCAAGCCACCGTCCGCTCGCCATGATCACGGCGAGGAGTCCCATCGCCGTGTGCGTCGACTGAATTAGGTATTCGCTTTTCAATTCGAACTCCGCATGAGCATGGGTAAGCAGCAAAATGCCTCCGAACGCGCACAGCATTGGGAACAGGTAACGCAAGCGGTAAGCTTCTCGATTGGTGCGAGCGCGTATTTCCATTACACCCAAGGCGAAGGCCAGAAGCGTGGCAATACGGTGCTGGAACACTTCACCGTTGCCGAAGGTGCTTTCCCAGAAACCGATAGGACCTAGAGGCCAGGTTTCGGCATCGCTACGGAAGAACAGAAAAATGCTCAATCCTACGAAACCCAGGGGCCAATACCTGGCCCACCGTAAGCGCCTGTTGTAGGAAAGCATGGCGATCAGCCCCATGGACGTCAGGAAGAGGCCGGACACGTTGTGATTGTAATCCGACCATTCCGTAGCCGCGGGTGACGGAATCTTGTCAACCACCGCCACGCGCCCGGGTTCTCCGGCCAGCAGTTGTTCGTGCGTGGGCGAAGTGAGACGGGGGACGTGCGGGGCGAACATCTCGGCTACTTCCGAGACGGTCGCGGACAGTTCCTTGATGTCCGCGGAAGGCGGCTGCGACGACAAGGTAGCGGCAATGAAAAGCACTCCTACCAATATGAAGGTCTCGGCCTCGATGTAATGCGGAACCTTCTGATCTATGCCGGACGTTTGCCGCTGTCCCAACCACAGCCGGCCGGCCCGGTGGTTCAGATAGGCGAAGCCAAGAGCGACGATTAGAAGGATGACTTTAGTGACGACCAGACTGCCGTAGCCGGTGCCGAAAAGACCGTCCCAACTGCCGATGTAAGTCCAAGCCAGCGGGAGCCCTGTGATTAGGAGAATGCCGACCGAGCTGACGCCTAGCCAAGCGAAACGGGTGATGGCAATCGGCCATAGCGCTTTTGCCTCATGAGATCGCCGGCTCATATGCCAAAGCGACAAGAGTTGCGCAACGCCGCCGAACCACACGGCCGCCGCGAACTGATGGAGCACGGTCATGGTCATGAGCTGCTCCCTGTCTTCGAAACGGCCCACGCCATGCACCAGCCACGCGCCGCTGATAACCATGGGGACGGTTAAAATCGCGGCGAGATTCCAAGAAAATTGTTTGTCCGGTGTTTGACGCAACTGGCTGGCGATCAAGATCAGTCCCAAGGACAGCAGGAAACGGACTAAACCGGCCTGAAACTGAACGGTGCCTATATAAGCCTCAATCGGAAATTCGCCCAGAACCGAAGTCAAAACCGCGGCCTTGATGACCAATTTGAGGCCCTGGGTGACGGCCAAGGCAATGGCGCCGGCGCGCAACAAGCCAACGCCGCGGCGGACCACGGACTCATGGGAGACGGATTCGGACGACCATACCTTAAGGATAAAAGCACTCCATAGCATGCTTCCCACAACCAGGGCATAGCTGATCAAAATCAGCCCGCCGAGGAAATCATCGATAAAATTGGCTAAACCTTGCATGTACATAGAGGTCACCGCGGCTCAGAGACGTGGAAACGAATGACATTTTCCGTGAAGTGTCCATCCGCAGCGAATACCTTGTATTTCAGGGCATATTCGCCCGGCGCGAGGGAAGGTACGTGAATACGCATCTCGCCCGGTTTTTTTCCTTTTTCGATTTGTACCGGATGAAAAACATCGCCTTTACTGACGAGAAATACTCGTGACAGCGGCAATTCCACATTGGAATTGAAAAAAAGCACGACTGTCGTGGCGTGATTTGGCTGAATCGGGTTTTGGGCCAGGGAGGATTCGGTAACGACGGCATGAGCCCATAGTCGTTCGCCGTAAGCCAGGGACAGGCAAATGAAAAACAGCAGGAATACAAGTTTATTTCTGCGGAATGCGATTGATTGGTGCATGGTATGCGGTTTTTGTCGTGGATGTGGATTCAGCCAGCCTTGGATTTAAGGGCATGGCTGGTAAGGTTTTTTCCAAGGTCCCAAATGGCTCCCGGAACCTTGTGGCAGTCGGCAATAACGTCGTCCAATGCAGTGAGAATCCACTGCGTGTCTTTTTCGTCGATCACCAGCGGGGGAAGAAACTTCACCACGTTCATGCCGTGCCCGGCAACTTGGCTCAAGATGCGATGGTTCTTGAACAAAGGGATGGTGATCATTTGGCTGAACAGCCCTTTGTTGGCGGTTTCCAGCAGGCTCCAGGCGGCCTTTAGCGAGAAGCTCTTGGGCGAGCCGAATTCAAGGGCGATCATCAGTCCCTTGCCGCGGGCTTCCTGAAACAGCTCGTACTTGTCGACCAAGCCTTGTATTCCGGCCAGAAGTTCATCTCCGAGACGCGCGGCGTTTTCCACCAGTTTTTCGTCATCGATGACCTTCAGTCCGGCCAACCCGGCCGCCATTGCCATATTATTCTTGGAGAAGGTCGAACCATGCACCACGGCTCGGTCCATTCGATTGAATACGGCGTCCATGACGTTCTTGGTCATCGCCACGGCGCCCACCGGGATGAATCCCCCCGACAAGGCCTTAGCCATTAGAATCATGTCGGGCTCCACCCCCCAGTGGTCAATGGCCCAAAATTTACCCGTGCGGCCGATACCGGTTTGAATCTCGTCCGCGACAAAAAGGGTTCCGTATTGGGCGCACAAGCGAGCCGCTTCAGGCAGATAATCGTCGCTTGGCAGGTTGACGCCCTTACCTTGAATCGGCTCGACGATGAAGGCTGCAACGTCTTTGTTACGCAAAGCTTCATCCAACGCCTTGATATCGTTGAAGGGTATGGCAACGCATTCGGGCAACAAAGGACCGAAACCCTCGCGGAAGACCTTTTCGCCGTTAAGAGAAAGCGCGCCCATGGTGAGGCCGTGGAATCCGTGCTCGCAATAGACGATCTTTTCCCGCTTGGTGGTATAGCGGCTGAACTTGATCGCCGCTTCGACCGCCTCCGCGCCCGAGTTGCAAAAGAACATCTTGCTGAGATTGTCGGGGCAGCGCTTCAGAATTTGCTCCGCCAACAGGCCGCTTAGCAGGGACACGTCCATTTGCACCATGTCGGGCAGTTCGCTTTGCAATACGTCCTGAAGCGCCTGGATGATCGCGGGATGATTGCGGCCAAGCGCGAATACGCCGAAGCCGCTCAAGAGATCCAAGTATTCGTTGTTCTGATCATCGTAAAGATACGGGCCACGGGCTTTCGTGTAGACGCGGTCATAGCCGATGGCCTTGAGCACCCGGACCATCTGAGTGTTCAGATAATTTTCGTGTAGCTCGAAGTTCTCGCCGCTATGGGTGGCCAGCAAATCCGCAATGTAGGTGGACATCAAAACCTCGGGAATTATCTATGGCTAAAAAAACGCTCGAATTTTACATGGATCAACGCCGGTGGGAGACCCTCAACGTACTGAAGGCGGGTAGTACGACCAAGGCGCAGACCAGGGTAAGCATGAGGCCGATTGCCAGGAGCATGCCCATGCTGGCGGTGCCTTGATGGGTCGTAAAGGCAAGGCTGCTGAAGCTGAACACGGTGGTCAGCGAGCCGTAGAATACCCCTTGCGCTTCGCTGGTGCTGAGCAGGTCTTCGCCGCTCGAATGCAAGTAGTGCAGACGGTGCGCCATGTGAATGCCGCTGTCGACACCGAGACCGAAGAGCAAGGGTAGGGCGATGATATTGGCGAAATTGAACGGGATGTCGAGCAGCACCGTCGAGGCGGCGGTAAATAAGGATGCCAGCAGCAGCGGCAGCAGCACCAATAGCGTGTCTTTTAGGTTTCTTAAGACTAGCAGCAACAGTACTGTGGTGGCAGCAAAGGCGATCGCGAACGCCTGCTGAAAGGCATCGATAACTTCATTCATCGATTCGAGATACGTGACCGGTACGTCGGTTACATTTTTATCGACTTTCTGTGCTTCCAGAATGAACTCTCGCAAATTCTCGAGATCGTTCAAGTCTTTCTTGGGGAAGATTTGCAGGCGGTACAGTCCGTCGGCGCTGATCCAGCGGCTTTTCAGGTCGTCAGGCATGGTCTCCATGGAAATCGGACGAGCCTGAAGGCTTTCGCGAAGATGGGCGATGGTGGCCGGAAGCGGGCCTAAAATGCTGTCCTGGAGCTTGCTGAGTACCGCTTGCCGCGTGCTTTCGTCGGCGGTTTCAAGGCGGTCGCGCAACTGCGTCAAGGCTTCGTCCAACGCTTTGATCGCGCCGTTTTCGCCCGCCGCAGAACGGTCTTGTACGACCTGATGGAATTTCTCGATTACCTCGGGGTCAACGCCCCCTTGAGCGGGTGGGGGGAAGTTGCTGAGTTGCGGGCCCATGATGAGCGACAGATCGCTGATGATGGCGAGCTTTTCGTCCTGATTCTCGGGAATGAAGTCGAGGATACTGACCACCTTGTCAACTGTCGGCAAGGCTTCGAATTCGGCTTCCTTGGCTTTGACCTCGGCTTCGCCCCGCACCAAGGAGGCCAGCGTCATGGGTGAAGTGTCTTCGAATTGCAGTAGATATTTAAAGGTCTTGACCGATTCCGTATTGGGATCGCGCAGGTTGATCGGGTTGAAGTCCACGGTTACGTCGCAGAGCAGACCTGCGGAAATCAAGCCCAGTAGGATGGTGATCACACGGATCGCTGGCGCATAGCGGATTGGCCAGTTGGAAAGCAGAAATGATGAGCCTTTCTTCTCTTTGCTCGGCTGTCGTGGTTTCAAAGGCATGATTTTCATCAGCGCCGGCAGTATCGTGAACGTCGTCGCCAGTGCGATAAACATGCTGGTGCCGGCGATAATGCCGAGTTCGGCAACTCCCGAGTAGTTTGTCGGGATATAGGCGTAGAGACCGATAGCCGCGGTGAAGGTGCACAGAATGAGTGAGGCGCCGGTGGACGTTAGGGTATCCCGCAGGGCATCCCGCTGGGATAACCCGCGTAGGACCAATTCCCGATAACGCAGACAGAAATGGGACGAATACGCATCGCCCATGCCGATAAACAGGACTGCGAACCCGATGGAGATCAGGTTGAGCTGGCCGATGGCGACGGTAGCGAACCCCAGGGAGAGAATCAAGCCCATGGTCAACGCAACAAAGGTGGCGAACATCAGCTTGAGGGAGCGGTAAGCGATCCACAGGGTGGCGCAAACGAGAATGAGGGATGCGACGCTGGCGATCGAAACTCCGGTGCCGATGGTCTGCATTTCCTCATGCTCGAGCACCACCTCGCCGGTCTTGCGGACCCTCACATCGGCAAGATCTCCTTGCAATACATCCGCTACAACTTTGTCGATGGCCCCGACCGCTTTTTCGGCGGGCAGCAGTTCGTCAAAATTAAGGACCGGTGAGATGGTAATAAACCGCTTGGTGACCCCGAGGCCCTCTTCGCGGGTGAGCATCAATTGCTGCCAGGACAGCCTGTAAGGTTTGCCTTCGCTGGCGGCGACAACCGCCTCGCGAATCTTCTCCAGCAAAGGATTTAGCTCGATTTCGAAACCCACTTCGGAAGCCTTCAACGCTTCGCCCAAGATATTGAAAAGACCGCCGAGGCTGTTGTTCTCTGAAATATGGCCGATAAAAGGCTGGGCATTGGCAAGCTGGGTGGACAAATCCTCCAACTCTTCCGAATTTAGATATAACAAGCCGTTTCGAGCAAAGAATTCGCCTTCGTCCGGAATGTGGACCGATTTGATGTCGGTCGAATTCTGTCTGAGTTTCTCGCCGATGCGTTTGACCGTTTCGGAGGTTTCCTCCGGCGTTTTGCCTTCGACCAGGAGAATGATGGTATTGACATCTTGCGGAAATGCTTTTTCCAGCTTGATGCGATTCTGCTGGAACGGCAGATCCGTGGAAATCATGTCCGCCGTGTTCGTATTGACCTTCAGGTTCTCCATGGTGTACTGGAGCGTAAACCCGCAGACGACTAAGAACAGCAAGATGACCAGCCATGGCCGGTTCAGGAAATTTTCTTCCCACCAGTGGATGAAGCGAATAAGGACATGCTCGGCGGTTCTGCTCATCGGTGTCTTAGTTGCGAGGGTTAATAACCGCCAGCGGCTGGCGGCGGAAGAAGGAAATCGGACCCCAAGAGGTGCACTGTTCGGCGAAGCGTATTTGCGGCGGCGTTAAACGCTTTTCCGAGCCGGGCCAGCGCGACGAATTCGGCAGGATGACTCAATGCATGCCGTAGGAGTTTCGGAAGGTTAACGTCGCCCCGTTCATCTACGGCGACAGTTACGGATCGGGGAAGACTCATGCATGCCGGATCGGCTATGGCTCGAACCGCTAGGAAAGGTAAGCCTCGGGCTTCCGCAACCGATGCTACGGCAGCGCTTTCCATATCGACGGCAACCGCGCCATTGGCGGAATGAAGCATTTGTTTTTCTGCCGAGCTCGCTACGATTTCGGGGCTTCCCCATAAAGGGCCCGACGTGATCCGCAGTGTTGGCTTGAGGGCATGGTGAGCTCTTTCGCGCCAGCCGGGGCTGACCGCATGCCCAGTGCCATCTGGGGTAACGATCCGTTCGGGCAATACCAGATCGCCGGCATTTAAGGAGTGATCGAGGGCGGCCGCGCAGCCCCAGCTTACCAGTGCTCCGATTTTGCGTTCAATCAGTCGGAATGCCGCGATTCGCGCGTTATGCGGGCCGGCGCCCGAGACCATTAACCAATGCCCCTGCGGCAGTTCCAGCTGGCAACCGAAGCCGATGCGCTGTCGGGCGAGCGTGCGAGCCTCAGCCGGCAGCGCGACTACAAATCCAATGGACTTCACGCCGTGCTGTAGCGCTCGTTGCGATAACGCGCCAGCGCCCAGAGCGGAAAGAATTTATCGTAACCGTGGTATTTGAGATAAAAGACCTTCGGGAATCCCGGTGCGGTGAAGCAATCGTCTTTCCAGAAACCATCGGTATTTTGGGTTCTTACGAGGTAATCCACGCCGGCTTCGACTTCCGGCGAATCCGCCTCGCCCGCGGCCAAAAGCGCGAGTAATGCCAGTCCGGTCTGGAAGGCCGTGCTGGTGTGAAAGCGGCCCCGGTGTTCCGGGCTCGTGTCATGATAGGTGAAGTTGTCTTCACCCCAGCCGCCGTCCGGGCGTTGTACGCTCTTGAGCCAAGCGACCGCCTTTCTGATGCTGGGATCGGTTTTGGGAATGCGGGCCGTCTCGAAGCCTACAAGCACCGACCAGGTGCCGTAGATGTAATTGGTGCCCCAGCGTCCGAACCACGAGCCGTCCGCTTCCTGTTCCTTTCTGAGGTATTCGATCGTACGATCCAGCACCGGTTTGAGATCCGGGCGTTGCTCCAGCATCTTACCCAAGAACATTGCGCAGCGTCCGCTCACGTCGGCGGTAGGCGGATCCAGCAGGGCGCCGTGGTCCGCGAATGGTATGTGATTCAGATAATAGTGCGTGTTGTCGGCATCGAACGCGCCAAAGCCGCCGTTTTCCGATTGCATGCCGGCGATCCAGTTGGTGGCACGCCGAATGTGTTCGTCGAACTCGTAGGTTTCGGCTTGAGCCAAGGCGTGGGCGACTACGGCGCTGTCGTCCACGTCGGGGTAATAGGTGTTGTCGAACTGGAAAGCCCAGCCGCCGCCTTCCAGATTCGGGCGCTTGATACGCCAGTCGCCGGGCTCGTCCGTAAGCTGTTTGCTCGCCAGCCAGCGCAACCCGTGAGCTAAAGCGTCGTCGATCTGCGGATCTTTTTCAAACTTGTTGACTTCCTGCAGCGCCAGGCTGGATAGCCCCGTGTCCCAAATAGGCGATACGCATGGTTGGCAATAGGCGCTATCTTCGCCGACGACGAGCAGACGTTCGATGGATTCCTTGGCTATCCGGCGGTTCTCGTCTTCGGGAGGGATTCCCAAGCAGTCCATGGCCTCGTAAGCGTTAACCATGGCGGGAAAGATGGCGCCCAGGCCGTCTACCCCGTTCAAGCGCTCCATAAACCAGTCGCGAGCTTTTTCGGTGGCGTTTCGCCGCATTGCCTTGGGAATGAGGGGTTCCATCAGGCGACCGACGCGTTCCAGCGCCAGAAGGCTTTTTCCGAGGGGCGTCTTTACATGGCTGAAATAATCCTTTTCCTTTTCCGGAGCGACGGTGAATAGCTCGCGAACGCTGATCTTCCTCGGGTTGCGCGCTTTCACTTTGTAGCTGCACAGGATAAACAAAGGCACCATCACCGTGCGCGACCAGTAAGACACCTTGTCGAGGTGGAACGGAAACCAGCGCGGCAGCAGCATGATTTCCACCGGGATAAAAGGCACGGCGCGCCATGGCACCTGTTCAAACATGGCCAGCATGATTCGGGTGAAGACGTTGGCGCGCGCAGCTCCACCCTGGGCCAGAATCCACTCTCTGGCTTTTTTCATATGCGGAGCGTCGATGTCGTCTCCGGCCAATTTCTGGGCGTAATACGCTTTTACGGTGCAACTAATGTCGCCGACGCCTCCGCGGAATAGCGGATAACTGCCGTCTTTTTGCTGATGAGCGCGCAGATAGTTGGCAATCTTGGCTTGCAGTGCCTCGTCGATCTCGTCCATGTAGTGCATCATCAGGATGTACTCGGCCGGGATGGTGCAGTCGGCTTCGAGTTCGAACACCCAATAACCGGCTTTGTATTGCAGTCCCAGCAACTCCTCTTTGGCGCGCCGGATAGCATTATCCAGCGGCGATTCGTTATAGGGTCGGACGAACACTGAATCGAGAGCGGAAAGTGCGGTCGCTTCTTTCAACATGAGCAAGGGATTCCCTGTTTGTGGTTAGCTTCTCACGTGTCGGTACGATTTCCCGAGAGCAGAATCTGACGGCCGCTGCGCGGCAAGCCGGATCCTGCCAGGTAAAATGCGGCGTTGAGCAGGATGTTGCTCGAACGCAGCACGCGGCCGGTGAGAACGGTCGCTTTCACCGCCCGACGTGTAATCTTGACTTGTGATGAGGCGCTGAAATAAAGATTTTTGTTGATTTTTCGCAGGGTTAGCACCGCCATGCCCAATGCCCACAGGCAGAACTCTCTGAGTCCCGTCTCATGGGAAGGTATATAAAGAGTATAGGTAAGCGCATTCCTAAGGTGTTCGTGAGCGATTCCGATCAGTTGCTTGAACCCCTCGCAAAATTTGGGGTTGTTATGGTCCGGTTTAAGCTCGCGCAAATCAAATCCGCATTCGTCGAAGATCTCGCGTGGCAGCCAGCAAACACCGCGGGCATGATCATCCCAAAGGTCCTTCAGAATGTTGGTCATTTGCAGGCCCTGGCCGAACGACACGGCCAGCTTCATCATTTCGTCGCGATGGGCTGCGATCTCGGGGGAGTAGTGGCAGAACAGCTTCGTGAGCATTTCTCCGACCACGCCGGCCACGTAATAGCAGTAGTCGCTCATTTCGTCCATGCTTGAAAGACCGTATCGCAAATCACGGTCTTGGAATTCGGCCATGCCTTTCGCCATGATTTCGACACAGCAAGCCAGTGCCTCCCGTTGCGGCGGATCGAAGCTGTGAGTGATGGTGATGACCCTGGGAATTAAGTGGATCAACTCATGCTCGGCCGGACTAGTGCTTTCCGAAAGGCGCGGCCCGAGTTCGTCCCTTAGGAGGTCAGCGGCCTCGCTGCTTTGGACCACCCGCACGAATTGCTGACAGAACCTGCGCTTTTCCGCGGATGTGAACGCTGTTTCATCCTCGATGGTGTCGACTATGCGACACAACAAGTAGGCATTCGAGACCGGTTTGGCCAGGATTGGCGGCAGTTGCGGAATGGTGAGCGCGAAGGTGCGGGAAACGCCTTCCAGAAGGTGGGACTGCAGGGCGTCGTCGCTCATTACGTCTAAATCCAAAGAAAGGCTTCCGCTTGTGCGGACGAGTGTTGCTCCGTTCAAGTTCAAAAATTCCAACCAGTTTCTAGATGCGGTGTTCCGGCCAGTTCATCTTGAGATAAGGCAGCAACGGTGCGCTGGAAAAACCGAAGATTCTAGCTGTATTGCCCCAATCGTCAAGGTGTGTTGTATTTTAACGAAATTTAGTTGAGGAAAATACAACTACAGGCTAGGATGTTACATTATAATTAAGCTTGAACTAATCGGAATTACCCGGCTTGTCGAGGTTATGGGTGATTTGGCGAATTCCAAAGCGTATTGGTCAGGAATTCAGTATGATTTATAGTCGTCGGCGACGTGTCCTGTGTGCTGTCAACAAGAATACAGCCTAATTTTTTAGTGAATTGAACTTGTCAACTTGGGGGAAGGTGAATGAGCGTTCCAATACGGCAACAACTCAGCGTAGCGAAGTATCTTTTGCAACAAAAGTTAAAAGCGAACAAACGTTATCCGTTAGTGTTGATGCTTGAGCCCTTGTTCCGCTGCAATTTGGCGTGTGCCGGTTGTGGAAAGATCGATTATCCCGATGAGATCTTGAATCGCCGACTCAGCATCGACGAATGCTTGGCGGCTGTTGATGAGTGCGGTGCGCCCATTGTTTCGATTGCCGGCGGCGAACCTCTGTTGCACAAGGAACTGCCACAGATCGTAGAAGGAATGATCCAGCGTAAGAAGTACGTCTATCTCTGTACGAATGCGCTCCTGCTCAAGAAGCGCATCGACGATTACAAGCCCTCCCCCTATCTCACCTTCTCGATACACTTGGACGGCAACCGTGAGCGCCACGATGCTTCGGTTTGTCAAAAAGGCGTGTTCGATCGGGCCGCCGAAGCTGTGGAAATGGCTATCGCACGGGGGTTCCGCGTCACCATCAACTGTACCTTGTTTCAAGGCGAAAACGCCGAAGAAATTGCGGCATTCCTTGACTACTGCAAGAAGCTCGGTGTCGAGGGTACGACCATTGCTCCGGGCTTCAGCTACGAGCACGCGCCACTGCAGGACATCTTCATCAAGATGCGCGACAGTAAGGAATTGTTCCGCAAGGTCTTCAAGCTGGGCCGCGGTCGCAAGTGGAAGCTGAATCATTCAAGTTTGTACCTGGATTTTTTGGCGGGCAACCAAAGCTACAATTGCACGCCCTGGGGTAATCCCACCCGCAACGTGTTCGGCTGGCAAAAGCCCTGTTATTTATTGGTCGATGAAGGTTATGCGCCGTCCTTCAAAGCACTGATGGAAGATACCCCCTGGCATAAGTACGGCAACTCCAAGAATCCGAAATGCGCCAATTGCATGGCCCATTGCGGATACGAAGCGAGCGCGGTGGAAGATTCCGTGAAAAATCCTTTGAAAGCGGCTTGGGTAGCTCTTTTCGGGCCGCGTACAGATGGTCCGATGGCACCCGAGCCGGTACCGGAATACGACGTCGGATCGGTCGGCGTTAAGGCAAGACCAGCCATCCGCATCGAGGCCGCCGACTGATTCCAACTTCGAAGCCGGCGGCGTCCTGAGTCAAAACGCCGCCGGCTTCGTTCTGCTTCTCCCAGATTTGTTTTACCTTCCTTGGCTAATTCGCACGACGCGCGTTGCGCCGCGAGTGCGGGAAGCATTCTTCGTTTCGTGTGGTGAGACTAATTGCTTATAGCCAGCGGGGCACTCGACGTTGATATTCCAGATAGCTCTCAGCAAACAGGCCGCTCAGCTTGGTTTCTTCGTAAGGAAGAAAAAGGCGATCGATCACGAAAAAGAAGCCGATCGGGGCGATGAATAGCGATGCTGAGCCGACAAAAAAGGCGAATCCGGCCAAGGCTGTGAGTATTCCTAAATACATGGGATTGCGGGTCCAGCAATAAGGGCCTTCCATGACTAGCGCAGTGGGATCGCCGGTAGGTACGAAGGTGGTTCGGAGAAGCCGGAACTGAAACAGCGCCGAAGCGCTTGTGGCAAAGCCCACGGCGATAAGTATGATTCCCAGGTGTGGTGCTTTGAGGTGAGGAATATCCGGGGCCAATTGATCTAGTCCGAAACTTAGGCCAACAAGTGCTAAGGCGATGATAGGAGGCGGAAAGCGAATTATGTGCTGCATTATCGAATAGCCGGACAGGGTTGATTGGCAGGGCGATGATACGTTAGGTAGCGATTGCCTGAAAAGTCTGTCGTTGTTTTGAGATGTTTCTAGCGCTGGGGCGCCAACCCCGAGTATCTCACTGCAAAAAATTATTAAGATCGCTTAATTGCCAATGGATGTCCGATGACCGCGCACAGAGAGCGGCGCTGATATTTTCACCAAGATCTAAATTTCGGAGCGACCATTCATCGGGATCACCGCAAGACCCCGGAATCGCCTTCCAGCGCGGAATTTCGCCGGAAGCCAGAACGCATCGGGTGAGACCGAGTCCTAAACCCCGCCCCACTGCCTTGATAAACGCTTCTTTGCGAGTCCAAACGTCAAAAAATGCCGCCAAGCGACGAGATGCTGGCAGCGAGTGCCAATAATCGCGCTCCGAAGGGGCAAAACAGCGCTCCACCAGACCTTCCACGCGCGTAAGCGGGCGCCTGATCTCAAGATCGACGCCAAGCGCCAGGTCCAGGCCGACGGCAAAGAGAGCCCGGTCTCCCGAGTGGGAAACGTTGAAGACCAATCCCTTGTCGGGTTCTGTTCCGGCCAGCCGCGGTTTGCCGTGTTCGTTACGCTCGAATTGGATGGCATACGGGGCAATGTCCAAATAACGAGCTAGCAAGCACCGCAACGCGCCTTGGGTGACAATAAATCGCCGCTGGTGAATGTCGGAGCGGAACTGCGAACAGCGATCACGCTCGGTCGGATTGAGTACCCTCCAGAAGGCATCGCAATCACGAGGCGTAACGGCGAGATTCAAGTGCCAAACGTGGATTTCAGTGCTTGTAGGGTGCGCAACGGTATCGGACCGGGAGTTCATTATGTGCAATCTCCGTTGGGCAAAGCGGCGTTACGGGTTAGGCAATGGCAGGAGTTTCTCTTCCCCAACCGTTTCGAGCTTGTACCCGGCATGACGGAGGATTCTCTTTCTATCTCAGGTGCTTTGAGATTCGGGGTGGCTTTCATGGCGGGGAAAACCTTAAAATTCGCTCCTCGTCTCGAACGCATTGGTTAGAAGCCTGCAATCCCATTGATCCGAAAATTTTAAAGTAAAGCATCGATAAAGGTCGGGACGGACAGCAAGCGGATCGGGTACTCAGACATTACGGATAATTTCATTCGACATCCTGCCTTTCCCTCGATAATGAAAACAAGACCGAATTATCCTCCTGAAAAATCCGATAATAGCGGATTTGCGGCTAACAGCCTCACCAAGTTCTCGATATTTTCATGAAAAGAAGATGAATCAGCGCCGACGACAGTCTCGGTTAGGTTGTGCCTTTGCTTTAAGGTGGCTGTACTGATGAGGCGAGCATTAATAACCGGTGGCAGTGGAGCCATTGGCGGGGCAATTGCACGGCAATTGGCCAATGACGGTTTGCATGCAATCGTGCACGGGCACGGAAATCCGAATGGTGCGCGCGTCGTGGTCGAAGACATTCGGGCGCGAGGTGGATCGGCGGAGGCCGTGTTCTTCGACGTGGCCGATGGCGATTCCACCGCACAGGTTCTGGAGGCGCTCTTGGAAGTCGGCCCGATCCAGGTGTTGGTGAATAATGCCGGCATCCATGACGATGCGCCGCTGGCCGGCATGCGCCGGGAGCAATGGCGGCGCGTCGTGGAGGTTTCGTTGACCGGTTTCTATAACGTTACTCAGCCGTTGCTCCTGCCCATGATCCGAACCCGATGGGGCCGCATTATTAACGTGTCGTCGGTGGCCGCACTTATTGGGAACCGCGGGCAAGCCAATTACGCGGCGGCGAAGGCCGGATTGATCGGTGCCTCCAAGTCGCTTGCTCTCGAAGTCGCATCCCGCGGAATCTCGGTGAACGTGGTTGCACCGGGAATCATTGAAAGCCCTATGATTTCAGAAGCGTTCAATTCCGAACTGATCAAACAGCTGGTGCCTATGAAGCGTTCCGGCACGCCTGAAGAGGTGGCGCATTTGGTTGGTTTTTTGGCCTCCGATAAGGCGTCCTACATTACGGGGCAGGTATTGTCTGTCAACGGTGGCATGGCATGATTCGAGATCGAGCGGCGAGCCATGAGCTTGAGGGATTCGGTGCTTATGCCTTGGTGATTCCGGCTTTCAACGAAGCGGCAACGATTCGGGAAGTCGTGACCGCGGCGCTTCAATTTGTGCCCCGCGTCATCGTAGTGGATGACGGCTCGACGGACGGGACTTCGTCGGCCCTGGAGGGACTCGGCATCGAGTTGCTCCGGAATGAGACGAATCAGGGCAAGGCGGCTAGCCTTTGGCGTGGTTTACAGCACGCATTGCGGGAGGATGATGTTGTCGCCGTGATGACGATGGACGGCGACGGCCAGCACGACCCGCTCGAAATTCCTAAACTGCTTCGGGCGGCGCACCGCTTCCCGCGCCATGTCGTGATCGGTTCCAGGCTGTGGAATAAGGCCGCTATACCTCCGGCCCGTTATCGCGCCAACCGCTTCGCCAATTTTTGGATCGCCTGGGCTTCGGGCCAACCGATCGAGGATAGCCAATCGGGATTCCGGGTTTATCCCGCGGAATTGATCCGCTCGGTGACATTGTCCTATAGCCGGGATAGAAGTTTCGTTTTTGAAAGCGAAATTCTGATCGAAGCGGCTCGCATGGGTTTTTATGCGTTACCGGCGCGGGTAAGCGCCGTTTATCGCGACAACGCGCGCCCCAGCCATTTTCGCCCGGTAACGGATATCGTTAGGATTACGCGCATGGTTGCGTGGAAGCTGATCACGAGCGGCCTGTATCCAAAAGGGCTTTGGCGCAGCTTGACCATGCGTCCGTTCAATTACGAGTAGCCTGGCCCGCCAATAAGCGTAACCGGAAACGGAACATACAATAATGACGGCTAATTTGGTTCAGGGCACCGTTCAAACGACCGAGCACGTACTGTTTTTTACCCTCGTACAAGTCACCGTTATCATCATCGCGGCGCGAGTGGCGGGCTATCTAGCCAGGCGAGTCGGCCAACCGCGGGCAGTGGGCGAGATCGTCGCGGGGCTCTTGCTGGGGCCCTCGCTATTCGGCGTGCTCGCACCGGAGACTTTTCGATTGATATTCCGGGCTACCGATACGCTGCCGATCAGCATTATGAGTCAGATCGGGCTGATCATGCTGATGTTTCAGATCGGCCTGGAATTCGACTTTTCCCACCTCAAATCCCGAGAGAACAAGCGTGCGGTCAGTCTGATCAGCGTGATGGGCATTGTGGTGCCGTTCGTGCTTGGGCTGGCGTTCGGCTACGGCTCTGCGCCCCATCTGGCCTCCGGCATTCCTGTGTCGGGGTATGCTTTGTTTATGGCCACCGCGTTTTCGATTACGGCGGTGCCGATCTTAGGGCGCATCATGATGGAGTTCGACCTGACGCGGACCCGGATTGGGGTGATCACCATTTCGTCGGCTGCCATCAATGACGCGGTCGGTTGGACTTTGCTGGCGTTCATTTCCGCAGTGGTCACCGCTCACTTCTCCGTCGCCGGCATGTTGATGCAGGTGGCCTCGCTGTTGCTGTACGTGATTGTGTGCTGGTACGTGGTGCGGCAAGTACTGCGATTGTTGGTGCGCCGTTTTGATTTCGACGGTCAGGCGTTGCCGCAGGACCTTATGGCCATTCTTCTGGTTATCGTGTTCACCTCGGCCATGTTGACCAGCAAGCTCGGGATTTTTGCCATCTTTGGCGGGTTCATGATGGGTGTGCTGCTGCACGATCAGCATGGGCTCGTGGAGGCATGGAAGCACAAGGTGGCGGATTTGGTGACAGTGTTTTTCCTGCCGATTTTTTTCACCTATACCGGCCTACGTACCGATGTGGGAGGATTGGAAACTGCGGAACTCTGGTTCTGGTGCGCGGGGCTTGTTTCTCTGGCCGTTATGGGTAAGTTCGGCGGCTGCTACATTGCGGCGCGGCTATCCGGCTTAAAGAGGCCGGAAGCGCGGAACATCGCCATTATGATGAACACGAGGGCGCTGATGGAGTTGGTTGTCGTGAACTTGGGGTTCGATCTGGGCGTGATTCCCTCCCAAGTCTTCACCATGCTGGTGCTCATGGCGATCGCCAGCACCATCATGACGGCACCGGGGCTTCGTGCATGGCTGCCGTCCATGGGACACGCGATCCCGGCGGGACGGGATGCATAACCCGGGTTTATGACCGCAGGCGGCGTTTCTCCAAACTCTCTTGCCAGGCTTGTGACAGCGCTTTGATTCGAAGGGCTTTTTCAATAATCTCTTGCTGGCGGGGACCTTTTATGATGGCCAGCATTGCATCCCGGATATTCAATCGTTCCTCGTCTTCGTGAAGAAGGGTAATCGTATCGCCGTTATGCACCTCGCCTTCTTCCAATACGCGAAAATAAAATCCGGTCCGCCCCGAGTGCAGAAAGACATTTACAAACGAGGGATCGCCCATCTTGATTCCCAGTTTGAAGCAGGGAACGCGCGGCTGAGTGACTTGCACTACGATCTTGCCGACTTGAAAGATGTCGCCGATGTGAACGGTCTCATCAGGCATTCTGGTGACGGTGAAGTTTTCGCCGAATTGTCCAAAGGGCAGGGACGTTTTTTCCAATTCCCGTTCCCAAAAACGATAGTTTTCCGCCGTGTAAACATAAATGGCTTTGTCCTTGCCGCCATGATTTTTTAAATCGATTTGTACGTCGCCTTCAAGGCCGAAGGCGCTGACCTTGACCGGTCCCTCGACCGGCTCCTTGTAAATGCCCGTGGAAATCCAGCGGTCGTCATATTCGACCTGTTTCGGCTCGGCCAAGCTAATAGCCAAGAGTTCCATCGACACCTCGCTGAAAGTTGGACTGATTCTAATCTGATCCAAGGTTGATTGCGCGTCTAACCGGTCCAAAAGATCGTCTGTGGCCCGGACTCGGTCCCAATTGGCGTAAACGCGATGTATGAATGCTTGTGGGATAGCCTTTGTGGAGGGCGAAGTCGTAGCCGGGATACAGGTTGTCGAGGATGTTCATCTCCCAGTCCCGGAATACTTTGGCTAGTATCGATGCGGCTGAGATCGCCGGTACGGTTGCGTCTCCGCCGACAATGGCTTCGCCGGGGCAGGGGAGTTCCGGGTAGCGGTTACCGTCTACCAAAACCCGATCCGGTTTTGTCGGTAGTGCGGTAAAGGCGCGGCACATAGCTAACAGTGATGCCTGCAGGATGTTGATGCGATCGATTTCACTCGCCTCGGCTCGGCCTACCGCCCAAGCGAAAGCTCTGGTCTTGATCGCCACGGCCAATTCTTCGCGGCGTTTCGGCGTCAGCTTTTTCGAATCAGCCAGTCCGTCGATATAAAAGCAGTCTTCAACGATCACCACCGCCGCAACCACCGGTCCGGCAATGCATCCACGGCCCACTTCATCGCAACCGGCAATCAGCGCCACTGGGTTCGATTCCAAAAAACCTATCCGCTGTCTGTCAGCGGATAATGCTCCGACCAGTCTGCTTGAGGAAGTCCACCATTCTTTGGATTTCAGGCGTCTCGGCGGTCATTTCGTCAAGGTGCTGGATCGCTTCTTCGAGCTTTAGCCGGGATTTGTACACGATTTTATAGGCTTTCCGAATTTGCCGGATCGACTCCGGGCTAAAGCTCTGTCTCTCCAAGCCAACCGTATTGATGCCGTGCGGCTTGGTGGGGCTGCCTCCGACCATGACATAGGGCAGGATGTCGCGGGTGATGACGCTGCCCATGGCAGAAAAGCTGTGCAGGCCGATTTTGCAAAACTGGTGTACGAGCGAGAAGCCGCCCAATATAGCGTGGTCGTCCACGCGCACATGGCCGGCGAGCGAGGCGGCATTGGCCATGATGACATGGTTGCCTATTGCGCAATCATGAGCGACATGAGTATAAGCCATCAGCAAATTATCATTGCCGATGCGGGTAATTCCTTGATCTTGAGCAGTGCCGCGGTGAATCGTTACATACTCGCGGATGATGTTGCGATCACCGATATCGAGATAGGTGACTTCACCGCGGTACTTTTTATCTTGTGGGTCTTCTCCCACAGAAGCGAACTGGAAAATCCGGTTGTGTTTCCCGATTCGGGCCGGTCCTTTAATCACCGCGTGAGGACCGATACTAGTGCCGGAGTCGATTCGGACATCGGGTCCGATGATGGCGTAGGCTCCTACGCTGACGTCGTTCGCTAACTCACAGGAAGGATCGATAATAGCCGTGGGATGAATCAAGACTCCTGCTCCGCCGCCGCACACATAATTTCCGCACTGGCTACGAATTCCCCGTCGACTTCCGCACGACAGGAAAACGCCCAGATATTCCGCTTGTGACGCAGATAGGCTGCTTCCAGCATCAGGCGGTCGCCCGGAACGACCGGGCGCTTAAAACGCACTTTATCCAGGCCAACGAGATAGTAAACCATGCCTTTTCCCAAAACATCCGGCGCTGTTTCCGATGCGAGCAAGCCGGTTGTTTGGGCTAGTGCTTCAATAATCAGAACCCCGGGCATGATTGGCAACTCCGGGAAATGTCCCGTGAAGAACGGTTCGTTATAGGTCACGTTCTTGAAGGCTAAGAGCCGCTTACCGGGATCTACTTCAAGAACTCGATCCACGAGGAGAAAAGGATATCGATGAGGTAGATACTCCTTTATTTTTTGAATATCCAAAGGCGCTTTTCCTTTTTCGGGAATGGATGAGGTCATGGCTCAGCGGTATTAGCGCTTAAAGCTGTCTTCGAGTTTTTTCTCGACCTTCCCGGTCACGTCGATCGAGTCGCTGGCGAATACTACCCCGTCAGTCAAAAGAAGATCGAAGTTTTCATCCTTGGCCAGGGACTGAATGGCTTCGAAAATTTCCTTCTGCAATTGAGTCAGCTCTTCGTTGCGGCGGAGATTGAAATCTTCTCGAAATTCGTCCTGCAAGCGTTTGGCTTCACGTTTGCGGCTGATGATCTCCTTATCGATTTTCTGTCGTTCAGAATCGCTCATTACCGCGGCATCTTTGGCGAGCTTTTCTTCCATCGATTTGATTTCTTTCTGTTCGGCGACCAGCTTTTTATCACGCGGTGCAAATTCCCGCTCCAGTTCCTTTTTTGCCTTCTCAGCCTGGGGTGCCTTTTCCAATAACCGGGCTACATTGACGAATCCAATTTTGAGGTCGGCGGCTTCAAGGCTCATGCTCGCCAATAAGCCAAGCAGCGCAAAACCAATGCTTTTTTTCAACATGTTCTAAGTCTCACTTCGAAAATTCGGTTAATGGAAAGGTTGTTGATGGCAGAAATACTGAGTTTCTAATCGTTTTTCCGGATACGGGTGTTGTCGAATCCAGGATTTCTATTGTCGATTATACAAGAACTGTTTAATGCCCAGCGACTCTCCGCGTCATCTCATGCTACAGCTAGAGGATTAAAACCCGGAGCCGAACGAAAATTGAAAGTTTTGAACCTCGTCTCGGCCGCTGGCGTTTATCGGTTGCGCGACGCTGAAAGCCAGAGCGCCGAAAGGCGACAGCCACTTGGCGGACAATCCGGCGGAATAGCGGATTTCTCCCAAATCATAGGTGCCGTCAAAAACGTTGCCCGCATCGACAAAGGTACCCAGGCGAAGGTTTTTGCTGTCTTGCATAAAGGGCACCGGGAAGAATAGTTCGGCGGTGCCGATCAATTTGCTCGATCCGCCGAAGGGGTCGTTTCCGCCGAGTCCTTGATTGTTTGGCCTGGTGCGTGGCCCCAACGTATTGGGTTGAAAGCCCCTCACAGACTGCGGGCCGCCCGCGAAGTAATTTTCGAAAAACGGCAGGTTCCCGGTATCTCCATAGCCGTCGCCGTATGCAATTTCACCCTCCAGCATGAACGTAAGATCTTTCGCTATCGGGAAATAGTGTTGAAGCTTATAGCTGGCCTTGTAGTAATTAAGGTCGCTGATAGGGATAGCGCCCAACAAGGAAAGCCGCTGGGCTCCGCCCTGCGTTGGAAAGATGGCTCGGTTCAAGGTGTCGTGGGCCCAGCCGACCGCTAGCGTTAAGGTGTTGTAGGTATCGCCATTGTCGTCGAGGAAGTCGAGAATCTCTTGCGACGACCTGGTGGTGGCGTCGAGTTTTGTGTGCTCGAGATCCAAATTGAAACGTAGACTGTCGAATTCATTCAGCGGGATACCGAGATTGGCGCCGGCGGCGGCGACGTCAGTGTTATAACGAGCTACGTTCATTTGCGCCGCATCGGTATTTCTATAGCTGATGTCGAAACCGCTGCTGATTCCATTCAGTGTCGTGTATGGATTGAAATAACCGAGTCGATAAATCGTATTGACGCTGCTGTTGTTGAACGTCAGGTTGATTCTTTTGCCGGTGCCGAAAACATTGTCCTGAGTAACGCTGGCGTTGAAGATGATACCTTGCGCCTGAGAAAAGCCGACACCCGCCATCAGGTTTCCGGACGGTTTTTCCACCACGTTGTAATTGACGTCGATTTGGTCGGTGGTTCCGGCGACGGCCGGGGTTTCGACGTTGACTTCCTGAAAATAGCCCAACCGCTCCAATCGGGTTTTAGAACGCTCGATCTTGCCGGTGGAGGCCCATGCCGCCTCCATTTGCCGCATCTCACGCCGCAGCACTTCATCCCGCGTCTTGGTGTTGCCATGGAAATTGATGCGGCGAACATAAACCTGTTTGCCGGGATCGACGAAAAAGGCGATTGAAACCGCTTTTTGCGCCTCATTGATGTCGGGCACCATATTGACGTTCGCGAAAATATACCCCTCATCGCCCAGACGATCCGAGATTGCTTTGGAGGTTTCCGTGGCTAGCTTGCGTGAGAACGTATCGCTGGGGCCAATCTTGACTAGCGGCGTCAATTGGTCGGGCGGCACGATGAGTTTGCCTGTCAGTTTTACTTCGTTGACAGTATAGACGTCGCCTTCCTTGACGTTGATGGTGATATAGATCTCTTTCTTATCAGGCGTTATGGAAACCTGGGTGGATTCAATCTCGAAATTGATATATCCCCGATCCAAATAAAACGATCGCAGCCGCTCCAGATCGGCGGAGAGTTTTTGCTTCGAGTATTGATCGTTTTTGGTGTAGAACGAGAGCAGATTCGGCGTACTGAGCTCGAATTCATCCAAAAGATCGTCATCACTAAAGGTATTGTTTCCGACGATATTGATCTGTTTGATCTTGGCTACCTTGCCTTCGGAAATTTTGATGTTCACCGTTACTCGATTGCGCGGGAGGTCGGTCACCTCCGAATCGATTTTCAGTCCGTACTTTCCGCGGCTGTAATACTGCCGCCTGAGTTCTTGCTCTACCTTGTCGAGGATTTGGCGATCGAATACTTTACCTTCGGAAAGCCCTACGCCTTTTAAGGCCTTCGTAAGATCTTCCGTGCTGATGTCCTTGTTGCCCTCGATCTTAACGCTGGCTATGGAAGGACGCTCTTCGACGATAATGACCAAGACATTACCGTCCTGTTCCAGTCGAACGTCCTTGAAGAAGCCCGTCTTGAACAAGGCTTTGATGGATTCCGCCGACTGTCGTTGGTCGAAAAGATCGCCGGTTTTGACCGGAAGATAGTTAAAAACAGTACCGGTCGAAACTCTCTGTAAGCCTTCGACACGAATGTCTTCGATAACGAACGGCTCAAGTCCCCAGGCCGAGAAGGTGCAGAAAATCCCTAACAGCAGCAGTTTCGCTAGTTTGTAGCGGTTCATGGATTAGGGCAGTCTAGGGATTGCAGGGGTCGTTAGTATTAACAGCTTGAGGGAGTCTGGGAATATAGCGCATCACGCGCTTACACGGCTCAGTCCCATGACAATCCTGGAGAGTTCAACTTTGGTGGCGGGAGGGATCCAGAACCTGGTGAAGCCTAACACAATAGTATCAAGCTTCCCGCAAGTCCTTCTCCACCTGCTCAATACTGATGTGCCGGATATTTTTACCTTTGGCGTAATAAATGACGTATTCGCAGATGTTACAGGAGCGGTCGCCGATGCGTTCCAGCGAGCGGGCCGACCACATAATATCGAGCGATACCGGGATGGCTCGGGGATCTTCCATCATATACGTAATCTGCTGGCGCATAATGCTTTCGTACTCCCGATCCACCATCCTGTCTTCCTGGACGACGCGCAAGGCTTCATCCACATCCATGCGTGCGAAAGAATCCAAAGCTTCCCGAAGTAATCCGCGCACATGTTTTGCCAGCTGTTCGACTTCGGTTAGCTGATTTTTCTTCGGATAATGACCCGCAAGATCGATAGACAGTCGGGCAATACGCTTCGCTTCGTCGCCGATTCGCTCCAGATCGGTAATGGTTTTGATGACCGCTACCACTAACCGCAAGTCGCGGGCGGTGGGCTGGCGCAGGGCGATGATTTGAGTGCACTCCTCGTCGATGGAAACTTCCAAGGAGTTGACTTTATAGTCGTCGGCAATCACGCGTTCGGCCAGTTCCACATCGTTATTGACCAAAGCCGTCACAGCCGACTCGATTTGTTCCTCGACCAGTCCGCCTAGGGTGAGCACCCGATTGCGGATGTCCAGCAGTTCGTTGTCATACTGCTTGGAAATGTGCTGATGCAAATTTTCGGTGTCGAAGAAATTAGTCATCGTGCTGCGTGATCGGGGGTTATTGACTTTAGTGGTTCGCCTCGGCTTGGCATTCTATCAACTCATCCGGGCGCATGAAAGTTCAAGCCATTCCAAGCTGATGCCGGCGGCGGATAAGGCCAAGTCTTCATGTGGCTCGCCGCGAAATATAGGCGGTAACTTCAGCGCGGTCGTGGTAAAGCTGTTTGAACGCAAGCAAATAATCCGTAGCCGTTTTTCCTATTTGCTCTTCAATGATTCCACGACAGCGTTTGACTTCTTCGTAACGTTTATTCATCGGCAGCTTCAAATTGAAGATCGCCCTCCGGCATAAACCCAGCGCTATCCACTCGCCGATCAGGGCGGCGATTCGAGCCGGTTGCTCCACCACGTCGCAGACCAGCCAATCGACGGGTTTGGGGGGGCGATAACGAAATGCATCCATCCGCAGGTGTTCCACCAGGCCCGTGTCCAGCAAGGCGGGGTCGAGTTTGCCGTTGTCGACGGCGGTGACTTTGATGTGCCGTTTGGTCAGCTGCCAGGTCCAGCCTCCCGGAGCCGCCCCGAGATCGACTGCCGTCATGCCGGGGCTGAGGCTCTTTTGCTGATCGTCGAGGAACGTCAGGAAGGCCTCCTCCAGCTTGAGCGTGGATCGGCTCGGTGCGCCACGGGGAAATCTCAGGCGGGGAATGCCCATGACCCAGGGACATGAATTGCCGGGCATCGACATCCCCACATAGGCTGCCGTGGAGCTGAGGAAAAATAGGTGCAGACGGGGAGCCGAGGGGCTGCCGAGCAATCCGCCGTCTTTAAGGGCACGATTGAACGGTGCCGCGAATTTGCGTGTGAAGGTGGAAAGCGATTTTGCCTCGTTGGTGTCCGCCGTTTCCAGATATACGTCCGAGAATCGGTCTCCCAACCGCTTGACCGCCTGCAATAACGGCTGAGTACGGTCGGCTACGGGAAGCTCGTTGATCGGTCCGACGGCGAAAACCAATTGTCGTGCAAAGACCAAATCGTCAAAACGAAGAGACCGGCCAAGCAGCGAGCGTGCCTCGATATTATCGGGCACGAATACCACAAAGCCGCAATCAGGCTTGGCTTTTGCGTGGCCGGATACGCCTAATTCTCTGGTTCGCTCCAAGATTTCGGCAGCACACTCCTTTTCGAATCCGCCGCGGCAATAGAGTAAAACGCGATCGGGGATGTCGGTGTTTACGGTATTCAATCCCAGACTGCTTCTAGTTGCCCCAGGGGTGTTCGAGCAGTTTCTTCTCCCAATCCAAGGAGGTTTTCACGATGAATGGCAGGTCGTCGTAACGTGGTTTCCAGTCAAGTACTTCGTGGATTTTTCCGACCGCCGCCACCAATTGCGGAGGGTCACCGGGCCGCCGCGGCATTTCTTCCACAGCAATCGGCTTTTCATTTGCCCGGTTCACGGCATTGATAACCTCACGGACACTGTAGCCGTGCCCGTAGCCGCAATTGAGCGTGGCCGAGTCGCCTCCCTTGCGGAGGTGGTTCAACGCCTGAATATGCGCATCGGCAAGGTCGCTGACATGAATGTAATCACGCACTCCGGTGCCGTCTCCGGTAGGGTAGTCGGTGCCGAAAACGCTTAATTTTTCCCGTTTGCCGACGGCCACCTCTGCCGCGACTTTGATCAGCAAAGTTGCCTTGCGAGTCGACTGGCCGATCTTGCCTTCCGGGTCCGAGCCGGCCACGTTGAAATAGCGCAGAATCACATGCCGCATATCCGTTGCAGCGGAGAGATCCCGAAGCATCCATTCGCTCATTAGTTTGGATGCGCCGTAAGGATTGATCGGCGCGGTCGGCGACGACTCGGAAGCATAGGGCTCATTGGGGATGCCGTATACGGCGGCCGTCGAGGAAAAAATAAAATGTTTCACGCCGGCGTTGCGGGCGCATTCCAGCAGATTGCGCGTCTTGCAGGTATTGTTGCCGTAGTATTTCAGCGGGTCGGCCACGGACTCCGGAACGATGGTGTGGGCGGCGAAGTGCAGCACCGCGTCTACGTTATAGTCGTGCATAATCCGGGCCACCAAATCGGTATCGCCCATATCGCCTTCGATGAAATTCCCGTGAAGTACGGCTTCGCCGAACCCGGTGGAGAGATTGTCGAGCACCACCAGGCGTTCTCCCATTTCACCCAATTGCTTGACCACATGGCTGCCGATATAGCCGGCACCACCCGTGACTAAAACCCCTTTTCTTTCCATATAGCGCTCCTCGTTGGTGGGTTAATGCGTATTGATATAGCGAATTGCGTTTTTTAGAACCTGACCGCTCAGTATGAAGTGTGAAAAGGTTCTATTTCCACCGTTTGACCGGCTTCGATTCCGGAATTTTCGGTGGGAAGGATAATGAAACAGTTGGCCAAACTCAGGGAGGTCATCTGTGAAGCGCCCTGGCAAGTCAAGCCGGTAACGGTATAACCGCCGTTTGGGGTACAGTGATAAACGCCGCGCTGGAATTCGAGTCGCCCCGGCAGCTTATAAAGACGGTTGGTGCAAACAGCTTTGAGACGCAAAGGCTCAATGATCGGTGCGCCCATCAATCGTAGCAGGGCTGGGCGAGCTAGCTGCTGAAATGTCACCGTCATAGACACCGGATTCCCAGGCAAGCCGAAAAAAAAGCTTGAATTGATGCGGCCGAAAGCAAAAGGCTTGCCCGGTTTGATCGCGACTTTCCAGAAGTCGATATGACCGATTTCTCTCGTTACTTCGGTGATGAAATCGGCATCGCCCACCGAAGCGCCCCCTGCGCTGATGACGGCATCCGCTTGATCCGATGCCTCCAGCAGAGCGCGCCGGATCGCGTCCTTGTCATCGCGAATCACGCCCATATCAATAGTCTCGATGCCCAAACCTGTTAACAGAGCATCCAGCACGTAACGATTGCTGTCATGAATTTCGCCGAAAGCAAGCGGTTCTGTAATGGCGCGGAGTTCATCGCCGGTGGAGAAAAATGCGACGCGCAGTTTACGCCGGACCGAAACCGCCGGCATACCGATCGAAGCCAAAAGTCCTATTTCGGCGGGCCCGAGATACTCCCCCTCGGAAAGAAGTCGGTCTCCGGCTTTCAGTTCTTCCCCGCGAGGCCGAATGTGTTCGCCCGGTTTCGGTTCCGCGGCGACTTGAATGTGATCTCCTTCGCGGCGTGCATGCTCCTGCATGAGCACGGCATCAGCGTTTTCCGGGAGCGCGGCGCCGGTAAGAATCCGTACGCATTCTCCCGGCGAGAGCGGGGCCGAGAAAGGCTGGCCGGCCCAGGCGGTCCCAATGACGCGAAGCTTGGATGCTTTCCGGAGATCGCCGGTTCTTACGGCATAACCATCCATAGCCGAGTTGGGAAACGGGGGCAGGTCAATCGTTGAATAGACGTCTTCCGCCAAGATGCGGCCCAGTGCTTGCTTCAATGGGAGCTGCTCGGTCCCCCGCGCCGGCGTTATTATCTTGAATATCCGATCCAGCGCCTCTTTCAGGGGCAAGGGCTGCGGCTGTTTCTCGGCGCAGCAATCAGGCTCGCGCATGGGGAAGAAATTCCTGGCAAATGAAACGGGCGATTTGATCCGGATCGTTGATGTCCAGTCTTGGTATGCCGGGCGTAACCGCCGGTTCAGTATCCGTCGCGATCGCGATGATGGTCTCGTCGTCGGGAAACAAAAGCGGTTTACCGAGAGCCGGGCGGTGCAACTCGATTTTCGGAAAGCGTTCTCGTTTAAACCCTTCCACTAAAATCAGATCCAGGTCGGTCTGGTCAAAATAGGCTAATTCCTCGGCCAATGTCGGTTCTCGGATCACCCGGTGTTCCACGATGATGGCGCGGCGATGCGACGAACTCAGCATCACAGGGCTCGCTCCGGCCTGGCGCAACTCATAGCTGTCCTTGCCGGGATAGTCTATCTCGAAGCTGTGGTGACTGTGCTTGATAAGCCCGACGTTAAGGTCGTTTAATCGAAGCAGCGGGATAATCTTCTTTAAGAGAGTGGTTTTACCGGTGCCGCTGAAAGCGGCAAAGCCCAGTATCGGCACCTGCGCATTGCGGAAATTCAGCATTCGGCTGTTTCAGTTGGAGCAGCGGTAGACGAATTGCAAATAGAATGAAAGGTGGCCCGACGATCTTTCCGAGCGCTTATCGGGTGTGCAGCCATTAATAACATCAAAGTTTAATTGCGCTGACGATGTGTCCTCTTGGAGGAAGCAGTCTAGAAAAGGTTGTCCCCAGCGTCCGGTTAGGAACAGCCGTAATAGTCTTTATACCAGCCGACAAAGTTGGCAATTCCGGATTCTATAGGGGTTGCCGGTTGGTAGCCTACATCACGTATAAGATCGTCTACATCCGCGTAGGTGGCGGGTACATCGCCGCTCTGCATGGGGAGAAAGTTTTTGTCTGCTTTCTTGCCCAGGCACTCTTCCAGCACTTCGATGAAGCGCATGAGCTCAACCGGTTGGTGATTGCCGATATTGTAAAGGCGGTAAGGTGCTTTACCGGTGCCGGGATCCGGGTGCTCACTGTTCCAATTCGGGTTGGGTGCGGCGATGTTGTCGAGAACCCTGACTACGCCCTCAACGATGTCGTCGATATAGGTGAAGTCGCGACGGTGCCGGCCGAAGTTGAAGACGTCTATCGGTTTCCCTTCGAGGATATTCCGGGTGAACATGAACAAGGCCATGTCCGGGCGGCCCCAGGGCCCGTATACGGTGAAAAAGCGCAATCCGGTGGTCGGTAGGCTGTAAAGGTGGCTGTAAGTATGCGCCATCAGTTCGTTTGCTTTCTTCGTGGCCGCGTACAGGCTCACCGGGTGGTCGACGTTATGGTGGACCGAAAACGGCATAACGGTATTGGCGCCGTAAACGGAGCTGGAAGAGGCATAAACCAGATGCTCGATTTCGTGATGCCGGCAAGCTTCCAGTATGTTGCAGAAACCCACCAGATTTGCGTCGATGTAGGCGTGAGGATGCGTCAGCGAATATCTCACCCCTGCCTGGGCAGCGAGATTGACGACGCGCTGCGGCCGGTGATCCGAGAACGCCTGATTCAGGCGTTCTCGGTCTTCCAGGGCAATGCGGATTTCCGTGAAGCCGGAATGATTTTTCAGCCGGGCGAGCCGCGCTTCTTTCAAGCCGACATCATAGTAATCGTTGACGTTGTCGATGCCGATAACTTCGTCCCCGCGAGCAAGGAGCACCTGCGCCAACGCAGCGCCGATAAACCCCGCCGTGCCTGTGACCAATACTTTCATTGGCTATATTCCTGTGGATTAGAGGTGCTCATCTACGGTGTCGCGTGGCAATGCATATTTAACGTCGAATAGGATTCCGTCGGGTTTTGCCAATGCGCGGATGGCTTCGATTCCCATGGCTCTGAATTCCCGATGCGCGACTGCAACAACAACAGCATCGTATTTTCCTGCGGAGAGCTCCCGGAGAAGGTCAATACCGTATTCCTCGTGGACCTCCTCGGGGTTGGCCCACGGATCGTAAACATCGATTCGAGCATTGTAGCTCTCGAGTTCTTTGATAATGTCCGTTACCCGTGTGTTCCGGATGTCCGGGCAGTTTTCCTTAAAAGTTAATCCCAGGATGAGGATATTTGCTTGACAGACTTGAAGCCGCTTCTGCGTCATAAGCTTGACCAAGCGGCTAGCGACATACTCGCCCATTCCGTCGTTGATTCGGCGACCGGCCAGGATGATCTCGGGATGATAGCCGACTTCTTGGGCTTTATGGGTGAGGTAATACGGATCGACGCCGATGCAGTGGCCGCCGACAAGGCCCGGACGAAAGGGAAGGAAGTTCCATTTGCTCCCGGCGGCCTCCAAGACCTCCAAAGTATTCAATCCCAACTTGTTGAACAGGATTGCCAACTCGTTGATGAGCGCGATATTCACGTCCCTCTGTGTGTTCTCGATGACTTTTGCCGCTTCGGCGACCTTGATGCTGCTGGCTTTGTGGGTGCCCGCCGTGATGATTTTACGGTAAAGCTCATCGACAAAATCGGTGATTTCCGGGGTTGAGCCCGATGTGACTTTCTTGATGGTGGTGACGCGGTGTTCCTTGTCTCCGGGGTTGATGCGCTCGGGGCTATAACCGCAATAAAAATCCCGGTTGAAGACCAATCCCGATTGAGCTTCCAGAATCGGCACGCAGACTTCTTCGGTCGCGCCCGGGTAAACCGTGGATTCGTAAATGACGATGTCGTCTCTCGACAGGATTTTGCCGATGGTCTGGCTGGCCTTTTCCAGGGGGGTCAGATCGGGACGTTTGTGCGCGTCTATGGGCGTCGGGACCGTAACGATATACACGTTGCAGCCTGCGAGATCTGCGGGATTCGCGGTGTAGCTCAGCCGCTTCGCGCTTGCGAGTTCGTCGGCATCGACCTCGAGCGAGCGATCGAGTCCGTCTTTCAATTCCGTAACGCGCTGGGCATTGATGTCCAGGCCTATGGTGTCGAAGTGTCTGCCGAATTCCACGGCGAGCGGAAGTCCTACGTAGCCCAGTCCGATTATGCCGATTTTTGCTTCAGCGAGCGAGCGCATCATGCCTCCGGATAAGTGAAGAATCTTAGAAATCCAGCGAAAGCTTAGACTATGTTTCTCGAGGGTCTTGTGAAGACAGTTGGGCTATGATAGCTCGCACATTCAGTCCCTTGCTCGGTCAGCATTTCTCCATTTGTTAGAGCGAAGCGATTTCGTGGAAGGGAGAGGTCGGCGGCGCCACCGATACCACAGCGTCGATTCGATTTTAAAGGAAGGTGGTAGAAGCGGAAAGCTCTTCCTTGGCTTGATCGGTACTGTACCAATCTCGGGTGGTGTGGACATCGGGGCGGAATGTCGCGTGCGCCCATGCGTCAAGGATATCGGGACGGGCGAAATATAAGGAACTATGTGTTAAATTGGCGCCTCGATTGCGCACCTAAGACAAGCAAATATCCAACTTGTTGGGATGCCGCTTGAGAAAGCTCATGGCTATGGGAAGTACTTAACGTAGCCAAGCTCATAACGCAGAAGGCCTGGCTCAATCGGAGATTTTGCCAGACAAGTGGATTATGTGTAGCTTATTCTAGGCATCTGCAAAAAAATCAACGTTCAGGGTCTTGGTGCTGGATTAAGCTGGGCTTTTCTAGCAAAAAATAAAAAAGCTTATTAATGGCCATTTCGATTTCTGGGCGGTTTGGCTCAAGATAAAACCTTCCGTATCCGATTCCGACTGCTCGTTTGAGTCGATTTAGCGCCTTCGCCGAGAGGCGCGTGGACTAGCCTAGAATGCGTTTGTGCCAGGGGTAAGTTTTCAGCCATAAGATTATGTGCGCCAGGGGCAGAGCACAACAAGAACAATCCACTCAACTTTTCGAGCAAAATCAGCGCTGACATGCAGCGCAATTGCCGTCTTGAGCACCCCTTAATATGACTTCAATACGATTTTTTTCTTTAAAAGCTACTCGGCCGATTTTCATCCCGTAGCCATGCCGGAACAAGGCAACTCCGTACACTCTAGCGGCAAATTTATCTGATGAAGGGTCGGCAAGATTTATGATTCGCGTTTTTCGCCATTATATTTCAAGCGTTTATCTGGTTATTTTTCTACTGGACTGCGGCATTTTTTTCTCCGCCTTTTATATGGGGACGGTTTTACGATTTTATCCGGAACTCCATGGCAACTTTTCGACCATCGATTTAACTAATCCGTCCGCCGTTTTCTGTGTGTTCATGTTGGCGAGCACCACGGGAATGGGCCTTTATCAACGGGTGCAGAGCGGGGGCGATGCAGGGTTGCTGCTTCGAATCCTGGCAAGTTTTGTGCTCGGTGCAATTTTGATGGGCTTGGTCTTCTATGTCATTCCGACGGTTTTCGTAGGTCGAGGTGTATTCGGCTATGCGTTGCTAGCCGCCTTAACGTTAACGCTGTTCTCGCGTTTTCTATTTCTGAAGTTCGTGGATCGGCAGGAGCTTAGGCGGCGAGTGCTGGTCTTAGGGGCGGGTTACAACGCGAACATGATTCAAGAGTTCGAAAGTAAAGCAGCCAATCCGAGCTTTCACGTCATCGGCTTCATACAAATGGGTGGAGATCCCTGTCGGATAAATCCCCTCCGTCTATGCGCTATGGAGGTACCTCTCAATGAATTCGCCACTGCGCATGATATCGATGAAATTGTTGTAGCCCCGGACGACCGCCGAGGCGGGCTGGCCGTTGACGAGATTTTGGACTGCAAGATGAACGGCCGAGAAGTGGTGGATCTATTGAACTTCTTTGAACGCGAGGCGGGCCTGATCCGTGTCGACTGCCTGCATCCCAGTTGGCTGGTTTTTTCCGATGGATTTCGGTACAGCGGCTTTCAGCAGCTTTCCAAGCGCGTGTTTGACGTTTTGGCGAGCCTTGCCTTGCTCGCTATAAGTTGGCCTATCATGTTGCTGACCGTCTTGGCGATCGTAGTTGAAAGTGGCTGGCGTGCGCCGGTGTTTTACCATCAGGTGCGCGTCGGTAAGAACTGGCGATTGTTCAAAGTAATAAAGTTCCGGAGCATGCGCACCGATGCCGAAAAAGACGGCCGGGCGCGATGGGCGACCCGGAACGATGATCGTGTGACCCGGGTAGGCCGGTTTATTCGGAAGACCCGCATCGATGAATTACCGCAGTTGTTCAACGTTCTGAAAGGTGAAATGAGTTTCGTTGGGCCTCGCCCGGAGCGGCCCGAATTCGTGGAAAAGTTCGCAGAAACCATTCCTTACTACTCTGAGCGCCACCGGGTAAAGCCAGGCATCACCGGCTGGGCGCAACTGTGTTATCCGTACGGGTCGAGTTATCAGGACGCCATTGAGAAGCTGCAATACGATCTGTATTACGTTAAGAATTACAGCCTTTTTCTCGACTTTCTCATCATGTTGCAGACCGTTGAAGTGGTTGTATGGGGCAAGGGGGCTCGTTAAACGCCGACTTAGAAAAAATCTTGTTCTTGGATATCGATGCTACGCTGATTAGTGCAGCATTTTCATCTAACGCAGAGGACGCATGACTGTCGGTGCCGTCAGCTATCTGGCAGGTTTCTTAGCTTATCTCTTTTTGAGCGCGTTGCTGCTGGTCAGTTGGCGCGGCAATGTTACAGGCCGTTGGTTGGTCCTTGCGTCATCCGCGACCGCGGTTTGGTCCGGCCTATTGGCTATGCAGGAGACTTACCGCCTTTTTCCCGCTGCTTTCGTTTGGTCGGCTGAAATTGTCCGGACTTATATCTGGCTGCTCTTTTTCGGCAAGCTGCTCAGTCCTCTTAAAGATGCCGGAATTGGCGCAAATTCAACAACATCGAAGATCATCAATCAGGGCATTCATGCCGCTGCCGGTGCTCAACTGGTTTATGTCTGGGTTTCGCCAGCGTTGGAACGATCATATCCCGAGGTTTTTCGGCCCGCATTTCAGCTTTTCGGCCATATTGGTCTCGCCCTGATCGGCTTGATCCTAATCGAACAGTATTTTCGCAACATCCGGACTGATCTTCGATGGCGAATCAAGTTTGTCTGTTTCGCCCTAGGGGGAATGTTCGCCTACGATTTTTATCTTTACTCGGATGCCTTGTTGTTCCAGCGCATCAATCCGGATCTTTGGATGGCGCGTGGTGCGGTTTCCGCCCTGTTGACCCCTTTTCTGGCCGTTTCGGCCGCGCGTAACCCGCAATGGTCGGTGGACGTGTTCGTTTCCCGCCAGGTGGTTTTCCATTCAGCCACCTTGGTGGGGGCCGGCGTTTACTTGCTTCTCATGGCTACCGCCGGCTACTACATCAAAATTTATGGGGGCGAATGGGGGACTGTTGCACAAATTGTATTTTTGGTCGGGGCGTTTTTATTGCTTGCTTTGCTGCTTTTTTCGGGGCAGATGCGGGCTCGCATGCGTGTCTTTCTGAGCAAGAATTTCTTCAACTATGCCTATGATTACCGGCAGGAATGGCTGCGAATCATCACTACGCTTTCGGACACCCGCTCCGGCCTGTTGCTCGAAGAGCGCGTGATCGTGGCTCTAGGCCAAGCCGTGGAGAGCCCGAGCGGCACGCTTTGGGTACGTGAACCGAACGGCCATTTCGTTTGGCGCGCAAGCTTCGGCGACCCGGACATCAATGTTCCCCATATCGATCGGAACGACCCCGTGATTCGTTACATGGAAGATAAAGAATGGATCGTCAATCTGCCTGAAATGGTGACGATGCCGGAGGCGTATCATGGACTCATTCCCCCAGTATGGCTCGAACCCAATCGAAGCGCGTGGTTGCTGGTCCCTTTGTTTCAGCAGAAAAATCGGCTGTCGGGCCTGGTGTTGTTGACCCGTCCGCGCACCGCGATTCACTGGAACTGGGAAGTCATCGATCTGTTGAAAACCTCCAGTCGTTTGGCCGCAAGCTATCTGGCACTCGAAGATGCCGGTCGGGCTTTGACCGAAGCTAGGCAGTTTGAGGGTTTCAACCGGCTTTCGGCGTTTGTCATCCATGATTTGAAAAACCTTATCGCGCAACTAAGCTTGGTGGTGCGCAATGCGGAGCGTCATCACAATAACCCCGAATTTATGCGAGACGCCATCAAAACGGTGGATCATGCGGTCGGGAAAATGAGCCGGCTGATGTCCCAGTTGAAAAACTCCAGCTCCGCACAGTCGGAACAGGAGATTGAGCTGGGGGAGCTTCTTGGTGAGGTCGTGGAGTCGCGGAAGGTGCAGGCCCCGATCCCCTCGTGTGATATGTTTAGGCAGCCGATCGTGGTAAAAGCCAATCGCGACCGCCTGGCGTCTTCTTTCGAGCATATTATCCACAATGCCCAGGACGCCGCCGGCAAAAATGGTCGAGTGAGTGTTCGAATGAGCGTTGGGAAGGACGGGCATGCTACAGTCGATATTGAGGATAACGGGCAGGGCATGGACGAGGAATTTATCCGTACTCGTTTATTCAAGCCTTTTGAAACGACAAAGGGTTTAACCGGAATGGGTATCGGTGCATACGAGAGTCGGGAATATATCCGTTCTCTGGGAGGGGAACTCAGCGTGAGAAGCGTGCCGGACAAGAGCACTCTGTTCAGCTTCACGATTCCCATCGCTTCTAAATCCGACGAGCTTGTCTTAAACGAGGTGAAGTCCGCTTGAGCGAGCAAACGTTGCTGATCGTCGAGGACGATCCTGGACTACAAAGCCAACTCCGCTGGAGTTTCGAGCAATACAAGGTTCTGATGGCAGACGACCGGGAATCCGCAGTCGCGGCGGTCAAGCGTAATCAACCGGCTGTGGTTACACTCGATCTCGGATTGCCGCCTGATCCCGGAGGAGTGAGCGAAGGCTTCGCGGTACTCAACGACATCCTATCTATCGCGCCGGCAACCAAGGTCATCGTCATTACCGGTAACGACGATCAAATTAATCCGGTTAAGTCCATTGGTCTTGGCGCTTACGATTTCTATCAAAAGCCGATAGATCCGGAAATCCTGTCTTTTGTAGTGGAGCGGGCATTTCGTCTTTGTGCGCTTGAGGAAGAAAACCGGCAGTTTCAGCGGATGCATGTCACCAATCCTTTGGAGGGTGTCATCGCCGCCAGTCCCGAAATGCACGAAGTTTGTCGCATGGTCGAGCGCTTGGCGCCGACCGACATTACTGTGCTGCTGCTGGGGGAAAGCGGTACCGGCAAGGAGGTGCTTGCGCGCTCTCTTCATGCTTTAAGCCCCCGCTCGAAAAAGCCCTTCGTCGCCGTCAATGCGGCGGCTATTCCGGACAGCCTGTTGGAAAGCGAACTGTTCGGTTTCGAGAAAGGGGCGTATACCGGTGCGACTCAGCAAACCAAAGGCAAATTCGAACTAGCCGATGGCGGAACGTTTTTTCTCGATGAAATCGGCGATATTCCGCTCTCGCTACAACCGAAACTGTTGCGCGTGCTACAAGAACGGGTCGTCGAACGGGTCGGGGGGCGGCAGCCGATCAAAGTCGATGTGCGTCTGATTTGCGCTACCCACCAAAATCTTTCAAAGCTGATCAGTGAGGGAAAGTTTAGAGAGGACCTTTATTTCCGCATCAACGAAATGATCATCAACATCCCGCCGGTCCGGGAAAGAACCGGCGACATAGCAGTTTTGGCACGTGCTTTCCTGGATAAGTTCGCGCAACAAATGCGCCGCGCAGATATCCTCGGTTTCAGTGACGAGGCTTTCGCGGCCATGGAGGCGTATCACTGGCCGGGAAACGTTCGGGAGTTGGAGCATAAGGTTAAAAGAGCCGTGGTGATGGCCTCGGGTTCTCTCATAGATGCCAAGGACATGGAGCTTGCGCCGGGGGAATTCAAGCGCCGGTTATGGAGTTTGCGGGAGGCCCGCGACATGGCCGAACGCCAAGCCATCTGCGCCGCACTGAGCGAAGCCGGCGAAAACGTCACCAAAGCGGCTGAAATCCTCGAGATAACACGCCCGACACTCTATGCCCTTTTGAGCAAATTCAATCTTAAGATTTAGGGAGTTAACATGGTTCGCTTGCTTAAAGCACTTATCTTGCTAACGTCGATCATTGGCCAGGGCTGGGTGGGAGCCGAAGAGAATCTGCTCGAACAGGCTCAAGATTACATCCAAAAGGGGGAGTTTAAGGCGGCGGTCATTCAGTTGAAGAATTTGCTTCAGAGTGAACCTGAAAACGCCGACGCGCGCGTGCTGATCGGGGAGGCCTATCTGATGCTGGGCGATGGCCCATCGGCGGCAAAGGAACTGGAGAAAGCCCGGGATTTCAGCGCACCCAAGGAAAAATGGATCGTTCCACTGGCTCGAGCCTACCTGTTGCAGGACAAGCCGAAGGCCGTGCTGGACCAGATCAAGCCGGGTGAAGATCTGGCCGATACGATCCGCGCTCAAGTTCACGGTATCCGTGGACTCGCCCAAGTTAGTCTCAAAGAGCCGGAGCGGGCGAAGGAGAGTTTCGCCGCCGCTCTGAAGCTCGATTCGTCCGCCAGCGATGCCTTGTTGGGTCTCGCCATGCTGGAGGCGCAACAAAAGCAATACAAGAAAGCGGTCGAATACGCCAATCAGGCGATCGCCAAGGACTCCAAGAATGTGAATGCGTGGATTGTCGCAGGGGAAATGAAGCGGCTGGATGGCGATCAGCAAGGGGCGGTCGATGCCTTCACCAAGGCGCTCGATGCTCAGCCTTTCGATGCGCGGGCCCGGCTGGGGCGGGCTGCGGTTTATCTCGGTCTGGGTGAGCCGGAGGAAGCACAGAAAGGCGTCGACGAGGTTCGAAAGGCGGCGGGAGATGTGCCGCTGGCGCTTTATTTTCACGCGCTAATTGCCTTTCAGAAGAAAGAGCTTCAAGTAGCTGAAGATGCTCTTGTCAAGGTCACCAATGCTCTTCCGAATCATCTGCCAAGCAGACTGCTTTTGGGCACGATCGCTTATCAACAGGGTAAATACGAGTCCGCGGAAAACAATCTCTCTCAATATCTCGGGGCATTTCCCAAATATTTGCCTGCGGCCAAGTTGCTGGCGGCGACACGGATGAAACTGGGGCGTGCCCATGAAGCCGTCGATCTTTTGAAGGGGGTGGAAGACCAGGCGTCTAACGATCCTCAATTTCTTGCTCTCCTTGGCAGCGCCTATCTTCAAGACAAGCAATACGATTCAGGTACGGAATATCTAAGCCGCGCCTCCGAACTCGCGCCCAACGAGGCATCGGTCAAGGCGCAACTGGCTTTGGGACGTATTGCGTCCGGGCAAATGGAGCAGGCCGTGGACGATCTCAAATCCGCCGTTGACTTGGATCAGAACCTGCTGCAAGCGGACGTGATGCTGGTCCTCGCCTTGATTCAGCAAAAGAAGCCGGAAGACGCCATCGAGTCGGCCCAAAAAATGAAGAGCAAGTTGCCCGGCGATCCCATGCCGGACAATTTGCTGGGCGCCGCCTATATGTCCAAGGGTGATGCGGATAAGGCGCGCGAGCACTGGGAGGCTGCTTTGAAACTCAAGCCCGATTATGCGACCGCCGCACTTAATTTGGCCAAACTGGAACTCAGTCGCAACAAGCTCGATGCGGCGGCTCAGCGTTATGAACAAATTCGCCAGCGAAACCCGAAAAACCTGGCGGCGCATATTGGTCTCGCTCAGATTGCCGAAATGCGCAAGGATTATCCACAGATGGAGAAATATCTGAAGGAAGCGCGTGAAAAAAATCCCAAGGCGTTACAGCCATCGCTGATGTTGTCTCGATATTTCCTGGCGCAGGGCAAGCCTCTGCAAGCGCTGGAAGCCGCCCGCGATGCCGAGAGCAATAATCCCGATCAGCCGCTGGTGCTGCAAAACCTCGGTTTAGCCCAACTCGCCAATGATCAAGGGGCCAGTGCCGTAGCGACATTCAAGAAACTGGTGAGCAAAGTTCCGAGCAATCCCGAGTACCGTCATCAGCTTGCCCAAACTCTTTACAGGGCGGGCGAAAAGCAGGCGGCGAGAACCGAGTGGGAAGGTGCTTTGAAACAGGCTCCCGATTATGTGCCGGCTCTCTTAGCCCAGGCGGAACTAAACCTTCAGGACAAGAAATACGAACAGGCACTAAAAATAGCGGAGGATATCAAGGCCAAACACCCGAAATCGCATGCGGGTTTTCAATTGGAAGGCGATGTGCAGTTTGCCCAAAAGCTGTTCAAGAAAGCGCTCCCGGCATATGAGAAGGCTTTTCAGTCAGCGCCGAGTTCGATCTTGGCGCGGCGTTTGTTTCAGACGCATCGCGCATTGGGCGAGGACAAAGCCGCTTTCGACGGCCTGAGTCAATGGCTGCAGTCGTCGACAGACGACGTTGATTCGTGGGCGATGTTGGCTATGGGGTATCAGGAAGCCGGCAGATCCGAGGAAGCAGTGGACGCTTACGAAAAGGCGTATGCACTGAAGCCGGATAATACGCTGATCCAAAACAATTTGGCCTGGTTGTATCAAGAATTGGGAGGCAGTAAGGCACTGCCCCTGGCCGAAAAATTGCTTTCGACATCGGAGAACAATCCGGAGGTCATGGATACGGTTGGTTGGGTTTTCATACAAAACGGGAAGCAGGAAAAAGGATTGCATTTATTGCAGGATGCTGCCGTCCACGCGCCTCATATAGCGCAGATTCGAGTTCACCTGGCGGAGGCCTTGGCTAAGCTGGGACGAAAAGATGAAGCACGCAAGGAGCTGGAACGCTTATTGAAGGAAAAGAACAGCTTTGCCGGACGGGATAAGGCCGAAGCACTGCTTAAGGGGCTGTAGCACATTAACCAAGCCCCTTAAAAGGAGAGGGGGCAATGCTCCTTTCGGCTTCGGGGTTGGTGTGCGTCGGACGAGAGAGAAAGATTTAGTTCGGCTGGATTGTGGGCTCGATAGAGTTCTTCTGTGCCGTAGCATATCCGCGCTAGTTTCCGTCATTGCGTGGAATTAATCCTGCCCTTAATTGTTGATAAAATGTAAAAGTAGCTTAGCCAATGCAAAAAACTACATTGAAAATAATTCTCTTCACGCTCGTTCTTTGCGTCCCGTTTATGGCTCATGCCGCGAAAAAGGCCTATGTCACCGACAGATTGGAAGTCCAAATGCGCACTGGCCAGAGCTTACAGCACAAAATCATAAAGATGGTGCCATCCGGCACGGAAATCGACGTGCTCGAACAAAATCCCGAAACGGGTTATTCCTTCGTGAAATTGGTGAGCGGTGAGGAAGGCTGGATGCTCAGCCGGTATCTTTCCGAACAGCCTGTTGCCCTCAATCAGCTCGACGAAATGGCCAAAAAACTCGATTCGGCGCTTCAAGAAAATAAGCGCCTTAAAGGCGAGCTGGCCACTGCGGAGTCGGGTAAACAAAATACCGATAAGACGGCCCAGCAACTTCAAACCGAGACCGCCCGTCTGAACACCGAACTTATTGCGGTCCGCCAAGCCTCTGCTAATGCCCTTCAAATTCAGGCCGAACGCGACAGGTTGCGGGAAAACCTTATCACTCTCGAGCGGGAACTGGACACCATTCGTCGGGATAAACATGCTTTGGACGAGGATCATCGTCAGTATTGGTTTATGATCGGCGCTAGCGTACTCTTCGGCGGCATCGTGCTCGGATTGATCTTGCCGCGCCTGACTTGGCGCAAGAAAAGCGGTTGGGGCTCGTCGTTCTAGGCCGCTGAGTCCATTTATTCCCTACCTATAAGCCGTAAATCGGCTGAGCCCTGTTTTCGGAGATTATTGATGAGCGATAGCGATAAAGAAACCCGTTCCTTTTCATCCCAGGTCGTCGACGGTATGGAACGGGCACCGAGCCGTGCCATGCTGCACGCGGTCGGCTTTACCGATGACGATTTCAAGAAACCCCAGATCGGTATCGCTTCCACCTGGAGCATGGTGACGCCCTGCAATATGCACATCAACCGTCTGGCCGATGATGCATCCCGCGGTGTGGATCAAAATGGCGGAAAGGCCGTGGTCTTCAACACCATCACCATTTCGGACGGCATCTCGATGGGTACGGAGGGAATGAAATACTCGCTGGTGTCCCGAGAAGTCATCGCGGATTCCATCGAGACGGTAGTGGGTTGCCAGGGCTTCGACGGCGTGGTGGCCATTGGCGGCTGCGACAAGAATATGCCGGGTTGTCTGATTGCCTTGGCGCGGCTGAACCGTCCCGCCATATTCGTCTACGGCGGTACCATTCTGCCCGGCTGTCTCGGGGAGAAGAAGCTCGACATCGTGTCCGTGTTCGAAGCTGTCGGCGCCCGTGCCAATGACAAGATCGATGATGCCCAATTGCAGCAGATCGAAGCCAAAGCCATTCCCGGCGCTGGTTCGTGCGGTGGTATGTACACCGCCAACACCATGGCTTCGGCAATCGAGGCGCTGGGCATGAGTCTTCCCGGCAGTTCCGCCCAGGCGGCCGTCTCGCCCGATAAGCAGTCGGATTGTGCTAGAGCCGGAGAGCAGGTCCTTAAACTCTTGGAACTCGGTATCCGCCCCCGGGACATCATGACCAAACCGGCGTTCGAGAACGCCATTACCGTCGTAATCGCCCTGGGTGGATCCACTAATGCGGTGTTGCATCTTTTGGCCATGGCCAATGCTTGTGGCGTTGATTTGACGCTCGATGATTTCACCCGTATCGGCAAAAAAGTACCGATGCTGGCCGATCTCAAGCCCAGCGGACGCTACGCCATGGCGGAACTGATCGAAATCGGCGGTATCTTACCTTTGATGAAGATGTTGCTGGAGGCGGGGCTCTTGCACGGCGACTGTCTTACCGTTACCGGCAAAACGCTCGCCGAAAACCTGACCGATGTGCGTTCCTATTCCGAAGAGCAGGAGATGATACGTCCCCTGGATAATCCCATTAAAAAGGACAGCCATTTGGTGGTTCTGAAAGGCAATCTTGCGCCGGAAGGAGCCGTTGCCAAGATTACCGGAAAGGAAGGGCTTTCCTTTACGGGACAGGCGCGGGTATTCGATTGCGAAGAATTGGCCCTCAAGTCGATTCTGGACGGGACGGTCCGTAAAGGCGATGTGATTGTCATACGCTACGAAGGACCCAAGGGCGGCCCCGGCATGCGCGAGATGCTTTCGCCCACCTCCGCCGTCATGGGCAAGGGATTGGCCAAAGACGTGGCGCTCATCACCGACGGGCGTTTCTCCGGCGGCACCCACGGGTTCGTCGTCGGCCATATTACCCCCGAGGCCCATGTGGGCGGTCCTCTGGCGATCGTCCAGAATGGCGACACCATTACGATCGATGCCGAGCAGCGTGAGCTGACCCTGCACCTCAGTGAAGATGAAATTCGCGCGCGGCTCGCGTCGTGGCATCAGCCCAAGCCGCGTTATACCAAAGGAGTGCTCGCCAAATACGCCAAGCTCGTATCGTCCGCTTCTCAAGGCGCGGTGACCGATATGAATCTGGAGGATATCTAAGACCGTGTCCCGGGCGATTCCAGAAACACTGGAGATGATCGGGGCGCTCATCGAGCGACCCTCGATCAGTTGCACCGATCCCCGTTACGATCAGAGTAATCTGCCGGTCATCAACCTTTTGGCGGAGTGGCTGGACGCTTTGGGCTTTTCGGTCGAAATTCGTCCTGTCGGAGGCCATAAAGCCAATCTGATCGCAAGCCTGGGCAGCCGCGAAGACCCGACCGGCTTGGTGCTGTCCGGCCATACCGATACGGTCCCTTGCGACCCCGAATTATGGTCTTCGGATCCTTTCAAGGCCGTGGAGAAGGACGGCCGTATTTATGGTCTGGGCAGCGCCGACATGAAGTCTTTTTTCGCGCTGGCACTGGAGGCGGCAAGCCGCTTCGAGGCAAAGGACTTGCGGCATCCTTTGGTGATTCTCGCTACTGCCGACGAAGAAAGCTCGATGTCCGGAGTAAAGTCCCTGGTGGCGGACAACGCGAGGCTCGGGCGTTACGCCGTCATCGGCGAGCCGACCGGCCTCAAGCCGATACGCATGCACAAGGGCGTCATGCTCGAGTCTATCGTGGTGAGAGGGAAGGCGGGGCATTCGAGCGATCCGTCCTTGGGCGCGAATGCCATTGAGGGCATGCACGCCGTGCTATCGGAATTGCTGGCTTTCCGGGCCGAACTCAAAGCGCGGCACCGCAATCCGGCGTTCAAAGTGGATTATCCGACGCTAAACCTCGGTTCGATCCACGGCGGAGACAATCCCAACCGCATCTGCGCGCACTGCGAAACACAGATCGACATTCGTCCGTTACCGGGGATGGAACTTGAGGATTTGCACGATAAGCTGGTAAAGCGGCTCGAACCCGTATTGGCCAAAGAAAAAGGCCTATCCCTGGAAGTTCGCCGTATGTTCGAGGGCTTGCCGCCGTTCGAGAGCGATGCCAGCGCCGAAATCGTCCGTTGCTGTGAAGAACTGAGCGGTTACGGTTCCGGCGCGGTCGCCTTTGGCACCGAGGCGCCGTTTCTGAACCGGCTCGGGCTACAGACGGTAGTCATGGGGCCCGGACATATCGAGCAGGCTCATCAACCCGACGAGTATCTTCCCTTGGATCACATCCGCACGGGGACCGAGATCTTGAGCCGATTGATCGAACGGTTTTGCATCCGCGGCTGAGTCGAGAATGCCCACGCCGATTTCCCCGGAAGCTTACGTTCGCTGGTTTCGCGATTCTTCGCCGTACATCCATGCCCATCGGGGTAAAACCTTCGTAGTGTCGTTCGGCGGGGAGGCCGTCGCCGATAGCGGATTTCCGAATACGATCCATGATTTCGCCATGCTCAACAGCCTGGGCGTGCGTTTGGTGCTGGTGCACGGAATTCGCCCCCAGGTCGATGCCCGTCTGAAATCGCGTGGAGTCGAGGCGCACTATCATCAAGGACTCCGTATTACGGACAATACAGCTCTCGAATGCGTGAAGGAAGCCGCAGGAACGGTTCGCGTGGAAATCGAAGCCTTGTTGTCTCAAGGTTTGGCCAATTCGCCGATGGCCGGAGCGCGCATCCGGGTGGCCTCCGGCAACTTTGTCACGGCCAAGCCGGTGGGCGTCCGGGATGGCGTGGATTTCCAGCACACAGGAGAAGTGAGGCGCATCGATGTCGACGGGATTCGCGGAGAATTGGATCGGGGCGATATCGTGCTGCTTTCCGCAATCGGTTACTCGCCTACCGGCGAGGTGTTCAACCTCAGCGCCGAACAGGTGGCCACCTCGGCCGCCATCGCCCTCAAGGCCGACAAGCTGCTGCTGTTGACCGAGCAAGACTGCCTCTCCGGCTTCGACGGCCAGCTGATCCGGCAGCTTACGACCGGCGAGGCGGAGGTGTTGCTGAAGAATGACAACAGCTTGGCCGACAGCGAGGTCGCTCCGCATCTCAAAGCCGCCGTCGAAGCGTGCTGCCATGGCGTGCGCCGCGCTCATCTACTCGATCGTCATATCGATGGAGCCGTGCTGCTCGAGTTATTTACCCGAGACGGCGTCGGCACACTGGTCAGCAAAACGGCCTTCGAGACCATGCGTCCGGCGACGGTTCAAGACGTTTCAGGGGTGCTCGATCTTATTGCGCCGCTTGAACAAAACGGCGTTCTGGTCCCTCGCTCCCGGGAGCGGCTCGAGACGGACATCGAAGACTTCATCGTGATCGAGCGGGACGGTCTGATTATCGGCTGCGCCGCTTTACATGTGTTTAAGGAAGAACGGATGGGAGAATTGGCCTGCCTTGCGCTTCACAACGATTACCGCGGCGAAAAGCGCGGCGAGCGCTTATTGGAGCATCTGGAGGCGAAAGCCCGTGTATTGCATATAGAACGGCTGTTCGTGCTCACGACTCAAACCGCGCACTGGTTCCGGGAACGCGGTTTCGAGCCGGCGCGCACCACCGATTTGCCTGAGGCGCGCCGCGCGTCCTATAACTCTCACCGCGCTTCCAAGGTATTGATCAAGCCGTTGAAACCCTCGCTAGCTTGAGTCTTATTTCTCACGGATGAGGTCATAGATATTGAGGTAATCCTGCCCGGGATTCTTCCATGAGAAATCGTAGCGCATCGCGTTTTTCATTACTTCCCGGAAGTGATCGGGATAATCGTAATAGCAGCTCAACGCCCGTCCCAGCGCCGATTCCAGCCCGCTGTAGTCATAATCCCTGAACACATAGCCGTTGCGCTCGTTCAGGGGCTTATAGGAGTAATCCTTGTCGAAGACGGTGTCGGCCAAGCCACCGACCTCCCGTACGATCGGCACGGTGCCGTAGCGCATGGCGATCAACTGGGTCAGGCCGCAGGGTTCGAACTGGCTGGGTACCAGAATCATATCGGCGCCGGCGTAGATGAGGTGAGACAGCTCCTCATTGAAGCCGATTTCGATGTGGCAATCCGGATTGTCGTTTAGCTGATGTTTCAGGCTCCAGAAATAGCTGTTGATTTGTCCGTCCGGACTGGAGCCTAGGAGCACGAACTGGCCGCGCCGATGCAGGGTATAGAAAACAGCGTGGCGGATGAGTTCCAGTCCCTTCTGAGGGTCCAGTCGGCCGACGAAAGCGACGATGGGCTTTTCGTTGTCGGCGATCATCAGGCGGTCTCTCAGTACCTTTTTGTTCTTGTACTTTTCCTCGATGTTGTCGACGCCGTAGTGATGCGGGATATAGCGGTCGATTTCCGGGTTCCACATGTTGTAATCGATGCCGTTGACGACGCCACCATATTTAACGTGGTGAATGTGCAGCGTCGGCTCAAGGCCGAAGCCCTGGCCCTGATCCTTGGCTTCGCTGGCGTGGCGCGGGGAAACTGTCGTGACGAAGTTGGAATAGACCACCCCGGCTTTCATCAGGTTAACCGCATGGGGATTGAAGTTGTCCCGCAGCCGGTCGTAATGGCAATAGTATTCGGGCCGGTTGAGCCCGGTCGCCTGGAGCAATTGCGTGCCGGTGACCCCCTGATGCTTGAAGTTATGGATGGTGAAGCACACCCGAGGGTGGGTCATGCCGAGGAATTTATAGATCTCGAACAGAAAAATCGGCGCCAGCGCCGTCTGCCAATCATGACAATGGATGATGTCGGGATTCTTGCCGGATTTCCAGAGGAACTCCATGGCCGCCCGCGTGAAGAAGGCGAAGCGCAGAACGTCGTCGTTGAAGCCGTAGATGCTCCCGCGGTTGAAGAAGTTGTCGCTGGAATGCGGCTCAATGAAGAAGCACTTGCGGCCGTGCACGAATCCGAAATAGACGGTGCAATGAATAGCACCGCCATACCAGGGTACCCATAAGTCTCCGTAAGTTTCGCACAGGCCCCAGATGTGGTCGTAACGGAGGCAATCGTATTTGGGCAGAATAATTTCGACGTGATTGCCGCGGATTTCCAATTCGTTGCTGAGTCCGAATACGACGTCGGCAAGGCCGCCGACCTTGGCGACCGGTGCGAGTTCGGGCGTGATCTGAACGATATACATCGACGGGATCGTCGAGGCGTGATGGTGGGCACGCGGTTCGGGTTCAGCCTGAATCGCCGATGGCGGTACCGGTTCCAGTGACACGGATTCCGGTTCGGGAGATTCCTCCGGTTTTTCCAAAGGTTTCGAATATTGCCGCACGGGCTCCGGCGCTGGTGTGGCGCCGGTCGTCGTTGCCTCAGAGGGTGTTTGTTCAGCGGTCTTTGCGTCTCCGGCGGCTATCGGTTCGGGTATCGAAGATGTGTCCGTGTCGGAGATCGGAGCTGATTGTATCTCCTCAGGATATGGCGATTTCTTTAAATCTCGTGACGAAGCTTCAGCTTCCGCGGGTTTCGCAGGAGACACGGTTGGAACAAGTTTGAGTTGCTTTTTTTCATCTGCCCGATTGATCTTCGCATCAGGCGATTTCTTTTTAGGTTCAGCGTTTTCCCGCTTTTCTCCGGAAACCTTAGGCAAGGCTTTTCTAGCCGATTTCTCTTCCAGAGCTATGGCTGCCGCGAGATGAGCGGTGTCTTTCTCCGGTTTGTGGTCAGGTGTTTTCTCGGACGGTAGAGTGTCGGATTTTGTAGGAGGCACTGCGCGACCAAGCGAAGTCTCCGGCGAGGAGCGTACGTCTGTGGCTTTCGATCGAGTGGTTTCGGTGCGGGATTCGTCCTTTCTCGCTGATTTTTCCGTGGCTTTTCGAAGTTTTCCTTTTTTTGGAGATTCGGGAGCGTCTACTTTCGTATCTGGAGGCGGGGTCTTTTGGGCCATGAGGTTGCGTCCGGTTGCCTAACATGAACTCGACAGGGCTAGTTTAAGCCATCCTTTGTTCCGAAAAAACGCAGTGGAAGCTCAAGTTGGAAGTTAGCCTATTTACTCGGGGGCCTGTCGGCTCCGAAATCGGAGCAACGACAGACGTGTCGAATGAAGGATGGGTGTTATTGCGTCACCAACACCCGCCCCATTCCCGGCGTCAATTCAAACTGGAACGGCGTCGGCAAGTAGTCCAGGGGCCATTCCGGCGAGACATCGAACAGTGGGGGCTCGCTTTGGACGAGGTGGTACAGATTGTCGGAGAAGAAGTTTTGCCGATTCCAGGGATCTTTGTTCAGGATGATCAATGCCTCGCTGCGCTTTCGGCTGGCAGCTTTCCGCATCAGCAAGATCTCCGGATTGGAATGATCGAGCACTTGCGTGACGCTTTCCTCATCGAATACTGGATGCCGGCTTTTTATCCGGTTGATCTGTTCGATGTAGCCGGTCAAATCCACGTCGGTGGTTTCCCAGTCGGCAGGTGTGGTGTTGACGACGTGGAGAGGCTTCTGAAAGCCGAATTCGAACCCCATCGGTATCATTACGCCGGCGGAAAATAGCGCCGCGAAAAAATAGCGCTGTTTGACCGTATCGACATTCTGCTGGAATTCGGCGAACGCGCGCGGCGTATCGTGGCTTTCGGGGAAGCTGATGGACGGTACGGTTTCTCGGGTGAGTTGATACTGGTCCAAAAGCCAGGTGCCTGAAAAATCCCACCATTTCGAGCTATTGAAAATGAAGTCGAAACCGGCTCGGGCGGTTTCTCGGGTCTGGTCGGCACTACAGCCCAAGGTCTCCGCAAGGAATACGGTTTCCGGATGTGCCCGTTTGGTTTCTTCGATGAGCCGCGCCCAAAAACGGCTGGGCAACTGGTAAGCCGCATCGCAGCGTAGCCCTTTAAAGCCCAGGCCAATCAGGTATTCGACGATTTCTCGGCAATACCGGTAAAGTCCTTCCGCGTCGGATGTATGCCGATGGTCGAATTGGGCGAGATCGCGCCAGACGACCTTTTCTCCGTCATGCATGCAGAACGGGTGGGCAATACGTTTGCCTTCTTTGGCGAACCACTCGGGATGTTGTTTCAGCAAAGCGGAATCGTAGGCACAATGATTGATAACCAGATCGACCATCATGCCGAGGCCGAGACTTTCGGCCTGGCCGACTATCTCGCGCAGTTGATCCTCCGAAGATTTCGACGAGCGGGAATTGAGCAGCGACGGATCGATTCGAAAATAGTTTTTAATGGAATAAAGGCTGCGGGAACGTCCCAGCTCTTGAATGGGATTCACGAAGATCCAGTTGAATCCCATATGTGCCGCCCGTTCCAGATGCGGCTTCCAACTGTTTAGAGGGCCGGCAAGGCGAGGGAAAAGATTGTAAATTTTCATGAGCTCTGGGGAATCATTTGGCGTGCGATACGAGCCGTGCGAGAGTCTCGATGGTTTACGCTTGATATCAAATAGACCGTGATGAACATGGCCTGGTTCATCCCATGTTATTAAGTGTGCGAGCCTCCGCAAAACAGTCTTGCTATCGTTTCAGTTCTCGGTATTTCAGTTGCCGATTGTCGAAGAGCTAAAACGAACGGCGGACAATATTCAATGCCTGGTTCTTCAAATAAACATCAGTCGAAAAAGGGATGCCCGTAGGCATCCCTCGTAGTTTGCGACCGAACTTGCGGAACAGCGAAGCCGGTGTGTCAGACCATAGTCCGCGCGATTTTGAACGCCTCGCGGAAATCGTAAAACACGGGTTCATCCTGTTGAAGAAGCGAACGGAGCAACTGCAATTGCAGCTTGTATTTGTAATCGCCGACAGCCAATGCGCCGATACCGACGGCGCCCGCTGATTTGGTGGCATACTTGAGCGGAGCGCCTAGGTCAGTCCGCTTGACGCCATCGATACCCAATGGCGGAACCGCGTTCACATCTGCCGCGACCTTGAGCTGGCTCGCTTCCGCCAAGGTGCTGGCTTTTAAAACCTGTACTCCGGCCTTAGCCGTGCAGAACACGACGTCCGCCTTATGCAGCAAGTGGGCTTTATCGGCCTCGGATGTCGCGCAAGTGCCTTCCAGTCGAGTTTCGAACATGCGTCCGTAGGTATCGGCTTTTTCCAAGGCATTATCGAGCGATGCGTGATCGACGATAGTCGTTTCCGCTCCGCACAAAGCCGCTATGACTCCGGTTGCTATGCCGACCGGCCCGGTACCGCCGAACACCACGGCGTTGCAGCCTTTCAACTCGGTGCCGTGCTTTTCCTTAAGCTGTTTCTCAGCCAAGGCAACCAAAGCCGCTGCCGTGGTAAAACCTCCGCTGGGGTCGGCGAGGACGGAAATTTGGAAGGGAGGCACCATGGCTTTTTTGGTGGTTTCTAACATGCTCACGGCCAAACCGATATCGCGCCCGCCGATAAACATGCCCGTTCTCTTTACGCCTTCCGGCCCGCGTGAAAAGATGGCGTCTTGAGTAAGGCCGTTGATTTCCTCCAGCTTTACGTGATTGAGCGGAATGATCATGTCGAAATCCGCATCAACTGCCATATTGATATCAAAAGGGCTGTTGTGGGGCATCGGATCGAGCATGTATAAAACACTGCGTTTAGACATGTTTTTATTTCTCTCCTTCAATAATAAAGAGTGTTTTTCCGGATATTATTCATCATACATGGATTTCAGGACGGAAATGCCACGCTCCACGACTATTTCCCACGCTTTTTCAAGTTCCGGATTGAACTTCGGATCGCTTTCGGCCACGGTTGCCATAAGGGCGGAAATCCAGAAGTCGTAAAGCTCCGGTTCGATATTAAGTCCGGACCTGGAATGGGATTCGCCGAGCTGAATCATCTTTTCCGCCGTGACGGAACTCGGCTCATAAAAGAACAAAATTAAATGCCTGATCCCCTGATCCAGTAGTTTCTTCTGGGTATCCCAGTTGGTTTTGCGGAATTTTTCCTCGATTTTGGGCGATGATGCGACAAAAGCATTATAGAAATCGTCTATAAATGTCCCGGTAAGACGACATCGGGTGTAGCTTTTGTCCACCATCTCTTTGAGTATTTTATCATTATCGATGTCTGCGGCTTGAATTGCCTCGGCGGTATTATTCATTACTATGCTCCTCCTGACTGATCCAGTTAATTATTACTATTTATATGCCGGCAATTAAACGTCTGTACACGAACTATCTTATTCCCCGAACGGCTGTCCCTAACCCGAGGTTTATCCGGTAATTAATTACCGACTGGATAATGATCGCGCAATACCCGTTTCATTGGGCCATAGTAATAAATAGCATATTAATGAATTTCTGCTTTAAGGCTCTAAAGCTTTTTGGCGTGTTCCCGCGCCACTTCGAAAGCGTCGTTATAATCGAGAAAAACCGGCTTATCCGACTGACGTAGTTGGAAACGCATTTTATTCAGCAGTTTATGCTGCGTCTGGTATTTGACGTTGCCGATTGCCAAGGCGCCAACCCCGACGGCGCCGCTACGGGAACCTTCAATCGCCGTGCCCTTGTGGTGAGGGCCGAGGCCGGCGATGCCGGACGGCGGAACCGCGTTGACATCCGCTGCGACTTTAAGCTGCGGTGCGGCGGCGATCAATTCCGCACTCAGCACTTCAATGCCGGCTGCGGCGGTAGCGAATACCACGTCGGCGGTTTTGATAAGCTCCGGCTTATTGGCGTCGGCGTCGCCTTGAATGTTGGTTTGACCCGCCCCGAATTCGGCATTGCATTGTTCGGCGATCTTCTGGGCTCTTTCCAGCTGGCGACCGATGATTTTTACGTTGGCTCCGGCTTTAGCGGCCAGTACGGCGGCGATCTGCCCGACTGGTCCGGTGCCTCCCAAGGCGAGTACGTTTTTGCCTTGCAGAGTTGTCTGGTGGCGCTTTTCCAGCTCCCGTTCCGCCATGGCGACCATGGCGGCCGCCGTGGTGAAGGCACCGCTCGGGTCCGCAAACGCGGAAATCACAAAGGGCGGAACCATGGATTTCTTGGCGGTCCCGAGCATGTCCATGGCCGTTTTTACATCCCGCCCGCCGATGAAAATGCCGGTCCGTTTCACGCCGCTCGGGCCTCTCGAGAAAATCGCATCCTGCACCAAGGCGGTCACCTCACCCAGTTCGATATTGAGGTAGGGGATGGCGGAAATCCAGCCGGCGTCCAAAGCCATATTGACGTCGAACGGGCTGAGATTCTTTTCCGAGGTGAACATATGCAGGATGAACGGTTTTTCCATGCGTGGGTCCTCTGTAATTTTTTTTAGCGGAGACAAAGGGGCTTTAAATGCCTGGCCGAGTTGGGCGCGGATTGGCCGCGCCAGCATAACACAGTTCAGGCGGCGGGGGATCGTCGTCGGACGGGGGCTTGTTCGGGCAGAAGAGCTATCGGTTTTCCAGCAACTGCGCATGCGCCGCCGCCAGGCGGGCGATAGGGACCCGGTGGGGCGAGCAGGACACGTAATCCAGCCCGATGGAATGGCAAAACCGGATGGAGGTCGGATGACCGCCCTGTTCGCCGCAGATGCCTACCTCGAGTTGCGGGTTGGTCTTCCGGCCCCATTCGACGGTCATTTGCATCAACGCGCCGACCCCTTTGATATCCAGCACCTCGAACGGGTTGTCCTGCAGAATGCCGTATTCGGTGTAAAGCGGCAGGAACTTGTTCTCGGCGTCCTCGCGGGAGAAGGAAAAAGTCGCCTGGGTCAGATCGTTGGTGCCGAAGGAGAAGAATTCGGCGATTCGAGCCAAGTCTTGCGCCCGCGTGCAGGCGCGGACCGTTTCCACCATGCTGCCGAACTTGAATGCCAGCTCCAAACCGAACTCTGTCTCGATTTCTCGCCGGATTTTGTCCACACTGGCTTTGACATGTTTCAGCTCCTGAGCGGTGATGACTTGCGGGACCATGATCTCGGGATTGACGGGCACGCCTTCTTTCAGACATTGCGCGGTGGCTTCCAAGATGGCGCGGATCTGCATCTCGTAAATTTCGGGATAGGTGATGCCGAGGCGAACGCCGCGATGGCCCAGCATCGGATTGACCTCGTGCAGTTCCCTCACTTTACGCAGCATCTGTTCCTTTTTGGCAATGACACTGTTGACCAGGTCCTCGCTTAAATCATTCGCGGCATAAGGGGCATTCAACGCGCTCAGAGCGGTGCTGCGTCCTTTTACGGCCAACCGGTATTCCTTCAAGGACTCGATCTCGTCGAGCAACTGATTTTCGCTCGGCAGGAATTCATGCATCGGAGGGTCGAGCAGCCGTATGGTGACCGGCCGCGGCGCCACGATCTTGAGCAATTGTTTGAAGTCTTCGCGCTGGATGGGCAATAGCTTATCCAGTGCGGCTTGCCGCTCCTCGGTGTCGTGGGCGAGGATCATCTCCACGACGAGAGGAAGGCGCTCGCTGGCGTTGAACATGCGCTCCGTACGGCAGAGGCCGATGCCCATGGCGCCATGTTCCATCGCAACGGCCGCGCTCTCGGGCGTGTCGGCGTTAGCCAGGACCTTGAGCCGGGCGGCTTCGTCGGCCCAGGACAACAGCGTTTTCAACTCATCCGAAAACTTCGGCGCGATGGTCGGGATTTCTCCCAGATAGACATTGCCGGTGCTGCCATCGATAGTGATGACATCGCCTTCGCGTAAGGTGACTTCGCCCACCCGAGCCAAGCGCGCCCGGCTGTCCACCCGGATGCCTTCCGCGCCGGCGACGCAAGCTTTGCCCATGCCGCGGGCCACCACCGCCGCATGCGAGGTTTTTCCGCCGCGGCTGGTCAAAACGCCTTGCGCGGCGAAGAAGCCGTGTATGTCTTCCGGTTTGGTTTCCTCCCGCACCAGGATGACTTTCTCGCCGGCTCGACCCTGGATCTCGGCTTGATCGGCATCGAACACGCACCGGCCGCTGGCGGCTCCGGGCGAAGCCGGCAAGCCTTGGGCTATGGGTTTTTCCATGTGGCTCGGATCGAGGCAGGGGTGCAGCAGCTGTTCGAGATGCGAGGGATTCACCCGCAGCAAGGCTTGCGCCTTGCCGATCAGCCCCTCGTCGTACATTTCCACCGACGTTCTTACCATGGCCGTGGCGTTCATCTTGCCGTTCCGGGTTTGGAGGCAATAGAGAACGCTCTTTTCGATGGTGTATTCGTAGTCTTGCACCTCCCGGTAATGCCCTTCGAGCTTGTCGCGCAAGTCGACGAGCTGGCTATACAGCTCGGGCATCTCCTGTTTCATCTCATGCACCGGTTTCGGTGTACGGATGCCGGCCACCACATCCTCGCCCTGGGCGTTGACCAGATATTCGCCGAACATCTCGTTTTCGCCCGTGGCGGGATTGCGGGTAAAGCCGACGCCGGTCGCGCAGTCGTTGCCCATGTTGCCGAACACCATGGTCACCACGTTGACGGCGGTGCCGTTGGCCATGTCCGGCGTAATATGGAATTCCCGGCGATAATCCACGGCGCGTTTGCCCATCCAGGAGCCGAAAACCGCCTTGATGGCGATTTCCAATTGTTCGAAGGTATCTTCCGGAAAAGGCCTACCGGTTGCATCCTGCACGATCTTCAGGAAACGCTCGCTGATTTCCTTCAGGTGCTCCGCGCTCAGTGCTATGTCGGCCTTGACGCCGGCCGCCCGTTTGACGTCCTCGAAAGCCTCGTCGAACAGGGCGTCCGAAACGCCCAGAGCGATTTTGCCGAAGAGTTGAATGAAGCGCCTGAACGCGTCATATCCGAAGCGCTCGTTGGCGGTCTGCCGGATGAGTCCTCGCAGCGTTTTTCGGTTGAGGCCCAGATTGAGGATAGTGTCCATCATGCCGGGCATGGACATCGCGGAGCCGGATCGCACGGACACCAACAGAGGGTTGTCCTCGCCGCCGAATCGCTTGCCGGTTTTTTCCTCCAGTCGTCCGATGTGGTCGCGTACTTCGTCCAAGATCCCATCGGGGATGGTCTTTTTCTCCAAGTATTCGAGGCAGGCTTCGGTCGTGATGACGAAGCCCGGCGGCACGTTCAGGCCGATTTGCGTCATCTCGCACAGGTTGGCACCTTTGCCGCCCAAAAGCCGCTTATCACGGCCGTCGCCTTCGGTAAAGGCGTACACGTATTTCTTATTCATACCTGCTCTCCTTGGATTAAGACTTGGATCATTGTTCGAATCCCGAATCGGAGAATCCTAAAGCCGTGATACCCGAAATATACCGACGAGCTAGTGATGATGTCTTTTCAAGCGGCCGATGTTTTGGCTAGCTCCAGTTTGGCGCGATCACGTGTGCCGAACAGCTGGCTTTCCGGCAAGTCGCGTTCCGCTTCGGCAAGCGCTTTTCCCTCAATAATGCAGCTGAGCTTCAAGATCCTGGCGAGGTGGTTTTGATGGATCGATAGATTTGGGGCACGACATGCAAAATTCTTGGAGCAGGGAAAACCTGCGGGCCGGTTAATTTTCGGGCGATTCGGCGGATTTCGCCTCAACGATCCTTTTGAGCTTCCATTCGCGGTGTTTGTTCATAATGTCGACGACTTCGAGAGGGTCGTCCGTTATCGAGATGTGTTCCAAAGCGGGTTTGTCGACAAATTGGTTGGCGAGTATCGCGTTGTTGATCCAGTCCATTAAGCCATTCCAATGCTCCGAACCGAATAGAACCAGCGGCATGGGATGGATTTTGTGCGTTTGCATCAGACTGAGTGCTTCGAACAATTCGTCCAAGGTAGTGAATCCGCCGGGAAAGCAGACATAGCCCATCGAATATTTCACAAACATGAGTTTGCGCACGAAAAAGTAGCGAAACTCCAGGCTGAGGTTTTGGTATGAATTCGATTTCTCTTCGCCGGACGATTCGATATTGAGTCCGATCGAGCGGGCTTTTTTGAGACGGGCACCCTTATTGGCGGCCTCCATAACGCCCAGCCCGCCGCCGCTGATAATGGCATAGCCGTGGCTGGCGAGTACCTCGGCGACGGTTTGTGCGGCCTGATAGTACGGACTGCTCGGTTTGATATTGGCGGAGCCGAAAAAAGAGACGGCGAAGCGAATATCGGAAAGCTTGTCAAAGCCTTCGGTGAACTCGCTGATGATCCTGAACATGCGCCACGACTCGCCGCCTTTGAAATCTTCGATCATAAGCCTACCCTAGGGTTGAAGTGGGATGGAGCTTTAGAGTATGGCAGCTAATGGTGAAATTTCACCGACGCCTCGGTGGAAGCGTCGGACTGAGTTTTCGCGCAAGTAGTTGTTGTGCAAGCAGTCGTCGTCTGGGGCGAGGCAGAATGGGGCGGCTCTTCCGTTTGACTAACGGTCTGTCCGCCTAACGAATTGTAGGCCGGGATAAGCCTGTCCCGGGCCCGGTCGAAGGGGCGTCAGCTGTTCCCGGCGCGCTGCGGACAAAACGCCGGATACGCGAAGCCTGTCCTGAGCGAAGCCGAAGGGCTTAATCCGGCCTACAGTTTGGCCAAGCAACCCGCATGCGGGACGGCGACCCAATCCATGCCGCTGGACTATGATGAAAACCGCTTCAGCAATCCATCCGCCCAAAGCGTCAGACCGTAATCATTAATCTCACCGAATCCAAGCGTAAGTGCGCTCCCTGAATGCAGTTGTTCATCTCTATGGCGTTCTCTTTAAGCTGATCCAGCTCTTCCTGGCGCACGTTCGGGTTGACGCGCCGCAGGGCCGCCAGGCGTTTGAGCTCGGTCGTCATGGTGTCGAGCATCCTTTTCGCACTTTCGCCGATGACGGTGGGCATTTGCGCCCGTGCCTTCTTTTCGGCATTGCTTATCAGCCGGGTGATGAGCTTTTGCCGGCTGCGGACCAGCCCCAGCGCGTGTTCCCGGTCGAACTGCTGGGGTTGTTCGGCAAGGCTTTCAAAGGGCAGGGCGCTGAGATCGTTGCCATCCTGATCGAACAGGAAGCGCAGCACCGTGGGCGGAAAGAAACGCCCGATCTGCAAGCGCTTCGGTGCCGCGCACTCGATCAAATAAATGGTTTCCAGGAGCAGTTGGCCGGTCTCCAGATCCGGGTGCCGGACTAAGCTCAGCGCGGCATTGCCGTGCTCGCTGTTTAGAATGAGATCGATGGCGCCCCGCAGCATCGGGTGCTCCCAGGTCAGGAACAGCATGTCCTCGCGCGCCAAACCGATGCTCCGGTCCAGCGTGACCGTCACGCCGTCGTCGGGCAGCTCCGGGAACTGGGTGCGCATATGTTCGCCGGGCCTGAGGATATAGCAATGTTCCGAATGTTCCTCGATGGCGACTCCGTAAGCGTCGAACACCCGTTCCAAATAAGGCCAGGGATTATTCTCACGGTCCGTCTCTTCGATCAGCCGGACGAGATGATCCGCGGCGTTTTTGCGGCAGGAGTTCAATTCCAGCAACCGATCCCGGCCCTGATGCAATTCCTCCTGGATCGCATCGGTCAGCTTCCGCGCCCGCTCCACCAGTTTGATTTCGCCTGCGGCGCCGGGCGCCTGCAGTAAGGCGGCAAGCTCTCCCCCGAGCCGGCTGAAGACCGGAAGCCCCGCCGAACAAGGCTGGCTGAACGCATTCAGTCCCTCGTTATACCAGCGGAACAATACGGCTTGAGCGCTGCCCTCGAAGTAGGCGGCGTGAATGCGGATGATTTCGGATTGTCCGATACGGTCGAGACGACCGATCCGCTGTTCCAGCAGGTCGGGGTTGAGCGGCAGATCGAACATCACCAGGTGATGGGCGAATTGAAAATTGCGTCCTTCGCTGCCGATTTCCGAGCACACCAGCGCCTGAGCGCCATCGTCGGTATCGGCGAACCAGGCCGCCGCCCGGTCGCGGGCCACGATGCTCATTTGCTCGTGAAAAACCGCCGCGCGCACGCCCTGGATTCGAAGTGCCTCCTCCAAATCGATGGCGGTTTTGGCTTTCGCGCAGATCACCAGAACCTTGGCCGATTTGAGGTTCTTTATGGTCTTGGCCAACCACTCCACCCGGCTGTCCAGACGCCACCATTCGACGGCCTCTTTGGCATACCGGGCATACAGGGTTTCCGGATGAAGGAGGTCTTCGATCTGAGGTTGAGTCTCGGCCAACAGATTGCTGTATGCCTCGGGCAGCGGCAGGGGATGGGCGACCAGTTCCCGTCCCGGAAAACCCTTGACCGTAGCCCTGGTATTGCGGAACAAGACCCGGCCCGTGCCGTGGCGGTCCAGCAGGAGTTGAATCAGTTCGCGACGCGCGTCCTCGGCGCGCTCGGGGTCGTCCAATCGTGCCAATAAATCGTCCGCCAAGTCTTGCGAGATGATGGATTTCAGTTGACTCAAGGTCTCCCGGTCCAATTTCGGATCATCCAGCAGATGATTGATCACCTCAGCCAGCGACTCGTATTGCATTTCCTCGAGCTGAAATCGGTCGTAGCTGTAGAAGCGATCGGGGTCGAGCAGGCGCAAGCGGGCGAAATGGCTGCGCTTGCCGAGTTGTTCCGGAGTTGCCGTCAGGAGCAGAAGGCTCGGCACGGCCTTGCCCAATTGCTCGACGAACAGATACTCCGGGCTGGCTTGCTGCTCCGACCATTGCAGGTGGTGCGCCTCGTCGATCACGCACATATCCCATCCGGCCGCGAGCGCGGCTTCCTGGCGTTCTTCGTCGTCCATGAAGAAATCCAGGCTGCACAGGACCAGTTGTTCGCTCAGGAAGGGATTGCCGTCGTCGATTTGCCAGAAACGCTCCTCGTCGAACAGGCTGAAGCGCAGGTTGAAGCGCCTCAGCATCTCCACCAGCCATTGGTGCAACAACGGTTCCGGCACGATGATGAGGATGCGTTCGGCACGTCCGATCAACAGTTGATGGTGGATGATCAGTCCCGCTTCGATGGTTTTGCCGAGGCCGACTTCATCGGCCAGCAATACGCGCGGGGCTTGGCGGTGAGCGACTTCATGGGCAATGTAGATCTGGTGCGGAATGATGCTGGTGCGCCCGCCGCACAAGCCGCGAACCGGCGATTGCTCCAGTTGGCCGATTCTCCGCAGCGTTTCGTAGCGCAAACGAAACAGCGCCGAAGGGTCGAGCTGGCCGGTGAAAAGCCGATCCTGCGGTTTGTTGAATTGCATGAAATGGTTGAGATCGACTTCGTCGAGGCTTCGCGGCGTCCCGTCCTCGCCCAGTCCTGCGTAGGTTATAAGGCCATGATTTTCCTGCACCTCCGACACTTTGAGCTTCCAGCCTTCCGCACTTTCGACCGAATCGCCCTTGGAAAACCTTACCCGCGTCAACGGGGAGTTATCGACCGCATAGGTGCGGCGCTCGCTGCTGGCGATAAAAAGAATGGTCACGCGGTTATTTTCGACGGCCAGCACGATACCCAGACCCAGTTCGGGTTCGGTCTCGCTAATCCACCGTTGTCCAGGAACGAAAGTCGGCAAGGTCATCTCTCCTAAAAGGAAACATCAAAAGACAGGTGCAGAATTGTAGCAGGGCCGCCCGGATTGGCGGTTGCGGCGCCCGCTCCCAATATGAGCGGGAAGGGGCGTCTAAGTTTCCGATAAGCCTTGGAGTTCGATGGATGCGACCCGGTGAGACGCCCCGAAGAGGCCGTGAACGAGTGACGGAAAGGCGTTCTGATCGAGGCGAACGCTTTTCCGGAGATCGGGGGCAAGGTTATCGCGGATTGCGGGTTTGACCGATACCGTCATGAAAGGGTCATGAACAGGTCAGGCTTTTGTTATTTGCTTCGGATTTCCTTAAGTGAAGTGCCAAGGAATACTGAAACGGAAGAACCCTAAGGCAAACAATAAAAGCCTGACCTGTTTTTCGCTAAAGCTAATGCGCCCTATGCGAGCTGAGGGTTAAAAACCCCCGATTAGCCGATTATGTGTACTATCGTTCCGTCCATGACGATTGAGGGTTTATAGTTACATTGCACGCCCGTTTATTACTTAAAAACGCTGAAATCGCCTGAAAGGATAGATCGAAATTTGGAGAAGGGCCGGGATAAACCTGCTCGAATAATAGTCCGTCATCGCGCATCTCGCTAATGTCTATTTCTATAAACGGAATTAGGGTGGATTTACTAGGTCTGAACTTTATACTCGGATCCGTATAATACTTGTAATACTTAGAAATTAAGCGCCACTCGCCTTCTTCCCGGAAGGTTGAATCCTTAAGAGCGCAGAAGACTTTTAGCAGTGGTTCTGCTTGTCTATTCAGAAAATCTAGATATTCGACTTGGGTGGCAACGTATTCGGTGGGTAAATGTGGGAATGCTGCTAGAAACTCAGACTTTATCCGCTCAAGCTCATTCGCTAGGCGCCTTTGGCATTCGTCTCTTTCATAAATGCACTTCGTTAACGACAGCTGATTTCGAGCCGCGAGGCGTTCTAGGTCGGTAACGTTGAAGCCAATGCTTACGCCCGAGCCGTGCTTAGTGTAAGCACGCCATTGGGACAGTAGATTGCGATGTTCGCTAAGTGAAAAGACGAATATGTAATGGGCATTGGTCTTCAAACCATAAAGCCAACGACTTAATTCGAAGTAGAAATTGGCGATCTTGGTGTTTTCTGCTTCGTCGGCGGCTGCATCCAAAAGCCTTTGAAAATGGTTTATGGCAAATACGATTTCGTTGGAATCATTTAGGTAGTATGCGTTTGTGGCGCGGAGATTCCGGTTCTCCACAATGCTATGGAGTGCATCGTGTGTCGTGTAATGGAACAGGACACCTTCTGTTTTTGGAGCAACGATCATTTTGGGATCCTAGTACACAGAACAAGTGATTAAACGGATTTGTACATCATGCAATTCCAAGGTGATATATAGAAATCCAATCCCCGATTATGTAACACGGGAACCACGATTATCTAGGTAAAGTGTAATCGTAACTGTAAACGTAAAATGTAAGGAAACTGCAGTTTAGTAGGGCGGAATAGCGTACCCGCGTATTCCAATCGTAAACGGTTGTCCGGGGAAGGGGCATCCAGGTGCTCCCTGGATGCCCGTTTGCGATTGGAAGGGCGGCTTCGGCGCTCCCGAAGCCGCCGTTTGCGATTGGAGCGCCCGGACAACCCTTCCGCCGCACGGATCATTTCCAATCCAGCTTATCGCTCCAGGTCAGATTGTCGTCGACCCAATAGCTGAAATTCCTTTTGTCGCCGCCGGCGGCCGGTTTGAGGTCGAGGACGAACAGGGCACGGCCGACGCTGCGGCGGCGGTAGCTGGGCTTGGTCCTTTTTAGGAGTTTGAGGAGCCAGTGTCCGGCATTCTTTTCCACGACCTGGTCGCGCCAGGTGCCAAAATTGATGTAGGTATAGTTTTGGCCTTTATCGACATCGGGTTCTTCTTCCAGAGGATTATGGGTGTGGCCTTCGCCGTGGATGTGAAACCCGTAGATGCGATTTTCGGGCAGGAAAGCCGGGAATTTCTTCATTTCTTCGAAAGTGACCGGCTCTTCCCGGTGGTGGCTGCGGAACCAGGCGAGTATTTTCATGAACCATTCAATCGACTTGAGCGCCAGCGTGCGGTGCAGCATTTCCGCGATGCGCAGCCACCAGCGTAGAAAGCGCAGGCCGATACGCCGTTTCGTGGGGGAGCTTTCATAGGTGAAATCCCAGCTTAGCCACTGGGATACGGAGTCTTGCAGGAGCTTTTCGATAGTGTCGGCGATGTCGGGCCGTTCCTTGAGCTTCTGGGTTTCTTCGATGATGCGTGAAACCGCGGCATAGCTCGGCCGGTAGAGATCGAGTTCGTCGAGGACTTGTTCCAAACGGCTCATCCCAAGGCTTTTCGCTTCCGATCGGGCGATGCGTTGCCTATCCTCCTCGGCCAAGGCTTGCTTGGCTTTCCAGATGAAACCGGACAGGACGCCCGCCGCGACCGTATCGCCGAAGCAGGGATCGGTGAACGGCCGGTAGCGGAGTTTCCGCCAGGTCTCGATCTGCCAGCCGTTCTCGATGGACCATTCCGGGAGCGCGTGGCAATTGTCGCCGTCGCGCCACTGGCCGTGGGTGACGAACAGGCGGAAGCCGAGATCGGCGTAATAGAAGGGAAACCAGGGGGCGCTGCCGGGACTTTTGAACAGGCTTTCGTCGCCGTACATCCGCCCGACCTTCAGCCGATAATCGTCCGGGATGTCTTTCAGCTTCCAGCCCAGGCATTCTTCGTAAAAGAGTTTGAGCGCCTCGGGCGCCGACAGGATTTCCTTGTCGTGATTGCCGAGCAGCACCAGGACGTCGACCTTTTTGACGCCCTTATCTCGAAGCGATGCCGGCAACTCGCGGAGCATCTGGAAAAACCGGCAGTCACCGCCGTCATGTCCGGAGTGCTGGTCGATGATTCCTTGCATGATCGTTTTCACGATACCGGGAAACTCGGGGTGCTCGCGTTCCCAAGGGTACACGCCGCGTTCCGCCCAGTGCTTGGTGCGGATCATGTCGACCACGTCGCCGTCCAGGACGAACACCAGTTCCTCGATCTTGCGATCCTCGCACAGGAGGGTGATCTCCCCGAAGAAATCGTCCCAGTCGTCGCGGCTTTGCACGCCCACCGTGCCGTCGGTGAAATGCACGTCGCTGATGCAGACGCACAAGCGGTTCGGCCGGTCCACATCGCTGACATCGACCGCGTGAAAGAATTCGAGCGCTTCGGATTGGCTCATGATCAAGTCCTCCGGGGTTTGTTGTTATTTGTTTTCAATCCCTGAGGGGTGGCCCCGGCGTTCCCTGGCGCGGGCAGGGCGGCTTGGGCTTATCCGTACACTTCGGACAATTCGCCGAGGACGAACTTGGTGAAGCGGGCGATGACCTTCAGTTCGTCGGTCAGGGTTTGCGTTTCCGTCGCCCGAATGCCGCCAAGCCAGTCCTTGATGCCGGCTATCGAAGAATGCAGCGTTCCGGTGCCGAGCGGGCGGGAATCCGCCGGGTCCGCCGCAAACAGTTGCGCGGAGAGCGTGGATAGATCCCGCCACATGTCGGGGCCGGGGTCATCGTGCAGAATCTGCTCTGCGGCCAGCTTGTAGCGCCGGTTTCCGCTGTCGAAGCGAAGTTCGTAGCCGATGCGCCGAGTCCGATCGGGCAGGCTGGTCAGGAAGAATCGGCTATCGGCGAGCAGCACCATGGAGCCGAAAGCGGGACAGCTCAAATGGCCGGTGATCCTCGCGGCGTGCTCGGGATCGGCGAGAAAAGCCTCGAGATCGGCGATGTGGATGCATAGTTCGATCTTCAAATTCTGTTTCGATTCCGGTTGCTGCGCCAACGAAATGTGTCCTTCAAAGCATTTCCGGAAGCGGATTCCGACCGCCGGATCTTTCATGCGCGAGGGATTGAGCTGCGTTTCCGCGGTCGTTCCGGGCAGGGCATGCAGATAGGTTTTCGCATCGGCGTAACCCATTTCGATCAAGGTGGCGTGGTCGATTTTGCCGAGATATAAATCCGGGTCGAGTGGCAGGGGATATTCCGGTTTGACGACGTGAACGCGGATCGCTCGGGTTTGGCCGTAGGGATTGTCGCCCTGCTCGATGCGCCGGTTGATCTCCCGAATGGCCTCCAACTGGTTGTTGAGGGCGGCATTGGCGCTCATTTCCAGCATTTGGACATAAAGATGCAGGGGGCCGCCCCGGTAGGTGCCGGTATTGCCCAAGCCCCACAAGACCCAGATTTCCTCCGCGCCGTTTTTCACCGCTTCCATGAGGTTCGCGTCCTGCACGAAACCGGTGTCCAGGTAGATGCCGCCGTCCTTCCGCACCGGGGGGAAGACTCCGGGCAGGGACATGCCCGCGATAATCATGTCTTCGTCGATATCCCGGTGGGATATCACCTTGACTACCTTGTTCGCGTAATCCAGGACGTTATAGCTGGCGGGCGGCTCGGCGACGGCACGGATGCGGGCGGTATCGATGCCGAAATGGGGCAGCACCTTGGTGCGAAAGCCTTTGGAATCCCCCATGCCTTCCAGATTTTCCACCTTCAGGTAATCCTTGAGCGGCAGGAAGGCGATGGTGTCCTTGAGCTTGAGCGTGCGCCAGCGCTGGCAGATCTCGCCGGGTTCCAGTCCGGACAGCAGCATGGACATGTTCAGGCTGCCGCCGGATGTGCCGTCGAGATATTGAAATTCGAAGCCCGCTTCTTCCAGGGCGAGCATAATCCCCGCCTGATAGGACAACCGGAGGCCGCCGCCGGGGAGGACCAGCGCCCGTTTCGGCTGTCCGGGATTGAGGGGGGCGGTCAAGGGAACCGTATTGGCTGGGCTCATGGCCGTCCTCCTTAGCGGTTCAGATTGCCGAAGGTTTGTCCGGCAATGGGCGCGGTGGGGGCAGGCGGCCAGGTTTCGTCCAAGGGCAGGTTGATGACGCTTTCCATGCCCTCCGGCGCGGTCGCCGGCGGCTGGTCTTGGTGCAGGAACCAGGATTCTATGTGATCGTCCAGGGTGCCGATGGCGTTGGGGATGAACGCGGTCATCAGCGGCTTGTCCCCGATTTCGAGGGTCTTCAAGGGCTCCGCCCGTGGATGGTCGCCCAGCACCAGCCGGGCCTTGGCCCAGTTAAACAGGCGTATGCCCGCTTTACCCTGGAAATAGATATAGGACTTCATCAGCATGCCGCGGAACGAGCAGTAATTGACCGTGCTCATATTCATCGGCAGGGGAGTCGAGGACGGACGGCCGATTTCGATATAGGTCACCAGTTTTCCGTCGAGATCGTACTGGCTGCTGACGGTGTCGTCGCCGATCTTGAAATCGAGGTTGCCCTGATGCTTGGGCATGCCCCAGATCCCTTTTCCCCCTTTCACTGATATTTTGGTGGATACCGGCAAGTCGACCACGTACTGCCCGCTGCCGTAGCAGTTCATAAATAGCAGCGGCAGAACCGGCGGCGCGGGTTTGAGGCCGTGGGTGCAGGCGATGCCTATGCTGTATTCGATATAGGTGCCGATATTGGTGCCGAGATAATTGATGACGGTGACGACCAGAAAGCCCTTGCCGCCCACCCGTAGCGGATGAACTTCCGCGGGCAAAAGAGCTTTGGCCTTGTCCGGATTGATCGGGAAAATCGCCATGAGAACGGGCGAGGGCGTGCATTGCACGGGTAACTGGAAAGGGATGGTGTCGACCAGGGAATATTGGCCCTGAATGGCTTTGATGCGTTTCGGGATACCCATTGTTATTACCTTGTTGTTATTTGGCCAGCTCTTGAATCATCAGGGGGAATACATCGGTTGCGGCGTTCTTCCCCATGAAAACATCCAGGTGGCTGTATTCGGGTAGAACGTGCAGCCCGTGAAAACCGGGCCGCAGCGCGTCGAAGTATTGCCAGGACTTTCTCTGGCTTTCCGGCAGAAAACAGCGGTTTTTCCCGCCGGCGAAAAACACGAAGCGCGCGTCGGTTTTCGGCGGTGAAGCGGCGAAATCCGACGGCAGATTCGGCAGACCGTCGACGGCGACTAGGTTGCCCTTGTGCACGCAGCGGGCCATTTGCTTGAAGAACCGCAGCGGCACGTTGCCGAATTCCTGCTTGATCCAATCTTCGTGGACCAGGTCGGTCAGGTTTTCGTGCCGCCACAGCGCTGGAAACCCGCTGCCGTAGGTGAAACTGACCATTTTGCACACGGTGCTGTTGCACTCGTGGTGGACCAGTTTCACCAGGCCGGTAATGGTTTTGGCGACCCACGTCGGCGCCTCGACGCCCCAATGGGGGTTGACGTATGGGGTTAAGGCGTTGACCACGGGTACGGCGAAATTCAGCTTGAAGTCCGACCAGTTCGGCACCACCGGATGCAGGGACACCGCATTGCTGACGATGGTGGCGACTTCCGGCACCAATCCGGCGACGGCCGACATGGTGAAGCTGGTCGAACCCTGGCAGTGGATGATGGCCTTGATCTTCTTCCGCCCGGTTTCTTCCACGATCTTGCGTACCGCATGGGGGTGGTCGTAGAGCGCGGCCTGATCCAGGGTCCATTCGTTGGGCGCGAAGTCGATGCTGGCGCGCCAGTTTTCCAGCCAGACGTCATAGCCGGCTTCCACCAGCGCATCGACGACGGTGGTTTGCCGGGGGGCGCGGAAAATGTTCGCCCGTACTCCGGCGCCGTGCACCAGGATGACGGGCTCCCGCGTGGGAGCCCGGTCCGCCGAGCGAACGTTGATGAGATTGAGTGCCAGACCGTCGCCGGCCGTGAATGGCACGATGCGTTCCGTCAAAGACATGGGACGCTCCTTCCCCGAGTGGCGGGGTTCAGGGTTGGATGAAGTCGGAGATGCGTTCGGCCAGGGCGGCGATGGTGCGGGACGGGTTCAGGCCCACCGCCTTCGGGATGATGGCGCCGTCGGCCACGTACAGCCCCGGATAGCCGAACACCTCGCCTTTGTGGTCGACCACGCCGTCGGCGATGCTGGTGCCCATGCGGCAACCCCCCAAGGGATGCGGAGTGACGAGGTCTTTCAGGACTTCCCAGGTCGCCGGGACCATGGCCACACCGCCGGTGGCTTCCGACAGCGTTTTGTGCATGTCGATCAGCGCCTGAACCGCGCCCTCGGAATTTTTGATGTTCCAGTCCAGGTCCATCTTGTGGCGGAACGGCGGAATCCAGCTACGGGAAATCTTCAGTACGCCGTCCGACGCGTCGACCGCCTGACCGAACCAGGGCATGACTCCTGACAGGGGATCGCTGCCTTTGTTGAGGGATTTCAGGACCGAGAAGAAATGGCCGAAGCGGTGGTCTTTGCTCAGATCCTGAAGGCCATCTTTGATGAGGTTCGGGAAGCCGCCGTCCTGCACCCAGAAGCGCTGCTTGTGGAAAAAACCATCCAGGAAGTCGATGGCGCTGGTGATGGTGGGACCGCGGGTCGGCGAAATCTGCCGATCCGCATAAATTCCCGGGGTCAGGAAATCGCCGTTGGAACTCCAGCCCACACCCAGCATCGCACTCAGTTCGGGCAGCGTGCCGTATTGGTCGCGGCAGCGCAGCAACAGCTCGTTGGAGCCCATGGTGCCGGCGGCGACGATCACTTTCTTGGCGTTCAAATGGCCGGGAATCAGTTTTTGCTTCTTCGTATCGATCACGTCGAAGTCGACCCGGTAGCCCCCGTTGCCATTGAGCGGGGTGATGCGCTGGACCAGATGCAAGGGCTTGACCTCCGCGCCGTGCTTCTCTGCCAGGGGAATGTAGTTCAGGTCCAGGGTGTTGCGGGCCTTGACTTGACAGCCGATGTCGCAGTTGCCGCAGTGGACGCAGGTGCCCTGTTCCTGGCCGAATTCGTTGACGTGGGATTTCGAGTTCTTGTCATCGAAGGCGTCGGGCTTGTCGTAGCTGAACTCGGGATCGAAGGTGACGGCCAGTGGCATTTTGCGGAAACGCGTCCGGTAGCCGCAGTTCTCCGCCGCTTCTTTCATCAGCTTCATTTTCGCCGGCCATTGATTGTCCGGCACTTCCTGGACGTTCAGCATCTTGCCGGTTTTTTCGTAATAGGGCTTCAGCGCGTCGTAAGTGATTTCCGCCGGCCAGCCGGACTCGAATGAGAAAGGTTCGGCCTCGACGAAGATGTTCGCGTATATCAGCGAGCCGCCGCCGACGCCGCAGCCCTGGGCCACGGCCATGTGCTTGTAGAAGCGGATGTCGATCCAGCCGTTGTTCTTTTCGGGCTCTTCGTGAGACCACCACCAGGCATCTTTCGGACCGCGCGGATAATCCTTCACGTCCCAGCGGTGTCCGCGTTCCAGAATGCAGACCTTCATGCCTTTTTCCGCCAGACGGCAGGCGGTGACCGCGCCGCCGAAGCCGCTGCCGATCACGATAACGTCGTAATGCAGGGTGTTGTCGACTTTCTTGTCGAAGATCTGTTTGCCGAATTTGGGGATGACGTACGCGTCCCACAGCTTGCCGGCGAAGAAGCGGCCGAATTTTTCGATGGCGGCGGCTTTATCGGCCAGGTTTTCGGCGTTCGGCACTTCGACCGTGGACAGCAGGTCGGCCAGTTGTTTGACGCCCAGGGTCAGGATGCCCGCGCCGACGACCGGGCCGGTCTTGTCCTTGCCTTGGTGCAGTGTGGTGTAGAGGGTGGTGGTGTCGGACCACAGGTCGAACCCGGAATCGTCCCTGACGTCTTTGTGTCCGGCGAGATAATAGTCTTCGCCCTGATGATTAAAGCCCAGCTCGTAGACCATGTAGGTCATGTCGGGATTGTCGGTGGGCTTGAACAGGTTGAACACCCCGGTTGGCGCCTTGATGCCCATGCCCAGCGGCGGGAAATCGATGGTGCCCTTCAAGGACCCCAAGTGTTCGGGATCGCTGATGAAACGATCCAAATCGTCGATGCCGACCTCCGCGTGCATGGCCAGTGTAGTGCCTTCCTGCTTGCCCCGTTGTGCCCCCTCCGCGGTATCGCTCGCTCCCAAAGCGAAATACCCCGACATGGTTTCCTTAAAGGTCAAGGATAACGTCGTCATCATTATTCTCCTTCTTGTTATGGAATGGATTATTGGTATAGGTCGGCGCCGAAACGCCTTATCGACACAACGGGTAATCCGGTTTACCCAGGCGTCTGTCAAAACAGACGCCGATCCGAGCACACCTGCCCTCGGTTCTAAGTTCTCCCGTAATCAATGAATGATAGTCCGCCTTCACGAAAACGACATCTCGATATCGGGAGATGTTCGGTCCGATAAATCAAAAGGGCTTAAGAAACAGAAAGAAACGGGATTTGCACGAAGCGTTTTTGCTCTTTCCTCCGGGCATGGCTATCTACGATTTCCTTCTCCCGAATCGGGGGGAGGCGAAAAGCTCTTCGCTTCTGCTCCATGGGTTGATTAGCGATCGATTATTTCTCGATGAATTGGGCGAGACTCAGTGAGGCGTGGCGGAGGGATTCGTAGGATGCGGTGAGATAACGAACCGCATCAATCGCGAACTGAATAGTTCAATCGGAAGCAAAAGATGAAAGCCTGCCCCATTTATATCTTATTGACGGATGATGCACTCAAGCCCAACATCTTACTTTTATCTTACGTCAGGTATGCACCATGGAGACCACCAAGCTTTCGAGCAAAGGCCAAGTGATCATTCCCAAAGGGTTTCGAGTGGCTCACCGCTGGGAAGCAGGGCTGGAGCTGGTTGCCATCGAGGTTGGCGACGGCATCCTGCTTAAGCCTAAAGTGCCGTTCGAGGAAACCGCTCTCGACGAGGTGGCCGGCTGCCTGCGGTTTGAAGGGAAAGCCAAAAGCATTGAAGAAATCGACCAAGCAATACGCCAACACGTAACGAAGGAATGGCGTGATAGCGATTGATACCAATGTTATTGTTCGGCTTCTCACCCAGGACGATAAGGCTCAATTCCAGGCCAGCTATCAGCTCTTCCGGACGGCCGAGATCTTTATACCCGACACGGTGATCCTGGAAACCGAATGGGTACTGCGATATGCGTACGACTTTAAACCAGCGGAAATCTGCTCCGCGTTTAAAAAGCTATTTGGGCTGAAAAACGTTCATTTGAACAATGCTCAGCTTGTAGCGCGGGTGATCAACTGGCATGAAGCCGGTTTGGATTTCACCGATGCCTTTCACTTGGCGAATAGCGAGCGGTATTCGTCCCTAAAAACATTCGACGATCGCTTCATCAAAAAGTCTGATGGCTTGTCGGATTGTTTGGTAGAGAAGCCGTAATTAGGGGGTAGGCTGGGTCGAGGAGCGAGACCCAGCGTTTTCGAGGACCGCAGGTGGCGGATTGAGCTGGGATTCCGCAAGGCTGCATCCCAGCCTACAGGCTCTTGACCGGTTAGGCGGGTCCGATAAGGCGTGGCGGGGGATTGGGTAGGATGCGGTGAGGTACGAACCGCATCAATCGCGAACGATGCAGTGAGCTAGGCTCGAAAAAGTGGACGCCATCAATCGTGTAAATCCGGTAGATTGATTGATGGAGGAACGAGATGGCGAAATTACCGAGACAGTCGTTCACGACAGAGTTTCGTGAGCAGGCGGTGAGATTGATCACCGAGGATAAGCTGTCCGTGCCGGAAGCGGCGCGGCGACTCAGTCTATCCGCGAAGACCTTGGCGAATTGGGTCTATAAGGCCCGTGCCGGACAGTTGGGCGAGGTGGGCAAGAGTCGCCAGCCGGTGAGCGATCTGGAGGCGGAGATCTCGCGTTTGAAGCGGGAGTTGGCGGAAGCAAAGCTGGAGCGCGACTTGTTAAAAAAGGCCGCGGCGTACTTTGCGAGCGAGTCGATGCGAGGTACGCGTTCATGAAGGCTCACCGTCAGGAATTTCCATTGCCACTGATGTGCCGGGTGTTTGCGGTGTCCAAGAGCGGTTACCACGCCTGGTTGAAGCGCACGCCCTCGAAGCGGTCACAGGAGAAGGCGCGCCTGGTGTTGGCGATCCGGGCGGCGCACCTGAGGAGCCGGCAAACCTATGGGCCGATCCGGTTGCAGCCGGAGCTGGCTGCGGCGGGGTTCCAGGTTGGGCTTGGCCGGATTAAGCGGATTCGGCAGGAGTTGGGTCTGCGCTGCAAGCAGGTGAGAAAGTTCAAGGCGACGACGAACTCGAAGCACACCTGGCCGGTGGCGGAGAACCGGCTGAACCAGGACTTCGCCACAGGGCGTCCCAATCAAGTGTGGGTGACGGATATCACCTACATTCCCACCGAGGAAGGCTGGCTGTACCTGGCGGGCATCAAGGACGTTCACACCTGCGAGATCGTGGGTTATGCCATGGGGGTCCGGATGACTCAGGACCTGACTGGCCAGGCACTGATCCGGGCGGTCAAACACAAGCGGCCGGGAGTGGGGTTGATTCACCACTCCCGACCGGGGGTGTAAAAAGAACTGTGTAATTGGTTTGTATAATCTGACAAAAAGGAAAATAAAGATGACCAGTGATACAGCCAAACAAGACGCCCTGTTAGACGAGTTGCTCAAAGGCTATTCGGATCCCAAGGACATTTTGG
>NZ_DASPLO010000174.1:0-3282 GCF_035627495.1 Methylocaldum sp.
CATTGTGGAGCCAGGTCCCGACCCCTGGTTGGGTCGGGACCGGTCGAACGCAGGAAGGTCGCGATTAAAGCGACGTTTGCGATTGGGACGGCCGGGGCGCCGAAGGCAATACCCGTCGCCACAATTTGCTCCTTTTGGAGATTGGGATGTCCCAAAAGGTTTCGTAAAAAATGGCGATGCAATCGACAGCGCCCTTGTTGAGGATGATTTGCAGATCCAGTTTGAATTCACGGATTGCCTGCTCCACTTTCGTCTCGTACGGGCTCTGTGTGGCAAGGATCACCCGCCCCACGGCCAACGGATGAACGCCACGGCTTCGCAAGGCCGAGACGAACTGTTTCGGGGGCGGTTCAGCCAACAGGGTGATTTCGCGTGTTCGGGACTCGTAAATGAGCGCGCCGTTTTCCGCAACCACGTAATCGAAGTGATCGAGACCTCCGGAAACTAAGCCAAGATCCTCGAGTTGACGCCCGGTCACCACGATCACGCGCCGACCGGAGGCACGCAGGTGCTCAAGCGCCGCCACGATTGAATCGGCCATGCGCCCCTCTAGAGCCAGTGTCTGATCGTAATCCGTGACCAAAGCCAGGTAGCGCATGGTTTACCGCAAATGCGAACACGTTCTTGACGATGGGAGAGTTGGGCAAAGCCCTGAGCGACAGATCGCCCGGTCGGGTCCAGTGCCGCTAACGGTTGTAGAAGATCTCGATCCATTCCGTGATCTCTGCGATGGGCTGTAGCGGGATGGCAATTCGCCGACGATGAACTGGCTCGTTCTTCAACGTGCCCTGAAGCTCTTCGTAGGCGCGTTGTATTGATGTTCACTTCGGTCTGACCCGGTAAGAATGAATATCTATAGCTTTGCAGCTATTCCGCGGGTTCGTGGGAGGCCAACCGCCGGTAAAATCCTGATCCATCAGCTCTTTTTTCACCCCCGAAGGCCGTCATCAGGTTCTCCAGGAGTCCGGTCAAGTCAGCCGCCATAATGTGGTAATCGGCATCAAAACACTGTGTGGCATTAGCAACTGATGCGGTTATCCCAGGTCAGGGCGGGCGGGGACACCAGCATGCCGGTCTCGATGTGATTGCGGGTTTTCTCAACACGCCTCGGAACCTGACGTTGAAGTTTAGTAATCTTGGAGCCCTCCAGGGACACGCCGGCCATTAGGCCGGTCTGGTCAACGACGAAGGCCAGGATCGGCTCGTTGAGGGTGGTCGTGTTGATGGAACCTTCCGCACCTACGGTCACCAGCGCCACCGTACCATCGACGCCCGCCGTCCACCCGGAGCTGTTCCGAAAATCCTGCAAGACCTGGTCGTTCATGAACAGTAGGATGATGTCCTTCTTTTGAGCCCCGAACTGAAGCCCGAAGGATGCGGCTGCAATGTTGTAATAATCGACGTTCACGCCACCGATACGTAACGCCCCCTTCCCATATTCCGCCCCGCCCCAGAAGGCGGCTTGAAGGACTCCCGGAAAGACAAGCATGCCGCTGGCAGATCGAAGAAGACTGTCAGCCCCCTTCACGTCCTTTTTGAGTCGAGCAAGGGCAGCATCAACCTTGGCGTCGATCACTCGGGCATCTTCCCGAGAGGGGGCGCTGGTGCAGCCCAGACCCAGAATCACGAACAGCAGAATCATCGTGTGAAACTCATTCCTGAATAGGGTAAGTTGGCTTGCTTCCATGAGTCATTCTCCCGATTCGCCTTTAAGTGGGCTTGTGCGACTGATATGGCTTGGTCAGGGCGCGGACACGGCGTTGATCGCGAGGTGATATCCGGGCTGTTCCGGATAGGAGCCAAAGCACCGGTTCAGCAGCGATCTGGCGATCTTAAACTGAAGTCACCGCATAACTCGGCGTCCTTACTACACCTTAGACTGGGCGGCAGCCGGATTTCTTTTTCGCTGATCAGCAAATACGGAACAATCTGCTCGGCCAACGCGGGTTGGCCTTTGAGCGTAGACCTCATCTATCTCAGTCTAGCGCCACGGCCCCCCAAGAGTCTGGGCGCCGAGTTGCTGCCAAATTCCGAGCCCGGTCGGAATTCCCGCCGCACTGAACATGTCCGCCGCGAACGGCGCCGTCAGTCTCCATCTTGGCGTTTGAGGCCCGGGCGGAGGATAGCCCTCGAAAGGGACGAGCGGCTCGGCATTGACGGTGTTTGCGGCGGTGGTTGGTTGGACGTTGAACGTTTGGCGTATCTCAGCCAAGCGCATTGGATGGCAGCAATTGGCGAGGATACGTGAATTCCTGGAGAAGGGGTTGACGCCCGCAGAATCCGGAACCGCCTTGAGGAGTTGGTTCATCAGGACCACGTCCATCATCGAAGTTTCGTCGATTACCAGCAGGTCCGTTTCCAACGGATTTTCGTCGTTACGCTTGAACCTGAATTCTTTCGGATCGAATTCCAGGAGCCGATGCCCCAGATGTCCAGCGCCAGCCCGTAGGGATTCTCGGTGACCTTGAGAATGGCTTCATCGCCGTAGGTCTTGTAGATACGGACGGCGCGGGACGTGCCGACCCCGTGAAATTGCAGGAACACCATGATGTCCCGGATGGCCTTCTGTTCGGCCCAGGACTCAACCACCCGCCTCCGGCGCGTGGGGCCGATGCCCTCGAGCGTTTCCAGGCGCTCAGGGTTCTGCTCGATCACCTCGAACACCGCTTCGCCGAAAGCCTTGATCAGTTTTTTGGCGAAGTGCGGACCGATCCCCTTGACCAACCCGGAACCGAGATACTTCTCGATATGCCTTCTAAAGTGGTGGGCGGAACGACTTTGAGGTGATGAGCCTTGAACTGCAGCCCGTGGGTCACGTCATTGACCTACCGTCCTAAGCCCTCGATGAACTCGCCCGGCGAGACAGAAGCGGCCGAGCCGGTCACGGCGACCAGATCGCGCTGCTCGTTGACCTTAACCCGCAGCACGCAGAAGCAGACGCTTCACTGTGGAAGGTCACGCGCTCGACAGTGCCGGACAGCCGTTCCTGGAAAGGGGATTCGGTCCCCTGATAGGCCGTGAACGTTATCATGACTACTTGGACAAGCCAGCGGTCTCCGATTTTTAGCAGGTTAACGTTGCGATTTTACCAAGTTCTCCGCGAAAGGCCCCGGCCCTCCAGGGCGGGGATGGAAAGTGGGGTAGAGTAATGGTCAAATTTTGTGTACGGGGCGGACTCAGGCGGCGATTTTCTCGGCGTCTTCCCGAACTCCGTCCTTGAACACGACTCCCTCGATAACCTGAGCCAAGCGGGGAATGCCATTGAGTTTTCGCCAGTGCCGC
>NZ_DASPLO010000175.1:0-93961 GCF_035627495.1 Methylocaldum sp.
GCGATGCGTCGCCGCACCGTTGCCTCGTCATGCGTCCCTGTCTTCTTCACTCTTGCCCCGCGGCGCCGAAACACCTGCGACAAAATGCCCCACTCCTTTAGGGTGCGTTGCAGTCTATCACTCATTCATACCTTGTCAAGGCTATACGCATATATTCAGACGATGCGGCCGCTAAGGCCCGCGGGCCGCGCCAGGCCTTAGCTGGAAGGCAGGAACGGGATACGTCGTTACCCGCTCGCGCTTATATAGCTAAGAGAAAAAATCAAGACGTGCGGCTAGGTCGTCACAGAGAGGTGAGCACTGCCCTTCGGAATAACGCAGCGCTCCGCGCGGCAGACAAATATCTGGCGCGCCTGGGTGTGGGGTAACAAATCCAGCCGCTTTTTTCTGATGTTATTCGGTTGAGACCACACCCCGGGCTTCGATCACTTCAGCAGACTGGCGGGCGATTTCCAGTTCCTCATCGGTGTACACAACCAGGATTTTTACCCGACTATTGGCAGCTTGAAGTTCTGCCATTCCGCCCGGCTCTATCGTATTTTTCGGTATGTTGATCGTAATCCCGCAGGACTCTAGGCCCGAGCAAATTTTGTGGCGGATCGGGGCAGCATGCTCGCCGATACCTCCTGTAAAGACCAACGCGTCGACATGGCCTAGGACTGCCAAGTAGCTCCCAATGTATTTCTTGATCGCGTAACAATAGGCTTCAACGGCCAAACGAGCGTCTCCGTCGCCCGCTTCGGCGCACGCCAAAACCTCACGCATGTCATTCGCTCCTGCAAGCCCCTTGAGCCCGCTATTCGTGCTTAGAAGTCGCTCTAGCTCGCTCACCGAGTATTTGCCGGATTTCATTAAATAGAGCACGATGCCCGGATCAATGTCGCCACACCGAGTACCCATTATTAACCCGGCCAAAGGCGTCATACCCATTGATGTATCAACACTCCGGCCTTGCTTAATGGCTGCGGCACTCGCTCCATTACCAAGGTGCAACACGATGAAATTGCACGACTCCAGCGACCGCCCAAGATATGCCGCGGTACGTTTCGTTACATACGCAAAGGATGATCCATGAAATCCGTACCGGCGTATTCGATCATCTCGATAAAATCCTTTCGGCAGCGCATAACGATATGCATAGGGCGGCATGGATTGGTGAAATGCCGTATCGAAAACCGCCACCTGAGGCACGCCGGGCCAGAGTTCACGGCAAACCTCTATTCCCAGTAGATTTGGCGGGTTATGTAAAGGCGCGAGGGGAATAGCGGCTCGAATGGCCTCTATGACCGCATCGTCCACGACAACTGCGGAACTGAAAGCCTCACCACCGTGCACTACGCGGTGCCCGATACCGAAAAGCTCATTTGGTTCCTGCAGTTCGCCCGACTCCCTAAGCCTGTGCACCACTTCGGTGATGGCTTGCCGGTGGTTAGTGAATCCGCTCGCCCCATCAGCACCAACCGGAGAAGCAGGAGCCTCTCCGATTCGTTCAATAATGCCCGACACCAAGACACGTTCGTCACTCAAACCGAACAACCGATACTTTACGGACGAACTGCCGGAATTGAGGACTAAAAGCTTCCTCGACATGACTTATGGGTTAAGCGCAAACATGCATCTTCGAAGCCTTCCCGGAGACTCGGGCAAAGCCGCATAACCTTCGGCTACTCATTGCGGCCATTTCCAATTGGCAAACTCCGGCTTGTCCACGCCGTGCTCGTACGCGTAATTGCTGCATTCGATCTGCATATCCCGGAATTTTTCCTTGGCATGGGCTCCCGCGACCAATAACCCCGGCACGCGGTTGATCACATCGATCGCCAGACTGAAACGGTCGACTTCGTTTTGAATGGCCAACTCCAGCGGGGTGTTGATATTTCCTTTTTCCTTGTACCCGCGAACATGCAGGTTCTGGTGGTTTGCCCTACGGTAGGCAAGGCGATGAATCAGCCATGGATAGCCGTGAAAGTTGAAAATAATCGGCTTATCCAGGGTGAACAGACTATCGAAGTCGCGGTCGGACAGGCCATGGGGGTGCTCGCTCGGAGGCTGCAACTTGAACAAATCCACCACGTTGATGAAACGAATCTTCAAGTTCGGGAAATGCTCCCGCAAGAGCACAATAGCGGCAAGCGCTTCTTGTGTGGGTATATCGCCGCATCCGACCATGACCACGTCGGGCTCGTAACCTTGATCATTGCTCGCCCAATCCCAGATCCCGATGCCCTTGATGCAATGCTTTATGGCCGCGTCCATACCTAAATATTGCAGATGCTTCTGTTTGTCCGAGACAATTACGTTGACGGTATAGGTGCTTGTGAGGCAATGATCCGCCACACACAAGAGCGTGTTCACGTCCGGCGGCAGATAAATGCGAGTGACTTCCGGACTCTTGTTGACTACGAGATCGAGAAATCCGGGATCCTGATGGGTGAAGCCATTATGATCTTGCCGCCAAACGGTAGATGTGATCAGAAGGTTTAGGGACGATACGGGGGCACGCCATGATATATCGTTGGAGATGTCCAACCACTTTGCGAACTGGTTGAACATGGAGTCGATAACGTGAACGAAGGCTTCGTAGGTCGAAAAGAATCCGTGCCGCCCCGTCAGCAGATAACCTTCCAGCCAGCCTTCAAGCGTGTGCTCCGACAACATCTCCATGACGCGCCCATCTGGCGATAATTCGCCGCCATCGGCGTCTTCCGGCAAATAATCCGCCAGCCACATCTTCTTGCTGGCCTCATATACATCGTCCAGTTTGTTTGAAGTAGTCTCGTCCGGGCCAAATACCCGAAAGTTACTGGGATTCAGCGCCATAATGTCGCGCAAAAACCGCCCGAGGGCGCGAGTATTTTCCGACCTTTCGGCGCCGGGATTTAGTACCTCGACAGCATACTCGCGAAAATTGGGCATTCTTAGGGCTTTACGGAGCAAGCCGCCGTTAGCGTGGGGATTAGCGCTCATGCGCAGGCTCCCTTTGGGAGCCAAGGCTTTCAATTCGGGAACAAGGCGGCCGTTAGCATCGAACAGTTTCTCCGGCTCATAACTTCGCATCCAATCTTCGAGCATCTCAAGATGTGCCGGATTTTGAGTTACCCCAGCGAGCGGCACCTGGTGCGAACGCCAAAAACCTTCTATCTTGTGGCCATCAGCCGTCTCAGGGCCGGTCCAACCCTTGGGGCTGCGCAGCACAATCATGGGCCAGCGCGGCCGGATCGGCCTGCCATCACGGCGGGCCTCCTGCTGAATCCTGCGAATCTCGAGTACGCAATGCTCCAAAGTGGCAGCCATCGCTTGATGCATGATCTCAGGATCACTGCCTTCGACAAAATAGGGTGTCCATCCATAACCCTCGAACAGCCGCTCCAGTTCCTCATGAGGAATACGCGCCAAGATAGTCGGATTATTAATCTTATATCCGTTGAGATGGAGGATCGGTAGCACGGCGCCGTCCCGGACGGGATTGAGGAATTTGTTGGAATGCCAAGACGTCGCCAAAGCGGCGGTTTCCGCCTCGCCGTCGCCGACGACTACGGCAACCAATAAGTCGGGATTGTCGAATGCCGCACCGAAGGCATGGGAAACGCTGTAGCCCAGCTCGCCCCCTTCATGGATCGAACCCGGCATTTCCGGCGTGCAATGACTACCGATGCCTCCAGGGAACGAAAACTCCCTGAACAAGAGACGCATGCCCTCTTCATCTTCATTCTTATTCGGATAGATCTTGGCATACGTGCCCTCAAGATAGATCGGCGCCAGCACACCCGGCGCGCCATGACCGGGGCCGGCGATAAAAATCGCATTTAGATCGTATTTATTAATTAGCCTGTTGAGATGAACGTAGCTGAAACTTAATCCGGGACTGGAACCCCAATGGCCTAGCAGACGCTCCTTGATATGCTCCGGTTTCAATGGCTTTCTCAATAAGGGATTGTCCTTCAGGTAAATCATCCCGACCGCAAGGTAGTTGCACGCCCTCCAGTAGGCATCGAGCTTTTGCAGCTCATCGGTGCCCAGAGGGTTTTCTGCGATAAATGGCGCCATTAGGTTACCTCGATCTGCTTGTTAGCCGATGAACTTAAAATACAAGACCACACAAATCCAAATTGGGCCTTCCCACGATTTGCTTTGCGCGTTTCCAAAATCAATAAAACGTTTTAATTTGACACGCTTAAATGACCAAAATTTGACTGCATTTAAACGCAGGACCATGCGAATGCCGAGACAGCTGTCCACGAATCCGAGGGGCTCTCTCTGCACGCGGCAAACTCAAGAGACTGCCGGGCACGGAGCGACTCGCATGAACAAAAGTAGACAAGATTTTGGCGTCTATTCAGACTCGCCATAAAATGGCGGCCTTCAAACATCTCCGGCATATCAACTTTTGAACCCTCTCCGCAAGCTCGCCTCGCAAACCGCCATTTACGGCTTGAGCAGCATCATCGGCAGGTTTCTCAACTATCTGCTGGTACCGCTGTACACCTATACGTTTCCGGCGCAGGAATACGGCGTCGTTTCGGAGTTCTACGCCTATGCCGGTTTTTTCGCCGTACTGCTGATCTTCGGTCTGGAAACGGGCTATTTTCGCTTCAGCAACCGGCAAGAACTCCGGTCAGACGCCGTGTACTCGACGGCGCTCGGCTTCCTGATCTTGGCGAATCTGGCGTTTGTCTCCGGAATAGTCGTATTTCGCGAGCCTCTCGCCTCGCTGCTCCGTTACCCGGAGCATCCGGAATATCTGGTGTGGTTCGGCGCGATCCTGGCACTCGACTCCATAGCCGCGCTGCCGTTTGCCAAATTGCGCTCCGAAAACCGGGCCTGGCGATTTGCCGGCATCAAACTGATCGAAATCCTGCTCGCTATCGGACTCAATCTGTTCTTCCTGGTTTATTGCAAAAAGGCCGACGAGCTTTGGCCAAACTCGCTTGGCGCTCAATTGTATGACCCGGCTATCGGCGTCGGTTATATCTTTTTGGCCAATCTTGCGGCCAGCGCTTTCAAACTCTTGCTGCTCCTGCCTCAGTTTAGAAGCTTGCGGCTAGGACTCAATTCGCGTCTATTGAAAAGCTTGCTAGTTTATTCCCTGCCCATGGTGGTTATCGGCTTCGCGGGAATGGTCAACGAGATGCTCGACCGCGCCATTCTAAAGTTCATGCTGCCCTACGATCTTGCGACCAATTTGCGCATGCTGGGTATCTATGGCGCCTGTTACAAGCTGTCGATATTGATGTCTCTCTTCATACAGGCATTCCGCTATGCCGGCGAGCCTTTTTTCTTTGCCTATGCCGGGCGAGCGGACGCAAAGCGCGCTTATGCCCTCGTCATGAAGTACTTCGTGATCTTCTGCGTGTTCATCTTTCTAGTGGTGACCTTGTACATCGACGTATTCAAGTACTTTGTCGGCGAGGAATACCGGGAAGGACTCGACGTCGTGCCCGTCCTGCTCTTGGCCAACCTGTTCCTCGGCATCTATGTGAACCTGTCCATCTGGTACAAACTCACCGACCGAACCCTGACGGGCGCATGGGTATCGCTGATCGGCGCCGCACTGACCATCGCGTTGAATATTTGGTGGATCCCGATCATGGGCTATATGGGTTCCGCCTGGGCAACCCTGGCGTGTTATGCCGCGATGACCGTTATGTCGTACGCTCTGGGCCAATACTATTACCCGGTTCGTTACCCAATCGGAACGATCACTGGCTATCTCCTACTGGGGCTTTTGCTGTACGGCGGACACAAGGAATTGGTGGAATCGTGTGGCTGGACGTCCTGGACGGTTGCTTCCGCCTTCCTTGCGCTTTACCTCCTGATTGTCGCCCTGGCGGATATGCGACCCTTGCTCAGGAAACGGCAGGTAGCATGAAACTCTTTCAAGCCAGTACTTTGAACATCGGGAAAATCAGTATCGGTTATACGGCCCCGGCGCATGCCGGAGGTGCTGAGCCAGATAATCCGGGCGATGCATTGGGCCGACCAATATCAAGCCCGCCAAGAAACCGCCGATATGAGCCCAAAACGCCACACCGCCACCGGCCTCTTGCAGGGCGGGGAGTCCGGCTGCAATCTGGATAAAAAACCAATATCCCAGCATCGCGATAGCGGGCAAAGCCACGGTGGTCACGTAGAATCCAAGAAAAATCAGGGTAACCACCCTAGCTTTTGGATAGAGTCGGGCATACGCGCCCATAACACCCCCGATCGCACCGGACGCGCCCACCATGGGTATTGCCGCAGCCGGATCGGTGAAGATTTGAGCGGCGGCGGCTGCCAAACCGCACACTATATAAAAAATAAAGAACCGGATCGGCCCCATCGAGTCTTCGACATTGTCCCCGAATACCCAAAGAAACCAGAGGTTCCCGATGATGTGGAACCAGCCGCCATGAAGGAACATATGAGTAACCAAGGTCAGAACGGATGTACTTCCGTCCAGCTCGCAGCCTAGATTGTTTCCGAGGGGGATAACGGTTCCGACCGGCGCGAGGTCGAACAACTCACCCGGAATCAATCCGTACATGCATAACGATCTCGCCAGCGGCTCGCCGCTCCCCATACCTTGAAGAAAAACCCAACTGGCGATATTCAGGCCGATTATCACGAGCGTCGCCACAGGCCTCCTGACAATTGGATTTTCGTCTCGTAATGGGAACATAGCTTCCTCGCATGCTTGCTGAGTCTTATGCAGAAAAATCTTTAAGGCGGCTCGCGGCGATCACTTCTACTCTGATGCTAAGGTGAGCCCCGCTGGAAAAAAAGCCAAGGCCCCCATCAATGGGATCTTAGACGTCAATAAAGGTCAACGGGATCAATATCTATAGACCAACGGACCCGTTTGACTTCCTCAAGTTCCGAAACCATCGGCAGCAGCGTATTGATAAGACTATGCAGCGCATTGCGCTTAGAGGACTGAAACAGCAACTGATAACGCTGCCGCCCCGCTCGCCGCGCCATTGGCGCGGGAACCGGCCCTAACACCTGCAGACCGGGCGATGATCGCTCGTGCGCGAGATTAGCCACACGATCCAGAAAGCGTAGCGGCGCCTCGGCGTCGGACGCCTCTGCCCGCCACAGGATCTGATAGGTGAAGGGAGGCAGATGAGCCGCCCGGCGCTCCTCCGAGCAGGCTTTCGCAAAACCGGAATAGCCGTCTCTAATCAATACCTGGAGCAACGGATGACCTGGGTGCCGAGTCTGCAGCACTACCGCGCCCATTCGCTCTTCGCGCCCGGCGCGACCCGCCACCTGGGTAATTAGCTGAGCCGTCCGTTCCCCGGAACGAAAGTCGGTGCTGTACAGACCGGAATCCACGTCAGTGATCCCGACCAGAGTCACCCGCGGAAAATGATGGCCTTTGGCCAGCATCTGCGTGCCGATAAGAATATCCACCCGACCTTCATGAATATCGTTCAAAAGCGCTTCCAATTGCCCTTTGCGCCGCGTGCTGTCGCGGTCGATACGGGCAACGCGGGCGTCGGGAAACAACTCGGCCAAAACTTTCTCCACACGCTCGGTCCCCAAGCCCAACGGGCGCAGATCCTCACAGCCGCAGCCGGTGCAAGAACTGGCTAAGGACTGTTCAAAACCGCAGTGATGACAACGTAGACGCTCGTCACCGGCATGAACTACCAAGTTCGCATCGCAGCGCCGGCAGCGAGCCACCCATCCGCAGGCGTGACAAATCAAAGTCGGCGCGAAGCCGCGCCGATTGACGAACAGCAGCGCCTGCTCACCCCGACTCAATGTATCCGCGATGTAAGCGATCAGCGCCGGCGAAAGCCCTTCGCGCAAGCGCTGCGCTCGAATATCGAGCAATCGAAAGCTGGGCTGGACCGCTCCGCCGGCCCGGTGAAGAAGCTGCAAATGGCGATAACGCCCCTGCCACACATTGCAGAGACTTTCCAAGGACGGCGTGGCTGATCCCAGCAAAATGGGAATATTGAGCAGGCGAGCTCGCATGACCGCCACATCTCGCGCCGAGAAGCGAAATCCATCCTGCTGCTTGAACGAAGTATCGTGCTCCTCATCCAGAATAATCATCCCCGGGGACTTCATCGGCGTGAACACGGCGGAACGAGTGCCGAGCAGGATACCCACCTCCCCTCGCTGCATTCGCAGCCAGGAACGGCAACGCTCGGTCTCGGTAAGACCGGAGTGGAATATCGCGACCGGAACCGAAAAGCGCGTACGAAAGCGGGCTTCCAGCTGAGGCGTCAGATTGATCTCCGGCAGCAAAATCATGATCTGCTTGCCGCGCTCCAGAACCTCCTGCGTCAATTGCAAGTAGACTTCGGTCTTACCGCTGCCGGTGACGCCTTCCAGCAGGAAAGCGCTGTAGGCGTCCATGGCTTCCCGCACGGTGGCTATGGCATGCTGCTGCCCCTCGTTGAGTTCGAAAGGAGGAGATTCAAATAAATGGCGAGCGGGTACTTGGGCTTCCTGACTCTGGCACCAGCACGCCATACCTTTACGAATCAGACCGTCGGCGGCGCCACGCCAATCCCAATCCAATCCGCTCAGAACCCCGTAAGGAACGCCGTCCGGGTGCTCGCGGAGCAATCCGATCAATGCCGTTTGGCGAGGGGCTCTTTTGCACGATTGCTCCGCAACGGTATTGTCCTCCTCGGTCAGGCGCAAACGCCGTTCTCCCGCGAGCTCAGCTGCACTGCCCTTGCGTAAGAGGACGGTCAGAGCCGCTGACACGACCTCGCCAATCGGATAGTGGTAATACTGACTCGCCCACCGCAGCAATCGAAGATCGTCCGGAGACAGCAATGGAGCGCTGTCGAGTATCGCTAAAGCCTCCTTCAAACGTCCATGGTCCACCACCGATTCCTCTGAGATTTCCAGCAGAATACCGATCTTCCGACGACGGCCGAAAGGAACTTCAATGCGGACGCCGCACGTCAAATCCTGCAAATTGGTGTTTGGAGGCGGGAGATAGTCGAACAGCCGCCGCAAGGGAACCGAAACGGCGATCTTTAGAATCTTCGGCATATTCACCTAATCGGCACATAACCCGGGTAAAATCGGGAAAACCGCACCAGGCCTCACGGTGCCAGCAACGTTTGCTTATCCACAGTTTCTGTGGATAACTTTGTGGAATAGGTGTCGGGATGTTGCCGAAAAATGCATGAGAACTAGGGTTTCATCAAATTGTAAAAATTTTGGCCAAAACTTACTTTTATATTTTTATCAATGACTTAACGAACCCAGAAGATACTAAATTCTGGCAGCACCGATCCAAATTTCTCCTTGACAAACAAATTGAATACACTGTGCATAAGTTGACTGACGACACTATCCGGAATCAATCGTTTAACCATTTTGCAATGAAAGACAGCAATCGACCAATGGAGGAGCTATGGAGATTCATCATTTACAGGTGTTACGTACCGATGCCTCTGGCATGCCGCTGGAATGGATAGGCTACCAAGAGGCGGCAAAGCTTTATCATCTAGACCAAGTGGCCTATAGCTGCGGTACCCACCTGTATACGCTGCGCGGCGGAATCAATGCCAAGACGGGTCGCCGCAGCCTGATCGAAGTCAATTCGATTATCGCCACGCTTCACCATCACAATCACGGCCATGGCATTGACCCCAATTACGTTCCGCCCCTAAGCAATCCCGCCCTGTTCCGCCGCGACAATAACCTTTGTCTCTACTGCGGCCATCGATTCCACCATAGCGATCTTTCCCGCGACCACATTACTCCGATCAGCGTCGGAGGAGCCGACACCTGGAACAATGTTGTAACCGCTTGCAAGCGCTGCAACAACCACAAAGCCGGACGGACCCCGGAGCAAGCCGGCATGCAACTCCTCGCCATCCCGTTCGCCCCGACCCATGCCGAATATGTCTACCTGCAGGGACGCCGGGTGCTAACCGATCAAATGGAATTCCTGAAAGCGCACTTTCCCCGCAAAAGCCCTTTGCATCAGCGCTTGAGTTAGCGCCTCAGGAGCCGTTAGACGGCCTGGGACGTCCGACAGGATGCAAGCACATTTTTGGCCTAGTGCTTGCCGATTTTATCCGCACCAACCAAACCGATCGCCTCCCAAAGCAGGGAAACTGCCGGCACCAAAAGCTGTCCCCGCCTCGCCTGATGAACCGCCAATCCCAGCAATAAAAGAAAAAAGACCGACTGCAAATCCACCAATCCGCCACTCACCGAGTTAAGACTGCGGTCAAACGCGTCAAGACCTTCGGAGGCATGCTGGCCCAGGGTACGGACGGGCGCTGCCGATACGGGTTTCACGGAAAACAAAGCGGATTGCTCGGCATACTTTGCAACGTCGACCGCGCGCGTTTCCGAGGAATGAAGCAGCAACACGCTACCGGTGAGCGCATTGGGCGCGACGCGCGTAACGCCCGGACATTGGGTTAAACGCTCGGCAAGATCGGCAAAAAAAACCGCATCGCTGCGCTTTTCGGGAATTCTCAGTCGCAAGCGGCCGGGAAGCTCATGAATGACAAAGGCCGAGACCATCGTTCAGCCTTTCGGATGGGTTTTCGCAGCGGTTTCCTCGGCAGCTTCAAAGCCTTCCGCAGCCGCCGCCTGTTCCGCCAATTCCGCCCGAACCTCGGCTACCAAATCTTCGAGGGTTTCACCGGCTTCAGCCGCCCACTCGCGGCCCTTTTCGAAAAGCAGAATGCCTGATTTCACGGCTGCACGAGCAGCCGGCCGCAACGCCGGCGCAAGAATGACGCCGGCCGCCACCACACCTAGCCCGATCACAACACCTTTTGCCACACCATTTTCGAAAAAATCGCCGAGACCTGCCATCGATACCTCCGTGGACCCCAGAAATGTCCTGATTGATGAAAAACGAAACCTCGGCTTGCCTAGAAGCCAAGGCTATTATGCCAGTGGGCCAAGGACCACGAAAAGTTTAAATAGAGAAAGACTAAGCCGCCGCGTACAGCAGCCTGTATTCGGGACTGCGCAACTTATAGTACTCGGCCTGGACGAGGCTCGGACTGTACTTGCGCTCGAGACGGCGGATCGTAAAGTGGCTACGTGCCGTATCTTGAAAGTGCTGAATGAACACGCTATTGATCAAAGCGCCGCCTACCGCCCCGATGATCGGGATTATTTCCGCAGCAGCCTTTTCCGAGACCGTTATGCCGAAACGGCTCGAGATCATCGTAATGAAATCCACCAGCATCGGTGCCCCGGCACGATTGGCAAGGCCATTCTGAGCGATATAGCTAGAGGCTGCCGCGACGGGCATCTCCAAAGCGAGACGCAATCCGTAGTAACCGGTGTCCGCCGCATCATCCTCCTTCGAGCGCCCACCCAAGGCAAATACTTCCAAGCACGCCAGCCGGGTTGCGATATCGTCCAGATTTTCACCCGTGCTACGGGCGATATCGGCGATTGAACGCAACATAAGGGTGGTCGTAAACGGCAGTTCCACCAGCAGGGCCGGCCCGCCGAAAAAACCGCCGACCGCACCACTCGCTATGCCCAGCAACTTGTAGCAGGCGTCATGGGACGCCGCGCCCTGTTTATTCTTCAAACTCGCGACCGCCACGCCCAAGGCTCTCCAAATGGCATTTTCAGCGCAGCGCTGCAAACCTTGGTGCAACTGCCTCGGCAGGAGCTTAACCCCCTTCTCCAGTGGTGTCCCAATGACATCGGCAAGCCTGACTGCGAGACTGGGATGTTCGAGATGCCGGTGCGCCCGCTTAAGGCTCAAATAGTCCTCGCGCGACAAAGCCGTGGGTATGGTGTTCATAATCGGACTCGCTTGTTCGGCTAATGACAAACCGCGAACAGTTCGTTAAAGCTTCGCGAAAATAGCCGTGCAAGGTTACGATTTTATTACAGCTGTCATCTCAGAATTGTTATCGCTCCCGGGCAGCCTCATGGAACGCCTTCTGAAGCGGCGAGAGTAAATACTCCAATACTGTCCGCTCTCCGAGCTTTATTTCAGCCGCAATCTGCATTCCGGAAGCCAGCTTGTAGGGCACCTCATCCGCCACCAACTGCTGGCTTTCGAGCGTAACGAGTGCCCGGTAAACCAGAGCATCGGTTTGCTTGCTCGCATCCACGGATTCTTCCTGCGAGTCGGCTGCGTCAGCCGCCACATAACTCACCCGACCGTCCACCATGCCATACTTTTGGAATTGGAAAGCGGCCAGCTTCAATTTCACAGGCTGATCGGGCCGAATGAATCCGACATCTTCGTTCGATACCCATACCTCTCCGCGCAAGGATTCGGAAGCGGGCACCAAGGTCATCAGAATAGTGCCAGGCTGAGCAACAGTGCCGATAGTATGCGTTGCCAGATCCTTTACCACTCCCTCCTGAGGAGATTTAAGCTCAAGCAACCCCTGCCGGTGATCCTGTTTCGCAAGCTCCTGCCTAAGCTTCTCAACCCTTTCGAATACTTCCGCCCGCTCGGCCCGTAGCTTCTGCAGATAATCGGCTTCAAGCTGAGCAATCTTTCTCTCCGATTGCATCATGCCGGCCTCTTCGCGCGCGATGATGAATCTTTGGGCTCGAAGATCCTGCTCTTTCTCGATCACCTCCCGCGTCTTCTCGTTTGCCATAAGCCTGCCGGCAAACCCCTTCTTCATGAGCTCGCGGTAAGCTTCGCCCTGCTCTCTGTAGTGAGGCAAAATCTTTTCCAACTTCTCCTCGGTCTCACGGGCCGCGGCCCTTTCCTGCCTAGACCGTTGCCAGGCCGCTTTCTCCTCGGCGATTGCCGTTTCAAGAGCCCGGCGATTGGCGACGTACTGCGCCTCCGTTTCGCGAAAAAGTTGCGGAGGATCATTTGAATCGGGCACCAACGGCCGATCCGATAATTCCGCGTCGATACGCCGCAAGGCAAGCGATTTTTGCAGAAATTCCGTCCGAAGCGCTTCCAAATCGGCTACCGCCAACGTCCTGTCCATACGTATCAGCACTTGCCCTTCCCTAACGACATCCCCCTCGTTGACCAGGATTTCCTTCACGATACCCGCTTCGGCAGGCTGCACGATCTTGACGTATGTTTGAGGAACGAGTTTGCCGTGAGCCACCGCGACCACGTCGAGTCGACAAAGTGCGGCCCACGCTACGGTGACCACAAAGAAAATCAATGTCAGCTTGAATACCGCACGCGGCAAAGGACGTGGCGGCATCGTCTGGATGCGCAGCATATCCGGAGCGAATTCGGCAGGATTCGTCCCTAAGCCGCGGTTATAACGCTGTGGTTTCAATGCGGCCTTCATGGCTAACCTCCTCCACTTAACCCCCCAAGATCACCTCAAGCAACAGGGCGGAAACCTTCCTGCAGTCCTCGGAAAGGCTTTAGACGATTGCCATCACCGCCCAGGGAAAGCGCATCCTCGGCAAATCCGACCGTTGAACCGAGAAAGCCATCGAAGCCGGCAAAATCTTTGCCAGTGACCGCGTCGTTCCCGGTAGCCGCCCCATCCGTCTTCGCCAGATGAGCCAACAGGCGTTCGTCCAAATCACTCCAATGCGACAAGGCGTCCCATGTGCCGGGATCCACCGTAGTGGAAAGCTGGGTAGCCCTACCGCTTTCTAAACGATCTGGATCGATGTAAGTAGGCTCTTGCAAATCCTGCGGTGAGGCATTGAACCAGCGATAGCTATCGGCAATCGAGTCTTCCGCGATGCCATGATTTTTAGACCCTATTGGCTTGGGACCGCCCCCTGTATCTGCGTCCATCACTGGAGCATCTGCCGGAGCGGATATGTTCGACACCGGTGTTTCGGGAATCACAGGCGCTCCACCGGCACCCTCTTGTCGGCCCGCATGCGCATTGCTGCGGTGACTCGGTAATGCCTGAGCCGCGTGAGCCTGCTTTAGCTCGGGCGCGGCTACTTGAATGCTATCCGGCGCAATTGCCGAAATCTCCGGCGGATTCACATCGGGTTGATAGCCGTTTCCACCTTGAGCGCCCGGATTGCCGGGCGAAGCTCCGGCCCCATCGTTGAAGCTATAATCGTGGCCCGGAGGCGGGGCATCCGGACCATTCCCGGCGCCTTCGTTGCCGACGCTTCCACCGCCGCCCGTCTTGGCGGCAAACGTGAGCCGGAAAACATCTTTTGCCGCAAGGCTCCGGCTTAGATCGCTGTTGTCCGCAGCCCTATCGGTGGCGGTGACGCCGATGTCGAGATAGCTGGAGGCGTCCCGCGGCACGCGGCCTGAAAACGTTCGGGTGGATGCATCGAAACTCAGCCAGGAGGGTAACGCCGAGCCATCGGCGAGCGAGGCGCTATAGACAAGCACGTCACCCTGGTCGACATCGGCGAAGGTTCCGTCCGGCACCTGCCAGGAATAGGCGGTATTGGTCGATATAGTCTGATCGGGCAGCGGCGAGACAATCGCGGGCGCGTCATTGCTTCCCGATACCGTGACATCCAATCCGGAGGAAACTGCGACGATTCCGTCGGTCACATCATACTCGAAACGATCGACGACCTGCTGATAACGCCCGAGCGATTGAACGGCCGCCGAGGTGTTGTCCAAAACGTAGGTATACCCGCCGTCTGCTCCCAGCGAGAGCGTGCCGTAGGCGCCTGCATAAATACCGGGCGCGGTCACTCGGAGCGCCGTGCCCGCATCGATATCGCGGTCGTTGGCCAACAGATTGCCGGTTGCTGTAAGACCACCATCCTCGATCATGTGGAGCGTGTCGGGCTCCGCGGTCGGCGCGTCGTTGCTGCCGGCAATCTCGACGACTACGAATGAAGACGCCGTCGAAGCACCCGCCGGATCATCGTCGGTGACGGTATAGCCGAAGCGTTCGGTCACCGTCTGCCCGGCGGCAAGCGCCTGCACCGATATCGAGGTATTGTCGAGCGTATAGTTGAGATTGCCGCCGGCATCGAGCGCCAAGGTGCCGTAGGCACCCGCGTACATACCAGGATTAATCACTCGCAAGGCCCGTCCTTCAGGGTCAACGTCATTGGCGAGTGCATTGCCATAGGCCATGATCACGCCGTCCTCGGATAACGCCATAACGTCTTCCATCGCCGAAGGCATCTGATTGCGCGGGATCAGCGCTTCGACGCCTGCCCGGTTCAGCGTGGCACCGTCGCCCAGTATGACGCTTTGGAAACTGCTCGCCGGGTCGAACCAGTTTTTCACCGTAAGCCGGTCGTCGCTGGTGTCTTTGATGGAGATCAGAAGATCATCTCCCTGGCGCATCAAAGTTACGTTATCGATTCCCAGATCGCCGACAAGTTGCACGGCGTCGCTGCCCGCACCGTCCAAAGCGAAATCCTGCCCATCACCCCGGCCGAAGCGATAGATATCATTGCCATCGCCACCTTCGAGGATGTCGCTCCCGGCGCCACCCGCCAGAACATCGCTTCCGGCTTCGCCATAGAGACGGTCGGCTCCGGCATCGCCCACCAGGACATCATCGCCGATCCCACCATACAACCGATCGTCTCCGGCGCCGCCGTAAACGATGTCGGCCCCTTCGCCCGCCAGCACCCGGTCATTGCCTTCGCCGGCGTCCGCCCAGTCGTCGCCCGCATCCAATTCCACGACATCGTCTCCGCCGCGAGCCATGACGACATCATGGCCCTCGTGCGCACGGATGGGCTCGCCAAAGGCTGTGCCGGAAAGAAAATCGTCGAAGGGCGTACCTTCTATTTGAAAGCCTAACGCCTGGACCAACTGCTGGCGGCTCATGACAGTGCCGTCGGCAAATTTAATGTATTCGATGCCTCCGGGACCGAGAGGATCCTCCGAATCGAAATCGTCGAGATGGATTTGGCTCCCATCGGTAAAAACCAGCTTGAGCGAACCCACGTCCAAGCGCAAATCATTCAAAGTGGCGCCGTTGTAGAGCACGAGCCAATCAATGCCGCCGCTGTCGGCGATGTGATCCACGCCTTCACCCAATCCGTAGTAATAGACGTCGTCCCCCAAACCGCCGTCCAGCATGTCATCGCCTTGTCCACCCAGCAGCAGGTCGGCTCCGTCGCCGCCAATGAGCGTATCGTTGCCGAGCTCGCCGAACAGGGTGTCGTTCTCGCTCCCGCCGTCCAGGAGGTCGTCGCCTTCTCCGCCCTGCAACTGATCTATCCCGGCATCGCCGTAGAGCGTGTCGTTACCGAGCCTACCCGCCATGAGATCGTTGCCATCACCGCCTGAGACCGTATCATCTCCTCCCTGCGCATCGATCACATCATCCCCGTCGCCGCCGTCGATGATATCGGCCTCGCCACTCGTATCGCTCCCACCGTTATCTCCGACGATTTGGTCATTGCCGGCTCCACCGTAAAGTACATCCATGCCGGCGTTGCCCATCAAGAAGTCGGCGCCGTCGCCACCCCAAATCTCATCGTCCCCGCCTTCGCCCAACAGGGTATCGTCGTCCGCCCCACCGTCCAGGAAATCATCTCCATCATCCAGGCCGATACCGCTGTCGCCCTGGAGCCAATCGATGCCCGCACCTCCGAACAGGGTGTCGTCATTGCCGGCGCCGAGCAGAATATCGTCGCCCGCCTCACCATCGAGATAATCGGTGCCTTGGGCAACACCAAGAACGTCGCCATCCAACCGGTCATTGTCAGCGCCGCCGAACAATCTGTCGTCGCCGGCATAGCCCAGCAGTCTGTCGTCACCCCCTTCGCCGGCCAGATAATCATCGCCCTGCTCGCTTTCCGGAGTATCGGTTTGATCACCATTGATCCAGTCGTTGCCACTGCCACCGAAAATATGGTCATGGCCGCTTTGCCCGAACAGGACGTCGTCACCGCTACCGCCGTCGATCCAATCGTCCCCTTGATCCCCGAATACCCAGTCGGCCCCGCCACCGGCATAGATGACATCGTTTCCACCTTCAGTGGGAAGCTCGAAATAGGTATTGATATAGGTAAGGTGATAGGCGATGCTGCCGTTGCTGGTGGGAACGGTGCTTCGCTCCACGGTCCAGCCGTTCAAGACAACGTCGGTTTCGAGATCGCCGTTGATGTTGTCGTTGCCGGCCCCGCCCAAAATCAGGTCGTCCCCGTTCCCGCCGTTCAAGGCATCGTTGCCGATGTCGCCCACCAAGGTGTCGTCGTCCACGCCGCCGTCGAAGAAGTCGCCCTTGAGGCCGGACGGAGCCACATCTTGCCGGGCCAATGCCGCCTCAATGGTGATTTCGGCTTCGGCGTAGAGCTTGTCTTGCCCGTCATCACCTCGCAGAAAATCGGGGTCCGCGCCGCCGATGATAGTGTCATTACCTGCTCGACCGGCGATGGCATCGCTGCCTCCTCCGCCTTCAAGCCAGTCATTACCACCTTGATCGGCATAAAGGACGTCATTACCACCGAAGCCCTGCATGAGGTCGTTGCCGGCCGTGTCTTGGAGGACATCGTTGTGATTGGGTTCGATCAAATCGCCGAGGATGGTTTGATCGGGCATGAATGTGGGTATCTGGTCATCGACCAGCTTCATGTGGAATGACTCGGGATCGAAGGCATCTCCGAGCTCAAGGGTCGAGCCGTCCGGCAACATCAACTTCCAGGGGCTGTTGTGAGTCAGCGCTAAAGTCTGTTCGCCGACCGTCTTGGTCCAGAGATTCTGGTCGGTTTTTTTGATGAAGACACCGGAAGCAAATAAATTCTGAGGAGTCTGATCATCGATGATGATCGAGCCGCCGTCCGGGTCGATGATCCGGTCATTGCCGTCGCCGGAATGGTAGATGTAGATGTCATCGCCCTCACCGCCTAACAGATAATCATCGCCTTTGCCGCCTTCTAGAGTGTCGTTGCCACGCTCACCGTACAATACGTCCCGCCCATCAAGTCCTTTCAGTACATCGTCGCTTTGCCCGCCTAAAAGAAGATCATTACTAGTCTGCGCCTGGGCATTTGCTGAATTGGTCTGGTCCCTTCCGGTTAGTTGATCCCGAAGGTCGAACCAGAAATCGCCCACCAAGACTTCACCGTTAATATCTGCGCTAAAACCTTTATCGGTCACATAGTTGAAAATAAGCAGATCCCGCGCTGGTTTCAGCGCTTCCGCCAGGGTGTTCACAGGATCAAATACAGAAAGACCGTAGTCGTTGTTGGCCTCGGCGATCATGTTGCGGCTACCCACATTCCCGAAAAGATCAACACCGAATTTAGCTTCATAAGCCGTGATGGCGTCGTGATGGCGGGTGTACATGCGGAGAACGTGCATGGCCTCGGCTTCACCAACATTGGTTGGATTGTCGTATAGGCCGAAGAGCTCTGCCTCGTAATAGCGGCGTTTAGCGATTCCAGGCGCAAATGCCGAGCTTGCGGCATTTGCTCCGTACCTGATATCGAACCATGCTTCAGCTCGATCTGCGTTACGGATGGCATTATAAAATCCTTGCATTTTATTTCGCACATTCCCGGTCCCGCGATTGTAGGTTACAGATACGAGCGCGACGCGCTCCCATGACTCGGGCATGACGAGATCATTGGCGGGCGCCTCATATTTCTGGTAAGTCTGCCCCAAGAGTGCTTTCGCTTCCTCCTTCGTCAACGTCTTGCCGAACTGACTAAGTGCGATGGCCGTCTTTTGAGCTCGAGCCGCTGCGTCGATCTGCTGTAATACCGCCAAATCCACAGCACTTAGATTAATACCGGCAGCTTGCCACAGCACAACATTATCGTTACGCTCGAACGTGTATCCGTATCCAATCGTCGACTTGCCATCATGGAGGTCAGTAACCCTGAAGAGGTGTCCTTCCATTTTGCTGATTACATCGATAACCGCATCGATATACAGTTGCGTAGTCAGAGTTCTATAGGAAAGCATGGGAGTCCTAAATATGCGGGCAAATCAATTTTATTGCTTGCTTAGTAACTTGATAAACGCGGCGCTTATCTCGCTTAATTTCTTCTGGCTCTAACAGTCCTTCGCCCACAATCACATAAAGGTAGGCCCCCACGCGAACCAAGAAAAAACGCTCTTCTTCCAATTCAAGCCGTTCACCGGTTGAAAGCTCAATATATAAGGTGCAGAGTGCATCGAGGCTTGCCCCGCAACTCCTCAAAATGTGATCGCCGACGCCATCGCTGTCTATATCTAGACCAGGGTATATATCATCCCCACCGTCTAGCGGTCGGTAGTCGACTTCAAAGCCGGGAGGGGCACGCCCCGCTTGCCGGGCTGCCAGCAATCCCTGAATCTCCACACAGACTTTAGGTTGGACATCAGCGACAGTAATCGCTGCAATGAAAAATGCGCATGTGCCTATAAATAGGCTCAAAGCATTAGCGATATTGATACTGCTCATTTGGTTTTTGCATCATTAATGGGCAAAGCCATTGCAACTTGAGAAGTCCTTTTACACCGCATAATCCTTGCACCCTAAACAGAACTTAACCTGCAGAATATTAAAACCGGGCACCGAAATCTGTGACATCGCTCACGGTTTTTTGTCAGTCGTAGATTACACATTAGTCATGAGCGGCCTATACACCGCCCCGCCATCCTCGGTACTGCCGATCATTTCCACTAGATGAAACGCCCTAATTCTCTACTTCGACACCCCGATTTTCCTCACGCACAGCCGCGGCAATCCCCAAAATCACTGTCTCATCCACCCGCAAGCCCTTGGGTACCTGGTGCGCGATAAAGAGAATCGTGACCTTGCCCTTCAACTGGTTGATGGTCGCGGCGAAGTGCTCAGCCGTTTGGGCATCGAGGCTGGATGTGGCCTCGTCGAAGATCAGAATATGAGGACGCTTGAGTAAAGCTCTGGCAATGGCGACACGCTGCTTCTGGCCTCCTGAAAGGCCCACCCCGTGCTCGCCGATCTCGGTCTGGTAACCCTTGGGCAGTTTTTCGATGGTGTCGTGAATCTCCGCCAGCCGGCACGCGTTCACGATATCGCTGAAACCGGTCAATGGATTGGCCATGTGGAGGTTGTCGTAGAGGGTACCGGAGAAAAGAACGGTCTCCTGGGGCACAACGCCGAACCTGGCGCGCAGCTCGTTGGCTGCAAAGTATCGGATATCCTGGCCGTTCAAAAGGATTCGCCCTTCGGACGTCCGGTAGAAACCGAGCAGGAGCTTTCCGAGCGTGCTTTTTCCCGAACCGGAGGGTCCCATGATCAGAGTCGTCTTGCCCGGTTTAAAGGTGTAGGAAAACCCCCGATAAATCCACGGCTGGCTTTCGTCGTAGCGGAAACCGATACTCTCCAGCTCGATCGTACTCGAAGCGGAACCGGTGCGAACGGGAACCAGCGAGTACGGCTCGTCCGGCGCACCCATCAGATCACCTAGACGTCTGACCGAAAGGCTCGCCTGCTGAAACTCTTGGTATAACCCGACAATCCTCAGCATAGGCTGGGAGAGCCGCCCGGCGAACATTTGGAAAGCGACCAGCATGCCGATGGTGAAGCCGTCGTTATTCATGACCAAGAGCGCACCGGCCACCAGTACTGCAAGCCCTTGGATCTGATCCAGGGCACCGGCGGCGGTATTGTAAGTGTTGGCAACCTGCCGGGTATCGAATCCGGCGGCCAAGTAATCGGCAAAATAGCTGCCGTAGCGCTTCTCCAATTGGGGTTCGAGTTGAAGCGCTTTGACGGTCTCCATTCCGGACACATATTCCGTGACGAACGCCTGGTTGCGAGCACCCAATAGGAACTGCCGATTCAAGCGCTCCCGGAACAGCGGGGTGACGGCAAGACTGAGAAGACCGAGCAGCAACAATATGCCCAGAGAAATCAAGGAAAGCTGCCAGCTGTACCAGAACATCACGGCCAACAAAACGGTCATGAAAGGCAGATCGAGAATCAGCGTGACCGCCGCGCCGGAAAGGAACTCACGGATGGTTTCCACGCCCTGTAGCCGGGCGACCAATGTGCCGGTGGGACGATGAGCGAAATACTGCATCGGGAGCCTGAGTAAATGGGCGAAGACTCGGCTGCCCAAAACGGCATCGATACGGTTGCCGGTATGGAGCACAAGGTATTGCCGCACCCAGGAGAAGATGGCGGAGAAGATGATGGAAAGGCCAAGCCCGACACTCACCGCCACAAGAGTGGCTTGGGTCTGGTGAACGACGACCTTATCGATGACCACCTGAGTGAACAGCGGCATGGCAAGACCGACGAGTTGCAGGGCGAGTGACGCCGCAAGGATGTCTCGCCAAACCTGGCGATGCCTTAAGAGCTCCGGGACAAACCACGCGAAGCCGAAAGGTTTTTCCGTGGCCAGCTCGGCGCCATCCTTATCCCTTACCGGGTCCGATTTGAGAGCGAATAGATGAAAGACCGGATCTAAACGGCCGACCAGCTCATCGCGGGAACACTCCTTGGGAGTCACGCAACCCGCCTCGAAGTAGAAGACCCGCCCCTCCTCCGATCGCGCAACCAGAATCGGAACGGCCCATCCCTGCTCCGCGGCACGGGATCCTTGAGCATGCTCGTTTGCAACCGGCTCTTCGCGCGGCCCCCGCAGAAAAGCCAGGCAAGGCAATGTGAGCACCCCAAAATCACCAATGGCATCGGCGGCAACCACACCGGTTCTAAAATCGAGATCCTCAGCAGCGTTCAGCACATCAGCGACGGCATAACCGCCGTTCTCGCCCGGCGGGTGGCGCTGTAGCAGCAGGCGTGCGTCAAAGGGAATATGGTGCAGTCTGCATAGGCTGCCTAATATCCATGTGAACGATTCCTTCGAGATCTTTTGCTTGCGCTCCATGATTATCCTAGTCCGAGTATGTTCATTCGACTAAACGGAGGCCCTCCAAAAGCGAACATCCAAGGTCCGGCACCTTAAGCGCTGCTTTTTCTCAGCCTTCATGATTGACCGATCGGGACGGCGAGACGAAATATAGTCCAACGGTGCGCCAGCGAGTGCAGCGTCACACTGTTCCATACCTGCCGTTAAGACCCAGGGTCTTCGGGGAGCGGAACCCCGATCTTTGTTATAATCGCGCGGTCCAAGCCCGTAACGCGTCTATCTCACCACCTTCCCCACCGTTAAATGCCCGAGCACATCCTGTTTCTCACCGGCAAGCTGGCGGAAAAGCAATTGCGCCGCACTCTGGAGGACATGGAACCGGAGTTCGGGTACACCGTGCATCAATTGGGGCTGACCGTGGCGGCGCTGATGACGGCGGACATGATCCGGCGGCGGCTCAAGGACACCTTCGGCGCCGACCGCGTGTTGGTGCCGGGGCGCTGCCGGGGCGATCTCGAAACCTTGTCGAAGGACATGGGTATTCCCATCGAACGGGGACCGGAAGAATTGCACGATCTGCCGGAATTTTTCGGCAAGAAGAAGAAAAAGCCGGATATCAGCCGTTACGAACTCCGCATCTTCGCGGAAATCGTCGACGCACCCCGGTTGGACATCGACGGCATCCTCCGCCAAGCGCGCGACTACCGGAAGGACGGCGCCGACGTGATCGACGTCGGCTGTTTGCCGGCGACGCCGTTTCCCCATCTGGAGGAGGCGGTCGGCGCGCTCAAAGCCGAGGGTTTCCAAGTCAGCGTCGATTCGCTCGAAAACGACGATCTGCTGCGGGGCGGCACGGCGGGCGCCGACTTTCTGCTGAGCCTCCATGAAGAGTCGCTGTGGATCGCCGACCAGGTGGCCTCAACCCCGATTCTCATTCCCGCCAAACACACCGATTTGGATTCGCTCGACCGAGCCATTCAAGCCATGCGGGCAAAAAGCCGCGCCTTCATCGTCGATCCGATCCTGGACCCGATCCATTTCGGGTTCACCGATTCGCTGGTCCGCTACCATGAGGTCCGGAGGCGCCATCCGGATATCGAGATCATGATGGGGGTCGGCAATCTGACCGAACTCACCCATGCCGACACCGCCGGCATCAACGCGACCCTGCTGGGAATCTGCTCGGAGCTGCATATCAAACACATCCTCGCTACCCAGGTCAGCAAGCATGCCCGCAGGGCCGTGCGCGAGGCCGACCTGGCGCGCCGCATCCTGTTCGCCGCCCGCGAACTGAATACGCTGCCCAAGCATATCGACGACCGGCTGATGGCCCTGCACGAGCGGGCGCCGTTTCCGCTCAGCCGCGAGGAGATCGACGAAGTCTATCGACAGATCAAGGACCCGAGCTATCGCATCCAGATCAGCCCGGATGGCGTGCACATTTTCAACCGCGAGGGCTTTCACACCGCCGCCGATCCCTTCGAGCTCTATCCGAAGCTGGGCGTGGAAACCGACGGCGGCCACGCCTTTTATCTCGGGGTCGAGTTGGCCCGGGCGCAGATTGCCTGGCAGCTCGGCAAGCGTTACTCGCAGGACGAGCCCTTGCAGTGGGGCTGCCATGTGGAAGCGCCCGAAAGAGCGATCGATCCCCACGCCTACAAGCCCGCCGGTTCGACCTTACAGAAAACACCGAAAGACGAAGAATGATTCGCGAAACCATCATCACGAGCTGTTCGCCCCAAGGCGTTGTGCACATCGCGCCCATGGGCGTGCATGTTCTGGACGACGAACTGCTCATTATGCCGTTCCGGCCGTCCACCACCTTGGATAACGTTCTGGCCAGCCGCGCTGCCGTCATCAATTACACCGACGACGTCCGCATCTTCGCCGGCTGCCTCAGCGGGCGCCGCGATTGGCCGCTGATCCAAGCGGAACGCGTACCCGGCCAACGATTGGCCGAAACTCTCGCCCATGCCGAACTGGAACTGCTGCGCTGGGAAGAGGACGAGCTCCGGCCGAAGCTTTACTGCCGCGTGGTTCACGAAGCGAATCACGCGCCGTTTCGCGGTTTCAACCGGGCCCAGTACGCCGTGTTGGAAGCGGCGATCCTGGTCAGCCGCTTGCACATGCTGCCGTGGGACAAGATCGAATCCGAGCTCGCATATCTCCGCATCGGCCTGGACAAAACGGCGGGCGCCAAGGAACTGGAGGCTTGGGGCTGGCTGATGGACATGATCGAAGACTTCAAACACGCCAACCCCGACAAGGCGGTCCGAACATGACCGGCATGCTCGCCAGCGTCACCAACCTTGCCGAAGCCCGCCAGGTTCAGGAAATCGGCGTCGACATCATCGATTTGAAAAATCCCGCCGAAGGAGCCTTGGGCGCCTTGGCCGTTGCCGAAGTCAGCCGCATCGTCAGTCGATTGGGCGGCGACCGGCCGGTCAGTGCCACCGTCGGTGATCTGCCGATGGAACCCAGTATCGTACTGCCCGCCGTGGAAGCGATGGCGGCGACCGGCGTCGATTACGTGAAAATCGGTTTTCTCCCCGGCGGGGACTGGGCCGGCGTCATTCGTAGCTTACAACCCCTCGCCCGCCGAAATGTCCGTCTTATCGCGGTCATGTTCGGCGACGAATCGCCGGATCTGCATTGGCTCGGGGAGCTCGCAGCGGCCGGTTTCGCCGGAGCCATGCTGGATACACGGGATAAGAAAAAAGGATCGCTGCGGCAATCGTGCTCGAACGATTTTCTCCGGACTTTCGTTTCCGAAACTCACTCGCACGGCTTGCTCTGCGGCTTGGCCGGATCGCTTCGCGCCACGGACATTGCACCGCTGCTGGAATTGAAACCCGATTACCTGGGCTTCCGAGGAGCCCTGTGCGGCGGCAATCGCGTCGATGCCCTGGACCTCGATGCCGTACGCGCAATTTCAAACCTAGTAAGTGGCGAGCGCGGCAATGCATCGCCGCGAACCGCCGCCTGACTGCCGGAAAACCGATGCTCTACGAGTTGCTTCGCCCCTTGCTGTTTCGCCTCGACCCTGAAACCGCTCACCATCTTAGCTTGGCCGCGCTTCAAGGCTTGAGCCGGTTGGGATCGCTCAATCCTCTTTTCCGATCGCCAACCGCCGGCCAACGGACAGTAATGGGCCTCACCTTCCCGAATCCGGTGGGTTTGGCCGCGGGGCTCGACAAGAACGGCGAATGCATCGACGGTCTGGCCGCACTCGGTTTCGGTTTCATCGAAATCGGCACCGTAACGCCTCGCCCCCAGCCGGGCAATCCAAAACCGCGCCTGTTCCGCCTGCCCGAAGCCGAGGCGCTCATCAATCGCATGGGCTTCAATAATAAAGGTGTGGACTACCTGGTCGAGCAGGTCAAAAAAGCGCGTTACCGGGGCATACTCGGCATTAACATCGGCAAAAACCGCGACACACCGCTGGATCGGGCGCTGGACGATTATCTGATCGGCCTGCGCAAGGTGTATCCGTATGCAAGCTATGTCACGGTGAACATCTCCTCCCCCAACACGCCCGGCCTACGAGACCTGCAAGCCGGCGAAAACCTGGAACATCTGCTGTTCGGCTTGCGGCAGGAACGGGAAAATCTGGCGCAAACTCATGGTCGGCGCGTTCCGTTGGCCGTCAAAATCGCTCCCGATCTCGAATCGGATCAGGTCAAACACCTGGCGGACGCCTTGGTCAAAAACGGGATCGATGCCGTGATCGCCACCAATACCACCGCCTCCCGCGAAGGCGTGGAAGGGCTTACCCACAGCGAAGAAACCGGCGGACTCAGCGGCCGCCCCTTGTTTGGTAAAGCTACCGATGTCGTCGCCCACCTCGCGCAAGCTTTGCGGGGAGCCATCCCCATCATCGCATGCGGCGGCATCGTCGGCGCCGAAGAGGCTCGCCGGAAATTCGAGGCCGGCGCGGATTTGATTCAAATCTACACCGGCTTCATCTACCGAGGCCCGACTTTGGTCAAGGAGATCGTCAAAAACTTATAAAAGACGCCGACTTGCGTCCGCCCGACGGCTCGAAAATTTCTGACTACACTTGTGACTCAGGTCGCAGAACAATAATTAACCCAGAGATCGAGCCATGCTGAAATCTATCGTGGAGAACCTAAATCTGTCCCGCCAGATGTATTTGGCCATGGGCGTGGGCATAGTCGGCGTCACTTCGGTGACGTTCATAAGCATCAAGACGGCGGGCGGAAACAATGACATAACCGACGTTATCGCTACGGCTGTCGCGGCATCGCTCACGATGCTGGCGCTGGCGGCCTATCTGGGCCGGCATTCCGCGAAACGCGCCGAAAAGCTGGTGGAGGCACTGACCGCGATGGCCGCCGGCGATTTCACCAAGGACATTTCGCTGCAAGGCAAGGACGAATTCTCGTGGATGGCCTGGAAGTGCAGCACGGTAGGAAAAAACCTGACCAGCATGGTACGGGATATCGTCAGGGATGCCGAGCAGTTGGCCGCCGCGGCGGAAGAACTGTCCATGATCACCGAACAAAGCCGGCAGCGTGTCTTCAATCAGAACCAGCAAACCGAGCAAGTCGCTTCGGCCATGACCGAAATGTCGGCGACCGTTCACGAAGTCGCTCAGAATGCATCCCGCGCGGCCGAAGCCGCCCAGGATGCCAACGAACAGGCCAAGAACGGCACCTCGGTTGTAAGGCACACCATCCAAAGCATCAACGGCCTCGCGACCGAGGTGGAAAAAACGTCCGAAGCCATCAACAAGCTGAAAGAGGACAGCGTGAGCATCGGCGCCGTTCTGGACGTGATTAGAGGCATTGCCGAGCAGACCAATTTGCTGGCGCTCAACGCCGCCATCGAAGCCGCACGCGCCGGCGAGCAAGGCCGGGGCTTCGCGGTCGTGGCGGACGAGGTCCGCACCCTCGCAAGCCGCACCCAACAGTCGACCCAGGAAATCCAGGGCATGATCGAGCGGCTCCAGACCGGAGCAAATCAAGCGGTTTCCGCCATGGTGCAGGGCAAGAGCGCGGCTAAAACCAGCGTGGATCAAGCGATCAACGCCGGCGAATCGCTCGAAATCATCAACCGCTTCATCGACACCATCAAGGATATGAATACGCAAATCGCCGCGGCCGCAGAGGAACAAAGCATCACCGCCGAAGAAATCAACCGCAATGTCGTCAACATCAGCGGAATCTCTCATGAGACGGCTCAAGGCTCCGAGCAGACGGCGACCGCCAGCGAGGATTTGGCCCGGCTAGCCTCACACCTTCAGGAACAGGTCACCCGATTCAAGATCCGCTAGATCCTTTCACAGAGTTGCCAGGGACGGCCACGGCTCCTCTTTCTGCGCAAAAGCAAGGCTCAATCCAGACAATTCCGACACCTCCCCGCCCCCACAAATCTCTCATAAACCCGAATTTGGCGACGCTCCCCGGCGGATCCGCCCCAGCCTCGAACCGCGGGGCTTGCTTCCATCTCTAATCAAGCAGTCGAAAGACTCCTATCGATGAATTTATGTTCACGCTTTAAAACATGCTGGAAGAGATCAGTTCGGGATTGTTACCATGAGCGCTCGGACAGATCGATGTAACAGGTTTTCGCGGGACCGCACGCTTTAGCCGAAGGCTGAGAAATCGGAGGATGACTCCTCCGCCAACCAACACAGAGGAAACCATCATGAACATTCAAGAGGAATTGGAAAAATTTCGGGACGGCTTGCTTCAGCAGCGCGACGAACTGCGAGTTCAGATCAATCTGGCGAAACTCGAAGCCCAGGAAGAGTGGAGCAAGACGGAAGAAAAACTCGAAGAGTTTAAAACTAGGCTCGCCGGAGTCGCCGACGAAGCAAAGGACGCCTCGGAAGATGTTTGGACCAGCGTCAAAATGCTCGGCGAGGAAATCAGAAGCGCCTACGAACGGATCAAGAGCCGAGTATAACGGCCGGCCCGCCTCGGCATCCCGCCCGCTACCAATCGGCGGGATGCGCTCGCCTCTCTAGCAACAGCGTTTGACGCCGCTCCAGCGCCGCTGTAGTTCGGCATCGAAAAAAGCTTTGCGGCTCAAAGGCTCCCCGCCCTCATGGGCGTGGTGGGTCCGCCAATGCTCCAGATATTTTTCATAAGCATTATCGCCGGTTATTGCCCGCAACAGATTCCAGAGCGTCTTGACCGTTTTTAGCATGAATTTCTCGCCGCCCCCTCACGATGCCGGTCGAAATCCGGCCAATTAAGCTGAAGCATTTTATAATCCGCCCCCACAGATCGTAATCCGTTTAAGAGCCCAGCGTGATTAATTACAACCCCAAATCCTGGTGGGGACTGATTTTCAAGTTCCATAAGAGCGACACCTTCAGAAGGTTGCTGCCAGCCATGATGACAGTCGCCTTATTCACCGCCCTCGTCGCCTATATCGATCGCGATCTATTGCCGAACCAGCTAAAAGGCACCGGCCTGGTCCACTCGCTCTTGGGCTTCGTGATTTCCTTGCTGCTGGTTTTTCGGACCAATACCGCTTACGAACGCTGGTGGGAAGGCAGGCGACAGTGGGGCGCCTTAGTCAACACGTCCCGCAATCTGGCGCTGAAGCTCAACGCGTTCCTTCGGGAAGATCATCGGTCCAGGTCGATCATCGCCAAGCATATCGGCGCTTATGCCACGGTGCTTAACGAGCATCTCCGCGACATCAAGCCACAGCAAGGCAGACCGATGGACGGGCACGGGCCGAATCTTATCGCCAACAGCTTGTTCAAGGAAATCGACCGTTTGCACCGCACCGGAGACCTCACCGGAGTGCATTATCTGAACCTCAATAGCGAGCTCACGCTATTGACCGATATCTGCGGCGCCTGCGAACGCATCAAAAAAACGCCGATTCCCTATTCCTATAGCCTTTTCATCAAGAAATTCATTTTCGTCTACATCATCACCATGCCGTTCTGCTTCGTGCACGAGTTCGGCTATTGGACGGTTCTGTTCAGCACTTTCGTGTTTTTCGTCCTGGCCAGCCTGGAACTGATCGCGGAAGAAATCGAAAATCCCTTCGGCGACGACGCCAACGATCTTCCCACCGATGAATTGGCGAAGACAATCGGCGGAAACGTTAACGAGATTCTGCTGGGAAAGCGGGCAGCCGTCAGCTCCAATGTGCCGAAACACGCCGCCCCCCGAGCCCGCGCGTCCGTCATGCCGGAGCATTAACGGTTTTGATGAACTCGTCCGCTTCCCCTTTCACTCCAAACTCCATCCAACTGAGTTGAGCGAGGCTCTCGAACGATGCGGTGCACTTCGTTTACCGCATCCTACGCAGGCTCACTGGAAGCCATCCGGAAGTTTCCGCCCGATATTCGCCGGCATGCCGGCTATCAACAGTAGTACGCCACCGAGGCGACACCTGCCTTGAAGTTTTTCGTTAGAAGTGCCTGTGCCCGTAACACGGGTACTTGGTACGATGGGTTGACCTTTTTACCTGTTTGGTGTCACTTTTCGTCTTTGAATTCTCCCTGCATTTACTGTTCAAGGGGTGTCCTATGGTGGTGCAAGATCGGGACTATTGGAAGAATCGGGTTTCGGTGCCTGGCGAGATGCGTGAGGTGCACAAATCCGGAAAACCCATTCGGACTAAACGGCGTCTCGCGTTCGTGGTGTTCTTCGGTTTTTGCGCCTTCTGGCTCGTGCAAAGCCATGACGGGTTCGGCGGGTTTGCCGATCGCGTTACGACCCTGCCTACTGCGCTGAAAGGTGTTCGTGCATCGCTCGAGCAGACACCGGACAAACTCCTCAAGGCCGAAAGCGACAATAAGATGGGGTCACTGGTCAACGAGTTGTCGGAAAAGAAAAAGCTGTTTTATGACCAAATCGTCGGTTTTGCGGCCGACGCTAAAGCCCGGCTGTCGATAGATGAGGCCTTTCAGGGGCTGCAGGATGCCGTGAACGGGTTCTGGCAGGACGCTTTAAGCCGGGTTGATGGAGCAGTTCGTGACCTTCCCGAGCACTCGGGAGCGGTTCGGCAGGACCTTCTGGTCAAAGGGGCCATAGTGGGCATGCTGGTGCTGATTTGCCTCGGCTTTGGTTCGGGTCTGCTGGCCGTGTTTACCAGATCGATCCGGCAACTGGATGAATCCATCCGAAGGCTGGGAGCGGGAGATTTTGGAAAACCCATCAGGGTTACTGGACCGAAAAACCTTCGGCATCTCGGCGACCGGCTCGACTGGCTGCGCGCCCGTCTGTTGGGTCGGGAAGAGTCGAAGCAACAGTTCATGAGCAAGGTCTCGAACGAATTCGAAACACCGCTTTCCGGTATTTTCGAAAGTACTGGGCTGCTCATGGCCGAGGCGGCCGGCGCGTTGAATCCGGAGCAACGCGACCTCGTGGCGCGGCTGAGCCAAGACGTTCAAAAATTGCAAAACCTGTTTGATGAGTCGCTCCACTATAACCAGGTCAAAGACAATCCATCGCCGCAACCGAAGAACGCGGTAAACATGAAGACATTGCTGGCATCCGTCATCGAAGATTATCAGGACTCCCTAAAGGCGAAGTCCCTTACCATCAAGGAGTTGGTACAACCGGTCGAGTTTTTCGGGGTTCCCGACCAAGTGCGAACGATCGTTGACAACCTGCTCTCCAACGCCATCAAGTTTTCCCCGGAAGGAGGCAAAATCCGGATCATTCTTCGTGACTTGGGAACCGGTATTCAGCTGGAGGTCGAAGATGACGGTCCCGGCATCGACGCCACCGAGCGTCCACGGATATTCGAGCCGTTTTTTCGAGGCAAGGCAGCCCAAACGATCGACACCGAAGGTGCCGGATTGGGGCTGGCGATCGTGAGCGAGTGCGTGGCCAATCACCAGGGGAAAGTCGAGAGCATCGAGCCGCGGCAGGACGAACAGGGTGCCCGCATCCGAGTTGAGCTTCCGCTGGTGGAGGCTACTTGAAGGAAGGCAGTTGTTCTTGGGGCAGCGGTGCTTACTCTTGCGTTTCTGAGCGGCTGTGCGGCATTTCAGTCGCTGCGTGACAGTAGCCGTAGGCAGAATGGGACCGGTCTTGGCGGTCGGTTTGTCGAAGACGTCGAAGCGCTGGGTCGTGATGTCGCCGGTCGGGCGGTCCAAACTTTGATTTCGGTCAGCTTATGTGGGGCGGACTAACGTACTCGCGTATTCCGCCGCGTGGGGGCGTTCCGTTTGGCGCATTACGCTAAAGCTAATGCGCCCTACACGAGCTGCCACACGCTTCCATAGCCACCAGACACGGTTCAATCTGGCGAAAGTAGCTCAGCAGGTCTTTCCGCTTCACTTGCTTCCTCAATTGGACCTGCTCATGGCTGTCTACCCCATGAACCTGAAACACGTTCTTTGCGAGATCAACCCCGATTCGTTTAAGCTTCATTGGGACTCCTCCTTCTGTTGACTGTTTGCATAGAAACTACAGTCTGGCACCTCGATGCCGTTAGGCGGGAGGAGTCCATTTCATTGCCCTACGCGAACTCTTAATCTTGCCAATGAGGACCGGGGCGGCTCTCAGTAGCAGAAGGCGGGAGAACAAGGTGGTGTTCTCTAAGTGGGCGCGGTCGGCTGGGCTTGATAGCACACCACTGAGTGGTTTCTTCGTAGTTCCAAGCCTGATCGGGTGGGCTTTCCGGTACAAAATAGTGGCAATAAATGTATTCGAGGCTCTTGGAGCCTGGGTTGAAGCGCCTTGCCGTTGCCAAGATTTTTTCGTGGCGCGCCTTCTCTACTCGATCCCCTTCAACAGCCTCGAAGCCGATATGAACAATACTTGGTACGTTATCGGGAAGTTGCTCGGTTGCTTCGGATAGCTTATTTAAAATATCGCGCGCTCTTCCTTTAATTGATGCAGGAGACATGCTTTCCCAACGAAGCAGAATGGCGAGGGAGCAATCGTTTATATACCGTGGGTTTTCGGCGGGTTCTATTTTCAATGTTGAAATGTAGCTCGCATTACGCATGTACTGACCTGTCAGCAATTCAAATACCTTCGAACTACCTCCAAGAACATACTCGTTAGTTAATACTGTCCTTAGCGGACTTAGATCTAGATTTCTGATTAAACCATTCCCAATCTCATCATTCCATGAGAACGACGAGAGAGAAGACTCCAGCCACTGCTTGGCTTTCCTCGTGAGATAGTCGGCGGGTACTGCATCAATCTCTACTGTGAAATGCACATCACAAAATACGCTTTTCTCTTCACGTCTGAAAAAGGCAGCACTAGGTCCCCAAAGCTTTCGCATCCGAGTGCGTTCACGCTCTCCATACTCTCCTGTTTCCATCCGTTTGCACTCGACAGCCCAGATTTGGCCGTCAAGTTCGATATTCATGTCGTGCGTTCGTTTTTTACCAGGTTTCTCTTCTACGAACTCAACTTTGGCACCACACCGGCGGTAAGCTGCTGCCACGAGCAGTTCAAAAAGGCAACCGTTGGGCTGCCGCCTGTCTGCCCCTACCATTTTGCAGACTCTTGCGTTGAGGCCCGGTATCGATTCCAGCAGTGGTAAGTCACGGCCTATCGCCATGAGTAGTGGCACCACGCGGGAGCCGAAAACTGGCTCGTAGTTCCAAAAGTGATCAAGGCATGCCTCGGCAAGGAATAGATACCATCCAAAGGTATCATTTTCCGAAAAAATGCGTCCCTTGCCAGTCGGATCATTAAGCAGCCCAATTGCTGCTGCATAGAGCCTTCTGGTTGCCACTTCGCGCCGCTTGATCCAATCCTTTTCAGACATAAACGATTTCAGCCAATTGACTGCCCGACGCAGCTCGGGGTGATTGGGCCAACGTTCGTCTCGATTAGGCAGCGGATCGAAAAAATCGTTGGGAATTTCGAAATTCATGTATTTCTCAAAAAAGACGGCATTGTAAGGACCAAACTGTTGTTATTTGATTTCGGCTTTTTCCGTTTCAGTTGCGCGTCCGGCAAGGCGCTCGGTTTCACGGTCAAGGTATCAATGAGAAAGGCGCGCTATGAGACGTTCCGGCTTTCGCCATAGAGCCATTGCAGCCCGAGAACGGCCGTTTTTGAAGGAATAATGGGTTTTTACTGTCGGGTGCACGCGGATGCCTTCGAAGATACTGCCACGGGTATCAAAGAGGTTCGTTAGACGGGGCCGCCGACCGACTTGATAAACTCGTCCGCCTCCCGGATCGAGACTTCCATAGATTTGATCAGCGCCGAAATGTCGGTTTGAAGACTGTCGAGTTCGCCCCGCAGCGAGGCGATGGCCTGGGCGTTGAGGTTGTGCTTCAGGAACAGGACTTGGTCGCGGAACGTCAGCAATACGGGGTCCATCTTGGACTCGGCGCGCTTCATGGTGGCGATGAGTTGATCGTAGCGCTGGCGCGTCGCCTTGAGCTTTTGCTGACTGCTGCGCTTGAGCGACGGATTCTGGTATTGGGACAGTTCGTTCTCCCATTCGTCGAACAAGGCTTCCGAAACATCCTCGATGTCGTCGATTCGCTTCCGAACCTCATCCGCCTTGGATTGGCTCCGCTCGAACTCCGAATTAAGTTCCTGGTATTTCTCTTCCAGGTTGCCGCCCTTGAATCCCGTAAGCGCGGTAAATCGCTCCAGCGCACTTTTGAATTGGGTCTTGGCTTCTTCCTGGCTGTCGCGCGCCTTTTCGACGCGGTGCACGAGAATGTCGCGCTTGTGAAAACCCAATGATTCCGCCGCTCGGTAATAGGCGGAGGAACAACCGGCTAGGCCGATGACAAAAAGCAGAAGCAGAACCAGATTCTGTCTTGCGACAAGCCGCGCATAAGTGGCCATATGAAGCATCTCTCAAGAGGAGCGGAAAATCCGTCCGAAGCATCCGATTTCGAGCACGATAGTACGAGTTTCCACCTGCGGCAAACAAGGCGCTCCGACCACTCGTCTACTGAGGAGACCGCCCGGGCCGACGTTCGTTAGGGTCGTCAAGTCCGAACCGCATGCAGCTTGAGAAAATCAGTCGAACATGCGGTACAGGGATCGTAGTTGCGGATCACCTTCTCCCCGCAAAGCCGTAAGTCCGCATCGCTCCGTTCCGGACCGAACGATTGCAGCGCCCCGTAAAGATCCTCCTCGATACGCGCCTGATTATGCATGGCCGGGGGGACGATGCGGGCGCGAATCACACGGCCCAGGACATCGAGGTCGTAACGGTGCCAGAGGATGCCCTGGGGCGCTTCGGTACAGCCAAATCCGCTCCCGGCATGGGCTTGGACTCCAACGTACGACATTTGCGGCTCGTAGCCGTCCAGCAGGCGAATGGCATCGGTGATCGCAAAATGCACTTCCACGGCGCGCGCCACGATGCTGTGGAACATGTTTCGGCTGGGAAAACCGATGCCGGTTTTGCGCAATGCCTCAGCCACGGGATCGGGCAACCGGTCCTGGTTCAAATTAAGGCGAGCCAAAGGTCCTACGAGATAGGGTTTTCCATCGAACAATGAATAACCTGCCCCGGGCGGGTTTTGATGCGCCTGAAAATGCCTCTCGAACCGCTCGGCAGCGATGTTCAACCCGGTGCTGGAAACGATGTTGCCGGCGCACATCGCATATTCTTCCGGATGCCGCAGGGCCACGTTGACGAAAGCTTGCTCGCTGCGAGGCAGATCGATGGCTCCTGTCCAGGCCACCAGTGCTTCCGCGTCCGGCAAGGCTGCGCGCAATCGCTCGACCAACTGCCTAACCTGAGCCTTGGACGGCACATGGTGAAATCCGCCGACCCGGACTCCGGCAGAGCGGGAGGATGATGCATGAAACAGCCGGATCAACTCGCTGCCCAGGTTTTGCAGACGCAAGCCGCGGCGCGCTTCGTCGGGAAAATCCCGGGACATTTCCGCTAGGCTCGGAAAGCCCAGAAAATCCGGCGCGGCCAGCAAGTGGATATGCAGCGCATGACTCGCGATCCACTCTCCGCAGCACATGACCCGCCGCATGGCCTGAATCCAAGGTGTCGGCCGACAGTCCAATGCCGCCTCCAGACCCTGCACGGCGCTCACTTGATAGGCCACCGGACCGGTCCCGCAGATACGCGCCACCACGTCAGGTACTTCGAAGCATTCCCGGCCTTCAAGAAATGCTGCGAGCAACCGGGATTGCTCGGAGATATGGAGCGTAAGGTTTTCGATCCGCCCGTTGTCGATGCGCAAGTCCAAGACAGCATCCCCCTCGAGACGCGCCGGCCCGGGAAAACCAGTCTTAGTTGCCTGTTGTTCGGTCATGAAGTCGGTTGCCATCGTTTTCCTACCTCGTAGAAAAACGAGGGCATTACTATTGATATAGAAGGATCGGGGCAGAGCTGCCCCTTTCGGCCGGATTGGCCTCCCCGCAAGTCATTTCCCGAAAAAGCAACGCGGCGAGCCTTCCGTGTAGGGGACCACATGCTCGGGAGACTTCGACGAACTGACCGCGACCGCCGCAAGCATCGTCGGTGGCCAGGGAAGTTTTGCGAATCTCAAGTTGCGGTCGGAAGCGCTTCGAAGCCAGGGTGCCGTGATCGTTCACCGCCGGACCATCCCATCGATACTCGGAGGACTTGGGTACGGTAAAAGATTGGAAAAACGCTTCCTTGACAAAAGCAGGGGCATATAGGCCATGTCACGCTCCTTGTAACGTCCATAAATGTATTCGTTCCCCTCGTCGAACGGGTAGCGACAGACGGAAACCCCTCCCAAGGCATTCCGCAGCCGCGCCGAACTAGGTTACTACTGCCGGTCTGCCTTGCAAAGAACGAGTTTCGAAAACCGCCGCGCGGCTTTGAGATCATCGCACCGGGCTTCATCCACAGCTACACTTTTACTGATTCCTTCACCTCGACCAGACAACCAAAACATAGGGTCCTGCAATCATGGCTCGTGTTATTGCGATCACCAGCGGCAAAGGCGGCGTCGGCAAAAGCAATCTCGCCGTCAACCTGGCCTGCGCGCTTTCCGATCGGGCGGAAAAAACCTGCCTGTTCGACGCGGATACCGGCCTCGCCAATGTTAACGTACTGTTGGGCGTACGTCCCGAACTCACGCTCGCCGACTGCCTGGAAGGACAAAGGCTCCTGGACGACGTCATCTTCCGGTACCGCGAGAATTTCGACATCATTCCCGCCGCGTCCGGCATCGCGCAGTGCGCCAATCTGGAGCCGGAACAACGGAGCCGGCTGATCCGCGGCCTCGCCGACCTGGACTCCCGCTACGACTATATCCTGATCGACACGGCGGCCGGCGTGGAAAACAACGTGCAGGATTTCTTGCTGGCGGCAGGCACCGCGATTCTGGTGATCACGCCCGAGCCTACGTCGCTTACCGACGCCTTCTCGCTGATCAAGATCCTGAGAAACCGAGGGGCTGATATCAATTATCACGTGCTGGTCAATATGTCCAAGGACCGGGCTGGCAGTCTGGAGGTATTCAACCGCTTCCAAGCCGCGGTAAAGAACTATCTGAGCCTGGACGTCCATTATCTCGGCTACGTGCCGCTCGACGAGGCTTTGCTGGACGCCGTGAGCTTGCAGGCTCCCGTGGCGCAAACCCATCCGGGCGCGCCGGCAAGCCTAGCCATCAAACAGATGGCGGAAGTCGTTCTGGAACGGCTGCCCGCCGTGGCGGAAGCATCGAATTTCAGCCGCTACTGGAATACGGTGGAGAACAAGCGATCCAGGCAGACGCTCGAACCGCTGACGGTGGACGCCGACGCGCCCGAGGATTCCCCCGGCGGAACTTACGATTCGCCCTCAAGCGAAATGCATTCGGCACTGCCCAAACGCGCCGGGTTCACTCCGGCGTTGACGCGGGAATCCATAGAATCCCAGATCGAGACGTATATCAAACGGTTTAGCGCGTTTCCCTTTGATACGATTCAAGCGCTCTACCGTGATCTCGAAATCAAGGGATTCCCCGAAAACGACTTGAAAGAAATCTGCGGGACCCTCGAAACCATTTACGAACGCTGCCACGAACGGCCGATCAAGAGTCCCGACAGCACAATCGTTCAGTTGCTGGCGAACGTTCGCGAATCGGATGAAAAGATCCGCCAGCTTACGGAATTTCTCAGATCCAGCTACGAGAGACAGTTCGACCGCAGGTTGATCGATCCCTTGGTCGAACTGGAACGCTGGATTTCCGAGGACGATTTCACCGAGGCGGATTTCGTGCGCTTGCTCGAAGAAGCCAGAGGCTGGTTCCACGTCCGTTTCGGGAAACCCTACGAGGACGAAAAAGACCGCTTGATCAAGGAACTCAGAACCGAAATCGATTCCATGGGCGAGCGGGAAGCGGTGTTGCAGACCAGCGCCGAGTCCTTGATGGAAGCCTTGCGATCGCTTCGGGATTCCAAAATGCGCCTGGACGAGCTGGCGCAGCGCCAATAGGGCTTAACGCGATCACAAATCCAGCGCATTCGATAAGTCGTTGGCTTTGGCGTCCCTCTCGCCCAACGGCTCCAAGTTGAACCGGGTCTCGATGAATTTCAGGATGGACGTGCCGTCATAAGGCGTGTGATCGACATGGCCGCGCTTGGCGAACGGGGAAATGACGATGGTCGGAACCCGATTGCCCGGTCCCCAGCGGTCGCCCGGAGGCGGCGGCACATGGTCCCAAAACCCGCCGTATTCGTCGTATGTGACGATGATCACGCTATTCGGCCACAACTGGCTCTGTTCGATCTTACGAATCACCGCCGCCGCCTGAGTCTCCCCTGCCAGAAGATCCGCGTAGCCGGGATGCTCGCTGTGGGCTCCGATGGGTTTGTAGAACGAAACGGCCGGTAACGTCCCTTTTTCAATGGCCTTCAGAAAGTCCGACTCATCCTTGAGATGCCTGGCCCTTTCGCGACTTTCTGGGGCGTAGCGCTTGAAATACGCGAACGGCTGATGATGGTACTGGAAGCTTTTATCGGCGTGCCCGGCAATCGCGTCGTTCCAACCGCCCGAATACCACGCCCATGAAATCTTTTTCTCCGACAAGCGGTCGCCGATAGTGGGCAAGGTTTGCGGCGGCAAAAGCCGGCGCGGATCGGTGATCGCGGGATTGTGGGGAATCTGGATCGACTGAATGGTGTTGACTGCGTAACCGTCGGGCGTGAAGACCCCATCTTTGATCAACTCGCCTTTTTCGTTCAAAACAGCGGTCAGTTCGACAGGTGGGTTATCGTGGTGCGGTGTACAGGCGCAAATCAGCCAAAAATGATTCAGCAGCGACCCGCCGAAGGCCGCCTGAAAGAAACGATCCGCCAGCGTGTATTTCTTCGCATATTCCCACAATGGAAGCTTACGGCCGTCGTAATAGCCCATGGTCAAACCGCCGGCATCCGATATAGCCGCGAAGCGGTCCATGCGCCCGCCGTTGATTTGGGCCTGGTGTTGATAAAACCGATGCATGGGATCGCCGATTTTTTGATCGATCGGAACATACTGACTGATCTCGAACGGGCGATTCGGCAAATCCGACGGAAAGCGTTCGTCGAGAACGGCCGGCTTCTTCTCGGTATTCATGACCCTGGGCAAGCCGGCGTAAGTCCGACCTTGCCGATCGGCCTGCCGCGTTGTGTCCGCCGGCGCACTCGCCAATCCTTCCGCCCCCGGAAACAACCCGTAGAGATTGTCGAAGCTGTGGTTCTCCAAATAGATCACCACAATGTGGCGAATCCTGTCCAAGCCTGGGTTTCGGCTGGAATTAGCCGGAGCCGACAAAGGCGTCGACAAGATTAAAACAATGAGGAGCGTCGTCAGACAGGATCGTTTTTTCATGGCGGGCGTTCAAAAGACTTAAAGGCGCATCGCTAGCGCCAAGCGAGCTTAACTACGGGAATGGTGTTGTCAAATTCTTAACCGATTATTCTACTCACCGCATTGTTACCGTCGCATGACAAATCCGCTCATGGACCATGATGCTTGAGCCAAATCGCTTCGCGGCGGCGCAAAATCGGAAAAAATGGTTATCGAAAATAGCAAGGAGCCTATTCAGCCCGTGATCCTTATGGGCGCGAGCAATCTTGCACGGGCCTTTCCCTTGGTCGTGAATGGCTTGCGAGCGGGATTGAGAGAACCGTTGGCCGTGCTGGCGGCATTCGGGCACGGTCGGTCCTATGGGCTCTGGAGCCAAATGCTGGGCCGGACGCTTCCCGGCATCGCCGAGTGCGGGCTGTGGGCGGCTTTGCGGAAACACGGCCCGGACAGCCTTCCGCCACTCGCCGCCGTTATCGATATCGGCAACGATCTGGTTTACGGCGTCACCGTTCCCCAACTGCTCGCTTGGGTCGATGCGTGCCTGGATCGGCTTGCCCAACAGCGCGGTGAAATCGCCCTGATGTCCCTGCCGCTTGCGAGCATCGAACGGCTGCCGCCGTGGAAATTCGAATTGTTGCGCAGAACTTATTTCCCGATGCACGAAATCGCGTGGCCGGTGCTGTACGACCGGGTAAGCCGCTTCCAGGACGAAATGCGGCTGCTCGCGAAGGCTTACGGCATCGGATTGATTGAGCCGCCGGCGGCTTGGTACGGCTTCGATCCGATTCATATGCTCCGCCGGCGACAACCGGACGTCTGGCGCGAGCTGTTTTCGGAGTGGCCGGTATGGGACCGCTCCGCCCCCATCGCGTATCCGTCCTTGAGGGAGTCGGTACGCCTACGCGCCCTTCGTCCCGCCGAGCGGTACGTGTTCGGCTATCGGCAGACCACCCCGCAGCCCGTTTTGAAGCAAGACCGATTCACCCTGTCCATGTATTGAGGACGCTATCCGCTCGGGGCGGAAACCGTTGCCCGGCGTCGCACCAGCAGGAGCAATAGCGCACCCGGCAACGCCGTCAACAAATGCAAGGCTCCAAAGACCAGCGACACGGCAAGGCTTTGCTCGGGCGTCAATCCGGCGGGAGCGAGCAAAAACACCGCGGCCGCCTCCCGCTTGCCCCAGTCCGAAACCAAACCCGGCAGCGAGCTGACGCCCAGCAATAACAGCGGCCCCAGCACAAACACGGTCAGCGAGTCGGCAGAGATACCCAATCCGATGGCCGCCAGAGCGAAATTCATGGCCAACAGAATCTGAATCAGCAAGGACAGCCCATAATGCCGCGGTGACCGCAACGGATTACAAACCGCAAGAACAACCCCCGTGTGCAAACGCGCCATCGGCCAGAATCGCCGGAAAACGAGCGCGGCCACGCTCACCGATGCGAGCAGGATCAAAGCGAACAACGCGATTTGAAACCCGGGAAACTCGCGATATAACCGCAGGTAAACCGGCGTCAATCCGACGACCATGAGCAGCAGAACGGCCTTCCCGGACAATCGGTCAAGGACCTGGCCGACAACTAGCTGCCAGGTTTCCGCGGAGCCCCGCATCAGCTGAAACCGCGCCAACTCGCCGACCACTAGCGGCGGACCGCACTCGCTGACGCTCTGGCTGATCCAAAGGACGCGGATAAAGTCCTTGAACGGAGCCTCTACCCCCAAAGCGCGGCTTATGTACCACCAGCGCAGGGCGAACACGGCGATCGAGAGCAGGAAGATCGCGACGATTGCGATGCCCGCCGCGGGATCGAAGCGGCTTAGATGCGCCAGCAGCGAAGAGCGGTCTATCTTGGCAAAAATGAAGGCCAGCACCGCCAGCATTAACACAAAACGCACACTCCGGCGATTAAGCCACACTCCCGATTTCAGGAGAACTTGTTTCACTGCTTTAATGCCTTATGTATATGAAGACTATCGTCGGTTCGGGCGCCGCGGGATCGCACCCCGGATCTAGCTTTAGAGCATCTTTCATGAGGTTTATCGTCATCGTACTCGTACTCGGATTGGCGGGTTGCGGCGGCGATTCGCCGGAAGCGATGTTCGAAAATTACCTCGAACGCCTCGCGAACGTGACCGAGATCAAGATTGACGAAGCGGCCGCGCCGCCCGCCGTTCCACCCTATCCGCGGGCGCGGGATATCGTGCTCCCGGTCGATGATATCCGAATCGGCGTCATCACTTACCTGGAAATGACCCGATGCGGGCTGATCGGCGAGATCAGCGGGCGAAACAGCTCGCTTGGGCGAGTACAACGCGAGACCGGCCGTTTCCTCTATGAACTGAATGTGTTCCGCAAGCTCTCCGAGTGCGAAGCGGAACTTCAGAGCTCGGAAGAGGACCAAGATTTCGATCGCAAAATAAAGTCCATCCGGCAAGCCAAAGCCGAAAATTTACCCAAGGCATTTTGGAACGCCACTTTCGCGGCCAAGGAATTCCGTGTCTTCATGGATACGGCAACGAACCCGCTGCAACGGGACGAAAAAATCTCGGCGGCCCGCTTCGAAAGGCCGATTCGGTATCTCGCCTCGCTTGGCTCGAAACTCGAGGAAGCGCCGTCGATTCCCCCGAATGAATTCGAGCAGCGCTACTTCGAGCTCCAAGCGGACAAAACCGGCGGCAAAATCGTCCGTGCCCTGAGCCTTAGCGGGTTTTATCTGGATCGGGTCGCCCGGCTTCTGGAACAGGCCGCATCGACCGGCCGAATTTGCCCGATGGGCAAAAAAACCCGGCAGGCCGAGTATCTGTTCAATGTGTTCGTCAAGTTCTACGCGGGTGAAGTGCAGCCTTACATCAGCCGGCTTCATCAAACGGCCTCGCCATTGCTCGAAAGCATGAGGTATTTGAAAGAAAACCAAAGGGTCGAGATTCCGCCCGTCTTCGAGAGCTATTACGCCGTCATCCTTGATCCCGGAAATGATCAAGGTCTCTGGCACCACTTTAACGCCGCGCTGCAACGCCACACCCGCGCCTGGCAGTCGATATTAAAACCCTGCGGAATGATGCCGGGCGGCCCGGCGACCTAAAAACGCCATCAATGCGGGGAGCGCTGCCGGTTCTTCGGGATTTAAAGAAAACAATCATGCCTGAAGCCGAATGACATGTCGGAAAAGACGGATAAAATTGCTCAGGCTGAGAGCGAGGTGGGACGGAAACCCGCTTCTCGGTATTACCGCAATCCAACTTTTATTTGGACAAAATAAGGAAAATGCATGAGCACTCTGACACTCGACATCGCCAATGCCATTATCGACGGCGCCTTTAGAAAGGCGCGGGACTTAGGACTGGCGCCGCTGGCCGTGGCGGTTTTGGATGATGGCGGTCACTTGAAAACGATGCAGCGACAGGACGGCGCGTCTTTCATGCGGAGCTCCATCGCTTTGGCCAAGGCCTGGGGAGCCATCGGGATGGGCGTGTCGTCGCGGGAATTGGGCAAGATGGCGAAAGAGCGCCCTTATTTCATGACGGCTTTGGGCGAGGTGGCGGATGGCCGGCTCATGCCGGTTCCCGGCGGCGTGCTGATCCGCTCGGCGGACGATCGGATCATGGGTGCGGTCGGAATCAGCGGCGACTTGTCGGATCTCGACGAGAGCTGCGCGATCGCCGGAATCGATGCCGTTGGCCTGATCCCGGATTACGGGAAGAAATAACGATACACCGGCACTCCCCTTTCTAATTCGGCAGGGAAGCCATCGACGGGCCTATCCCGGATTCTTCGACGCAGCACGGGATAGGCTCCGTCGAAGTGCCCCTACTTTCCAGGCAAGACGACCGAGCTCGCCCTACAAAACTCATTCGGTATCGACTCGGCGACATTGGTGTTTATACTGTTCGTCTTTTTCACCGCGAAATTCCAAAAAACCTGTAGTGAAGAATCTCGTCAAGACTCGAATTCCGACCGGCTACGGCGAATTCACGCTTTATCTTTACACCGAGCACGGCAAGGAACATCTTGCCCTGGTGAAATCGGACGTAAACGGTGAGACCGGCGTTCCCGTTCGGATTCATTCGGAATGTCTGACTGGCGACGTGTTTGGATCGCGGCGCTGCGATTGCGGGGATCAGCTCAAGCACACGCTCCAGTACCTCGGGCGCTCCCGCTGCGGCGTATTGCTTTATCTCCGCCAGGAAGGACGCGGCATCGGCCTTCGCAAAAAGCTGGAGGCCTATAATCTTCAGGATCACGGCCTCGACACGGTGGAGGCCAATATCAGCCTCGGCCATCAGCCCGACGAGCGGCATTACGGCGTCGCCGCCTTGATGCTCAAAGATTTGGGCGTCCGTTCGATCCGGCTTATTACCAACAATCCCCGGAAAGTCGATGAGCTTACCGAGCACGGCATCGACGTCGAGGCACGCGTACCCATCGAGGTCGGCCATCACCACGACAACCTGGGTTATCTCCGCTCCAAGGCCGAGAAACTGGCTCATTTGCTGACGTTCCGGGAAAGAACGCCGTTCCACCACGATCTGGCCTTCATCAGGCCTTTGGTCGATCAGCTCTCACTGACCCACCCCCCGGCGGACGTCGGCCCCTTCGTCACCCTGACTTACGCCCAGAGCATCGACGGCAGCATTGCCGTCGACGCCCAAGTCCCTTATGCTCTGAGCTCCAGGCAGTCGCTGACGCTCACGCATTTTCTGAGGGCGCACCACGACGCGCTGCTGGTCGGGGTTAACACGATACTCAGCGACGATCCCCAGCTGAATGTCCGTTACTATGAGGGCGAAGACCCGCAGCCCGTCATTCTCGACAGCAGCCTGCGTACGCCGCCGGACTGCCGCGTTCTGAAGCAGTCGAAAAAACCGCCTATCATTGTGACCACCGGCGAATCGGACCCGGGCAAACGGGATGCGCTCTTAGCGTCCGGCGCGCAGATTGTCGTAGTCGGAACGGGCGAGGACGGCTGCGTCGACTTGAAAGAAACCCTGACGAAACTTCGCCAACTCGGCATCCGCACCCTCATGGTTGAAGGGGGATCGAAGATCATTGGCACCTTTCTCAAACATCACTTAGTGAATTATTGCGTGATTACAATAACACCAAAAATAATTGGCGGACTCAAAGCCATCGACGATCTATGCCGCTCCGGCGAGCAAATGCCTTTAACCATAACGGACTGCCAGTACCATATTCTGGGTTCGGATATCATCGCCTTCGGCCCCATCGGTTACCTCTGATGCGAGTGCAAGCCGTTTATCACGTGGCCCCCAAGTCGGTGGCGGTGCAGGATACCGATGTGCCTTCCCCTCGGTCCGGGGAATTATTGGTCAAAGCCCTGTGCTCGGCCATCAGCCCCGGCACCGAATCCTTGATTTTCCGGGGCGAGATTCCCGCGGAACTGCCCCAGGACACGAGCATCGGGAGCCTGCAAAGAGACTTCAGCTATCCGTTCCGGTACGGCTACTCCCTGGTCGGGGAGGTCGCCGCCGTGGGCTCGGACGAAGACCGGGAGTGGCTGGGCCGCCGGGTTTTCGCCTATCACCCCCATCAAAACTACGCCATCGTCGATAAGAGGGATTGCCAAATCCTGCCGGAAGGCGTTCCGGCGGAACGCGCCTTGTTTCTCGCCAACATGGAATCGGCGCTGAACCTGGTTTTCGATACGGCGCCGCTGCCCGGAGAGCGGATCATGGTGTTCGGGCAAGGCATCGTCGGGCTGCTCACCACCGCGGTCCTCAGCCGTTTCCCGCTGGGAGAACTGATCACGGCCGATCCCCTCGACTTCCGTCGGCAAAAATCCACGGAGATGGGCGCGGCCTTGTCCATCAATCCGAACGTCAAGCGGGAAGTCGCAGCCCTTAAAGACTGTCTTTTCTACGACGGCGCAGACGGACTGGATGCCGCCATCGAAATCTCGGGGAACGTCACCGCTCTGAACCAGGCCATCGAGCTGACCGGTTTCGCCGGACGCATCGTGATCGGTTCATGGTATGGCCAAAGCACGACGCCGCTCGATCTCGGCAGCCATTTTCACCGGCAGAGGATTCGATTGATTTCGAGCCAGGTGAGCACGATCAATCCGCTGCTCTCCGGCCGCTGGAGCAAGAAACGCCGGATCGACCTCGCCTGGGAGTGGCTGGCGGAAATTCGCGCGGAGCGATTGATCACTCATCATTTCCCACCCGGTGCCTGCCAGGAGGCTTTCGAGCTGGTCGACAGCAAACGGGCGGGCGTGTTGCAGCCGGTTTTCGAGTACACCTGACGATTCGAGGAATAGCGATGTACCAGCTTGCCATCACCCGCGACTTCATCGCCCGCCATTTCCTGATCGGCGGGGATTGGGGCGACGAGAACCACGAGCACAGCCACCACTATAAGGCGGAAGTGCTGATCGAAGGCCTGCAGCTCGACCGGCACGGCTATCTGATCGACATCGTGGATCTGGAGCAAGCAACGATGGCGCTGATCGGGGAGTTCAAGGATTGCGTCCTCAACGATCTGGAGGCTTTTCGCGGCCTCAATCCCAGCCTCGAACACTTCGCCCGCATCTTCTGGGAACTGCTCAGGGACAGACTGACGCTGCGCGGCGTAAAGATGACGATCAAGCTGTGGGAGAACGACCGGGATTGGGCGGCTTTCGGCAGTTCGCTTTAGAACCCCGAAGGCCGTGGACATCCATTTCCACGACTATCTCGAAGCCAAATTCGCGCTCGACGAGCGCAGCCTGAACCCCGACGTCAAAACCGAGTTTGCCCGATGGGTGTCCGGCCAACCGCGCGTGACCTGCCTCGACCTCGGCACCGGCACCGGCGCTTCCGTGCGGCGGCTGCTGAATTTGGTCACCGAAGCCGATTTGCACATCACCGCCGTGGATCGGGACCCGACGCTTTTAGGGATCGCCCAAGAAAGGATGGCTGATTTGCTTCGGCATAGAGGCTTCGATGTCTCGGCGGAGCCGACCGGCATCCGTGCCCGGCAAAGTAGCCATGAAATTTCGATAGATTTCGTGTGCAGCGACTTACAGCACTTCGCGCCGAATCAAGCCCCGGCATCTTTCGATGCGGTCATCACCCACGCGGTGATGGATCTTCTGCCCCTAAGGACCATGGCCGAACGGATAGCACGCTGGCTGCGGCCGAAGGGACTGTTTTACAGCACCATCAATTACGACGGCGAGACCGCACTGTTTCCGGTCTACCGCGATGAAGATTTCGAAAGCCGCATCCTTGCCCTGTACGACACCTCGATGGAAGAGCGCAGGGTATGGGACGAAAACAGCGGCGGCGCACGCTCCGGAAGACGGCTGCACCGCATCCTCGGCGAAACCGGCTTTGAACCGATCGCCTACGGCAGCTCCGACTGGAACATTACCCCGCTCCGCCGCACCTATTATCGCGACCGCGATGCCGTTTGCCTCACCGCCTTGCTGAACATGATCCGGGACGAAGCCATCCAATCCGGGCAATTCCCGAAGGAAGCGCTCGACCAATGGCACCGGGAGCGCTCCGAGCGCTTGGAAACCCGAGAGCTCGGCTTGATCATTCATCAGATCGATGTACTAGCCGAGAAGGTTTGATTCAACGGCATCGGCGGGTTACGCCGGGGTACCGGCTAACCCGCCCTACGAAGCCTACGAAGCCTACGAAGCCTATGGGTTCCGAGTTACGGAACGACCCGTCACTTCGCGCCCGAATGGCGCGGGCCGCCGTGGTGCTTCCATTTGGGGGCACGCTCGCCGAACGGCGTCAGGTCGTCGAAGACTTTACGCTGCTCCGGGGTCAGCGTGGCATAGAAGGTCTTGGTCGCACCCAGAGCTTCTTCGAGATAGGTCTGTTTCGCCTTATTGTGGGCGATCATTTTTTCCAGGCGCTCCGGTGCCGGCAGGTTCTTCATGGCCTCGCGGTCGGGACGCGACTGTTTCTTCGCTTCTCTGATTTCCTTGATCTTGGCGGACCAGGTGTTCCAGTCCGCTTCCTGCGCTGCCGTCAGCTTCAATTCCTTGTGCAGTTCCGCCATCCGCTCCTCGATAAAGCGCTTCCCGTGTTCACCGCGGGGGACACCGGGGCCTTGGCCGACCATGCCGGATTCGGTACCCGTTTGGGCGGGTTCGGCGATCACGGCTACGGGGCTGAGTAGGGCAAGACTCATCACAAGTGCTTTGCGGTAAGATTTCATATGGATTCCTCATTCGGTTGTGAAAAGTCGGCTGAAGCCGACAGACACTGCTTAGACCTGCGGGGTCGTCCCGCCGTCTTCGGAACCTATTTCACACGTCACATGTATCAGGTATGTGTCCGGCCGGCGATGGTTTTGTATCGTTTCTTGTCGGCAACCGCAGCCGATACAAAGCGATACAAAAGACCATGACTTTCAACCGGCAACCGCGGTAAAAAGCCTCCATGGACACCACAGAACACATTCTGGTCATCGACGACGACCGCGAAATCCGCATGCTGGTCGGCGACTATCTCAAGCAGCACGGCTACCGCGTCAGTCTGGCCGCCGATGGCCGGCAGATGCGAGAGGTGCTGGAAAGCAGCGGCATCGATCTGATCGTCCTCGACCTGATGCTGCCGGGCCAGGACGGCTTGAGCCTGTGCCGCGATTTGCGCGCCCGCTCTGATCTCCCGGTGCTCATGCTCACCGCTCGCGGAGAACCGATCGACCGGGTGCTGGGACTGGAAATGGGCGCTGATGACTATCTCGCCAAGCCCTTCGAACCCCGCGAACTTCTGGCCCGCATCCGCAATATTCTGCGCCGCGCCCGCTCACTGCCGAACCGAGGCGTTTCGGATGCGGCGCACCGCTGGCGCTTCGCCGGCTGGACCCTGGACGGGCAGACGCGCCAACTCACTTCTTCCCAGGGCGTGGTGGTGGCACTATCGGGTGCCGAATACCGTTTATTACAGGTGTTTCTCACCCATCCCAACCGGGTGCTCACCCGCGATCAGCTCATGGACTTGACCCGCGGCCGGGAGGCGGACCCCTTCGACCGCTCCATCGACCTCCGGGTCAGCCGGCTGCGCCAGAAGCTGGGCGACAACGCCCGGGCACCGAGCCTGATCAAAACCCTGCGAAACGAGGGTTACGTACTGGCCGCGACGGTGGAGCAGGAACCGTGAGACTCCCCTTCCCACCCCGCTCGCTCGCCGTCCGGCTGTTTCTCCTGCTGCTCGCCGGCGTGCTGGCGGCGGTCTTCATCACCCTGAGTCTGGCGCTGCAGGAGCGCGGACGCATCGTGCAAAGCTTTCGGGAGCACGGGACGGCCGAACGTATCGCCGACATCCTGCACCTGTTGGCCGCCCTGCCGCCCGAACAGCGTCTAGCCACGGTTCGCGCCTTGCCGTCCGGTCAATGGCGCATCGAACCGGTGGACGGGACGGCGGCGGAACCGGCGCAATCCCTGCCGTCCAGTCGCAAACGGGATCTCTGGGAGCACCAGAGCCCCCCTTCCAATCGCAAACGGTCATCCGGGGAGCGCCCGGACGACCCTTCCAATCGCAAACGGTCATCCGGGGAGCACCCGGACAACCCTTCCAATCGCAAACGGTCGTCCGAGGAGCGCCCGGACGACCCTTCCTTCACCGCCGCCTTGGCCGAAGCGGCGGGACCATCCATCACGGTGGAAGCGGCCTGGAGAACCGTAGGCCCCGACTGCCGCGATGGCCCGGCCGAGTGTTCGCCGTCCCGCACCGTCGGCGCGCGGATCCGGTTTGCAGATGAACAACGGGTTCTGATCGAAGCGACCCGCGAGCTGCCGCCACCTCGCGCACCGAGGATGGCAGGGTTCATCGCCAATCTTTCGATTTTGGCGGGTCTGCTGGCAATCGTGGTCTGGTTCGCCGTCCGCCTGGTCCTGCAACCCTTGCGGCGCCTGGTTCATGCCGCCGAGTCGTTCGGCCGTGATCCGGATCATCCTCCCATGGACGAATCCGGGCCTATCGAGGTACGGCAGGCGGCCCGGACTTTCAACCGGATGCGGGAACGCTTGCGTTCGTATATCGAGGAGCGAACCCGCATCCTCGCCGCCATCACCCACGACTTGAAGACGCCGCTCACCCGGTTGCGCCTGCGGCTGGAACAGTGCGACGACGAGCGGCTACGCACCCGGCTGGCGGAAGATGTGGCCGCCATGCAGGCGCTGGTCAACGAAGGATTGGCCCTGGCGCGCAGCCTGGACTCGGGGCCGCCGCCGCAAACGATCGATCTCGGCGCCCTGCTGCAAAGCCTCTGCGACGATACCGAGGACGCCGGCGGGAACGCCCGCTTCGAAGGACCGGACGGCGCGCTGATCTCCGGCCGGCCGGAAGCGCTACGGCGCAGCTTTCTCAACCTCATCGACAACGCGGTTAAATATGGCGGGAAAGCCGACGTAACCTTGGAGCGCTCGGGCGACGACTGGCTGATTCGGGTGCGGGACGCCGGCCCCGGCATCCCGGAAGAACACCTCGGCGACGTGATGCAGCCCTTTTTTCGGCTGGAAACCTCGCGCTCGCGGGAAACCGGCGGCACCGGCCTGGGGCTCCCGATCGCCGCCAATCTGCTCAGCGCCCAAGGCGGAACGCTGAGTCTTCACAATCGCCCGGAAGGCGGTCTCGAAGCGCGGGTGCGCTTGCCGGTGTTTCGGAGCCGGCTCAGGACTTAACCCATTCGTCGGCAAAGGATTGCCGATCTACGACAGCTTATCCCGGTATCGACATAGCTTCTGTAGGGTACGAAAACCGGGATTTCGTAGGGTGGGTTAGGCGCACTCCGGCACAGGCTGGCCGTCGATCACTGCGCTTCGAGTGCGCCGTAACCCACCAGATCAACGCTCAGTAGCCTTGCCGCTCGCTTTGGTGGGTTGCGCGCCTAACTCGCTGGCTACACGCGGGTTGTGTGGGGGCACACCTAACCCACCCTACCACTTACTTCTTTGCTCGAAAAATACAGTAGCGAACCATCTGGTCGCGGAATACCTTGTATTGGGCGAGCGCCACCTTGAAATTCGCCGTCTGGGCTTTTTTGCGGAGTCCCAGCCATTGCATGGTCAATTGCATCGGATACGTCCACAGGGCGGTCAGGTACATTCTCCGGGACGACGGCATGGTCTCGGCCGTGGCTTCGGTGATGTGCACATCGCGGAATCCGCATTCCTCCATGCCGGCCTGAAATTCCTCGACACTGGAAAGGTTAGGCACGGCCCACCCATTTAGGCAGTCCATGACGGCCTGCCACTCCTCTTCGTTGAATTCCCGGCGCGTGGCGTAACCGTCGCAGGCAATCAGCGTCCCGCCCTTGCGCAGCAAGCGGTAAGCTTCCCGAAAGAAATCCCGCTTGTCCGTCGCATAGCAACTGCTTTCCACCGCCCAAACCACGTCGAAGGATTCGTCCGGGAACGGGGTCTTGCAGAAATCCGCCGCCTGGAAATCCACCTTGTCGGAAACTCCATGGCGGGCCGCGTTCCGCTTGGCGTGCTCGACCTGCTGGGCGCTGACGGTAATGCCCGTGGCTCGGCAACCCACATGCTTCGCCAGCCAGATCGAACTGCCGCCGATGCCGCAGCCTGCATCCAGGACATGGTCTTCCGGCTTGATGCCGGCGATTTCGGCGAGTATGCGATTCTTGTTCAGCAAGGCCTGGCTGTGAGTCTTGGTATTTTCGTCCCAATACCCGTAATGCAAGGCCAGATTCTCGTTATCGAACCATGCGGTCCGGTAATCCCAATAACAGTCGTCGTAATGCTTCGCGGTGTCTACGCGAATGTCTTCCTCGGAAAACTCGGCGCCATGGCGCAGGCTATCATTGCGGTAATCTTTATTAGGTTCCAGATAGTACGACATCGGTTTTTTTAGTTGTCAGTCAAAAGCGGAAAATCGGTTCGGGTGTCCGGCACGTTCGGTTAGTGCGCGACAGCGCCGGCCGGAAAGCGGGCGTAATGATAACCCGAAGGACGCGCCCTCGCCCCGTGCGATGATCTTTTGAAACTCACAACGCCGTTCGATCAGCCGCGCTTGACCGCACGGCACCAGAGTCCGCCTCGAAAGGACGGGATGCGCAAGAGACGCCCGACGCCGTCCAGCAGCACCAGAATCCCGGCGAGAGACCGCGGCATATCGCCCCGCGGAATAAAGGTCCACGGGCCGATGCTGTCGACTTTGAATCCGGCAGATTCTAGTAGATTGGCCAATTCTTCTTTGCCGAGAAACCGATCCGTGCTCAGATGTTTGGTACTGAGCTTCAGCCAGGGAGCGAACCGGGCGTACCAGACATAATCGGCGTTGGGCGTGAGGCAGACGAAGACGCCGCCGAGCTTGAGAATGCGGCCGGCTTCACGCAGCGCTTGCCGCTGGTCCAGCATGTGTTCCAGGGCGCCGACGCACAGCACCGCGTCCGCTTCGGCATCGCCCACCGAGATCAAGGCTTCGGCGGGATCGACGCTCAAACCGATGCGTTCGGCGTAAGGGTGTCGAAGACGAAGAAGCTCCGCCTGTTCGATCATTCCGGACGAAAGATCGGTGCCGTGCACTCGCTCGAACCGGGCGGCCAGGGGAAAAAGATGCATTCCCGTACCGCAGCCGATTTCCACCAGGACACTGCGGTTCGCACCGTCCAGCAGGCGATCGATGATGCCGAGCCGATAGCGCAGGAGCTTGTCCGCCTTGCCGTGGCAATCGCGATAAGCCGGCGCGAGACGGTCGAAAAACGCCCGAATGTCATCCAAACCATTGACTGGCGTAGTGCGTAGGCTCATCAGATCATATCCGGAGTTGCGGCCGACGGAGCTGAACCAGGGAGTAAAGAAACGAGACACACAAGCCGGCTGTAGCCGTCATCGCGAGTTCGGTACAGAACAGCCCCACCGGGAGCAGACACAGCGTGAAAACGATGATGGCGATTACCGAGACGGAGCGGGTAAACCAGTTGCCCTCCACGACGCGGCACGGCGGTCCCGCAATCTTGACGAACAACACGAACAAATAACGCAACATTCCGGGAAACAGCACCCAAACGCCGAGATGGCCGCGATTGTATAAGAGCAGGCACAGGGCCAGAAAAAAGAACGCATCCACTTCCTTGTCGAAGCAATCGCCGAAGGGTGAAGCCAGCTTCCAGCGTCTGGCCACCCATCCGTCCAAGCCGTCGGCGTATAAAATGAGCAGGACGATGGAAGCCAATAACCAGCCGTTTCCGATCGGAAAAAGCAGCAGGAAGAACGTTCCGATCAAACGGATCAAGGTGATCGCATTAGCCGCGCCGAACGCTTCGGCGGGGGTCCATTGCCGCCGGAACTGCCGGATCAGACCGAGAAACGACGCGGCGGCCATTGCCGCGAGAAACTCCGGCGGCGCATGGAACCACAGACCTCCGACGGCCAGGCCCATCAACATCGCATGGCGTTCGCTCCATTCGACCAGTTTGGATTCAAGAGGCGCGTTATGACTCATTCTCGGTATTTGGATTCTATTCGGTTGATTCGATGAAACTCGTGTTCGTTCATCCGCCGCTCGATGCTTGTCCCTCCGGCGGCAATGTTTTTAACCGCCATGTGATCGACCGGGCGGTAGAAAGCGGCTTTCCGCTCGAAACCATGGCTATCTCGTCCGACGGCGCGATGCCGACGTTTTCCCGTTTGCCGCGCGACTCGATTATTCTGTGGGACAGCCTACTTTTGGAAAGCTTATCGAACTGTCCGCTGGTTCAGGACGGACCGATCCACGGATTTTTGGCGCATTATGTCCCTTTTCTGAACCCGCTGCTCGACGCGGATCGGCGCAAAGAAGAGAAAGACCGGTTCGAGCGGGCCGCGGAGCGTGTCCAGTTTTTCATCGCGACCGGATTATCGATTCAACGTCTGCTCGAACGTCTCTACCCCGGCAAACCGGTTTTCCTCTGCGAGCCGGGAGTCGATGCCGCGTTTCTCGCCGCAAGACAAGCTTCGGCCGAGCCGACAGCAGGCTGGACAATTCAAATCGCGACCGTCGCCAACCTGCTTCCCGCAAAAGGGCTAACCGAACTGCTCGAAATCCTGGCCAAACTCCAGCATTACTGTTGGGCATGGCATTTAGTAGGCGACGATCGAACCGATCCCGGCTATACCGAACGTTTCCGCTCAAGGATCGCGGAACTGGGGCTGCAAACCCGGATTACCCGTCACGGCGTTCTGGACACGCCAAAACTGGCCCAACTTCTCGGTGCGATGGATATCTTCGCCTTCGCCAGCCGGTTCGAAGCTTACGGCATGGCTTTGGCGGAAGCGGCGGCCGTTGGGCTACCTATCGTGACCACGGCCGTCGGCGAGGCTTCTCGAATCGTGCAGCACGGAAAGACCGGCTTCGTTGCGCCCATCGCCGATCCCGACGCTTTTCGAGACGGCTTGGAACAATTGCTGTCGGACCATGAGTTACGACGCCGTTGCCGCTCACGGCTGCTGCTGAATACGCCTCGTACCTGGGACGCCGCTTTCGCGGACTTCGGGAATGCCATTCGGACGGTCTGCGCTACGGCAATCGAACTCGAGCGGAGTCGATCACCTTAGCATCAGCTTATTCCGGCCTACCCCTGCCGCGCCCACGCTAAAGGAGTGCTTGCCTCCCGTGGGAGCGGGCTTTAGCCCGCGACTGGAGGCCACCCAAGATCGCGGGCTAAAGCCCGCTCCCACAAGATTAGACGAGGTATTACAACTGAGATAAAACCTGCGGCCTCATAGCCCAAGCAGTTTGCCGCACCGGTGTCCGAGATTTGGACACATCCGTTAAACCATTGATATAACGTGAGCATTTGTGGCTTTTCACATTATTATCCACAAGCCGCTCCACAGCTTTTGTGGACATCGCGAAGCTAAAACCAGGCCCTAAAACCGGCCACTGCCCTCACTGTGTGCTTGTGCTCCAGCAGGGACTGCTCCTCGACGTAATCGAAGCCGATATAAGGCGCGAATTCCCGCACGATCTCGTAGCGCAGCCTGAGCCCCGCTTCGAATTCGGTGATGCCGGCTTTTACGCCGCGGTTCTCGATGTCGTCTGCGGACACATTGATTTCGACGCGCGGCTGGGCGATGAGGCGTTGGGTCAGCAAAAGTTCGTAGGCCAGCTTGAAGCGTCCGAGCACGTTGCCGTTCTCGCTGATGAACATGGCCGCTTCGGTCTCGAAAAAATAAGGCGCAAGCCCCTGGATGCCGATCACGCTGTCGAAGGTGCGTTCCGGCTCGAAGGCGCGGCGGACGCCGATCTGGGCATCCCAAAAGGTGGCGATGTTGCGGCTGTAGAGCAACTGAAGATCGGCCCGCCCGAAGATATCCTGATCGAAGACGTAATCGCCCTCGCTTTTCACCCACAGCTTGTTGTAGTCGCTGCCGGTCCAGCCTTCGACGTCCCACTTGAAGAGGTGAATATTGGCGTTTCCCTCGTACTCGAACCGTTCGAACTTGAGATAGTTGTAGATCGCCTCGTCCAATTGAGCCGTCGCGCGGCCGCTGCCGAACACAATCAAGATGGCCGCTGCATAAACCGGAATCGAATGCCGGTTACGGTGGTTATCGAGACCCGGAGTCACGCTCTCAAGCTCCCTTTTTCGCAGCCGTATCGGGATACTCCACGATGATCTTGCGGAACATCCCGGTTTCCATGTGATAGACCAGGTGGCAATGAAACGCCCATTCGCCCGGCGCATCGGCCGGCACGTCGACATGCACGGTCTCGCCCGGCTTGACGTTGACGACGTGTTTGCGCGGGTTGAACGGCCCCTTGCCGTTATCGAGGTCCTGCCACATGCCGTGCAGATGAAGCGGATGGTTCATCATGGTCTCGTTGATATAGGTAAAACGCACCCTCTCGCCGTATTTCAGGCGAATCGGCTCGGCCTCGGAGTACTTCTTGCCGTTGATGGACCAGATGTAGCGGTTCATCGTACCCGTGAGGCGGAGAACAATTTCCCGATCGGGCTCGCGCCAGTCCGCGTGTTTCGTCGCGCTTTTGAGATCGGCATAGGTGAGCACCCGATGAGCCGTGCCGGCGGGTTCCTCGCCGTGGTCCGCCATGGCATGCCCCTCGTGACCGGCATGGGGAGACATCGAGTGATTCATCTCCGGCATTGAAGCATGGTCCATGCCCGCCATATCATGACCTTCATGGCCGTTCGCTCCGGTTTCCTCTTCCGGCGAATGGTTCATGGCCGCGGAACCGTGATTCATCCCGTGGGCCGCGCCCATCTCGGCCAAAGTCACCAGCGGGCGCGGCCGGAGCGCCGGAACCTCCGCCCTCATGCCGCGGCGCGGCGCCAGGGTCGCGCCGGCATAGCCGCTGCGGTCCATGGCTTCCGCGAAAACGGCGTAGGCTCGGTTTTCGCGGGGCTCGACCAGCACATCGTAGGTTTCCGCGACGGCAATACGAAACTCGTCCACCTCGACCGGCTCCACGTTTTGTCCATCCGCCTGGATGACCCGCATTTTGAGCCCCGGTATCTTCACATCGAAATGGGTCATCGCCGCCCCATTGATGAAACGCAGACGGATGCGCTCGCCCGGTTTGAACAGAGCCGTCCAGTTAGCTTCGGGACTTTGGCCGTTGACCAAGAAGGTGTAGGTATAGCCGGTGACATCGGCGATATCGGTCGGGTCCATCCGCATCTCGCCCCAGGCCAGTCGGTCGGCCATGGTTTCCTTGACCCCCTTGCCCGACAGATCCCGAAAGAAATCGAATACGGTGCGCTTTTGGAAGTTGTAGTAGTCGCTCTGTTTTTTCAGCTTCGAAAGCACCCGGTGCGGGTTCTCGTCCGACCAGTCGGACAGGATCACCGTATAGTCGCGATCGTAAGTCTGGATTTCGCCCTTCGCGGGCTCGATGATGATCGCGCCCATCAGCCCCAGTTGTTCCTGCATCGCCGAATGGCCGTGATACCAGTAGGTCCCGCTCTGGCCGAGCTTGAAACGGTAGGTGAAGGTTTCGCCGGGCGGAATGCCGGGAAAGCTGATGCCGGGGACGCCGTCCATGTCATAAGGCAGCACGATGCCATGCCAGTGGATCGAGGTCGGCTCGCCCAATCGGTTGGTCACGCGCAAGGTGACTTCCTCGCCCTCCCGCCAACGCAGCGTGGGCGCCGGCATGGAGCCGTTGACCACGAGGCTGGTACGCTCCCGGCCGGTCAGATTCACCGCCTTCTTGCCGACGACCAGGTCGTAGGTCCCGGCCTGGGCCGACAGCGCGGACAGGAGGGCGAAGCAAAATGCGGCGACCTGGCGTTTTTTCACGGACTTTCTTCTCCTCAGCAAAGGCAGGATGAGAGGCCGGAGATGAGGCAACATGGGATCGGGCGATGGTCTTGGAAAAGCCGGAAACAATTAAGAGAGCAAAAATTCATGGTTTTCAGCCCTCTTGCCGTGAAGACCTATCTTTACCTGGAAATAGCGTCAAAGGAAATAGGCTTGAATCGAAGCGGCGGTGGGGCGGGCATCGCCATTCGAAGCGTCATAAGCGGGTGTGTTGCTCGAACGGCGGCGGCTACCGGGGACGCCCGGGCAATACAGAAACTTTAGGAGGCATTCGGCAGTCACACAGTCACATCGACCTGGGGGAAAGCGGCGTCCGCAAGGCAGGCCGTTCCCGTTATGGCATATCGTCGTTCCACTGCTCTCTCCGGAACGATTGAGCAAATCAAGCAAACGGAGGAAGGAATCGTGAGCCTGTTTACGGAAATCGTTCAACGCCTGGCCGGCAGCGACTCGGATTCCGCCCAGCGCCAAACCCAGACTCTCGCCGAAAGTCTGTTGGATATGCTGCAAGACGAGAATACCGGCGGGATCGAAGGGATCAGAAGTCGGGCTCAGCGGCAGGGGCTCGGTGATATCGTTTCATCGTGGATCGGAACGGGACGGAATCGTTCCATCACATCGGATCAGGTGGCCGATATTCTGGGCAGGGAGCGGGTCGAGACGCTTTCGCAACGGGCCGGCATTTCGGCCAGCCAGGGTGCGAACGTGCTCTCTCAATTTCTGCCGGAACTGCTCGACAAGCTGACGCCGGAAGGCCGTGTTCCGGACAAGAGCCAAATGTCAACCATGGGCAAAGCCCTCCTGGGCGGCCTGGGTGCCGCACTGGCGGCCGGCGCCGCCGCCAAGTTCTTTGGCAAGGGGGACAAAGAAGAGCCGGGAAGCCAGAAAACTTCGGCGCCATCCGCTGCTGCTCCGATGGGTAGCGCGGAAAGCACCGCAACGGCCGACCCTTCGTCAGCGGGCGCCTCCTACACCGTGGTTTCCGGCGACACCCTCTCGAAGATCGCCCGGCGTTATTACGGCAATACCAGCCAGTGGCCCCGCATCTTCGAGGCCAACCGCGACGTCCTGAAGGACCCCGATCGGATTTATCCGGGCCAGGTACTGCGGATTCCATAAGGCTCGGGATGTCCGACGACATCCGCACTGCGTTGCAAACCGAGGATTAGAAATTTCAGGTCAAATTGGACGAAACATTTACCCTAGGCCGGAGTATCGGCTCCCAGGTGCCACAATCGGGATAAATCACCAAGGCTCCGTTGTCGGCTCGATACCTCTGCAGGCGCCCGAGGGTGCACCCAACATCCTGCCGGCGCTGCTCTATGCGCAGGCTAAGCCGGGAACAGCGTGGCGCCGATTAAGATCGGTTCGATATCCGACAAGACATGGATTCAAGGAGGTAAACCCATGCGAGTCAAGCGTTTGATAATCAAAGGAATGGTGCTGTTGGCGACCCTGCTCCCCATGTCCTACGCCTCGGCGGTTATGGAGGAGGATTTTCTGGTTCGAAACGCCGAAGACCTGATCGATCTTTGCACAACGCCCCGCGACGATCCGCTCAATGTCGCCGCCGTGCATTTTTGCACCGGTTATCTGGTGGGCGCCTACCACTATCACGACTCCTTGTATTCCGGGCCCGACAGTCAACCCTTGGTGTGTCCTCCCGATCCGAAGCCGACCCGCCAGCAGGCGATCAGCGAGTTCGTATCCTGGGCACAAGCTCACCCGGAATACGGCAACGAACGGCCGGTGGATGTGATGTTCAGATTCATGGCCGAAAAATGGCCCTGCAAAAAAACGGCCCGGCCCAGCGATTGATCCACGGACAAGAGAGATGGCAGTTATGAAATCGCGAATTTTCTCGGGTCTTTTGGGCGCAGCCTTGGTATCGGGGTGCGCCGGCATGTCTCCTAGCGAGCAGCGGATGCTGAGCGGTACCGTCGGCACGACCGGGGCCGGCGCGGCAATCGGCGCCATCGCCGGGAACGCCGGGCTAGGCGCGGCGATCGGTGCGGGTGCGGGCCTGGTGGGCAGTTTTCTGTACGACCAGCACAAGCAGGTCGAGGAGCGCGCCTATCGGCAGGGTTATCAGCAAGGCCGTCAGCAGCAGCGGCCGCCGATCTATCCTTAACGGGCTCAAAACAAATATCCCGCCAGCATTTTCAAGAGATCCCCGACAGGGATTTCGATGGCCAGAACCGGAACCATCGGCAAGGCCGCCGCCGCGAGAAGTGTGAGTACGGTCTGCCTGCCGATGGGTGCCAGCTGAATGGCGCTCACGGTCTCGTGCATGGAACGCACGTCCGCGACGGGGCCGAGTTCCGGAGCGTTGAGCAAGGCGTCGTCGCGGATCGTTTCCCCGCGGACCCAGCGCCGGTCGACCAACCGTCCGTGCCGTCCCGCCAAGGCGCCGTAATCGAGCAGGGCTTTGCGCCGCAGGCGTTTCAATTTTCCGGTGAGCACCAGCAGCGGGCTTAAACACAGGAACAGTACGACCATGACGTAAAGCGCCATGGGCATTCTCAAGGACTCGACACGCATGTCATGGTAAAGGACGCTGTGTGCGAAGTGGGAGGCCAGCACGATGGATACGCCCAGCACGAATGGAATGAAAATCTGCGGGGCGATGCTCAGGAAACCCAGGCCGCCGGCTCGGTCCGGATGAACCGGAACGAGTTCGAGATCCAGCTTGGAAATCCGCCGCAACAGAATCCCGAAAACCACGATACGCCATGTCCATAATCCTAATAGGAGGCTGAAAATCGGGCGCAGCACCAGGAGATACCACCACCCGGCAAAGATGAGCCCGACCCGGCCGGCATCCCGGTCGATGGCCCAGGACGCCTCATGCAGTCGCTCGAACTGTTGTAGAGGATAAATCACGTTCGCCGCCACGAGGGCGACGAGGATGGCGAAGACCGACCAGGAATTCAGCAGGCGGTCGGCGATATTCAAAGCCGCTTGGAACCTTGGCAGCGAAGATTCGCCGACCAGTCCTGAGACGACAAAATGGCGAATCAGCAATTCGAGTCGCAAAAGGGCGCTGTCGCCGAGGATGAAAAGCGGTATCGCAATGAGGGAGCGGGAATGGATGGCGAAGTGAAGGAGCAGGGGTTCGTCGGCTATGCCACCGAATGCTCGGCCCGCGATCAAGGCCGCGATGATGATGGGCAGCCAACACAACAGCGCGAAGAACAGCGCACGCCGCTTTACGCCCAAATCACGGGGCGGCGCCAAGCCGACCGCCCGTTGCAAGCGAAAGAACGGGTCCTTGCCCACGAAAAAATGGCCGATGCCGGTTTCCGCTTTCTGTTGATCCATTCATACCGTCCTTTGGCGCCGTCGGTGAATTCCTTAACGAGAACTACGGTATCACATTGACCTCAAAATGTTTTCATTAGATGCTGTGAGTTAGCGGTCAAAACATGATCTAAGAAGTGACCGCTCGTCCTGCTTTCAAGCAGAAACGGAAATCAGCTCGTTTTGGAAAAAACTTTGGAGGGACTGATCATGTGGTCGATTTATCGTCGTTGTACCGCGGAGTTTATCGGAACGTTCTGGCTGGTTTTCGGCGGCTGCGGCAGCGCCGTTCTTGCCGCCGCCTTCCCGAACGTCGGAATCGGTTTGCTCGGCGTATCTCTGGCATTCGGTTTGACCGTGCTGACGATGGCCTATGCCGTGGGCCATATTTCCGGCGGCCATTTCAATCCGGCGGTGTCCGTCGGTCTTTGGGCCGGCGGCCGTATACCGGCGTCGGATTTGGCGCCTTACATTGTGTCTCAGGTTTTCGGTGCGATCCTGGGTGCCGGCGTGTTGTATCTGATCGCTAGCGGAAAGGCTGGATTCGACGTCGCCGCGGGATTTGCCGCCAACGGCTACGGCGCGCATTCTCCCGGAGAATATTCCATGAGCGCGGGCTTTTTAACCGAGGTCGTGATGACCTTCATGTTCCTCATGATCATATTGGGAGTCACCGATTCGCGCGCTCCGCAGGGTTTCGCACCCTTGGCCATCGGCTTGGGTCTTACCCTGATTCACCTGGTGAGCATACCGGTGACCAATACCTCGGTGAACCCGGCCCGAAGCACCGGACCCGCACTGTTCGTGGGAGATTGGGCGCTCGTCCAGCTCTGGCTCTTTTGGGTCGCTCCCATAATCGGAGCGATTCTCGCCGGCCTGGTCCACCGCTTGCTGTCGGCGACTATCCGCCGCGAAGATTGGCAGGCAGCCGCCGCAACCCGGGGACCGAAGACGATTCCGTAGTCCGGTTAGCGCAAAGCAGAGTTGCATACCCCCGCTCCGAAAGGAGATTAAGTCGAGATCAGAAGCGGACGACGACATCCGTGGCGAACATGAGCTGCGTCGTCCGCGCTCCGGCGCTAAAGGCTTTGGCGTCATCGGCCCAGTCATAGCGGACCTCCGGGCGGATCGCGAGCCATTTCACGGGCTTCCAGTTCAAGCCGGCGGTGACCTCGTAATAGCTGGAACCGATCCCGATAGGCGCGCTTCCGGGACGGTCGTTGAAGCGGAAACGCACGCCGTCCTGGTCCCGGATCCACTCGGCGCGCAATCCGAAAGCCAGGCTGTCGGTAAGATCATAGAACATCCAGCTCTGGATTCCGTACCACGAGGTGTCCTTGCCGCCGCGCGCCGGATCGCTGAACTGAACGCCGTAGGTGTGCTGCAGGGTGTAGTGAAAGTACTCCGCAGGGGAATGCTCGAGCCTCACCGTGTAACGGGTCCGGTTGTCGAGGTCCGAGTTGAAATCGCCGGTGACCACCGCCACCAAGGCCTCGGTGGCTTTATCGTCGCTGGTCCAGCTGAATTGACCTAGGAAGTTCCAAACTTCCATGTCGTCGGTGAAGTTGTCCCAGCCCATGACGCCTCCGCCCGTTACTTCGAAGTTGTCGTTGATCGGATAGCCGAAGAGCACGCCCGTGTGGGTGAATGGCCCGTCCCAGGTCCAGCTCATGCTGTGGGAATAGAAGAAATTGTCGGAGGCCATGACCGACTCATAGTGGGTAAGCCCATAAAAATGGCCGATCCTGGCCGTAATCCCGTTGCCGTACGGCGCGTAAATTTCCGCGTAGAGCTGCGGTAAAGCGATGTTGTAAAAACGCGAGGTGCCATTGGTGATGATGTCGTTATCCCAGCCGCGTGCCTGCGCAATGAAGGCGTCGGTGCCGTAGAGAAAGTCGAAGCGCCCTCCGAAATCCCAGTGATCGGCTTGTTTGTCGACCTCCCGCGCCAGATAGAGATAGATTTGATTGATCTGCGGCTCGGCGTCCCGATCGTTGAGTCCCACCGGGCCGTTGAAATTGTCGGGCGAACCGTTGAAGTTGGTGCTGATGCCCGCGTTAAGCCATCCTCCAATCTTCAATCCCAAGTCCCTCATAAACTGGAGTTTTTCTACGGTCGGAAAAGCGGCGTCCCAGGCTGTTTCGGTCTCGCCGAGATCCTTGGCGCTGGTGCCGCTGGCGCCCAAAAGAAGGCCCCCCCATGTGTCCCATGATCCGAAGAACTCGACCGCCATGTTCGGTTTTCATCGCTGCCTCCAATAGTCCATTTGAGAAAGATCGCACCGATAAGGCTATCACCAACACTCGGAATGCTTAAGGACTTGTCTCCAAGGTCTCTTCCTCCAGTTTTCTGCGAATCGGCCGGTAATCCCGTGTAGCTTCTCCAGTCACAGGAAAGAATCCCGGCGGCCCCTTCAGCCAGCGATAGCCATAGTGGGCCAGTTTGTAACCGGTGTCGAACAAGACGTTCATCACGGTGTTGTCGAACTCGTCGGCACGGTTCGCGGTATCCATTTCATCCGAAATCAAGGCCAGGTTGAAATCCAATCCGTCCCGCCGGGCTATCACGAAAATGCGGTAGAGATCGCCGACCCCCTGCGCCTTGATCAGGGAAGAGACCGAGCGCGGGGCAGTGGCGCGCATCACCGGCCTAACGGTATGCCAATTGGGTTTGGCCTGGGTGTTCCGGATCACGTACACACGGGGTTTTCGGCGCAGATGCTCAAAGCCGAGGTCTTTGGCGCCCGCCGGCTTCGACCGTCAGATACACGGGCGGGAATGCCACCGGCACGGCGGCGGACGCGATCATGATCTTGCGGAACAATTCGGGCGCGTCGGGGTGCCCGGAGGCGGCGATGGCGCCCATGTTCCAAACCACCGGGCGCTGGGCGTCGAGGGCGGTCGTGCCGATATACAGCCGCCGACCCTTAGCATGCTCGGCGGCGATGGCCTTGAGCATCTGCTCGTCAACATAGTCCGTGGTGAGCTTGGCGAGCGGGTCGCTAAAACTGATGGCGTCGGTCTGCAGCATGCCGAAGAAGGCTTTCAGCTTGAAGATCTCCTTGGAGCTGATGGTCGTGTAAACCTTTTTCAGCTTGTTGTCGTAGGCGGGCCCCCAGGAACGCGAAGGGGGCGGTGAGCGCCCCGGTGCTGACGCCGGTGACCAGCTTGAAACTGGGGCGATTCCCCGCCGCGGTCCACCCGCACAAGAGGCCCGCGCCAAAGGCGCCGTCGCCCCCGCCGCCCGAGATTGCCAGGATGCTGACGGTATCGCCCGCTTTGAACAGACCGCTCCGCTCTTCCTGACGAACGGATTCGATAAAATCTTTCTGGAATACCGGGCTGAACTCGTCGCCCCAGGCCCTCACCCCCGGCATGCCCGGCATCTCAACCTGAGCCTCGACCTGCGCCGGTGGCGGGAAATGCGGCCGGAGACCGGCGCAACCGGCCAGCGCGGGGCCAATAAGCAAAAACAACAGCCAACCGATATATCGACCCGCCGCTGCCTGCGCGTTCATGAACTTAACCGATTCCACGGTTGCCCTCCTGTATTCATCCGCTTCCCGTGTTTATCCCGCCGATCTTTGATACTTCTTATCAAGCCGCGGAGTCTGTCGGAGTTCGGAAGCAGTGGCTCGCCATCGGTCGCCAATTCCATAAACAGTGCGTCGGCGTTGCCCAGGTCGAAGGAATCCCGTTGCCAACATCATTTGAAGTTGCCGCCGTAGTGGAACCAGGAACCGTCCGATGTTGTGCGTCTTCAAATGTGACCATATTTCTTCTCCCGGATTCGAATGAATGAGTACGGACTCACCGCGCTTTGACGAACGCATAAGGGACCGGCGCCGGCCCGGCATTGAGAGCCAGCAATTCGGCGATTTCCTCCGATGAAAATCCCAGCACCTTGGCCCGGCGTACGCGCCGCTTTTTTCAGAAGGCCCGCGCGCTCATAAAAGCGCACCGCGTCGATGCTAATCCTAGCCTTAGCCGCCGCTTTCCCGATGGTGGGCATAAACACCCTCCTCTTCAGTGAATGCGCCGATAGCGTAAACCCTGGAACCCCGTCCAGAATCAAGCCTCTGTCGCGGGATTCACAGGTTTTCGGGGATACTGTTGACGAGACTGGGGGTTTAGTCCCGCTGTGGGAAAGGCTTCCGGCCGCCTCATCGGTAAAAGATCGTATTGTGCATGTCCGCTAACGGCTTAGTCTTATGGTATCTTTCCTCAGGCGACCTGATGCGCTTATAGGCGAGATCCCCGATGTGGACGGCAACGTATTGAAGTATCTCCGTAAACACTCCGTTCTAACCCGCGTTCTGATTCCGTTCTTTCTGATCGCGTGGTTGGTGTTGCCTGCGGCTATCGTCTGCGAGACGGTCTTCAAGCAGTTGCATGGCGTATTCCTGTCGGCGTGCGAGCAGGGAGATTCCGGCAGTTCGTCCCATCATGAGCCAGCCCTTCCCGACGACTGCAACCTTGGCTTGTGTCTCGATGCCAAGACTTTCGATCACAGCAACCACGGCCTCTTCGATCAGAAGCTGGAGATTTTCTTCGCCTGGGTGATCTGTTGGCTGATACTGCTGATCCCGCCTAGAGCGACCGCTCGTTCGATCTCACCCCCGCCGCGTCTTCAGCGAAGGCGGCGCGTCCCTCTCATCTATCAATTCTGCACGCTGCTGAATTAGCGGATTTTTCCTAGCGACGCTGTGGAGAACTCCGGAGCCGTGACATTGCACGGGGCCGGGGTTTTCGGTATGCCCTGAATCTTGGGATTCAGGGACGTGAACTTCGTCAAGGGAGAGCTACTGTGCTCCGCTTACGCAAAATACATAGGCTGCATCGCCGGCCTTTTGCCTTCGTTCTGATCCTGATTGGCCTGGTTTATTTTTCATCGTCCCCTCGGGCGCAGGAAAAAGCGGCCTCGCTAAGCCTCGATGCAGCCGTTTCCCAGGCGCTTGCCAATAACCCGAGCCTTGCCGAAATCAAAACCCGCGCCGAAGCCATGGCGGCGGTTCCATCGCAGGCCGGCAGCCTGCCCGATCCCACTTTGAGCGTCGAAATGCTGAACCTCCCCACTGACAGCTTCGATGTCCGGGAGGATTTCATGACCATGGTGGATGTGGGGCTCAGCCAGACGATCCCGTTTCCGGGCAAGCTGGCGCTCAAGGAACAGGCCGCCGGCCTCGAGGCGGAAGCCGCCGCGCAAACGGTCGAAGAAGCCCGGCTACGCCTGGTGCGGGACGTGAAACTCCGGTGGTGGGAGCTGTTTTACCTGGAGCGGACGCTGCAAATTCTCGCCGAAACCGAAACCAGCCTGCGTGATCTGACCCGGACCGTTCAGGCACGCTACCGGGTCGGCGAAGTCCCCCAACAGGATGTGCTCCAGGCGCAACTGGATCTTTCCAAATTGGGCGAGGAGCGGCTGGTCCACACCGCCATGCACCATCGCGAAGTGGCCCGCCTCAACGCGCTGCTCGACCGCCCGCCGACGAACTTCTTCGATCTGGCTTACGATGAGCCGCAGGAGCTGCCGGAGGTGCTCGCCGAGGAGCAGCTGGACGAAACCGCGGAACAGGCGCGGCCGCTGCTGAATCAAAAACGGCGCACCGTCGATGCCGCTCAAAGCCGAGTGGAACTGGCAAAGAAAGACTATTACCCCGATGTCACCTTCAGCGCCGGCTATGCCTTTCGCGACCGCGCGCCCAACGGCGAGAACCGCAGCGATTTCGTCCGGTTCGGGGTAAGCCTGAACCTTCCCGTCTATGCCGGGCGCAAGCAGGCGAAGGCGGTGGATCAACAGCAAAGCGAGTGGCTGCGCGAAAAATACGCACTGCAAGACGCTCTCAGAAAAGTCCAGGCGGACATTGCCGCTACGCTGTCCGACTACCGGCGCGCCAAGGACCACCACGCCTTGTTGCGGCACGAAATCATCCCCCTGGCCGAACAGACCGTCGCGTCCCTCAGAGCAAATTTCGAGGTCGGCAAGGCCGGCATGGCCGATCTGCTCCGCGCCACGGGCAGTCTCCGCAACGCCGAAATCCAGGCCTGGCAAGCTTACGCCCAAGCGCAGCAGGCTTTGGCCAAGCTCACCGCCGCCGCCGGCAAGGAGGCCTTATGAACCGATCGGCTGTACTTCTGGTATTGGCGGCGCTGATCATCGGCCTGGCTTCCGGCTATTGGCTGGCCGGGTTCCGCGAGGGCTCCGAACCGTCGACTCCCGCCGAGAAAAAAATCCTGTATTACCGCCATCCCACGAATCCCTCGGTCACCTCGCCGATCCCGGCGAAGGACGAGATGGGCATGGACTACGTTCCGGTCTACGAGGATCAGGCGCCGGAAACCGGGCAAGCGGAACCGCATCCAAGCGCCGAAGCGCCCAGGGAGCGCAGAATCCTTTACTACCGCAACCCGATGGGACTTCCCGACACATCGCCCGTGCCGAAAAAGGATTCCATGGGGATGGATTACATTCCCGTTTACGCCGACGAAGAAACGCCCAACGAAGCCAATATCATCAAAATCAGTCCCGATAAGATCCAGAAACTCGGCGTCCGCACGGCGGAAGCGGAACAGCGGGACCTGGTACGCACCGTCCGCGCGGTCGGCCTGGTCGAACCGGACGAGCGGCGATTCCATGCGGTGACGCTCAAGTTCGACGGTTACATCGAAAAACTCCACGTCAACGCCACCGGCCAATCGGTCAAGAAAGGGCAGCCGCTGTTCGAACTGTACAGCCCCGATCTGGTGTCCGCGCAGAACGATTACCTGATCGCACGGAACAGCCAATCGGCGCTGAACAACGCCAACCCGCGTACTCAAGCCGAGATGGAAAACCTGGTGCAAAGCAGCCTAGAGCGGCTGCGCTATTGGGGTATCTCCGAAACGGAAATCCGGCGGCTGGAACAACAGGCGGAGGTCCAGCGCAATCTGGTCATCCGCTCCCCGGTTTCCGGCGTGGTCATGGAAAAAATGGCCGTTGCCGGTATGCGAGCGATGGCAGGCGAGGCTTTGTTCAAGCTCGCCGATTTGTCCTCGATCTGGATTATCGCCGAGGTGTTCGAACAGGAACTCGGTCTGATATCGGCCGGGCAGACCGTCCGGGTGAGGCTCGACGCCTATCCGGGGCGGACCTTCGACGGCAAGGTTACATTCATCTATCCGACCCTCAACCCCGAAACCCGCACGGTCCGTGTTCGCATCGAGCTGCCCAATCCTCAAGGGCTCCTAAAGCCCATGATGTACGCCCATGTCGAGTTGGCCGGGACCGCCCGTCAAGCCTTGGCCATTCCCCAGTCCTCGGTGCTCGAAGGCGGCAAGCGTACGCAGGTTCTCGTGGACCGCGGAGAGGGCCGTTTCGAGCCGCGTATCGTCCGGCTGGGCACGCGCGGCGATGAGTGGGTAGAAGTATTGGAGGGTCTGAAAGCCGGCGAAAATGTGGTGGTCAGCGCCAATTTCTTGATCGACGCCGAGAGCAACCTGAAATCGGCCTTGGAAAGCTTTGATGCCCCGGAACCGCCGCCGGGTAATCACGCCGATCATGGGGGAATGTGATGCTGGGACGTCTCATCGAATGGTCGGCGCGTAACGTCTTTTTAGTGCTGCTGGCAACAGTATTCATCGTCTTCGCCGGCATTTATGCCGTGGCGAAAACTCCGCTGGACGCCCTACCCGATCTCTCCGACGCACAGGTCATCGTTTACACCGAATATCCCGGCCAAGCCCCGCAAGTGGTGGAAGACCAGGTCACTTACCCGCTCACCACCGCCATGCTGAGCGTGCCCCGCTCCAAGGTCGTGCGCGGTTTCTCGTTCTTCGGCGCGTCTTTCGTCTACATCATTTTCGAAGACGGGACCGACATCTATTGGGCACGCTCGCGGGTTCTGGAATATCTGAACTTCGCCTCCAACCGGTTGCCGATGGGCCTGACGCCCGCACTGGGGCCCGACGCCACCGGCGTCGGCTGGGTCTACCAGTATGTCGTGCTGGGCGCCCGGCAAACCTTGGCGGAACTCCGCAGTCTCCAGGACTGGTTCATCCGCTACCAACTCGCCAAGGCGCACGGCGTGGCCGAAGTGGCCAGCGTCGGCGGCTTCGTCCGGCAGTACCAGGTCGTCGTCGATCCGCGCCGGCTCCAGGCCTACGGAATTTCGCTGTCGACAGTCAACGAGACGATCCGGGCCAGCAACCGCGACGTGGGCGGGCGGGTCGTCGAAATGAGCGAGACCGAGTACATGGTGCGCGGCAAGGGGTACCTCCGCGGCGTCGGCGATCTGGAGCAACTGGTGCTCAAGGCCGAAAACGGCACGCCGGTGCTGCTCAGGGACGTGGCTCGGGTGGAGCTGGGGCCGGACGAACGGCGAGGGCTTACCGAACTGAACGGCGAAGGCGAGGCGGTTTCCGGCATCGCCATGGCCCGCTACGGCCAGAATGCCTTGGACGTGATCCGGAACGTCAAAGAGAAACTGGCCGAAATCAGCAGCGGCCTGCCGCAGGGCGTCTCGGTCGAAGCGGTGTACGACCGCTCGGGTTTGATTTTGCGCGCCATAGTCAATCTGCGCGAAAAGCTCGTCGAGGAAACCCTCGTTGTGGCCGCAGTCTGCATCGTCTTCCTGCTCCATATTCGAAGCGCTCTGGTGGCCATCATCATGCTGCCGATCGGGGTGCTGATCGCCTTCATTGTCATGCATCTTCTAGGCATCAACTCCAATATCATGAGCCTCGGCGGCATCGCGATCGCCATCGGTGCCATGGTGGACGCCGCCATCGTGATGATCGAAAACGCCCACAAGCATCTGGAACGGGCGGAGCCTCATGAAAACCGGCTCGCCATCATGATCAAGGCCGCCCGTGAGGTCGGCCCCGCCCTGTTCTTCAGCCTGCTGATCATTACCGTCTCCTTCCTCCCGGTGTTCGCGCTGGAAGACCAGGAAGGCCGCTTGTTCAAGCCGCTGGCCTACACCAAGACCTTCGCCATGGCGGGCTCGGCGCTGTTGTCGGTGACGCTGGTACCGGTGCTGATGCTCTTGTTCATCCGGGGGCGGATCGTGCCGGAGCACAAGAACCCGGTCAGCCGGGTGCTGATCTGGCTGTACCGCCCGGTCATCGCCTTCGTGCTGCGCTGGAAGAAGCTGACCATCGCTTTTGCCCTGCTGGTCCTGGCGGTGACGGTCTATCCCCTGTCCAAGCTCGGCAGCGAATTCATGCCCACGTTAAACGAAGGCACGCTGCTGTTCATGCCCATGAGTCTTCCGGGGCTTTCGGTGACGAAGGCGGCCGAGATCATGCAGACCCACAACCGCATCCTGAAGACCTTTCCGGAAGTCGAGTCGGTATTCGGAAAAGCCGGCCGCGCCGCCACCGCCACCGATCCCGCGCCTCTCGAGATGTTCGAAACCGTCGTCAATCTCAAGCCGGAGGACCGGTGGCGGCCGGGCATGACCACCGAGAAGCTGATCGCCGAAATGGACCGTGCCACCCAGATGCCCGGCGTCACCATCGCCTGGACCATGCCCATCAAGAACCGCATCGACATGCTCTCCACCGGCATCCGCACCCCCATTGGCATTAAGGTGTTCGGTAATGACCTGGCACAAATCGAACGGCTCGCCACCGAAATCGAATCCGTCGTCAAAACCGTGCCCGGCACCACCAGCGCCTACGCCGAGCGCATCACCGGCGGCTATTACCTGACCATCGATCCGGACCGCATGGCTCTGGCGCGCTACGGATTGAGCGTCGGGGCCCTACAGGATGTGATCGCTTCCGCGCTGGGGGGCGAGACGGTCACGACCACGGTGGAAGGACGGGAGCGCTACGGCGTAATCGTGCGTTATCCCAGGGAACTCCGCGACTCGCCCGAGGCTATCGCCACCCAGGTGCTGGTGCCGGTGCCGTCCGGCGCCATGATTCCCTTGGGGCAGGTGGCGCGCATCGGCTTGAACAAGGGTCCCGCGTCCATCCGCACCGAAAATGCCCTGCTGTCCGCCTACATCTACGTGGACCTCCGTGGGCGCGACATCGGCGGTTACGTGGAAGACGCCCGGAGAGCCGTGCGCGAACGGGTGAAATTCCCGCCCGGCTATTACATCACCTGGAGCGGCCAGTTCGAGTACATGGAACGCGCCAAGGCCAAGCTCCGCATCGTAGTGCCGATGACGCTCCTGATCATCGTCGTGCTGCTGTATCTCAACTTCAAACGCGTCACGGAGACGGTCATCGTCCTCCTGTCGCTGCCTTTTTCGCTGGTGGGCGGCATCTGGCTGATGTACTGGCTGGGCTACAACCTCAGCGTGGCGGTCGCGATCGGCTTCATCGCGCTGGCGGGCGTTGCGGCGGAAACCGGGGTAGTCATGCTGATTTATCTGGATCAGGCGCTGAATAAGCTGAAGGAGCGAAAGGCGGCCGCCGGGGAACCTCCGGCCCTTTCCGAGCTTTACGCCGCCATCATGGAAGGCGCGGTGGAACGGGTCAGGCCGAAGGTGATGACGGTCGTGGCCATCATGGCGGGCCTCTTGCCCATCATGTGGGGCTCGGGCACCGGTTCCGAAATCATGCGCCGCATCGCCGCGCCCATGGTGGGCGGAATGGTGTCGTCGACTTTATTGACCCTGATCGTGATCCCGGCGATTTATGCCCAAGTCAAAGGTTTATCCGTTAGAAAACCGCCCAGTGAGGCAAGGAGGTACGCCCGGAGATAGTTCGGGTTTGGTCCACTTCGAAGTTTGGCAGTGACAACCATTGAAAGGAAAAAGCCATGAAAGTCAGAATTTTATTAGCCGTTTTAGCCATGTTCGGTCTGTTGGCTTCCTGCGCGGAACCGAGTCGTCACCCGATGGACATGTCCGTGGCGGTTCAAAGCGCCAAGACCGGCGCCGACCATCAAGCGTTGGCCGATCACTATGAGGCGGTTGCGAGAGACATGGAAAACAAGGCCGAGGAACATAGACAAATCCTCGCGGAATTCCGGAAAGACCCCCATGACTATCCTCGGGAGTATAAAGGAGGAAGTTTCGAGGCCCATTGCAAAAGGCTGATCGATATCTACGAGCGGGCCGCCGCGGCCAATCGGGACATGGCGGAAGACCATCGCCAGATGGCGGGCGGAGCTAGGTAAATCCCGACCGGTTCGGGGACATGGAGGTCTCTCCATGTCCCTTGATCCGATCGAGAGTGACCGTTCAGATCCGACCTTCGGGCCAGGGTGAACACCACGCTCCGCTCAAGAGATTTAGACGGAGAACATCATGCCGGTCATAACAACGCCACCCGATCATCGATTTCCCTGGTATGTGCGGCTTTTCTTTTGGAACCAGAAGCGCCGCTATGGCAGCGTGCTGGAATCCGCTCGCCTGTGGGGACGAACGCCCAAAGTATTTGCCGCCCTGGCGTTGCTGTACGGTGCGCTCGACCGCCGTACGTCGCCTATCGAACCGCCGTTGCGTTCGCTCATCACGGTCCGCGTGTCGCAGATCAACGGCTGCCGTTTCTGCGTCGACCTCAACTCTTTCATCGTCCTCCGGCGTGGACTCGATCCCGAAAAGCTGGCGGCGATTGCCGAATTCGACAAGAGCCCACTGTTCAGCGAGCGGGAAAAGGCCGCACTGGCTTACGCGGAGGCCGTGACCGACTCGGGCCGCCACCCCACGTCAGAGCACTTCGAGCAATTGCGCCGCCATTTCGATGACGATGCCATCATCGAATTGACTGCCCTGATCGCCTTTCAAAATTTGTCCAGCAAGTTCAATGCGGCCTTGGGCGTAGAGCCCCAGGGATTCTGCAACATCGCTCCAAAAACGAAGGCATAGAAGGAGCCACCATGAGTTCAGTCAGTTTGTCAGCGACTAAGACTCAGACCTGGCACAACCAGCCGATCTCCGAGGTCGCCGGGCAATTGGCGACGGATATCGATGCTGGTTTGTCTTCCGAGGAAGTTTCGAAGCGCTTGGCTCGGCAGGGGCCGAACGAACTTCGCAAGGTCAAGGGGGTCTCCCTGCTGGCGCTTTTGCTGGGCCAGTTCAAGAGCCTCGTCATCTGGGTGTTGATCGGCGCGGCTCTCGCTTCCGTCGCGCTCGGTGAATTGGCCGACGGCATTGCCATTATTGCCATCGTGATTCTAAACGCGATCATCGGCTTTTTTCAGGAGTTTCGAGCCGAAAAGGCCGCCGCAGCACTGGCACATCTTGCCGCACCCAAGGCCCGCGTGATGCGTGGCGGGCATGCCACTGTGGTTACCGCCGCCGACATCGTGCGAGGTGATGTTCTGTTGCTGGAGGCGGGCGATCTGGTCGCGGCCGATGCCCGGCTGATCAAGACCGCAACGCTTCGCGCCAACGAAGCGCCGCTGACCGGCGAATCGGAACCCGTGGACAAATCGACGGGCGTCTGTCCCGTCGAAACGCCGCTCGCCGATCGCTACAACATGGTGTTTCTCGGCGCCAGCATCGTGGGCGGTTCCGGACGGGCTATCGTCGTCGAGACGGGTATGGACACCGAGGTCGGTCATATTGCTCGGTTGCTGCAAACGGCAGGCCGTGACGAAACCCCGCTACAGCATCGCCTGGACCGGGTCGGACGCCGCCTGCTTTGGATTTGCCTGGGCATCGTGGCCGTCGTCTTTGGCCTGGGATTGCTCCGTTCCAGCGAGCCATTCGAGTTATTCCTGGGCGCCGTGAGCTTGGTGGTGGCGGCGATCCCGGAAGGATTGCCGGCGGTGGTCACCGTGGCGCTTGCTCTCGGCGTGCAGCGCATGGCGAGGCGGAATGCCCTGGTTAGGCGTCTGCCTTCGGTCGAGACCTTGGGCTGCGCCCAGGTCATTTGCACGGACAAGACCGGCACGTTGACGGTAGGCGCCATGACGGTGCGGAAGATCGTCACTCGGGATCGTCTGTTCAGTGTAAGCGGCGAAGGCTACGTACCCGAGGGTTCATTCTTTTCCGATGGACGCGAGCGGCGGGATGACCCACTGCTGTTCGCCTTATTATGGGCAGCATCGGCCTGCAACGATGCGGAATTGATCGTCAAGGACGGACGCCCCGTAATAGTAGGTGATCCGACCGAGGGCGCATTGCTGGTCGCCGCCACGAAATGGGGCATCAATCTGGCTGCAATCGAGACCGAGATGCCTCGGTCCGCCACGTTGCCGTTCGATTCCGACCGCAAGCGCATGACTGTGATTCGGCGGTTTGAGGAGGAATTCCGTGCTTTCGTAAAAGGCGCTCCCGAAGTCGTTCTCGAACGCTGTACCTCCATACGCACCGAAAACGGCGTTAGACCCATGACCGCTGAAGACCGCGTGGCCATGGTCCGCTCCGCCGCTTTGTTGGCCCATGATGCCTTGCGGGTGTTGGCCATCGCCGAACGGCCGTTGCAAACCGCTGAAACAACATCCCTTCATGACTCCGAAATCGAACAGGAATTGACCTTGCTCGGACTGGTCGGTCTACAGGACCCGCCGCGCGCGGAAGCCCGCGAGGCGGTCGCCAAGTGCAAACGGGCCGGGATCAAGACCGTCATGATCACCGGCGACCATCCCGACACCGCCGGAGCCATCGCCCGCGAAATGGGGATTTTCGATAAGCAGGACGAGGTAGTCCAGGGCGCCGAACTGGAAAAGATGTCCGATGACGAACTTCGGGGACAGGTGCGGCGCACCGCGGTCTATGCCCGCGTCACCGCCGAGCACAAGCTGCGGATCGTGCGGGCTTGGAAGGAAACCGGCGCAGTCGTGGCAATGACCGGGGACGGCGTCAATGACGCCCCGGCGCTCAAGGAGGCCTCTATCGGCGTCGCCATGGGCATCACCGGCACCGAAGTGACCAAGGAAGCGGCCGATCTCATCATCACCGACGATAACTTCGCCTCTATCATCGCCGCTGTGGAGGAAGGCCGCGGCATCTACGACAACATTTCCAAGACGCTGGGTTACCTGCTCGCCGGCAATGCCGGCGAATTGACGGTCATGCTGGTCGCGGCGCTGGTGGACTGGCCGCTGCCGCTGTTGCCGCTGCATCTTCTCTGGATCAACCTGGTGACCGACGGACTGCCCGCGCTGGCGCTGGCGACCGATCCCATAGCCCCCGACGTGTTGACACGCCCGCCGCGCCGCCCCCAGGCCGAACTGCTTGATCGGGATTTCCTCATACTGACCTTGCTGACCGGCTTTCTGACGGCGAGTGTTTCCCTCGGCGCGTTTGCCTATGAATGGTATGTCGATGGCAATCCGGAACAGGCCCGCGACGCCGCCTTCACGGCCCTCGTGTTCGCTGAACTCTTGCGGTCTTTCGGCGCCCGCAGCAATACCCGAACCATTTGGCAGGTCGGGCTGTTTTCCAATTTGAAGCTGTTCCTGGTTGTCGCGATCAGTCTTTCATTCCAATATGGAATCCATCATATTCCGGCCTTGCAGAACCTGTTCGGCATAGAGCCGATCACGATGACTCAATGTCTGGCCTGGACTGGGCTGGGATTCATTCCTTTGGCTGTGCTCGAACTGAGAAAATTAATCCGCCGAATACCCAAATCTACCGCTGCCTCCGAGGAGAGGATATGAACGGTTTCCTTCTGATCCTCCTTCTTTTCTTGGGAGGCGAGGCTTTGGCGGAGCCGCCCGAAGAACTCACGGAAACAGGGCCGGGCGTGGCTCTCGACCAACTCGTACAGGAGGCACTGGACAACAATCCCGACATCCGCGCCAGCCTGCAACGCTTCGAAGCCGCCAAGGCCGTCATTCCGCAAGTGCAAACCCTGCCCGACCCCAAGGTGACCCTCGGATATAGAGACATCGCAGAGCAGCGGGAAGTGATGTACGGCCTGAGCCAGGAAATTCCGTTTCCCGGCAAGCTGGGACTCAGGGGTGAAATCGCCTCGCGTGAATCGGACCGCATGGAGCAGGATTATCTGGCGACACGGTTAACCGTCATCGCCAGGCTCAAGGAGGCTTTCTACGATTTGCACTTCGTGCACGATTCGATTGCGGTACTCGGCAAAACCAAACGGCTGCTCCAGGATTTCGAGCAAACCGCGAATGCCCGCTATGGTGTAGGCCAGGCGGCCCAGCAAGATGTTTTGCGGGCGCAGACCGAGATTTCCCGCTTGTTGGCTCGGCTTGCTTCGCTGGAACAGAGAAAGCTTTCTCTCCATGCGGATATCAACCGAATTCTGAACCGCCTGCCTGCCGACCCGATGAACGCCCCGGAGGAGATCCGGTTTACCCCCATGCGCCACTCGCTTGCCGCGCTGAATGCACGGCTGGATCAGGTCTCCCCCTTTCTGCGGGGCGAGCAAAAAAACCTGGAGCGAGGCAACCGGGCGATCGCCCTGGCCAGGCGGGAATATTATCCGGACTTCGAACTCAATGCCTTGGGGTTGCGCGACCGGAAAATGGGAATGGATGGCTATCAGGTCATGCTGAACGTCAAAGTTCCCCTCTATTACGCCACCAAGCAGCGCGAGGGGGTGCGCGAGGCGGTGGCCAGCCGCGAGGCGGTGTTCCAGGATCTTCAGGCGCTGCGACAGGAGTTGCTGGCCCGAATCAGGGATGACGTGGCCCAAGCCGGGCGCGCCGAACAGCTCGTCAAACTGCTACGAGACGCCATTATTCCCCAGTCGCGCCTGACCTTGGCTTCCGCCCAAGCGAGTTACATAGTCGGCAAGGTGGATTTTCTCACCCTGCTCAACAGCCTCTTGACCTTGCAGGAAAACGAACTGGAATACCACAGCGAATTGGCCGAGCACGAAAAAGCTTTGGCCCGCCTGGAAGGACTCATCGGAGAAACACCATGACCCCACGAATCCGAGATGGGCTCATAGGCATTCTGCTGGGTATAGTCCTGACCCTGGCGTTCCTTCTGTTCTTCCGATCCGTCCCGCCGAAGCCGACGGAGACGCCTCGACAGCCATCCGTCCCCATGGCGGAGACTTCGGCAGATAGCGAAGCGGACCACCAAAAGCACGCCGAGCCTTCCAATAATACGATGGTGATCAGCCCGGAACGTTTGCAGTCCATCGGGGTGAAATTCGAACCCGTCGAGCGGCGGGCCATGGAGCGGACGATCCGGACGGTCGGCCGGGTGGAGGTCGACGAACGGCAGCTCGCCCGCGTGACCATCAAGCTGGAGGGCTGGATCGACCGGCTGTTTGTCAATTACACGGGAGAGCGGGTCAAGCAGGGTCAGATGCTTTTCACGCTCTACAGTCCGGAACTCTTGGCCACCCAGGAGGAATACCTGATCGCCTGGCGAGCCCGCCGGACCTTGGGCGACAGCGAATTTCCCGAAGTCGCCTCGGGTGCGAAAGCCCTGCTGGAGGCCTCGCGCCGGCGGCTGCTCCTCTGGGACATCGAGGAAAGCCACATCCGGGATCTGGAGCGGACCGGCGAGGTGCTGAAAACGCTGCCCATTCACGCCCCGCAGAGCGGCACCGTGATCAACAAGATGGCCGTAGTGGGATTGCAAACGAAGCCCGGCGACGAGTTGTATACCATCGCCGACCTGTCCCGCATCTGGGTCATCGGGGACATTTACGAATACGAGTTACCCCTCGTCGCGATAGGCCAGACCGCCATTGTGTCGCTGTCCTATGCGCCGGATGTATCGCTTAACGCACGTATCGGATTCATTTATCCGACCGTCGATCCGGAAACGCGCACCGGTAAGGTCCGGTTCGAGCTGGACAATCCTGGCGAACGGCTCAAGCCCGGCATGTACGCCAACGTGGAACTCAGGATTCCGCTGGGTCAGCGGTTGGTCGTACCAAAAGATGCGGTGCTGGAATCGGGAGAGCGGCAGATCGTCTTCATTCATAAGGGTGGAGGCCGGCTCGAATGGCGTAACGCCAAGATCGGCCTGCGCAGCGGGGACCGGGTCGAAGTGCTGGAAGGACTCACCGAAGGCGAGCACGTGGTGATCTCGGCGAACTTTTTGATCGACTCCGAGAGTCAGTTGAAGGCAGCTGTGGGGGGTATGGCGGGGATGAAACATTGAGGTACGCATATGAGCGGTTGTTGCGATCACGGTTGTTCTTTAGATCGGCTACGCGAACGACAGCGCGGAACACTACGGATCGTTCTCGGTATTAACGCCGTGATGTTTTTTGTCATCGTTGCTGCCGCATTTTATGGCAAATCATCAGCCCTGTTATCCGACAGCCTTGATAATCTCGGAGACGCGTTGACCTACGGCCTCAGTCTTTATGCAGTTTCGAGAGGCTCTGTCACCAAAGCTAGAGTGGCTCTGTTTAAAGGCGGGCTCATTTTTCTCGCGGCTTCCGCTGTGATTGCTCAAATCGTGTCCAAACTGGTGGCGCCAACCGTCCCTGTCTTCGAGGTTATGGGCGTGTTCAGTCTTCTAGGTCTTGCCGCCAACTCCCTTTGCCTCTTCCTTCTATGGCGCCATCGCCATGAAGACGTAAATATGAGTTCGGTATGGGAGTGTTCGCGAAACGACATCGCGTCAAATCTGTCCGTCTTTGTCGCAGCCGGCGCGGTCTGGGTCACCGGTTCGGGCTGGCCCGATATTGTCGTTGCGTCCTGTCTTGTGCTGCTTTTAATGCGTTCCGCTATCGGCGTCATGGCTGCTGCAAGGGCAGAGCTTCATGCGGCAACCTAATGTTACTTCGGGCCTTCATATTGGATCAGTAGTAGGTCGGGCATGTGCTCATGCCCGACCTATCTGGCTGGCATTCAATCCGTTCCCGAGCGTATCCCGTCGGAGATCGGATGCGCACTGAAGCGTTTTAGCACATGAACGGCCTCGCGTTCGTGGGGATCAATCCGAAAGCCCGCCTCTTCGACCATCGCCTCGGTCCGTCGATTCGGACGGCAGCCGCCACTGAGGGCAGTCCAAAGCGGCTGGACGCGGTCCTGGAGCCAGGCCCTAAATGGCCGGCTGGAGCGCACGTGCTCCAGCATCCGGAGTTGTCCTTCGCTACGGAGGACCCGGCGAATTTCGCGGAGTCCCTGCACAGGGTCGTCCACACTACAGAAGACGAGACTGCTGACCACGGTATCGAAGGCGCCTTCCCGGAAAGGTAAAGCCTCCACCCGAGCGGCAACGAGCGGGACATGTGGAGCCCGCCGCCGGGCGCGCGCCAGCGACTCCAAGTCAGGGTCCAACCCGATCACGTCTACGCCGGGAGGATAGAGCGGCAAATTACGGCCAGTACCGCAACCCACTTCCAGGACACACCCGCCGGCGGTGTGTGCCAGCGCGCGGCGCCAGTGCGCGAGTCCCAGCGCGTCAGCCAGACTCATGACACTGTCGTATAGCCAAGGGATATGTTCTATACCGCGCATATACCAAACTCCTAAAAGGGGGGACTACCCGTGGTTGAAAAACTCATCGAATTTTGCGCCAAGAACCGCCTCATCGTGTTCCTGATGGTCTTCGGCTCCGCCTCCGCGGGCCTGTGGTGCCTGAAAAACACCCCCGTCGACGCACTGCCGGACCTCTCCGATACCCAGGTCATCGTCTACACGACCTGGATGGGACGCTCTCCGGACCTGGTGGAAGATCAGATCACCTATCCCATCATCACAGCCCTGCTGTCGGCGCCCAATGTGACGGTCGTGCGGGGATTTTCGGATTTCGGCTATTCCTACGTCTATGTCCTGTTCAAGGACGGCACCGACATCTATTGGGCGCGCTCCCGCGTGCTGGAATACCTCAACCAGTTGGCCGGCAAACTGCCGGAAGGCGTGACGCCGCAGCTCGGACCGGACGCCACGGCGGTGGGCTGGGTGTTCCAGTATGCTCTGGTGGATACGACCGGACAGCAGGACCTGGCTTCCCTGCGTTCCTTCCAGGACTGGTATCTGCGTTACTGGCTCCGCGCCGTGGACGGCGTTGCCGAGGTGGCCAGCGTGGGCGGCTTCGTGCGCCAGTATCAGATCAATCTCGATCCCACCAAGGTGCTGGCTTACCGGCTCAACCTGAACGAGATCATCGACAAGGTGCGGATGAGCAACCTCGACGTGGGCGGACGGGTGGTGGAGTTCTCCGGAGTGGAATACATGATCCGGGGACGCGGGTATATCAAATCCACCGCCGATATCGAGCAAATTGCGGTGGGCGTGACCCCGAATGGCACGCCGATTCTGCTGCGCGAGGTCGCCACAGTCGGTTTGGGGCCGGACATGCGGCGCGGACTCGCGGAACTGGATGGCCGGGGCGAAGCGGTGGGCGGCGTGGTCGTCATGCGCTATGGGGAGGACGCCCCCGCCGTCATCGAGCGGGTCAAGGCCAAGCTCAGGGACATCGAGCCTTCCCTGCCCAAGGGCGTCAAGATCGTCACCGCCTACGACCGCAGCGATCTGATCCGCGAATCCATCGCCACCGCCAACGAAAACCTGGCGGAAGAACTGATCGTCACCGGCGTGCTGATCGTCGCTTTCCTTCTGCACATCCGCTCCGCGCTCATTCCCATTATCACCTTGCCTTTGGCGGTGCTGATCGCCTTCATTCCCATGTATTTCTTCGGCGTGGGCATGAACATCATGAGCATCGGCGGCATTATTCTCGCCATCGGCGATATGGTGGACGCTCCCATCGTCATCGTGGACAACGCCCACAAACGCCTTGAGGAATGGGAGCGGGACGGCCGGCCGGGCGACCGGTTGCAGGTGCTGATCGACTCGGCCAAGGAAGTGGGGCCGGCGATCTTCGCCTCGGTGCTGGTCATCGCCATTTCCTTCATCCCGGTTTTCGTCCTGGAAGCGCAGGAAGGCCGTATGTTCAAGCCTCTGGCCTGGACCACCAACTTAGGAATCGCCGTTACCGCGGCACTGACGGTCACGCTGGTTCCGGCCTGTTTGCCGGGCCTGATGCGGGGCCGGATCGTTCCCGAACTGCGCCACCCCGTGACCCGCCTGTTGCGGCGGTTGTACGCGCCGGTTTTGGCCTTGGCCTTGCGCCACCGGGCCGGTCTGGTGGCGCTGTCTTTGCTGCTGTTGGCCAGCATCGCCGTGCCGTTTCAGCGCATGGGTTCGGAATTCATGCCGCCGCTATACGAAGGCACCATCCTTTATATGCCCACCACCTTGCCGGGCATTTCCGTGACCGAGGCAGGCAAACTGTTGCAGCAAATGGACCAAAAGCTCAAGGCATTTCCGGAGGTGGAGCGGGTGTTCGGCAAATCCGGCCGCGCCGAAACCTCCACCGATTCGGCGCCGTTTTCCATGATGGAGGTGGTAGTGGAACTGAAGCCCAAGGAACACTGGCGGGAAGGCCTAACCTACGAAGACCTAATCGCCGAGATGGATCGGGCCTTGCAGTTTCCGGGGGTGACCAACGCCTGGACCATGCCGATCAAGGCGCGCCTCGACATGCTGACCACCGGCGTGCGTACACCGGTCGGAATCAAGATCTTCGGCCCGGATCTCAACACCATCGAGAGCATCGGCAAGAGCATCGAGATGATCGCCCAGGAAGTCCCCGGCACGCGCAGTGTCTACGCCGAACGGGTGGCGGGCGGCTATTTTCTGGATTTCGCCATTAAGCGCGAGGAAATCGCACGCTTTGGGCTAACCGTCATGGACGTGGGCAAGATCATCGAGTCGGCCATCGGCGGCGAGAGCATCACCACCACGGTCGAAGGGCGCGAGCGCTATCCGGTCAACCTCCGCTATCTCCGCGAGTTGCGCGACGATTTGGACAAGCTGGGTCGGGTGTTGGTCAGTACGCCGAACGGTGCCCAAGTGCCGCTGGCGCAACTGGCGGACCTTCGCATGATCAGCGGGCCGTCCATGATCCGGGACGAGGACGGCATGCTGTCCGGGTATGTCTACGTGGACATGGCCGGGCGCGATGTGGGAGGTTATGTGGAGGACTTGAAGCGGGCCGTGCAGGGAAAGGTCGAACTGCCCGCCGGCTATACCATCGCCTGGTCGGGCCAGTACGAATTCATGCAGCGGGTCAAGGAGCGGCTGAAGTTGGCGGTCCCGCTGACCGTCGCCATCATCTTCGTGCTGTATTACTTCACCTTCCGCTCCACGGCCGAAACCGTCGTTGTCATGCTGGGCCTGCCCATGTCGCTGGTAGGCGCCGTGTGGCTACTGTTCCTGCTGGACTACAATCTCAGCATCGCGGTGTGGGTGGGGATTATCACCGTGATCGGCACGGCGGCCGAAACCAGCGCCGTGATGCTGGCCTATCTGGACGAAGCCTGCCGCCGCCGCCAAGCGGAGGGCGGATTGCGCAGCCTGGCCGATCTGATCGAAACCGTCCATAACGGCGCGCTGGAGCATATCCGGCCCATGGCGATGATCGGCCTGGTGGACATCGTCGGGCTGTTGCCCGTCATGTGGGCGAGCGGCACCGGCGCGGACGTGATGAAGCGCCTGGCCGCACCCCAAATCGGCGGGGTCTTTTCGGCCATGCTGCTGACGCTGCTGGTCATTCCAGCGGTTTACGTGATCTGGCGCTGGCACGCGGATGTGGGGCATCGGACGGAAATGGAAAAGTGATCATTCGCAGGCTTCTATATTTTTTACTGCCTTCGACGATTAGTTCTTTCCGGATACCGCGATTCTGAACCGGCGCATCGGGAGATAAAAAGCCCTCGGCTTCGGAGCCGAGGGCTTGAATGCAGGCGAATTTAAAACGGGGTATCTTCGTTTTAGCCGGACAGTACTAAACCGTCGAGATACGTAAAACTCATGGTGAGTCGATTATTCCGCCTGTTTTTTTTCCTCAAGATGAGTTGCAGCTTTGTCCGCTGCTTCCCCTGCTTCCTTGGCATGATCTTTTTTAGCATGGCCCTTGGCTTTTTTTATCTCGCTGAAAGCCTTCGTGTCATGCTCGGCTTTTGGGTTTTCTCCCGTGACGGCTTTCGAGGGCTGAGCATAGGGATGCTCTTTATTTTCCTCAATCGCGTGTTGTTGCGCTTCCTCCGTGTGTTTTGCAGCACCTTCCGCATCCCCTTTCTTACCGCTTTCTACGGCCTGATCCAGATGCTCCGTGGCTTCTTTCGCATGCTTTTCTGCATAAACTGCGGCGGAGACCCCGAACAGCGAAAAGGCCCCGGCCAATATTACCGAGATAACAGGTTTTCTTACGTACATATATCGAATTTCCTAGTAGTTATTAATTAGTTTTTCTTTCAATCTGTGCTTTATTGTGCATTGACGAAAATGGTAGCACGAACGAGCAAAAAGACGTTTACAAACCTCTGTTCAGTGCTGCAATGATGGAACAAAAAGCTTGATCGTTGTTTTCCGTGCAATGCTCAACCAAATCGGCAAGCGTTCGCTCCATACCCTGCAGACTCTCGATCCGCTCGCGGATCGCGGCGAGTTTTCTTAAAGCAATCTCACGCGCTTCCCGGCAGTGGCGGCCATCTTCGAGACTCAATAAGTCCGCGATTTCGGCAAGCGAAAAGCCGAGCTTTTGGGCTTCCTTGATGAAGCGCACCCGCAAAACGTCATTTTCGGTATAGCGCCGAATGCCGCTTAAAGGCTTTTCCGGTTCGGCCAGCAAGCCGCGCCGCTGGTAGAAGCGAACGGTCTCGACATTCACCCCCGCTTTTTTTCCTAAGGCGCCAATCGTGAAATTTTCTTGCATCATGGTCTTGACTCCGTACTTGGGTACGGAGCTTATAGTACGTTTTCCGTCATAACTTGTTCTATTGCCATGAACCAGAAACAAGCCTTGATTTCGGGCGTGCTTGCGGGTATCGGCGCGAGCTTGTGCTGTGTGGCGCCGCTGGTCTTGCTGGGTCTCGGTATCGGCGGGGCCTGGGTGGCAAACCTGACCCTCTTCGAGCCGGTCCGGCCGGTGTTTCTCCTGTTGACCCTCTTTTTCCTCGGCCTGGCCTTCCGCAAGCTCTACCTGGCTCCCCCGGCATGTGATCCCGGCAAGCCCTGCGCGGAAGGCGCAACCCTGAAGAGGCGCCGCATCGTCTTTTGGCTGGTGGCCGTTCCTTTGCTGGGTCTGGTGGCGTTCCCGTGGTACGCCCCGCTCTTATTGAGGTGAGCATCATGAAAACCTTCGTTTCTTTCATTTTACTGTTTAGCCTTGTGGCCGGCACAGCTCTGGCCGCACCGCGCATTGCGACGCTCGAAGTGCAAAACATGACGTGTCCGGTGTGCCCCATTACGGTCAAGAAAGTGCTTGAGCGCGTGACCGGCGTGCAACAGGTCTCCATCGATTACGAGCATAAACGCGCCACCGTACATTTCGACGACGCCGCGACTTCGGCGGATACGCTCACCGAAGCGACCAAGGCCGCCGGTTATCCGTCCACCCTCAAGGAGATCGCGCCATGACGGGCGTCATTTCGGAATCGACTCTGACCTGCCCGGAGTGCGGGCATGCGGAAACCGAATCGATGCCGGCCGATGCCTGCCAGTATTTCTATGAGTGCAAAGCTTGCGGCGTGCTGCTCAAGCCGAAGCCCGGCGATTGCTGCGTATTCTGCTCCTATGGAACGGTGAAATGTCCGCCCGTACAGCAGGAGTCGGATTGCTGCGGCCGATCATCGTGATCCGAACGGATACTCCGGACGACTGAAGCGGCCGGCCGGTTTTTTATCGTATATGAACGTGCGTTTCACGGGCGCAGTCTCAGAATATAGAGTGAAACATCTGGACGAGGCTCTTCTCAGAACCCGAGGATAACCTGCAAATGACCATGCAATTCGCCAGCCGAACGGACTCAGCCCTATACACCTGCCCCATGCATCCCGAAATCCGGCAGCCGCAGCCGGGCCAATGTCCCAAATGCGGCATGGCGCTCGAAAGGGCGGGAGAACCCGCCGGGCCCGCCCGGACCGAATACGTCTGCCCGATGCATCCCGAGATCGTTCGCGACCGTCCCGGCAACTGCCCGATCTGCGGAATGGCCTTGGAACCGCGGCAGGTCGAGATGGAAGAGGAAAACCTCGAGCTCAAGGCGATGTCCCGGCGGTTTTGGGTGAGCGCCGCCTTGTCGCTGCCGCTGCTGGCCTTGGTGATGCTGCACGATATGGCGCCGGCCCTGATGCCGGAGCAGCTCACGGTGCGAAGACTGCAATGGCTCGAACTGATTTTGGCCACGCCGGTGGTGCTCTGGGCCGGAGCGCCGTTTTTCCAGCGCGGCTGGCAGTCGGTGGTCAACCGCCATCTCAATATGTTCAGCCTCATCGCGCTCGGCGTCGGCATGGCCTGGGTTTACAGCGTCGTGGCCGTTCTCGTTCCGCGAATCTTTCCGCCCGCCATGCTCACGGAAGAGGGTACGGCGGCGGTTTACTTCGAGGCGGCGGCGGTCATCACCGCCTTGGTGCTGCTGGGACAGGTGCTGGAGCTTCGAGCCCGGACCCGAACCGGCGCCGCGATCAAAGCCCTGCTGGGGCTGGCGCCCAAGACCGCGCGCCTGGTGCGGGAGGATGGCAGCGAGGTGGACGTCGCGCTCGGTCAAATCGAAGTCGGGAATGTGTTGCGTGTGCGTCCCGGGGAGAAAATCCCCGTCGACGGCATTCTGGTGGAAGGTTCGAGCGCCGTGGACGAATCGATGGTGACCGGCGAATCCCTCCCCGTCGAGAAAACCGCCGGAGCCCGGCTGATCGGCGCTACGGTAAACGGCACCGGCAGCCTTTTGATGCGGGCGGAACGGGTGGGCAGCGATACCCTGCTGGCGCAGATCGTCCACATGGTGAGCGAGGCCCAGCGCAGCCGGGCCCCGATCCAGAGATTGGCCGATGTCGTCGCCGGGTATTTCGTGCCGGCGGTCATCATGGTCGCCATTCTCACCTTTATCGCCTGGTCGCTGTGGGGCCCCGAACCCCGATTGGCCTATGCCATCGTCAATGCCGTTGCCGTCCTGATCATCGCTTGCCCGTGTGCGTTGGGACTCGCCACTCCGATGTCCATCATGGTCGGAGTGGGCCGAGGTGCGGTCGAGGGAGTGCTCATCAAGAATGCCGAAGCCTTGGAACTTCTGGAAAAGATCGACGCGCTGGTGGTCGACAAAACCGGCACGCTGACCGTAGGCAAGCCGCGTCTGATGTCGGTCGTTCCCATGGCAGGCTTTTCGGCGAGCGAGCTATTGCGCCTGGCCGCCAGCCTGGAGCGAGCCAGCGAACACCCGTTGGCCGAGTCCCTGGTAAAAGGCGCCCAAGATCAGGGTCTCCGCCTGGCCGAGGTCGGTGAGTTCCAGTCGATGACCGGTTTGGGCGTGATCGGGCGGATCGAAGACCGGAAAGTGGCCGTCGGCAACGCCAAGCTGATGAGCGAACTCGGCGTTAATCTTGATTGGGATCAGGCCGATGCGCTTCGGCAGGATGGGCAAACCGTGATGTTTGTGACCGTCGACGATCGGCCGGCCGGGTTGATCGGTGTCGCCGACCCCATTAAGGCCTCAACTCCCGAAGCGATCGAGGCTTTGCACAAAGAAAGCATCGATGTCGTCATGGCCACCGGCGACAACCGCACCACCGCCCAGGCCGTGGCCGGCCGGCTCGGGATCGATCGAATAGAAGCGGAAATGCTCCCCGAGCAAAAGGTCGATATCGTCAAACGACTGCAAACGGAGGGCCGACAAGTCGCCATGGCCGGCGACGGGATCAACGATGCGCCGGCCTTGGCCTTGGCGCAGGTCGGCATCGCCATGGGCGCCGGCACCGATGTGGCCATGGAGAGCGCGGACGTAACGCTGGTGAAAGGCGATCTGCGCGGCATCGTCAAAGCCTACCGGCTGAGCCGGGGGACCATGCGCAACATTCGGCAGAACCTGTTTTTCGCCTTCATCTATAACGCATTGGGCGTTCCCGTAGCGGCCGGCGTGCTGTACCCATTCTTCGGATTGTTGTTGTCCCCGATGATCGCCGCGGCAGCCATGAGCCTGAGTTCGGTCTCGGTGGTCGCCAACGCCCTCCGGCTGCGCCGAATGCAGTTGTGACGGAAATCAAGCCACTCGGCTGACCGCCCCCGACCGAATCATGACTTTAGGTAGATTCGCTTATTGTTGCCATCCGGTTTAAGAAGGAACAATCCAGGCGGGGTCGTCGTCCATGGATTTTTCGGAAGGAACGTTATGGAAAAACTGGCATCGGGCAACGCTAAATGCATACTCGCAACGCTGGGACTCTTAGCCGTGGTATCGGGCTGCGGGGGCATGAAGAAAAAGAACCCCGGCGTACAGCCCGAAGGCCGGGGAAAAACCACGAAGACCCAAGTGCTCGAAACCGGGGCCGCAATGCTGCAAAGCCAATCGCCCCTGCGCCCGATGGATATCTATCTATCGGGTTTCCATGTTGCGAAAAGGAATCCGTCCCATCAGATGGAAGCGCACCACTATTGTCACCAGGTCAACGAGGACTTTGCCCAGTGCGTGCTGTTCGACGGCAACACCACCCAAGCCAACCTCATCGGAATCGAATACATCATCTCGGAAACGCTGTTCGAGTCTCTGCCTCTCCAAGAGAAAAGATACTGGCACCCCCACAATTACGAGATCCTTTCCGGCCAGCTCACCGCGCCGGGAATACCCGAAACAGCCGAAAAGGCGCTCATGAGAGGAAAAATGAACAGCTACGGCAAGACCTGGCATGTATGGAACTCGGCGCCGTTCGGAAGACATGGCGATAAGATGCCTTTGGGCGCTCCCATCCTCGAATGGTCGTTCAATCGCGACGGCGAGGCGCTGCCGGGCTTGATCGAAGAACGGGACCGGCGGATGAGAACCGATGTCGCCCAAGATCGGCTCAACCGGAAAGACCTTGTCCCCTTGGCCAAACCCCAGACCGGCGTAACCGTTTTGAAAAAGAAGTTCTCCGGGCCGACCAAGTCCATCCCGGGGGTAATGGACAAGAACAGCAAGCGGTCCCAAAATCCGCAACCGGTCAGCCGATTCTCGGATTAGCATTGACGACTATGAATCAGACCTCGGCGTAAGAAGCGAATCGCGTACGGAAACACGCGCCATCCGAGATCATTTATTCGTCAGCCGTTCCGGTTTCACCACCCTTCAGCCTAAAGCCATCCAGCGAAGATAACTCTATTCGCCTCCCGACGGCGGATAAGTCCGTGGAGTAGGCGAATTGTCAGCAGGCGGACGTTCCGAAGGCTGAGTGCCCACGTCTTGACGGATCACGATCGCCAGTTCCGCGCGGCGGTTTTCCGCCCGGCTGGCCTCATCGGTGCTCGAGAACTTCGGCGCTCGCTCGCCCATGCCCTGCTGCGAGATGCGGGCGGCATTGATCCCGTTGGCAACCAGGTAGCTGGCTACGCTCCCGGCGCGTTGCTTGGAAAGCCGCTGGTTGCCGCTGTCCGACCCGACATCGTCGGCATGCCCGGTGACGTTGACGGTGGACTCGGGATTCTGGTTTAGAACCGACGCCACCGATTTCAGAGCGCTTTGCGCTTGAGGCGTCAAACTGGCCGAACCGGACGGAAAGGAGACATTCAGATTGAGGGTATTTTTCGCGGTGCGTTGCACGTCTATACCGGCCTCTTCCAATGCCAGACGCATCGCCCGCCCCTGGCGGTCCACATCCATGACTGTACCTCGAGGACGCTTCTCGCCTGTTTGCGGATCGGTCGCACAGCCCGCCAACAACGCCGAGCACAAACTCACCACAAGCCATCGCCTATTCATAATAACCTCCTGTCATCTTCCTATTCGATGGATCGTCAGACATCACCATTATCTGTCGGCCGTTCCGGTGTCTCGCTCTCTTCGGCGCTACGCCGGCCAACTCGCTTGTCTCCGATTCCCGCTCATCCATGGTGGGACTAACGATTCAATTAACGGCCCCGTTCCTCAGCGGGGATAGCTATACCCGCCGCCCGAAGGAGGATAAGTCCTTGGCGTGACTGGGCTGTCCGAGGGCGGATAACCACCGGCGGGCGGGTAGCCGCCGGATGGCGGACGCCCCGACGGAGGGTAATTCCCTTGCGGCGGAGCGCTGCCGGGCTGAGCGCCCACATTTTGATTGGCTACGATCGCCAGTTCCACGCGGCGGTTTTGTGCTCGGTTGCCCTCGTCAGTATTGGGGAATTTCGGCATTCGCTCGCCCATACCCTGCTGGGAAATACGGGCGGTATTGACCCCGCCTGAGATCAGGTAGCCGGCCACGCTCCCGGCGCGTTGCTCGGAAAGCCGTTGGTTGTAACTGTCCGACCCGATATCGTCGGTATGCCCGGTCACGTTGATGGTAGATTCGGGGTATTGGTTCAGAACCGACGCCACCGAGTTCAAAGCGCTTTGCGCTTGAGGCGTCAGAGTGGCCGAATCGAATGCAAAGGTAATATTGCTGGGCATGTTCAGATTGAGGGTGTTTTCCGCGGTGCGTTGCACGTCTATGCCGGTGCCCTGCAACGACTCACGCATCGCCCGCTCCTGGCGGTCCATGTAAGCTCCGACAGCCGCACCCACGGCGCCACCGGCTAATGCGCCCCAACCGGCATTTGCGGCATCGTTGCCGCCGAACAATGTGCCGGCGCCCGCGCCGACCGCCGCGCCGATACCGGCGCCTTTACCCAAGTTGCTTATTCGCCTCTCGCCCGTATACGGATCGGTCGTGCAGCCTGATAGCAGCGCTACGCATACACCAGCTAAAAGCCACCGCCTGTTCATAAGACGCTCCCGTCACCTTCATCAAGGTCCTGCTTCAATATCCATTCGCCTGCAACGACCTGTCGAGCCTATCTACTCCTCGGCAAACCCGCCGTAATCGACCGGCAAAAAATAACTTCTCCACCCGACATCCGTTTCGATGGACTACATTGTCAGACATCCCCAAGCGTTCTTAGTGCCCGGCACAAGACCGGAAACGATCATCGGCACCTATAAATGCCGGCGCATAGTCTCGACGTCGGATTGGCGGACCTTGAGAAAAAAAGGAATTAAGTGCCGAAAATAATGTCTTGAGCTAAAGATGAAAGGCAGGAAGAAACGCGGAGTGTAACCGCAAGGCACGCCATGCCTGATCACGGAGAACTTTGTATGAAACCCGCCGTTGCATTGATCGTATTCGCGTTTGTAATCGGATTGGGCGGTTGCGCCACTGCGAGACCGGTGCTTTACCCGAACGAGCATCTTCAGAATGTAGGCCAGGGCGCCGCCGACCAGGACATCGCCGAGTGCAAGTCCTTGGCTAAAACGGCCGGGGCCGATTCTCGCCAGACCGGCGCCGGCCGGGCCGCCAGAAACACTCTCGGAGGCGCTGCCATGGGCGCGGCGACCGGCGCGGTCGGCGGAGCCGTGGTCGGATCGGCCGGCGCCGGCTCTGCCATCGGCGCCGCGAGCGGCGCGACGGCGGGACTGATTCGATCCATGTTCGGCCGATCGGGGCCGGATCCCGCTTATCAGTCGTTTGTAAACCGATGCTTGCAGGAGCGCGGTTACGACGTCGTCGGTTGGGACTGATCGCCGTACTCTCCCATTCCGAAATCGATTCTTTCGAGTAATGTTTTTCGCACGGCTCGGCAGCGAGTCGCGGATCATCACGGTTTCGTTTCCGCCAGCCGATCGAGCATGCCCCGGATCGCCTTGATCTGGACTCCGTCCTTGGTGTGGTAATCGGCGCTGTCGTACCCCCACCAGTCCCAGCAAGCATTGGGATTCCACACGACATTCAAAGTCCAGTACGGCCAACTCAAACCGTAGCGGGCGGTCGTTTGCGGATAGAGGACGATCAAATCATTGGTATCGGCCCAGCGGTTGTAGCCCGCCTGCCGGTAAAAAGCATCGTCGACTTTATCCTCGTTCTGCAAACAGCCGTGGAGGGCGACATGCACCCGGCAACGCTTCGAAGTGCAAGCCTCCGGGATGTATGCCGTGCCCGAATCGCTCAGGCTGTGATCATGAGCCTTCCGGTCGGGGAGGAATTCGTTCTGATCGAACACGACGAAGCGCCCCGTTGGCTCGGCAGCGGGCGGGGTCAGCGGCCCATAGATATGGGCCAGTAGCGCTCCGGCTGCGTCGTAGTCGCAATCATTGATAAACGGAGGCCCCGTATAGGCACAGGCGGCTCCATCCGTTTCCGTGACCATAGCATGCCCCGCATTCAGGTCTTTTTTGTAAATAATTCCGCCATCGTCCACATAAGAATGGTAATAGCGTAGCAAGGCATCCATTACCGGTTGCTCGACGACCGAGTCTGCAGTACCGGAAAACAGCCATACCCGGTCATCCTGCAGTTGAACGGGATCATCGATAGCACCGGACTGCGCGAGCTGATCGGTGACGGACTTGAGATGCGTCACATCGGGTACGGGATGGGCGGCATCGGGTTTCATGCAGTTCCTTGTGGCCTTATCGACGCTGTTCTCGGCGCAGTAATAGGGTCCGCCGGCAATGACCCCGGCGCCGCGGACGATCCCGGAATGGGCGACATGGAACTGCACCGCCAGATAAGCGCCCGAGGAAATGCCCGAGACCGAAGTCTGCGCAAGATCGACGCCGTAGGCCGGAAGACGCTCCGCTTCGGCGCGGGCATCGACACTCGGCATGGCGAGCCCAGCGGCTAAGGCGACGCCGGCTGTGTTTCGCAAAAATCTGAAATCGTCCATGATGCTCTCCCTGTGTTCGCGTTAGGTGGCTGTCCATAGCAAGCTAATCTTCACGACGCGGCGATCAACGAAACTTTACCGCACGATGCACCGTGTCTTATACGACACCTATGAGCGCGATTTTTTCCCGGGTTCCGCTTTTATACGCGGTTTGAACCGAGGGTTGACCCTATATTTGTGAGTTACTCATTAATGTTAATTTGTGGCTCCGGGTGATATGATTTCGCCGTAAATGAGTAACTAATGGGTTCATGTATGCGCGGACTCAAACCCGAAAAACACGTAGCTGCACTGACTTACTTGCAGCGCATGCTCAAGGAACCGGACAGAACACAGGAAATATTAGTAACTCACGAAGCAGGCGCCGCCGAACAGCTCGATCTCTGTTCGGACGTGCAGCAATTAAACGGGTGGATCGAACGCCACTTGAACGACACGGGCTGGAAACGCTTGCAGAACGCCCTGAACCAGCGCCAATGCTCAACGAATTTGCAACGGATGAGCCTCAAGAAGAGCACCTACACCGCCTTGGCCAAGCTGGCCAAAGAGCAGCGGATGACGCTCAACGAGACCGTTGAGCACCTCCTGGAATTACATGGCGCCAAGTCATTAGTTACTAATCCTCCGACAAGCACACCGGAACCCGACGAAGTCACCGAAGAGATGCTGGTCTGGATGATGGCCCGATCTTCGGGGTTTGAGCCTTGATCGAACGAATGGCAAAGGGCGTAAGATCAAGTTTTTGAGAGAAGAAACCTTTTTGAGCCCATAAACTTGACAGCCCCCTTCGACGCAATGGTATCGTCGGCTCAGGCTTGACGTCGAAATAGCACCGCGAGGAGTCTCTCCCTCACCATCATGTACGCGCCGTATTTTCATCTCAGCGAACCTCCCTTTTCCATCGCCCCAAACCCGCGCTATCTCTATCTGAGCCCCCAACACCAAGAGGCGCTGGCCCATCTCTTGTACGGGATCAGCGTAGGCGGGAGATTCGTCGTGCTGACGGGCGAAGTCGGCACCGGAAAAACGACCTTATGCCGATGTCTCCTGGACCAGTTGCCCGAGGACGTCGACGTCGCGCTAATTTTCAACCCCAGGCTAAACCCTCGGGAACTGCTCGCCAGCATTTGCGACGAACTGCACATCGTTTACCCCGAGGCCCGGGCGAGCCTGAAGCAGCTCATCGATTTGTTGAATCGGCATCTTCTCGAAACCCACGCCCGCGGGCGGCGAACCATCGTCCTGATCGACGAGGCGCAGAACCTCAGCTTCGAAGTGCTGGAACAGATTCGACTGCTCACCAATCTCGAAACGAATCAGGCCAAACTGCTGCAAATCATCCTCGTCGGCCAGCCCGAACTGGGCACCATGTTAGCTCAGCCGGACTTGCGGCAACTTTCGCAACGGATTTCCGCGCGCTATCACCTACGTCCGCTGAGTGTCCGGGAAACGATGGCCTATATCCGGCATCGTCTGGCCGTCAGCGGCACCAAGGATCGGCTGTTCAGCCGGATGGCCGTCGGTGAAATCCATCGCAGATCGGGGGGGATTCCGCGTCTGATCAATCTCATCTGCGACCGGGCATTGCTGGGCGCTTACACCCTTGGAAAAAACAGCGCCGGCTATGCCATTGCGCGGAAGGCCGCCAACGAACTGATGCCGAAAGGCAGCGTCGGACATTCCATACGACCTTCACCCATCACACCTCTTGGTCTTCTGGCCGTGCTCGCCGTTTGCGGATCGGTCTATGCTGGCTTTGCCTTCCTGCCCAACTCGGTCGCCATGCCCCGTCAATTGTCCGCTCTGTTGGATCCGCTCATGGCACGCGATCGGCCCATCGACCAGCCGAAACCGGATGCTCCGATCCCTTTGGCGCCGTCAGCCACGCCGCAAAATGCCCTGGAGCCCCCGAAACCCGCCGCAACGCCTGATCCGGAGCAGGCGTTTGCCAAACTGATCGTCGACCCTGGCCTGACCCGTGACAAGGCTTTTGCCCGCCTCCTGTCCTTGTGGCGGATCGAGCCGCCCGACGAGACCACCAAGATCTGCCAATTTGCCGAACGGAAAGGGCTGCGTTGTCTCTCGACCACCGGCAATTGGTTTCAACTGCGAACGCTCGATCACCCGGCCGTGCTGGAATTCACGGCGCCTGACGGCGGAAAGCGTTATGCAACCCTGGTCGGCATTCGCGACGACAAGATCGAACTGAGTTTTGGCGAACAAAACCATGCCTTTTACTTGGCGGACATTCTGCCGTTTTGGGGGGGCGGCTCCACCTTGCTCTGGAAACCACCCAACGGCGACGCCGCGCCACTTAATGCGGGCAACAAGAGCGATACCGTGAAGTGGTTGAGGCAGATGCTGCGCGCATCGGCTCAAGACGGAGCCGACGACTATTTCGATGCGAATCTAAAGGCCCGGGTGATCGCATTTCAGGTAGAGCACGGATTGGCTCCGGACGGTGTCGCGGGTCCCTATACCATGATTTATCTCGCCAAAAGAGCCGGCGACCCTGGCGTGCCAAGGCTAGCCCCAGGTTCTCCATAAAACCGGAACAGCATCGATGTCCTACATTCTCGAAGCACTCCGAAAATCGGAACGCGAACGGCAAGCGGGTCAAGCCGCGCCGCTCGCTCCTGTCCAAGTCGATCCAGCGCCGCCGCGGCATCGCGGGCTGGCCTGGATGGCAGCGCTCCTCATCGTGCTTAACGGTGCCGTCCTGGGCTATCTTTGGCTCACCCGATGGGGGAAAAGCGAACCGCCGGCGCAGCCCATCATGGCGGATACGGCTAAAAAAGCCGTTGAAACCGACAAGGTGGAAAGCGCTGCCGCATCCGGCGCCACGGCAGCACAATCGGATTCCGCCCCGGCGACCTTAAGCTCGCCGGAAATCCAACCTCCAGAAAAAGAGGAGCCTCCGGCGCTCGTACAAGTTGAACAGCCGCCGGTAGCGCAGCGCCCTAAGGAAAAGGCCGACGACACCGCCGATCAATCGGTTGCACTACCAACGATGTCCAAACCCAAATCCGCGCCGCCCGAAAAAGCGGAACGCCTTTCGGCGCAGACTACCGACAAACGGCTCGACAAGCCGGCGGAGAAAAGCGGGGCGCTTCCTCGGCAAACGAAACCTGTCGATCATCGGGAACCCGCGATCGAACCCGCTACGGGCGAAGAAGCTATTCCCCCTGTCGCATTCCGGGCTCCCGCAGGCGCACCGGAACCCCGCGACCCGCCGCCCCAGGATCTCGCGGACAAACCCGCCATTCCGTTTCTCCATGCCATGCCCGTCGATTTTCAGCAGCGGATGGCGCCCATCACGATCAACGTATTCGCCTACTCCGAGCAGCCCGAAGAGCGTTTTGCGATCATCGACATGAAGAAATACCGGGTAGGTGACCGCATCCAAGGCGGCGCGGAACTCTTGGAGATCCGTTCCGACAGCCTCGTGCTGCAATCGGAAGGGCGTAAATTCCGCATTCCACGGCCGTGAACACTTGGCGAGCCTAAAAGGACTGATTCGTCCGATGTCGCTAAGAAGCTGTCTTGAAACGTCACGAGGGATGTCGGGACAAGGCGCGGAAGGGTGACCCGGAGCGCGGGATACGCAAAGGGAACAGCCGCAGGCTGGCCCGCAGGGCGAGTCCCACGGATGGGGCGCGTAATAACCGGCGTGTACCGAGGCGTACATGACCATTTCGCCAGGAGAGAAATGGGACCGCGGCGGCGCGCCGTAGTTCGAAGACAGCTTCTAAGAGGCTCTGAACAGACCCGTTCGCACTGAGCGTCGCACGATAGCGCAGAGTCGAAGGGCTCAACACAAACGGTTTCTATCTTTTTTGATCGAGCCGTCCGTCGTGGACGGTACGAGCGGGATGTCTTGATCAATCCTGCGCATCTCAACTTTCCCCCATCGAGCATTCGGCGCCCGAACCGGTGATTTGGGATCAGCGATTGTTCACCGCCGGCGAACGATAAAATGGATACGGCAAAGACTTTCGGGCAGGCGCGTCGAAACGGTCGCCGGCGCTCGGGGTTGGCTCATTGGAACGGCAAGCTTGGATGCCTCCAAAGATTACTCTGGCTGGTGAACCTACGATTTAGCTTGAACAACAAGCCTCCCTTCCGGAAACACCTACAATTAAAACGGCGATGTGGACTGGAACCCTAGGGAAGACCACTCAAGCTTAAGAGTAGCCTCGTTTCCACGTCTCCTACGCAGGAATATCGGCCGGGACTTTCCGGGATCGTGTGACGAGAAAAAAGCTTACTCATAACAAAGGTGCGCCGATGCAACGATTTTTCCCCTTCGCGGTAAATTCGGCTTTTGTCTTGACAATATTTCTGCTTTTTCTGCCGGGCATGGGGTGCAGCCGCACCAGCGGATTCCCCGATAAGCTGCACATCCTTTCGCTGCTTGAAAACCGCGATTTCGATTCACTCGACCGCTTACTAGTGTCCTGTCCCATTAATACGTAGCATAAATCTTGCTTAATTTCTGGGTGTCTTTAGATTTGAGGAGATACCCAATGAAAAACGGCCGCCCGAAAGCCGAACTGGTCATCACACCCGCTGAACGCGAACAACTGGAG
>NZ_DASPLO010000176.1:0-7519 GCF_035627495.1 Methylocaldum sp.
GCAACACATCTCCGAGTCGGTCGAGCTTGGCTTCTCGTTCCTCAGCAGCAAACAGGCTCTCTTTGATCTTCATGGCGGGGCTTCTTGCATGGGTTGAGAGATAGCCATTATCTCAGCAGACAGGTTTTTCGAGGCGCCCTATTGGGAAAATTCTTCCAAGGTGAAACGTTCGGCTTCAGTGAGTTCGATTTAGCAAGACATAGCCGGGTACGAATTCTGTATGGAATTTATCCTAGTTTACCTTATTGTTTCGGTAACTAAAGGGCGATTTTCAATACATGACTATCAGTGTAACTATCTGAATTAACGGAAAATAATTAGAAATGCGTTCGATACACGATTCTGATTTAACGGCCGGACCAATAATCGTCTCAAATCGGTTTCACGAATTCACTTATCCAGGTACCTAAATCCAGGGAATATGCTTTCATGATAGGCTTCCTTGAAGGCGAAAACGATTAGACCTTATAACAATCGAGTAAATTCGGAAATATATATTCCAGCAGACAAACACGTTATCAGCAAAAAAGCGGAATCGCTTCACGATGACTTGATCGGATTCTTCGTCAATCGGGCATTGCTTTCAACCGAATTGACCCACTCCCATATAACCACTATATTCCACCGCAATAACCGGGACAAATTCTGTCCATTCTAGCCCTGAAACACTGAGGGGGCATCCTCCTACATTCGGATTCCAGCCGGACTCGACAGGCGTTGTGCCATTTGGGCGCAATGAATTTTCAACTCACTTTGCTCCCTTGGCCACATTGGTTATGGAATCCGACTCGTCGAATTCAATTACGGCAGTTCTGCTGCCGATATTTGATTTTTTTAAGCACCCGGAAGTGGCGGTCGGCATCGCCGGCGGCATGCTTGTCATCGCCCTGCTCATCCTGCTCTGGTTCGTTATCAAGCACATGGTGCCGATGCTCAGCACCCTTCGCCGGGTGAAGAAGCAACTTCGCGCAACGCCAGACCATGACGCTTTCAATAACGACTTCGCTCGAATCGACGAGGTTATAACGCAAGAGCGGCTGTTGAAGCACGGCTGGGAAGAATTCAAGGAAACATTGATTCTCCCTAGACTTGGTGAGCCTGGGGCTATCAGAAATACGGTCCGTCCATCGACCTATCTCAATGTTGGTAGCGTCTCCAGCGAACTTAATCTTTCCTTTTACCAAGCAGTCCCGAACTATTTCGTCGGCATCGGCCTGCTGTTCACCTTCCTGGGGTTGGTAGCCGCCATTTACTTCGCCAGTGAGGGCGTCGCCGGTGACGTCAAACAGGCAAAGGATTCCCTTGGCAACTTGTTGACTGCCGCGACCTTCAAATTTGCCACCTCGATCGCGGGCCTGGGCTCATCGATCCTGCTTTCGCTTTTCGTCAAATTACTGAGCCTTCGCGTCCAACTCTACTTTGATCGACTGTGCGAACTCCTGGAGCAGCGAATGACATCAGTCACGCCCGAGTGGCTGGCATTCCAACAGGTCGATGAACTCAAAAAGCAGACTATTCAGCTGGAGCGTTTCAATACGGACTTTGCCGTCGAGGTCGCTAAGGCACTGGAACTGCGTCTTAACGATTCGCTTGGAGCGGTGATCGGCAAGGCAGTCGAGCCGATGGTCACGGCAATTGATGGGATGGCAAAAAATTTCGGGGAAGTGAACCAGGACGCCATGCACCAGATGGTGGGTGAGTTCAAGAGCAGCCTTCAGGGTACAACTGGTGCTGAAATGACTGCCCTGGCCCAGACATTGGCCACGCTCCAGGAGACCCTTGGGACAATGATTTCGGGACTCGGACAAAGTGGTGGCAGCTTCAGCGACAGAATTGAAAAAGCAGCCGAGCGCTTGGAAAACCTTATTGGTGGGGCAGCACGGTCGATGGAAACGAGCGTCGCGGAATCGGCTTCGCGACTTGAGAAAATCCTCGCTGGGGCATCCCAGTCGCTGCGGACCGACGCTGAGCTGGTTTCATCTGAACTGGGGGCAGCCATTGCCCAAATCGCCAAGCAGTTCCAAGGTGGCCTTGCCGACGCTGCCTCGCAGTGGAAAGGCGAACTTTCGGCGTCTGCCGAAGGTATCAGAGGGGCAGTTGATCGGGCAGGTAATATCCTTGCCACGAGGGTGGATGCGGCCACCCAGCGTTTCGGTGAGGTCGTTACACCTTTCGCCACTCAGATTAAAGGGCTTGAAAGTACTCTCCACGCTCTTGATGGTCGTTTGACAGCCCAACTTGACGGTTTCGATGGATCGATTATCCGTCTCCGGGAGGTCATGGCGGAAATTGACCAGTCCTTAATCCAGCTTCGAGAGGCTGGAACTCCCATCGCTCAGACCGCTGACCGCTTTGGCCGCGCTGCCCAGCAAATTGAGGCCACTTCGCAGGCGGTCAAACAGGCCCACGATCAGCTCACCGAGGTTGCGAAGACAATCCGCGACGGGGCTCAGTCTGTCCAGCAGAGCTGGGAAAGCTACCGTCAACGTTTCGAAAAGGTGGATGAGGATCTGTCCGCCGCATTCGGGCGAATCCAACAGGGAACTGACGCCTATCACGGCCGAGTTATCGAATATGTTGAGAAGATGGATGGGCACTTTGCAAAATCCCTGACTCTACTAAGCGGCGGTATTACGGAACTCAAAGAGACGGTCGAAGAACTGACGGAGGCGCTGACAAACTGATGGAGGCAGCTGAGAAAATGACCCAGGCTGGCGTTTGAAGAGACTGATCCATGGCTAGTCCGAACAATGGCATGCATACGACCGAGGAAGAAAGCTATTTCGTCTCCATGACCGACCTGATGGTGGGCATGCTCTTCATCTTCATCATTATGCTGATGGCCTTCGCCCTGAATCTCCGGGAGCAAGAGGAAAAGTTTGACCAGACTACCAGCGCTCTCACTCAGGCAAACGAGACGCGCAGGGAGATGCTGGAAGACATCAAGAATCAGATGGAACGGCTTGGTGTAAAGGTCATCATCGACCCGGAAAACGGCGTGCTTCGCCTACCCGAGGAACTGCTTTTTCCACGAGGCGAGTTCCAATTGACCGAGAAGGGACGCGAAGCCCTGAAACGTTTGGCGGAAGTCATGACCAAAGTACTTCCCTGCTACGCCAACGCTCCAACAAAAATTCTATCTTCATGCCTGCCATCCCGCGGTGGTCGGCTTGAGGCCGTATTCATTGAGGGCCACACAGATGACCATCCCATCGTCAGCAGAATGAACAATGGCATCAAGTCCAACTGGGATCTCTCCGCAGCCCGAGCCATCAAGACGTTCAATGCGCTGGTCCAACACGCACCCTCGCTGGCTCTTGTCGACAATGACAGCCGCCAACGCATTCTCGGCGTCAGTGGATATGCAGAGAATCGTCCGGTCCGTAAGGAGAACAATGAAGAAGCCCGTGCAGCCAATAGACGAATCGACCTTCGGTTCCTAATGGCCACGCCTAATACGGAAGAGTTGTCCAGAATCAAGGAGAGCGTTAAAGAAGGCGTAATGCGTCGATGACTTTAAGAGAAAGCCTTGCAACCGCGAGGCCGGTGATTCCCCCCCGTTTGCCCGATCTGCCCAGGGTCGCTATCGAAGAGGAAAAATTAGCAAGGAATTTCGACAAAGAGACTAAACCAGTATCCACTTTGGATGCCGAGGCTTTGACTCGCCGTTTCAGGACTGCTCTTCTAAACGGTACATGGCAAAGCATTTCGTTCGGCGAGTGGAAGCTTGCGGTTTGGATAATGTTTATTGGTGAAAAGCCGCTGGCCGATGAGCCCGAATTTCTCGACCGGCTTTTTGAACAGTTTCGGTCCTGCAGAAAACAAACCGCTTATAAAGGACTGATCTTGGCATACTTGAACGAGTTCGATCCTTCAAAGCCGGCTATCCGGCGGGTGGCACAGGAGCTTGAAGGGGCTGTGCGGCAATTCAATTGGGCTTGGACCGACCGGCATGACCGTTACCGCCTCTTTGCTCCTGACGAAGCGCCTCGCCAAATCGCTAACGCATGTTTGGCACCTCCCGCCGCTCCCCGAAGCGTCCTTGAATCACTTGGCATGGGAGGTAGCCGAGCATCTGGGGGGATGGCTGCCCATGCGTGGCTTCAGGCGCTCCATAGACTGTCGCAGCTGCTTTTGCAGCAGGGACCTAAACTGGAACACGTTGACACCATCTTGGATTGGAGCGTAGTCGACGGCAGACTACTTTATCCGACCCCTTCCCATCGAGCAGCTTTGGCTTCTGCTCTCCTATTGCCATGGGCCGAGCGCAATCCTACAGAGGAAATCAAGGATAACGTTTCCACCTTCCTCCTGGCGCATTTAAAGGATCCCCGACTTCCCTTCAATGCCAAGGAATGGGTTGGAGTTCCGGATGAAGCGGTCGCGGTGCTTCGCAAATGGTTGACCGGAGTCGCCCTTGAGCAGTTTTGCGAAGTAGTCGATCAAGTCGCCCAAGAGCGCATGTGGCGCTACCGGCGCGCTTTCTGGCTGGCTTACTACAATGCCGATGTGATCAACGATGCTTGGGTGCTCTTTGGCCCTAACGCCCAGAGTTATGCCCGACGTGCCTTTGGAAAGACGCGGTCTTACGGGATTTTAGAAAGGGGTTATCAGGTTCAGGCAGATCATTCAGTGTTATTAATGAAAATTGGCAAACTCACCGTCGCTGACTGGAGCCACAACGGCAAGTGCCACATATGGATCGACGGCAATAGCTTCACACCCAAGCTATATCTGCAAAGATACACGAGGGATGATGTGATTCGTGGGGCCGATTACCTTGACCCTCATGGCAAACAAGGGCAGGCACATTATGGCAGCGAGCATGGGAAGTGGCAGTCGCTCGTTTCCTCTTATATTGAGAAACACACGAAAATACGGATATCCGAGCGAGATTATATGCCCTACGGCTGGAAACGCTGATGGCAAAGGTCGAACTTTCCTGTGAAGTCCAACCTCAAGGCTTCGAGTTCCGCCTTCTGCGTCATCGTCTGCTCGGCGCCGCCCAAGCTTTTGCTGTCAGCGAATGGCCTGAAGCCGCTTCAGACTCCCTGCTTCCAGGCGTTTCACAGCTCCTCGCCTGGCTGGATGATGAGGCAAGTGCCTCCATTGTGGGAGACGTCGTCATCGTCCACCATCACGTCATTGCTGCTCTTGACATTGGCACAGCGCGAGCGATTTCGGCACCACCCACCCCGCCCTTCATTCTTGATCTCCAGCACGTCGGGACCATCGACCGCCCGGAGTTCCGCTTCAAAATCACGTGGCTCCAAACGAACGGGCAACCGGTCCCTGGTCTCCGGAGGGAAGGAGCGGCGCTCAAGGTTGGGAGCAGGTTTTTCAGAATTCCTGAGCCCTTTTACGGAATCGTTGAGACCGCTGACGCATTCAACGCGACCCCTCCTGACGACATGGACGGCCGTTTCCGAGCGTGGGCAAAAATGAGAGGACTGCTTCCGGAGGAAAGCGGCAACTCCATTCAAGTGGATGGCTATCTGGGGAGCACCCGAGTTGCCCATGCCGCCAGCTTCTCGTTGGCGTTGCATAGCGGAGCCGACGGTTTTACTTTCGACCCGGTATTGTTCGGGCCTGATCTGACCAGTGCTGTAGCTGACGGACTTGAAGAGATGCCGCACGAGGTCGAAAGCCTTCTCCCGCCCGCTCAACAGGAACTGTTCGCTCGAAAAAGGTTTCTGGAATCCATGGAGTGCCGTGCACGCTACACTCTTGGGGCCGGCTGGTATGTCGTTTTGGATGAGCCAGTACGGAAAGCGCTGGGCGTGGTCAGGCAGGTGCAACGGGCACACCAGAATGTCCGAAAGGAATTTGTCCGCAATCCACGCTCCTATATCGCCAAAGCTCTTTCGGATGAATTTCCTGACGACGTGCTTGAGGCAATCTTCCTCGAAACAGCGGAGTTTTCTGATCGCGTCCGGGACGTCGGCATTTGGCAGACCAAGGTTCTACCCTGGGTAAAGAAGAATAAGGAAACCTGGTTGCCGGAGGCCTTCGGCATCCGAGTCGGTGGCCAAACGGTAAAGCTTGAGCCAGGCCAAGTGCCTGACTTGCAAACCGCTGTTGAATCCGCGATCACCGACGGCAAACCCTCCGTGAATTGGAATGGAATAGACATCCCAGCCACATCCGATACCCTGTCGACCCTAATCTCGCTGATGGGCGAGATAAAACCGTCCCCGGAATCGTCACCGGTGACGGAATACGAGCAAGAAGCTGTCGACTTCGACCACGGTTCCATTGGGGATGGCGGTCAATATGTGCTGGAAATTGACGACAATCTCTCGGAAGTAGGATACCACCGTGTCCGGATTTCCCGGCCAACTGCTCCCGCAAAAGCCATTCCGACACGTCTGAAGACCGCGCTAAAGACACATCAAACAGAAGGGCTGGCCTGGTTGCAAGATGCTTGGATATCGGGACACCCAGGTGTGCTGTTGGCTGACGATATGGGATTGGGCAAGACGTTACAGGCGCTCGCCTTTCTTGCATGGTTGCGGGAGGGCATGGACCTTGGCCATCCAAAGCCTGCTCCGATCCTGATCGTTGCCCCGACTGGCCTACTGAAAAATTGGGAACAGGAGCACAATCAGCATCTGCACCTTCCCGGATTGGGCGATGTTCTTCGAGCCTTCGGTTCAGGCCTTGTGGATATTCGCAGCCGCGGGGGAAGGGAAATCCAGATTGGGCAGGCAACCTTGGATTCGACGAGATTGTCCAAGGCCAACTGGATTCTGACGACCTATGAGACCCTTCGGGACTACCAGCACAGCTTTTGTGCCATTCGATATGCGGCGGTCGTTTTCGATGAGATGCAGAAGATCAAGATGCCAGGCACCGTTATGACCCACGCCGCGAAAGCACTGAATGCGGACTTCATCGTCGGCCTTACCGGCACCCCTATAGAGAACAGGCTCGCAGACTTGTGGTGCCTCATGGATACCATTCAGCCTGGCCTACTCAACGACTTGGCTACCTTCAGCCGCATTTACGAGAAGGAAGAGAAGCCGGACGATCTCAGACAACTCAAAGCGATTTTGACGGAGCCCTCTCCGTCGGCGCCGCAGATCATGATGCGGAGAATGAAAGCCGATCGCTTGAAGGGGTTGCCCGAAAAGATTGAGCACCCACTGGAGCAGTTGATGTCGCCAATACAAGCACAAGCCTACAACGAGGCCGTTAGGGCGGCTCGGACCGGTGGTGGAGGCAGCAAGATTCTTGAAGCGTTACATCGCCTCAGGTCAATCTCACTCCACCCAATTCACCCAAGTTCGGCGGCAGACGACGGTTATGTCGAATTGTCGGCTCGTTTCAAGCTGGCTTTGGGAATTCTCGACGGAATCGCAGCCAAAGGAGAAAAAGCGCTAGGGCGTGTCCTCAATTGAGCCAGATAACGGCTGCAGTGAGAAAAATGGCGGCCAGAAAGTTGCAATCGGTTTTGTCATAGCGGGTAGCGATGGCGCGGAATTGCTTGAGTTTGCAGAAAAAATTCTCGATCAGGTGG
>NZ_DASPLO010000177.1:0-84051 GCF_035627495.1 Methylocaldum sp.
CACCCAAAATGTCCTTGGGATCCGAATAGCCTTTGAGCAACTCGTCTAACAGGGCGTCTTGTTTGGCTGTATCACTGGTCATCTTTATTTTCCTTTTTGTCAGATTATACAAACCAATTACACAGTTCTTTTTACACCCCCAGATGATTACTTGGAAGAGGAGTCGAGTTTCTAATGGTGCTTGTTAAACTCTCTCTGTGACTTGTCGTGACGTGCGGAAACAGAAAGAAGAAAGGAGTTACACAATGAGTGAACAGCGTGCTTCCAAAGCGACTCAAACATTTAGTTCAACCGAACTCGTTGAGCGTACGCTGTGACGGCGAGGAGTTGAGGCGGCGATCTGAGGCATACCGCTGGTCAACTTTGATGCCATGCGGCAAGCATACTTCCGCGACGCCGGGGCCAAGTACAACGACGCGATCCCCTGCGCGGGCCGGGGTTTGTACCCCGCCCGAATGTTACGTGCCGATGAGCCCGGCGGCTCCCGATGCGCTGGAGACGAAGAGATCCCTCCGATCAAGGCCCACGGGGACATCTACCGGACTTTCTAATAAAAAAAGCCCCGCTCGATCCGGCGGGGCTTCGCATTTCTGGGGCTGAGCAAGCCGTTATTTAACCTTGATCAGTTCCCGCCCGTCGCTGTCAAAGTGGCAGATGCCCGCGACGAAATATTTGCAGTCCGGCGATTGCTCGACCTTGGCGCCGTCGCTGGACAGCAATATTTTCAGCGAGCAGTAGTGGGCTTCGCCTTCGGCCTGCTTTTTCAGCACCAGTTCGTTCTCGCTGACCGCCTTGGCTTCGCCCGAAATTTCGGCGGAGCACGGTTTCCGGCCTTCCTCGGCCGAACCGGTGGGCTCGAAATCGACGTCCATGCTTACGTTGACGTCGTCGCCAAGTTTGGTGACTTTAAGATGCTGGACATGATTGCCCTCACGGCGGACGTAGTGATCCGTGGCGGCGAAGGCGCTCGTGGAAACCAGCAGCGCTAGGCTCAGAAACAGGCTTTTTTTCATAGTTCTACCTCATTGTTATGTTTGAATTTTCCCGGATTGACTTGCTTATCCCCAAACTCGATTAATCGCGCAGCAGTTCGTTGATGCCCACTTTGCTGCGGGTTTTCTCATCCACGTGCTTGATGATCACTGCACAGTAAAGGCTGTGGCTTCCATCCTTTGCGGGTAGGTTCCCGGACACCACCACCGAGCCGGCCGGTATGCGTCCGTAGGTGATCTCGCCGGTCATGCGATTGTAGATCTTGGTGCTCTGGCCGATGTACACGCCCATGGAGATGACCGAGCCTTCCTCGACGATGACGCCTTCGACGACCTCCGAGCGTGCGCCGATGAAGCAGTTGTCCTCGATGATGGTGGGCGCAGCCTGCAAGGGCTCCAATACGCCGCCGATACCGACGCCGCCGGAAAGGTGCACATTCTTGCCGATCTGGGCGCAGGAACCTACGGTAGCCCAAGTGTCGACCATCGTGCCGGAATCTACGTATGCGCCGATGTTGACGAATGACGGCATCAAAACGACGCCGGGTCCGATGTAAGCGCCGCGCCGGACGGTTGCGGGCGGCACCACGCGAGCGCCGATGGCGGCGAAGTGTTCCGGCCTGAAGCCGCCGAATTTCGGTTCGACCTTGTCGAAATACTTGGTCTCACCGCCTTCCATGATCCGGTTGTCGGCGATGCGGAAAGACAGCAGCACGGCTTTTTTGAGCCATTGATTGACGACCCATTCCCCGCTTTTCTTTTCGGCGACCCGGACGCGTCCGCTGTCGAGCAGCGCTAAGGCTTCCTGCACGGCTTCACGAATCACCGCGCTGGTCGAGGACGGCGTGAGTTGGGCTCGGTCTTCAAAGGCTTCATTGATAATGTTTTCTAAGGACATGACTTTACTTTTCGATTTACAAGGATTGAACGAACTCTCGAATGCGGTGGGCAGCTTCCACGCATTCTTCCAAAGGGGCTACCAATGCCATCCGGACATGATTTTGGCCGGGATTGGCGGCATGGGCCTCGCGGGACAAGAAACTGCCAGGAAGCACGGTCAGGTTCTGCCGGGCATAAAGATCCCGCGCGAATTGCCGATCGTCGCGATGGGTGTCGGGCCAGAGATAGAAGCTGGCCGGCGGCATCGACAGGTCGAGCTGGTCCTTCAGGACCTCGTATACCGCCGAGAACTTCCGTCTATATGCGGCTCGGTTTTCCACAACATGTTTTTCGTCCTGCCAAGCCTTGATGCTCGCGTGCTGCACCGGCAGCGAGAGAGCGCAGCCGTGGTAGGTCCGATACAACTGATACTGCTTGAGGATCTCGGCATCTCCGGCTACGAAACCGGACCGCAGTCCAGGCGCATTGGAGCGCTTCGAAAGGCTATGAAACACGACGCAGCGCTTGAACTCCGTATTGCCCATGGCATGGGCAGACTGCAGCAGGCCCGGCGGCGGAGCCGATTCGTCGGCATAGAGCTCGGAATAACATTCATCCGAGGCGATGATGAAACCATACCGTTCCGACAGATTCACGAGCTTTCTGTGCGTTTCCGCGCCGATGACGGAGCCGGTGGGATTGCCGGGGGAGCAAATATAAACCAGTTGGCAACGTTGCCAAACCTTGTCCGGCACCGATTCGAAGTCCGGCAGATAGCCGGTTTCCCGAGTCGCATTGAGAAAATAGGGTTCCGCACCGGCCAGCAGGACCGCGCCTTCGTAGATCTGGTAGAAGGGGTTGGGCATCAGCACCAATGGCCGTTTCGAGGCGTCGACGACGCACTGGGCGAACGAGAACAGGGCTTCGCGGGTGCCGTTGCAGGGCAGCACATGGTGGTCCGGGTCCACGCTTTCGGCAGGCAGGGAAAACCGGCGCGACAGCCAGTCCGCGATGGTCCGGCGCAGTTCTAAGATCCCCTTGGTGGCCGGATAATTGGTCAGCCCGTGAAGGTGGGCGATCAGGCTTTCGGCGATGAAGTGCGGCGTCGGATGCTTCGGCTCTCCTATCGACAATGCGATATGAGGCTTATCACCCGGCGGGGTGATTCCTTGTTTGAGCTCCGCCAGCTTCTCGAACGGGTAGGGCTGTAGTTTTTGCAGATGAGGATTCATGCAGGGACTGTTCGGTTCCTAAGTTCAGCGCCTTACCGCTTAAAAAGCGGGGCATAGTATAAGGGCATACTGGGGAGGTTCCAACTTGCCCGATTAGGCCGCGCAATCCGTGGAGTGAAAAGTCCGGCGCCCAAAGCCTGAGCGCCGGATTGCGGCTAACCGATGCCGTTTATCCGTGCCCGTAGAAACGGCGCGACTTCCTCCAGCGGGATTTGAATCGCTTCGGCGTCCCGCCGGCCTTTGTATTCCACCTGATTCGACTCAAGCAAACGCTCGCTGATGACCACGCGGTGCGGAATGCCGATCAGCTCCAAATCGGCGAACATGACGCCAGGGCGGGCCTTGCGATCGTCGAACAACACCTCGATGCCTTCATTCCGCAGCGAATTGTATAGATGCTCGGCGGTTTCCCGCAGCCGCTCCGAGGTGTACATGTTGATCGGCGCCAGAGCGACCTGGAACGGCGCAAGCGCTTCGGGCCAAACGATCCCACGCTCGTCATGGTTCTGTTCTATGGCGGCGGCGACCACGCGCGATACGCCGATACCGTAGCAGCCCATAGTCAATACCTGGTTCTCACCGCGCTCGTTCAGCACGGTGGCCTGCATCGCTTCGCTGTATTTCGTGCCGAGCTGGAAGATGTGCCCGACTTCGATGCCGCGCGCGATGCGGAGACTCCCTTTGCCGTCGGGGCTTGGATCGCCTTCCGTCACCTTGCGGAGGTCGTAAACATGCTGGGGCGCTTGTTGGTCTCGATCCCAGTTGACGCCGGTCAGATGGAACCCTTTCTCGTTGGCGCCACAGACGAAATCGCTCATCGCCGGAACGGCGCGATCGGCGATGATCCTCACGCGCAAAGCAGCTAAGCCGATCGGGCCGATGTAGCCGGGCCGGCAGCCCATATGCGACTCGATTTCTTCCTCGGTGGCGAAGCGGAAATTTCCAAGAATTTTTTGAGCCTTGACCTCGTTAAGCTCATGATCGCCCCGCAGCAGCAACAGGCAAAATTCCTCCCATTCCCTTTTGAGCTCGCGCTTGCTGATCATCACAGCGATGGCCTTGACGATTTTTTCGGTCGGGACGTTCAAGAATTCCGCCACATCGGCAATGCTGGTCTTGCCCGGCGTCGCAATCCTCTCCTTAGGCTGGCTCGCCGGTGGACGCGGCGCGGCGGGAGCGAGGGCCTCGGCCATTTCCACGTTCGCCGCGTAATCGCTCTGGTCGGAGAAGGCGATGGCGTCTTCTCCGGAATCGGCCAGCACGTGAAACTCATGGGACATGCTGCCGCCGATGGCGCCAGTATCGGCCAGCACGGCCCGGAATTGCAGTCCCAAGCGTTCGAAGATGCGGGAGTAGGTCTCGTACATCCGGTCGTAAGTCTCCTGCAAGGATTCCTTGTCGAGATGGAACGAGTAAGCGTCTTTCATCAGGAACTCGCGCGCCCGCATAACGCCGAACCGGGGGCGGGTCTCGTCCCGGAATTTCATTTGAACCTGGTAAAAGTTGACCGGGACCTGCTTGTAGCTCTTGATCTCGTTGCGCACCAAGTCGGTGATGATTTCCTCGTGGGTGGGGCCCAGGCAGAAACCCCGCTCGTGGCGATCCTTGAACCTGCAAAGCTCTGGGCCGAACACATCCCAGCGGCCCGACTCCTGCCAAAGCTCCGCGGGTTGTACCGCCGGCATGAGCACTTCCAAAGCGCCGCTGCGGTCCATTTCCTCGCGGACTATGTGTTCCACCTTGCGGAGTACGCGCAATCCCAAAGGCAGCCAGGTGTAAAGGCCGGCGGCGAGTTTGCGGATCAGGCCGGCGCGCAGCATCAGTTTGTGGCTGACGATTTCGGCGTCGGTCGGGGTCTCTTTGATCGTGTTGAGCGGAAATTGGCTGGTGCGCATGGCGGGTGATTAATACGTCCGGATGAAAAGTAAGCCTATTGTATCGTCAGCCACGACCGACCGTCAGCGAAGATTGATCCATGTTGGCCGTGTTTTTTGACCGGATGAACGGAGTGAATGGAAAACTTGCTTATCCCATCGTGTTTTCGCAAAATTCGACCCTGCCGCCCCTGATGTCCCCTCATGGATTACTTTGCCGATTCTTTTCTTGCCGCACTCCGGTTGATTTTTCAGTTCGATCCCAAGGTTTACCAAATCGTTTGGATATCGCTCCGGATCTCGCTTACCGCAACGGTTTGCGCGGCGCTTCTCGCGGTACCGGCGGGGGTCTGGTCGGCGTCCACGGAATTTACGGGGAAGCGGCTATTGCGGCAGAGCTTGAACTCTCTGATGGCGATGCCGACGGTCATGATCGGCCTGATTTTTTACGGGCTGTTCAGCCGCCGTGGACCGTTGGGCGACTTTGGTCTCTTGTACACGCCGGCGGCCGTCATCATCGGCGAGGCCGTGCTGGTTTTTCCGCTCGTCATGAATCTTGCGATGACCGCCGTGGAGTCCGCCGATCCGCGTTTGCTGCCTACGCTGCGCTCCTTGGGGGCCAGCCGTGTGCAGCAATTCGGACTGGTTTTGTCCGAAACCCGCTTAAGTCTGCTGGTGGCGGTTGCGGCCGGCTTCGGGCGAGCTATCGGGGAAGTGGGAACCGCAATGATGCTGGGTGGAAATATCCAGGGGCTCACCCGCACCATGACCACCGCCATCGCTCTGGAGACTAATAAAGGCGAGTTCGAGCTCGGGCTGGCCTTGGGCATGATGTTGTTGCTGGTCGCCTTCTCGGTAAATTGGTTACTGCGGCCGGTTGAGAGGAGTGCCGGTTGAAACGGGCGTATTGGCTGGACCAAGTGGCTTTCGCTTATGCCGATAGGCCGGCATTGGCCATCGATCACCTGGCTATCCATGCCGGAAAGGTTACCGCGCTGATCGGGCCGAACGGGGCGGGTAAGAGCACTCTCCTCAATCTGTTCGCTTTTCTGATTTGCCCCGATGCCGGCGAAATGTATTTCTTCGGTCAGCCGGTTAGAGGCGAAGACATTCTGGCACTCAGACGCCGGGTCGGACTGGTGGCGCAAAATCCCTATTTGATTAAAGGCAGCGTAATCGACAACGTGGAGCTGGGTTTGAAGCTCCGAGGTATCGGGAAAGAGCAGCGGCGACGCAGCGCCATGGATGCATTGGAGCGAGTCGGGCTTGGTGGGTTTGGGGAACGCCCCGTCAGTGCGCTTTCGGGCGGCGAGAAGCAAAGGGTCGCTTTGGCGAGGGCGCTGGCCTCGGAGCCCGACGTGCTGTTGTTCGACGAGCCGTTTACGTACCTCGATCAAGGCGGCGTGCACTTGGTCGAGCAGGCGATCTCAAATTATGCGCGGAAAAGCGGAAAGACCGTGGTGTTCAGCACCCATGAGCGATTGCAGGGCGCGGCACTCGCCGACGAGTCCATAAGCCTTTTCGCTGGGAGGGTGGTGGGCGCGCCGCTGATCAACTTATTTCGCGGAACGCTTCGGGACGGCGTGTTCGACACCGGCAAGCTGGCCATTCAGGTGCCGCGTGCGCTGGATCAGGGTTCGTATCTCGCGGTCGACCCCGAAGAAATCGTGCTTTCTCCGAATCCCCTGAACTCCAGTCTCCGCAACTCGTTTCCCGGCCGCATCATCATGATCGCGGAAGAGGCGGGACGGGCGAGGATTACTATTGATATCGGCGAGAAACTGCACGCCCGGATCACGCTCGAATCGCTGCAAAATCTTGGCTTGGGACTGGGGAAGAACGTTTGGGTCAGTTTCAAGGCAACGGCAGTGAAAGTGTTTTAGGCGTACGCGAAAGCGCCACTGTCCGCTCAAAGCCTTAATCAAGTCAGGAAAACGCGTATTTACGCTATGCGACAGATTGGCTATGGTGCTTCGATAATTACAATCCATAAAACGTATGATCCGGCTCTAATCTAATGTGGCTGCAAAAACGAATCGCATTGAAACCGCGGCCGCGCGGTTTTCATCTAATTACCGAAGAACTGCTGGGCTTTTTGCCCGAACTGAAGAATTTCCGCGTCGGTATCGCCCATTTTTTTATTCAACATACCTCCGCGTCGCTGGTTCTCAATGAGAACGCCGATCCGAGCGTGCGGCGCGACCTGGAAACTCATCTAAGGAGTCTGGCGCCCGACGGTTCGGCCCATTACACCCATACCCTGGAAGGGGCTGACGATATGCCGGCTCACATCAAATCCTGTCTGATGGGGTCCGGCGTAACCGTTCCCGTCGGCGACGGGCGATTGTTATTGGGCACCTGGCAGGGCATCTATTTGGGCGAGCACCGCGATCAAGGCGGTTCACGCGCGGTGGTCGCCACCCTGAACGGGGAATTGTTTTAAACCTGGAGTGATCAATGAAATTTTTGCGTTTGATGCTAATGACGATACTTCTGTCGGCGTTTTCGGTCCATGCCGAGGAGAGCGTATGGGACAAAGGCATGCCGGTCCTGGATAAGCCAGTGGAGATGACGGTCTACCGCAGTCCCACCTGCGGCTGTTGCGGGAAATGGCTGGAGCATATGAAAAAACACGGCTTCACCGTGCGCGATATCAAAACCGGCGACATGGACAAGATCAAGAAAGAGCTCGGAGTGCCGGAAAATCTGCAGTCCTGCCATACGGCGCTGGTCGACGGTTATGTGATCGAGGGCCATGTTCCTGCCGCGGATGTTCAGAAATTGCTGCAAACCAAGCCCGAGTCGGCGGGCCTTGCCGTTCCCGAGATGCCCGCGGGTACGCCGGGGATGGAAATGGGCGGAAAAAAAGATCCTTTCGCCGTGCTGCTCTTCGACAAGAAGGGGAACGTCAAAAAGTTTCAGGAATACCGATTTTATTAATCTCTCCTAAGTACTACGGGAGGGCCGTCATGTTATTAGCGGGCGATGTGGGTGGAACGAAAACGATTCTGGCTTTGTATGACGGGCGCCCGGAAGGACGGCCCGCAGTACTGAGAGAGGAGACTTATCCAAGTGCGGGATATGACTCGCTTGAGGAAATTGTTAGGGATTTCTTGAGCGGCCGGGGCGAGTCATTGGACGCCGCGTGCTTCGGGGTCGCCGGCCCTGTCATCGATGGGCGCTGCCAGACGACCAATCTACCTTGGTTGATCGACGAAAAGCACCTGATGACCCTGTTGGGCATCCCCAAGGTGAAATTGCTGAACGATCTTCAAGCCATGGCCCTGGGGTTGCTCTGGCTGGGTCCGGACGAATGGATCGAGCTCAACCCACGCGCGATGCCGGCAACCGGCAACCGGGCGGTAATCGCCGCGGGTACCGGGCTGGGCCAGGCCATATTGTACTGGGATGGCCATTTCTATCACGCATTGGCGACGGAAGGGGGACATGAGGACTTTGCGCCTAATAATGCACTGGAAGACGGCCTGCTCATCTATTTGCGGAACAAATTCGGAGGGCATGTGAGTTATGAGCGGATCCTGTCAGGTCCGGGCATCGTCAATATCTACGAATATTTGCGCGACGCAGAGCATGCACCCGAATCGCCTGAATTGGCCGCTTCGATCAGCAAGGCGGACGACCCGGCGCGGGAAATCAGTACGCATGCATTACACGCGGGAAATGCGCTGTGCCGGGGAACTCTGAGCCTATTCGCGCGCATTTTTGGTGCGGAGGCCGGCAACTTGGCCTTGAAGTGTTTCGCCACAGGAGGCGTTCTGGTTGGCGGTGGCATCGCGCCGAAGATTTTGCCCGCACTGCAGGATGGTTCTTTTCTGGAAGGTTTTCGCGCCAAAGGCAGGCTTTCCGAGTTTCTCGGAACCATCCCGGTTCGCGTCGCATTAAATCCCTGCACTGGGCTGATGGGTGCGGCCGATTATGCGGCACGTATGTTGCCTGAAAGATCCCAAGGCACTTGATGGCTGAATCGTTTTGGTCCTTGTAATGCAATTATCAAATTCGCATCTCAGAATTGAGCCGATTTCTGGAGGAGGTTCATTATGCGTGTCGATGAAGTTCGCGAAATCGCCAAACGTATTGGTCTAGTGCCAGGCCGTTTGAGCAAGCGGGATCTGATTCGAAAGATCCAAGTTGTCGAAGGAAATTTCGACTGCTTCGGTACGGCTCGCGACGCTACGTGCGATCAGCACGGTTGTCTATGGCGGGAGGAATGTTTTGCACAAGCTAAGAAGGAGAATTAGGCGCTTTTTCGATAAACGATAAATTTTGGTCCAAGGAAGATTCAAGCGCGGAATCGCGCTGTTTTTTAGACGTGTCCGAACCAAGGAGAGATTGATGATTAATGCAGCAGAGCTTTTGGATATAGCCCGTCACGAGGGTATCCGAGATCTCGACTTTTTCCGCACAGAAAAACAACTCGTGTGGGCCATCCAACGAGCCAGAGGCAAAGCCGCATGTTTCTTATCCGAGAATCGCATGGAATGCAAAGATCTCGAGTGCCAGTGGCGCCGGGAATGCCTTAAGCTGGTCGCTGAGTGGCGCCGTTGACCGGGCGGCAACCTGAACAGCATTCCGATTCACGATTCGCGCAGCAGTGCTCGAATATGATTGCCTCCATCGAGGCGGAAGCCCGAGCCACCGCCTCGTATACAGGACGCAGCCGGTTTAGTCCGGCTGTGATGTCCGCTCTAGCCAAAGTGCCTCGGCATCTTTTTGTTCCTCATGAACGTCAGGACGAGGCTTACGTCAACGCCCCTTTGTCCATAGGCTGGGGACAAACCATTTCCGAGCCTTATATCGTGGCTCTGATGACCGATCTGTTGGAGCTCGATGCCCGCTCGAACGTCCTTGAGATTGGCTGTGGCTCAGGTTACCAGGTGGCGGTGTTGTCCCTGCTCGCTCGACAAGTCTATTCCGTAGAGGTGGTGGAAGAATTGGCTGATGCGGCGCGGGAAAAACTGCAACGCTTGGGTTACCCAAACGTTGAAGTTATTACCGGCGACGGCTATCACGGATGCCCGGAACATGCGCCATTCGATGGCATAATTGTTACGGCCGCTGCGCCGAAGGTTCCGCCGCCGCTCCTGGATCAGCTTAAGCCGGGCGGTCGCATGGTGATCCCGGTAGGATTGCCCTTCAGAGATCAGGAGCTTAAGCTCTTAACCAAGGGCGAGGATGGGATCATCGATTCACGATCCGTGCTTCCGGTAGCTTTCGTGCCGTTTAGGCACTCCGAGTAGACGTCTTCACAAGACGAGACTCGATAACAGCTCCGGATGATTTCTGGGCCGCTCCCCGGATTCGAGTAGTCGTCGGCTCTAAGCGCTGGATTCCTTGTTAATCGGCTATTCGACGCGAGATATGTGATTCCGAACTGAACGCGGAGGCTTCGACTACAGTTGGAGTAAGAATGCCTTTTCAAGGATGGCCTGATACATCCAAGCGTGTCCATATCCTTCAGGAATTCAAAAAATCGTAGAGTCGTATACTGCCATGAGAATCGGCGTACCTAAAGAGATCAAAAACGAAGAAAACCGTGTCGCCTTAATTCCGCGTTACACGTCGATACTCGTCGAGGCGGGGCATGAGGTTTTGGTGGAATCGAATGCGGGGCTCGGTTCGGGATTGGGAGACGACGAATATGTCCGGACAGGAGCCCGTATTTGCAATGCCGAGAACGCATGGAGCGCGGACTTGGTACTCAAAGTCAAGGAGCCGGTGGAATCCGAGTATTCATACCTCCGAGACCAGATCGTCTTCACTTTTTTTCATCTTGCCGGAGTGCCTCGTTCGCTTACCGAGACCTTGCTGGAACGCCGCACAACGGCGGTGGCTTACGAAACTCTGGAGGACAAGTTCGGTCGACTGCCGATTCTCGCGCCAATGAGCGCGGTTGCGGGTAATATGGCTGCGCTGGTCGGTGCTTATTACCTAGCGGGATTCAATGACGGTAAAGGCGTGCAGCTCGGCAAGGTTCTGGGGACGCGCCATGGGCGAGTCTTGATCGTAGGCGATGGGGTCGTAGCTTTCCATGCCGCCCAAACGGCGTGGGGACTCGGGGCTCAGGTTTCGGTTGCGGGCATGGACGAGGCCAAGGGCGAACTGATGCAGCGCGAGATTTCGGCGGATCTCGAGTTTTTTGCTTCCGAGCCGGAAGCGATCGCACGGCAGGTGCGCGAAGCTGATTTAGTCGTCGGCGCTGTATTGCGGCATGGTGCCAAGGCGGACTATGTAGTGACGGAAGATATGGTCAAGTCGATGCAGCCCGGTTCCGTCATTGTTGACGTAAGCATCGATCAGGGCGGTTGTGTGGAGACTTCGCGGCCTACCACCCATTCGGAGCCAGTCTACGAGAAGCACGGGGTCATCCATTATTGTGTAACCAACATGCCCGGCGCCTATCCCAGAACATCCACGCTCGCCTTAACGGAGGCAACGTTCCCCTATGTTCTTCGGCTTGCTAATCGGGGATTGGCGGTGTTCCGGGATGAACCCGGGCTTGGCAAGGCCGTCAACACTTATCAGGGGTATCTTACCTGTAAACCGGTGGCCGAAACTTTCGGGCTTATGGAGCGCTACAGTGCGTTTGCCGCGTTGTAACCGTCCATGAGTTGTAGGTTTCCAGGGGCTGGGTGGAAATTAATACTCGTCTTCTTCGTTTAGAAAGTCATCCAGGGTAAGGTCCCGCTGATCCGGCTCGTGTAAGTCCGGGTCCGTGTAGCCAAGGTCATCGGTCTCCACGTCGTCGAAAGGGGCGCTCCAGTCTTCAGGTGGCTCAATCGGCGCAAAAGGCGACTCGTACCAGGAAACAAAGTCGAATTCGCCGAGATCGCCGTTGAGATACTGGATTTCAATGGAGTCGTTTTCCTCGTCCAGTGCGACAACGCGAAACGATCTCCCTGTTTCGGCATCTTGATACCAGTTTTCGATCAGCGGATCTGCAACCGTTGGCATGGCTTTATCCTCCGATAATGCTTGGAAAAGGGTTTCCAAAAAGGAATGACCTATTCACCGATCGCGGGGAAGCATAGCACGAGTTTTTGACGAAAAAACGAGTTTATCGGCGCTTTTGTGTCTGAAAAGACTGCCAAAAAAGGCCTTAATTTTTTCCCACCAATGCAACGATCGCTTCGCTTAGTCGGCGTTTTTGGAGATCGCTATTCAGCGGACGATCCTGATGATCGGTGATATAGAAAATGTCCTCGGCTCTGCTGCCGATGGTGGAGATTTTCGCATTGTAGAGCCGCACTTCGCATTGCCTAAAAGCTTGGCCGACCTTCGATAAAAGACCAGGACGGTCGGTGGCTACGAGCTCCAAAATCGAATAACGGTTTTGCGGGTCGTCGTGAAAATATATCTGAGTGGGTACCGTGAAATGCTTTATCTGCCGAGGCTCGCGCCGGTGGACGCGAAGCGGAGTGGGGCTCGGTTGTAGCAGGCATTCGCGCAATCGGCGACAAATCTGGGCCTGCCGAAGATGATCATTGATCGGTTCTCCAGTCTGCTCGAGTACGTGGTAGCTGTTCAACACGTAGCCATCGGCGGAGGTAATAATCTTGGCGTCGAAAACGGTAAGTCCCAGTTGATCCAGAACCGCCGTACTGTAGGCAAATATAAGATCCTGATTTTTCGCATACAGGAAAATTTCCGCGCTACCCCTTTGACTGACCGGACGCAGCAGGGCTAGGGGTAAATCTCCCGGCTTGCAAGCGCTGATGGCTACCGTATGCCAGGCAATTTCCTCCGCCAAATAACGCAGAAAATATTCGTCATTCATCATCTGCCAGACCTTTTCGATGGTCCGTGCGCTAATCCCTAATCGTCTAAGCAGGGAAAGACTTTCCACTTTAACCGCATTAATCTTTTCCTCTTGTTCCAGCGGTTTCGTAAGTCCCCGGCGAAATGCCCAGCGTGTCGCGAGGTACAACTCCTTGAGCAGGGCGTCTTTCCACGAGTTCCATAGGCTGGGGTTGGTGGCGCGAATATCGGCTACGGTCAAGAGATACAGATAATTCAGCGTGTCTTGATCCCTGATCGCGGTAGCGAACTCATGGATGACGTCCGGATCGCTAATGTCCTTCCGTTGGGCCGTCATAGACATGAGCAGATGGTTCTGGACCAACCATTTGACCAAATCGATATCACGGCGGCCTATGCCATGGCGCTGGCAGAAGTCTTCGGCAATGGTCGCGCCGATGGTGGAATGATCGCCACCGCTACCTTTGGCGATGTCGTGCATTAAGCCCGCAATGTATAGAAGTTCCGGTTTTTCAATGATTTGAAAGATTTCGTTGCAGAGGGGGTGCTCGGCTTTGTGTTTTTCCAGAGCGAATCGCCTGAGATTGCGCACTACGAAGAGCGTATGTTCGTCCACGGTGTAAACGTGGAAGAGATCGTATTGCATGCGGCCGACTACACGGCCGAATGCCGGGAGATAGGCCGCTAGAATTCCGTAGCGGTTCATCCGACGCAATTGATGCGTGATGCCGCCCGGCTGGCGCAAAATCTCCATAAAAAGCCGGCATGCGTCGGGATTGTTGCGAAAGTCCTCGTCGATCAGGTAGAGATGCTGACGGATGAGCCGGATTGTGGCCGCGCGTATGCCCAACAAGCTGGCATTCTGCTGTAACAGGAGGAATATTTGCAGCAGCGCTAGGGGCTGTTCCCGAAATACGTTCGGGTGCAGGGCTTCGATATAGTTGTTGACTGCCTGAAAGTTGCTGTTTATCGGCAAGATAACGGCGTCTTCGTCGCTGTGTAGGGCGGCTTCCTTGAACAGTTGCAGCAACATTTCGTTCAACCGCTCCAGTCCCATGACGGTGCGGAAATAGCGCTGCATGAACTGCTCGACGGCTTGGTTGACATCCGGGTCCCGATGCCCGAATTGGCTGGCTAGCTCTTTTTGGTATTCGAACAGCAGGCGATCCTCGCAACGCCCCGTCAGGATGTGCAGAGCGAAGCGGAGCTGCCAGAGGAAGTGTTGCGCTCGCATGAGTTCACCGTACTCGCTTTCGGTGAGCCAGCCTTGCAGAAGCAGATCGTGTAGATTCAAGGCGTTATAATGGCGCTTGATAATCCAGCCGATGATTTGAATATCCCTAAGACCGCCTGGGCCTTCTTTGATGTTGGGTTCCAGATTGTAGGCGGTGTCGTGGTACTTGGCGTAGCGAGCGGCCTGTTCGGCCATTTTTGCTTCGAAAAATTCTTGGGAAGACCAGATATGCTCGGGTCCGATGCGTGTCCACAGATCTTCGAACAATGCTGGAGCACCGTGCAGCAACCGCGATTCCATGAGGTTGGTGATAACCGTCTGGTCTTGCCGGGCCTGGTCCACGCATTCTTCAACCGTGCGGACGCTTTGAGCGGGTTTAAGGCCGATGTCCCACAGTAAATTGAAAAAATCGACCAGGCCATGCCGATAGAGTTGTTCGTCCGCGCGATTAGTCTCGCTGTCTTGACACTCGAGGAGAATGAGGACGTCAATGTCGGAATATGGATGCAGTTCGCGTCGGCCGTAGCCGCCCACGGCGATAAGCGCAAGGTGTTTGGCGTCGGGGCCAAGGAAGTAGTTCCAGCATGCTCCGAGCAGTTCATCCATGAAGTCGGAACGTGCCCGAATCAGTTCTGCGGCCGGAACGCCGGCGTGGAAGCGTTCGGCTAATTCCGCATTGTTCTGTTGGATATGTTCCCTAAGCGTTCGGATGCGCTCGGAGGACGAAAGGATTTCGTCATAATCCGGCGAGTTTAAGGCGGCCGTTTTCAATCGCGTATGCCTCTTCTTGACGCAGGGTGAGAATTTCGTAGCCGCCCCCCGTAACCAGAACGGTATGTTCCCATTGTGCGGACAGACTATGGTCTTTGGTAACGGCGGTCCACCCGTCGGAAAGGATTTTTACGTAGCGCTTGCCCAGGTTGATCATGGGTTCGATAGTGAAAATCATGCCGGGTTCCAGCGCGATTCCGGTGTTGGGTTTGCCGTAATGAAGTATTTGAGGCTCTTCGTGAAATTCGAGACCGATACCGTGCCCGCAGAATTCTTGCACGACGGAATAGCCATGTGATTCCGCATGCCTCTGAATGGCGAAGCCGATATCGCCCAGTCGCGCGCCCGGACGTACTTGCTGGATTCCCAGATACATGGCTTCTTGGCAGATTTTCACCAGTCGTTTTGCTCGTATGGGCACTTCGCCGACGAGAAACATCTTGCTGGTGTCCCCGTGATAGGCATCCTTGATCACGGTGATATCGATATTGACGATATCGCCGCTCTTCAGCTTTTTCGGTCCCGGTATGCCATGGCATACCTGGTGGTTCACCGAAGTGCAGATGGACTTGGGAAAACCTCTGTAGTTCAGCGGGGCCGGAACGGCCTTTTGCACGTCGACGATATAATCGTGACAAATTTGATCCAGCTCTTCAGTTGTCGTGCCGGGAACCACGAATGGTTCGATCATTTCCAATACTTGTGCGGCGAGTCGACCAGCGACACGCATTTTCTCAATTTCAGTAGGCGTTTTAAGGGTGATGCTCATCGCGAGATTCGTTGCTTCCCATTGTGTGGCGCTCAGTCGAACGAGGAGGCGGGAACAGGGCTGGATTGTTGAATAAAGCAGGTTATGGTATAAAGCGCTGCCATTTTTGGCAATAACACACACGTATCGTCACGCCCGGCGGGGTGCCATGTCCGAGTGATTTGGTCGCCGGTTGGGATGCGTGGAGGCTCAACCCAAATGCCGGTTTAGACCGGCAGAAATCGATCAGGAGATTTGAATGTCCAATGTAACCATGCGCCAGATGTTGGAAGCCGGCGTGCATTTCGGCCACCAGACGCGCTATTGGAACCCCAAGATGGCTCCGTATATTTTCGGTGCGCGGAGCAACATCCATATCGTCAATTTGGAAAAAACCATTCCTCTGTTCAACGAGGCTATGAAATACCTCGAACAGCAGGCGGCCAATCGGGGCAGAATTCTTTTTGTGGGCACGAAGAGAACCACTCGCAAGGTCATTGAAGACGAAGCCAAGCGCTGTGGCATGCCTTACGTGAATTATCGCTGGCTGGGCGGAATGCTCACCAATTTCAAAACCATCAAGCAATCCATCGCCCGCATGAAAGAGCTGGAAGCGATGCGCGACGACGGTCGATTGCAGCGTTTCAACAAAAAAGAAGCGCTCGGCATGATGCGCGAGTTGGAGAAGTTGGAGCATAGCTTGGGCGGTATCCGGGATATGGACCGACTCCCGGACGTGATGTTTGTTATCGACGTAGGCTATGAAAAGAATGCCATCAGCGAAGCGAAAAAGCTGGGCATTCCGGTAGTCGGCGTCGTCGATACCAATAACAGTCCGGTCGGCATCGACTACGTCATACCGGGCAACGATGACTCGATTCGTGCCGTTCAGCTCTATGTGCAGAGCGCCGCCACAGCGATCTTGCAAGGCAAGGCGCACAGCTTGGATTTTGCCGGAGCGGAAGACGAATTTGTTGAAATGGAGTCGAACACCGAGACTAGTTCGGACTCCGATGCAGAAGCAGTAGGCGCATATGCCGAGTGACGGCGCGCGTTCTTCCTTTTGCGCCTGAACAAATTCAAAACGCCTCCATCAGGGGGCGTTTTTATAAGCGTAAATGCTTGAAAAGCGAAGATAAGCAATCAATGATGAGGTTCGGTCAATGAATATCAGTGCCGCAATGGTGAAGGAGCTCCGCGAACGCACCGGTTCGGGGATGATGGAATGCAAGAAGGCGTTGCAGGAAGCCAACGGCGATTTGGAAGCCGCTGTTGAATTAATGCGGAAAGCCGGGCTTGCGAAGGCGGACAAGAAATCCGGTCGCACCGCCGCAGAGGGCAGCATTTCTGTGAAAACGAGTGCTGATAATAAGCGCGCCGCGATAGTGGAAATCAACTGTGAGACCGATTTCGTCGCCAAGGGCGATGATTTCGTGGAATTTGCCAATAACGTGGTCCAAACCGCACTGGACTCGACAGCCGGCTCGCTCGATGAATTGCTCGCTACGGTAATGCCGTCCACCGGTTCCAGCGTGGAGGAAACGCGCCGGGCGATGGTTGCCAAGATCGGCGAGAATATTAACGTGCGCCGGTTCGAGAGCTTCAAGTCTGAGAACGGTATTATGGCAAGCTATCTGCATGGAACTCGCATCGGCGTTCTGGTGGAGCTGGTCGGCGGCGATCAGGATTTGGGTCGGGATATCGCCATGCATATCGCGGCCAGCAAGCCCATTTGCCTAGATGAAAAGGGTGTGCCCGCCGAAACCATCGTCAAGGAGAAGGAAATCGCCAAGGCGCAGGCCGAGGCCGAAGGGAAGCCTGCAAATATTGTCGAAAAAATGGTAGAGGGCAAAATCAGGAAATTCCTGGGCGAAGTTACTTTGCTCGGTCAGCCCTTTGTCAAAGATCCCGATCAGAGTGTCGGCAAGCTGCTGAGCAGCCGAGGGGCTAGTGTCGTGCGCTTCGTCCGCTTTGAAGTCGGCGAGGGCATAGAGAAGGTGGAAAGCAATTTCGCCGAAGAAGTGATGGCACAAGTACGGAACAGTTAAACATTATTGATTGGAACCTGGCGGGAGTGCTTTTCACGGCATCCGCCAGGGTCTTGCAGATAACTAATCGACAACACAGAATTTGAACCTATGAGCGCGCCAAGATACACCCGAATTCTGCTAAAGCTAAGTGGCGAGGCGCTTATGGGTGATCAGGGAAGTGGGATCGACCCTCAGACCATTAAACGTCTCGCGCGTGAAATAAATGATCTGTGCCGAATCGGTGTCCAGGTAGGCTTGGTCATCGGGGGCGGCAATATTATCCGCGGCTCGGAGAAGGCATCCGAAGGCTTGGACAGGGTTACCGGCGACTATATGGGTATGCTGGCGACGGTGCTAAATGCCCTCGCCATGCAGGACGCCTTGGAAAATCTCGGGCAGGCGGTCCGCGTCATGTCGGCCTTGAAGATCAACCAGGTCTGCGAAGATTACATCCGGCGTCGTGCGGTCCGGCATCTTGAGAAAGGTCGGGTTGTCGTCTTTGCTGCGGGCACCGGTAATCCGTTTTTTACGACCGATTCGGCGGCAAGCCTCCGCGCGATTGAAATCAATGCCGAGCTGTTGATCAAGGCGACTAAAGTGGAAGGGGTTTATTCGGCGGATCCGCTTAAGGATCCCAATGCGCGGTTTTATTCGCGGCTGACCTATGATGAGGCCTTAGATCAACGCCTTAATGTAATGGACGCCACGGCGCTGGTTTTGTGCCGCGACCATAATATGCCGTTGAGGGTGATGAATGTGTTCGAGCCAGGTGCCGTCATGCGTTTGGTCCTGGGCGAAGATATTGGATCCTTAATTGAAACCGGTAAATAATCATGATCGACGATATTCAAAAACGGACTACGGAGCGGATGAAGAAAAGTATCGAGGCGCTCAAGCATGAGCTTGCCAAGATAAGAACCGGCCGAGCCCACCCTAGTCTCTTGGACCACATTATGGTGTCTTACTACGGCAACGAGGTGCCGTTGACGCAAACCGCCAATGTTGCAGTCGAAGATGCCCGCACACTGGCTGTGACTCCGTGGGAACGTAGCATGGTGCAGGCTATCGAAAAGGCGATCATGACGTCCGATTTGGGTTTGAATCCCGTGACAGCCGGTTCGGTAATACGCGTCCCTATGCCGCCGCTCACCGAGCAGCGGCGGCGTGATCTAATCAAAGTTGTACGTCACGAGGCGGAGAATGCGCGGGTTGCGATTCGCAACATACGGCGCGACGCCAATAATGAGCTCAAGCTAGCGTTGAAGGAAAAGCAAATCTCGGAAGACCAGGAACGGCGCAGTCAGGAGCAAATTCAGAAATTAACCGATCAGCACATCAAAGAAGTGGATACCTTGCTGGACGAAAAGGAAGTGGACTTATTGGCGATTTAAGTGCCCTTGCTTGTCGTGATGTATCTGCGGTCGACTTTTTGCTTAATTATCAGCAAATATCCGATGGCGCCACCTGGGGGAAACCCGCTGCAATCGGGAGCGATAAGGCGTCTCGTCCTTCAAAATCATGATCAGTTCGGAATTTAAATATGGAAGTGTCCGCTGTTCGTATCGATGATGAACGGCTGCCCCGCCATATCGCCATCGTTATGGATGGTAACGGCCGCTGGGCGAAAAAGCGTTTTCTGCCGCGTACGGCCGGGCATCGCGCAGGTGTTACGTCCGTACGAAAGGTTATCGAGCATTGTCTGAAACGCCGAATCGAGGCGCTCACCTTGTTTGCATTCAGCAGCGAAAATTGGCGACGTCCTCCGCAAGAGGTATCGCTGCTCATGGAGTTGTTTTTGGCGACCTTGGAACGGGAAACCGAAAAACTTCACGAGAATGGCGTACGGCTTCGAGTGATTGGTGACCGAGTGGCGTTTTCTCCCGCTCTGCAGGAAAAGATCGCGGCGGGCGAGAGGCTCACCAGCGAAAACACCCACTTGAATCTGACCATCGCGGCGAATTACGGCGGTCGCTGGGATATCTTGCAGGCTACTCGCGCGCTGGCCGAAAAGGTGGCGCGGGGAGAATTGTGTCCCGAGGATATCGGACCCGATGCCTTCAAATTGCAGCTGACACTGGCGGATCTGCCGGAGCCCGATCTTTTCATTCGCACCGGGGGTGAGCAGCGGATCAGCAATTTTTTGTTGTGGCAGTTGGCTTACACTGAGCTCTATTTCACTCCCGCCTTGTGGCCGGACTTTGACGATCAATCACTCGATCAGGCGTTAAAAGATTACGCCAGCCGGCAGCGCCGCTTCGGATATACGAGTGAACAGGTTGAAGATCTGGTTTCAGAAAACGTTTGCACTAAGACAAGCGAATTCCGTTAATTTAGCTATTTACGAGACACTCATGCTGAAAAATCGAGTCATTACGGCTTTGGTGCTGGCGCCGCTAATAATCGCCGCGATTTTGTTTTTGCCCGCCGACGGGTTTGCGATGTTTTGGGGTGTGATTATTTTGGCCGGCGCTTGGGAGTGGGCGAATCTCTCCGGGCTCGGTAGCTTGTCGGCGCGTTTCGGTTTTGTTGGTGTGGTCCTCATATTTCTGCTCGGCGCCCGATATTTTGCTATCGATTGGGCGCCGGGAGAGCTGCCGGAGTGGTTTTACTGGCCCGTGGTGGCTTGGTGGTTCCTCTGGGGAATGGCGTTTCGCCGGATGCCCGAGAAATTGATGGCGATCAAGTATCCGCTTCCTGCGAAGTTGGCCGCCGGTGCATTCGTGCTGATCACCGGCTGGATCTTGATGGTCTGGCTGCGGCTGAATTTTCGTCAAGAACAGGTTCTTTACCTGGTGTTTCTCATCTGGTTGGCCGATGCGGCCGCTTACTTCGTAGGCAAGCGATGGGGGCATACCAAGTTGCTGGAATCGATCAGCCCCGGCAAAACGGTCGAAGGAGTTTACGGAGCTTTATTCGCTACAGTGATCTTGGCAATTGCCGTAGGGGCTTTGGTAAAACTCGAAACAATCATGCTCGCCGATTTTGTTTTCCTGTCCCTGTTCACGGTGCTGGTGTCGGTGTGTGGCGACCTTTTTGAGAGCCTGGCAAAGCGAGTCCGTGGGGTGAAGGATAGCGGCGCCATTTTACCGGGACATGGCGGAATCCTGGATCGCATCGATAGCTTGCTGGCGGCGGTTTCGGTTTTTTACGCCGGCTCGTTGCTGTTGGGGGTGTTTCTGGCGGCGGGATTGGAAACAGATGTCGTTATTCCGCAGGAACTGACTGCGGAAACTCCGGGAGAGATGTTCCCCCAAGAAGAAATGGCGCCAAAAGATGAAGGCGTTGTAGAGGAGGGTTTCATGCATGAAGAAAAATCTCCCTCCAACAAGGAATCTCCCTAGGATGAAAGGCATATGTATTCTGGGTTCCACCGGGTCGATCGGCGTTAGTACGCTCGATGTGGTTGCAAGACATCCCGACCTTTACCGAGTCGTAGCACTTACCGCCAATAACAACCTGGACCGTCTTTATGAACAATGTTTGCGGTTCCGACCCGAATATGTCGTCCTGCGCAGCGAAGCTCAGGCCGAGGAACTGAGGGAGCGGTTAAGTGCCGCGGGATCACGGCGCATCGAGGTGCTAAGCGGCGCAAAATCCCTGGAAGAAGTCGCCGTGTTGCCTGAAGTGGACGGCGTCATGGCCGCCATCGTCGGCGCGGCGGGGCTTCTGCCCACTCTGGCGGCGGCGCGAGCGGGCAAGATGGTATTTTTGGCGAACAAAGAGGCGCTGGTGATGTCGGGCCAGCTTTTTATGACTGAAGTTGCCAGTTCCGGCGCCAAGCTGCTGCCCATCGACAGTGAGCACAATGCCATATTCCAATGCATGCCAGCGGATTATCACGCCGGCCAGGCCGCTTCCAGCGTCCGGCGGATCTTGCTTACCGCTTCAGGCGGTCCCTTTTTGCGTATGCCTTTGGACGAGTTGGACGATGTAACGCCGGATCAGGCTGTCGCTCATCCCAACTGGGTTATGGGCCGGAAGATTTCCGTTGATTCCGCTACCATGATGAACAAGGGGCTAGAGGTGATCGAGGCTTGCTTGTTGTTCAACATGGCACCTAAGCGTGTTCAAGTGGTTGTCCATCGCCAAAGTGTCATTCACTCGCTGGTCGACTATGTCGACGGGACGGTTCTGGCGCAAATGGGCAGCCCGGATATGCGTATTCCTATCGCTCACGCCTTGGCCTGGCCGGAGCGTTTTGACTCGGGCGCGGAACCTCTGGATCTATTCAGTGTCAGACAATTGGACTTCGAAGCACCGGATTTGAGCCGTTTCTCATGTTTAAGTCTCGCTTATGAAGCCGTTCGTGCGGGCGGGACAATGCCGGCCATACTGAATGCCGCTAACGAGGTTGCTGTCGCCTCATTCTTAGATCACAAAATACGGTTCACGGCTATTCCGGAAACAATCGGACATTGCATGGCAACCATTTCGCCAGGTGCGGCCGACACAATCGATGCCGTTCTTGAAGCTGATCGCGTTGCTCGCGCATCGGCTGAAGCTTACGTTGACCGTTTAAGAGTGCAGTAACTTTCTCATGTTTTCGCTTCTGCATACGCTTTTTTACTTCATCGTAGCGTTGGCGATCCTGATCGCTTTTCACGAACTGGGCCACTTTTGGGCCGCGCGAAAACTAGGGGTTAAGGTTATCCGGTTTTCCCTGGGATTCGGGAAAGTCCTCTGGCGTTACCAAAAATCGCCCGATAGCACCGAGTTCACCGTGGCGGCGCTTCCTTTGGGTGGCTATGTGAAAATGGTGGATGAGCGGGAAGGAGCGGTAGCTCCGGCTGACCTACCCTATGCTTTCAACCGGCAATCTCTAATCCGTCGTGCGGCTATCGTATTCGCAGGACCGTTCTTCAATTTCGTCTTGGCGGTCCTGGTCTACTGGTTCGTTTTAATGATCGGCGAAACCGGCATGCGCCCCGTATTGGGACCGGTTGCCAAGGGCTCGCTGGCGGCGCAGGTCGGGTTTACGGAAGGCGACGAGATAGTGGCCGTGGCCGGCGAAAAGACGCCCACATGGAACCATGCCATGGGCGAATTGTTAGAGCGGGTGATGGATGGCGAAGCTATTTCCGTCGATGTGGAGACTAGGGACGGTGAACGGCGGGAGCGTACCTTGAAAGTACCGGCGGAGCTCGCTCAACAGCCGGACCTTTTGTACCAGCGTTTGGGCTTTCGCCCTTGGGAGCCGGATCTTCCGCCAGTTATCGATAGGGTCGAGCCGGGCGGTGCAGCGGAGGTGGCCGGATTACAGGCCGGTGATCTGCTGGTCAGTGTGGACGGAAAGCCGATCAAAACATGGCGAGAATGGGTGGATTACGTGCGTGCCCATCCCGACGCGTCGCTCGATGTGGTCGTAGAGCGCGACGGCGCGCGATCGTCTCGTTCAGTTAAGCCGGTGGCGGTAGACTCGCCGGAAGGCCGTATCGGGAGGATCGGCGCCGCGGTGAAAATACCCGAGCACCTCATTGACGCTATGCGGGTGGAATATCGTTTGGGCGTGCTTCCAGCTTTTGTCGCCGCAATTGCAAAAACCGGCGATTACTCGGCTTTGACTTTGAAAATGATCGGCCGAATGCTCGTCGGTGAAGCAGCCATCGAAAATCTGAGCGGCCCGATCAGTATCGCTCAGTATGCAGGGAAATCGGCGAGTATCGGTTTTAGTCAATTTCTTAAGTTTCTCGCCATTGTCAGCATCAGTTTGGCCGTGTTGAATTTATTGCCAATTCCCGTGCTCGACGGTGGCCATCTCATGTTTTATTTGATCGAAGCGGTCAAAGGCAGTCCTGTGTCGGAGCGGACGCAAGCCTTTTTTCAACAAATTGGCTTATTTATTCTGTTATCTTTGATGAGTCTGGCGTTCATTCTGGATATTGAACGCTTGCTGACATAAATCAAGACCTAAGCAACAAACGGATACATTCATGAAGACATATTGGGGCGCCGCAATTTGGGGAATGGCTGTTTTAGTTTTCGGGGCGGCTCATGCTGACAATAAAGCCATTGAAGAAGCGCTGAAGCAGGCTCTGCCCGGGGTCAAACCGGATTCGATCACGCCGTCCGCCATGTCGGGGCTTTATGAGGTGGTGGTGGGACCGAAACTCTTCTATGTTTCGGAGGACGGTCGGTATTTGTTTCAGGGCTCAATGATCGATATCAAGGAGCGCGAAGACCTGACGGAAGGTAAGCTGGCCGAGGCCCGGGTAAGCTCTCTGAAAAAAGTCGGCTTCGACAATATGATAGTCTTCAAACCCAAGAGCCCGAAGCAATTGGTACACGTTTTCACCGATATTGATTGCGGCTACTGTCGAAAGCTGCATTCTGAGATCGATCAGTATTTGAAAGAAGGTATCGAGATCCGTTACCTATTTTTCCCGCGTGCCGGCGAAGGCTCGGATTCCTACAAGAAAGCGGTATCGGTGTGGTGCGCGGAGGATCGCAACGAAGCTTTAACCAAAGCCAAGCGCGGCGACACAGTTGAAAGCAGGCAGTGTGATAATCCTGTCGATCAGCATCTGGCGTTGGGAACGCAAATGGGCGCCGCCGGAACCCCCATGCTCGTTACCGAGAAAGGGACCATACTGCCGGGGTATGTGCCGGCCAGCCAATTGGCCAAAATCTTGGCTCAAGAGAGCGAAAAATAAGGCGGCCAATTTCCCGTTTTGGCTGGCCCTGGTGCTCGCCGTGCTTAGCTTGTCAATTCCTTTAGGGCGAACAGCAAATCCAACGCTTGTTTAGGCGTGGTTTCCTCGGGTCTGATCGTCCTGATTAAATCCACGGCAGGGTGGGGTTCGGTATTTGCAAAAAGGTCAAATTGCCGTGCCTCGCTTCGGTTTTGCTGTTCTGCATAGGTCTGATTCTCCAGAGCCGTCAATTTTTCGCGGGCGTTGTCAATTACCGTTCTCGGCACTCCGGCCAGTGACGCTACTTGTAGTCCATAGCTCTGGTTGGCCGGGCCGTTCTTAACGGCATGAAGGAATACTACGCCATCACCGTGTTCCACCGCGTCCAGGTGAACGTTGCGGACCGCGGGGCACTCCTCCGGCAGCGTAATCAATTCAAAGTAATGGGTAGCGAAAAGCGTGAAAGCCCGGATTTCCCTCGCCAGATAATCGGCGGTTGCCCAGGCTAGCGCCAAACCGTCGAAGGTGCTGGTGCCGCGACCGATTTCATCCATCAGCACGAGGCTTGAAGACGTCGCGTTGTGAAGGATGTTTGCCGTCTCGGTCATCTCCACCATAAACGTCGAACGGCCACTGGCCAAGTCATCGGAGGCGCCGATGCGTGTGAAAATACGGTCAATAGGACCTATCATCGCCGCTTCGGCAGGCACATAGCTGCCGATGTGCGCCATCAAGACCACGAGAGCCGCCTGGCGCATATAGGTGGATTTTCCGCCCATATTCGGGCCGGTAATGATGAGCATGCGCCGGTCGGTGTTGAGTTCCAGATCGTTGGGCACGAACGGTGTGTCCGCAACCGTCTCGACCACGGGGTGTCGACCGCCCGTGATGCGAATACCCGGTTCCTCGCCCAGTACGGGCATGGTAAGTCTTAGACTCTCGGCCCGTTCGGCCAGGTTAGCCAAAACGTCCAATTCGGAGAGACCGGATGCGCAGTCCTGCAGGGTCTTCACATGATTGCCGAGAGCATCCAGCAGCTCGTCGTAAAGAGCTTTTTCGAAGGCCAGAGCGCGTTCGCGGGCGCTCAGCACCTTGTCCTCGAAGGCTTTTAGTTCCGGCGTGATATAGCGCTCGGCGCCTTTTAAGGTCTGGCGCCGGATATAGTCCGACGGAACCTTGTCAGCCTGGGCGCGGGAGAGCTCGAGATAGAAGCCTTGCACGCGATTGTAGCCGACCTTCAGGTTGGGTATCCCGGCCCGCTGGCGCTCCCGCTGCTCTAGTTCAATCAGGAAGCGTTCCGTGTTTTGACTCAGGTTGCGCAGTTCGTCCAATTCGCTGCGGTAACCTTCGGCAATGACGCCTCCGTCGCGAATCAGCATGGGCGGATTGTCTATGATCGCCTTATCGAGGAGTCCATAAATTTCCGGCTGCTCTCGAATTCGCTCCCGTATATCCCCGAGCAGAGCGCTCTCCAGTGGTTTAAGCCGATTTAGAAGCTCGGGCAGTGTGCCTAAAGATGCCCGCAGTACCACGAGATCCCGCGGCCGGGCCGATTTGAGGGCGATGCGGGCAACGATGCGCTCGATGTCCCCGATCGACGTCAGTACATCGCGGATGGATGCATAGAATCCGTTTTTGAGTAGCGATTCTATGGCCTCATAACGCTGTTTGAGAATACCCTGGTCACGCAGCGGGCGATGGAGCCAGCGTCGCAGCAGGCGTCCGCCCATGGCCGTTGTGGTCCGGTCGATTACGCCGAACAGAGTGAGATTCATTTGCCCGGAGGGGTGGTAATCCAGTTCCAGGTTGCGGCGGCTCGCGGCATCCAGGATGATGCCTTCCTCGCCAGTTTCGGCCCGTAAGCCCTGAATGTGGGGCAACGCACTTTTTTGCGTGTCCTGAACGTATTGGAGCAAACACCCCGCGGCGGCGACGGCGGCAGGCAAATCTTCGCACCCAAAGCCTGCCAAATCTTGTGTTTTAAATTGACGCAGCAATCTATGGCGTGCGCTTTCCGGATCGAAGTGCCAAGGCGGGCGTCGGGTGATTCCGCGCAGCGCGTTTACGAGCGAGGGTGGAGACCAGTCTTCGCTTATGAGTAGTTCGGAAGGGTTCAGGCGCTCCAATTCGCCGGCCAGTCTCTCCGTGCTGGTGACCTGTTGAACTGCGAACCTGCCGCCAGCCAGGTCTAACGCGGCGATGCCGTAAATCATACCGAATTGAGCAATGGCGACCAACAGATTTTCCTTGCGATCCTCGAGCAACGCCTCTTCGGTGACCGTGCCAGGGCTGACGATACGCACGACCTTGCGTTCGACGGGGCCTTTGGAGGTGGCGGGATCGCCGATTTGTTCACAAATAGCCACGGATTCGCCGAGCTTGATCAATCGAGCGAGATAGGCGTCAACGGCATGATAGGGAAGGCCTGCCATGGGTATGCGTTCGCCGGCCGACTCGCCGCGCGCGGTCAAGGTAATGTCTAGGAGCTGTGCGGCTTTACGGGCATCTTCGTAGAAAAGTTCGTAAAAATCCCCCATCCGAAAAAAGAGCAGCTGGTCGGGGTGTTCGCCCTTGATGCGCAGGTACTGCTGCATCAAGGGCGTGTGTCGGGAGAGAGTGGTCGCTTGATCGGTCATCGGTGTAGTTTATCGGATACAATAAAGCTCTGCGATTGAGTGAAAGGCCTATCATGGCAGAGGACGAAGAGTTATACGCGTTGTCGCGTGACGTGGGGCGGGTTTTGTGCTGTGGCGCTAGAGTGCTCGCCGTGGCCGAGTCCTGCACCGGTGGATGGGTGGCCCAATGTGTAACCGACGTGCCCGGTAGCTCCGCCTGGTTCGATCGGGGGTTCGTCACCTACAGCAATGCGGCGAAGTGCGAATTGCTGGGTGTGCCGAGTGAAATCATCGAAGTTCACGGTGCCGTTAGCGGCGAGACGGTTCGCGCCATGGCGGCAGGTGCCTTGAGCCATAGTGCCGCGGATGTGTCAGTTGCGGTCAGCGGGATCGCCGGCCCGTCGGGAGGCACGTTGGATAAGCCCGTAGGCACCGTATGGTTCGCCTGGCAGCGGGGCGATAGCATTTGCCGCGTACAACGCATGCGATTCGGGGGCGACCGGCGTAGCGTCAGGCGGCAAGCAGTGCGGGTCGCGCTTCAAGGTATTCTTGATGTCTGTCGAGACTAAAACACTCCGCTTGTTTTTTGCGCTTTGGCCGGATGAGGCGGTGCGCGCCTCGTTGAGTCGTACCATCGAGTCGCTTAAACAAACGACCACGGCTAAATGGGGGAGGCCGGAAAATCTTCATATTACGCTGGCTTTTTTAGGGCAGGTGAGCGAAGACCGGTTGCCACTGATCAATCGGGTTGCCGATGGCGTTATCGGGCAACCATTTGAGCTTGGCCTGGACAGGATCGAGTTCTGGCGGAGGAGCGGGATCATTTGCCTCTCGTCCGTAAATACCCCAGAAGCGTTAAAAAATTTGGCGAACAGCCTGATCGCTAGGCTTGCCGAAACCGGATTCGCCATGGAAAACAGGCCGTACCGCGCGCATCTGACTTTGGCCCGTAAAGGCCGCTCCGGCTGTATCTCGCAAGTTCTCTCCGATCCGATCAATTGGAGTGTGAGTTCGTTCAGTCTGATAGAGTCCCAAATTTACCGCGCCGGTTCGCTGTATGTGGTGCGCAAAAGCTGGAATCTACAGGGTCTTCAGGCTATTCCAGAAGGCTCGTCTGTGAGATAATTGGCAATTATTTACAATGGTTTAGTTGGCGGTAATTTAATGGATGAAAACAAAAAGAAAGCGTTGAACGCGGCGCTTTCTCAAATCGAAAAGCAGTTTGGCAAGGGGGCCGTGATGCGGATGGGCGACGTCCCCGCAATCCGCGATCTCGAAGTCATTCCCACAGGTTCGCTGTCTCTCGATATCGCGTTGGGCTGCGGCGGCTTGCCGCGCGGACGTATCGTGGAAATTTACGGCCCCGAATCGTCCGGTAAGACCACTCTGACACTCGAAGTCATTGCTCAGGCCCAAAAGCGGGGTGGGGTGGCAGCTTTCATTGATGCCGAGCATGCCCTAGACCCTGTTTATGCGGAGAAAATCGGCGTCAATCTCGATGATTTGCTGGTGTCGCAGCCGGATACCGGAGAGCAGGCGCTGGAAATCGCCGACATGTTGGTTCGATCGGGCAGTGTAGACATGGTCGTGATCGACTCGGTGGCGGCTTTAACGCCCAAGGCGGAGATCGAAGGCGAAATGGGCGATTCCCATGTCGGGCTCCAAGCCCGCCTGATGTCTCAAGCACTACGAAAGCTTACGGCCAATATCAAGCGCTCGAACACGCTGGTCATCTTCATCAATCAGATCCGCATGAAGATCGGCGTAATGTTTGGCAATCCGGAGACGACCACCGGCGGCAATGCGCTCAAATTTTACTCTTCGGTTCGTCTCGATATCCGCCGTTTGGGAGCCATTAAAAATGGCGACGAGGTGGTCGGCAACGAGACTCGCGTCAAGGTGGTGAAGAACAAAGTGGCGCCTCCGTTCAAGAACGCCGATTTTGAGATTCTTTACGGCGAAGGCGTTTCCCGTGAAGGCGAATTGGTCGACTTGGGCGTAAAGTACGAAATCTTGCAGAAATCGGGCTCGTGGTACAGTCTCGGAGCGGAACGCATCGGTCAGGGCAAGGATAACGTACGTAATTTTTTGAAAGACCGTCCTGAATTGGCCGAAAGCATTGAGTCCAAAATCCGCGAAAACGCATTCGGCGATGCCGTTCCCCTTGCCGGGCGGGGGGCTTCCAACAACCCTGATGTGCTCGAGGAGGCCGAATCCTGAGCGACGTCCCCGATTCGTTTCAGGCCGTAAAGGCTGCCGCCCTGCGCTATCTTTCCCGTCGCGAATACAGCAGTTCCGAATTGCGGCAAAAGCTTCGACACAAAGGCTATTCCGAAGCAATGGTCGAGCAGGTCGTTGCCGATTTGGCTGCCGAGGGTTTTCAAAGCGACAGCCGTTTCGCCGAAGTGTTTGTGCGTAGTCGTGTCGAAAAGGGTTATGGTGCTTACTGGATTCGGGAAGAGTTGCGGCAGCGCGGCGTCGACATAGAAGAGGCGCTTGAGAAGGAACGGAATTGGGATGAGCTTGTCCGTAAAGTTTATATCAAAAAGTATGGCGAGACGATTCCGGATTCGCTTGAGCAGCGTGCGGCGCGAGAGCGTTTTCTTAGGCGCCGCGGCTTCGAGTCGGATCACATCCGTCGTTTGTTTAAGCGCTTGAGGCATCCAGGCGGCGAATAACTGCACAAGAATAAGAATGAAACCATCGGTAGCAGCAAAATGACCAGCGCAGAACTGCGTTCACTTTTTCTGAAGTTTTTTGAGGAACGGCAACACACGATCGTTCCATCCAGCTCGTTGATTCCGGCCGACGACCCGACTCTATTGTTCACGAACGCAGGTATGGTCCAATTCAAGGATGTATTCCTCGGTCGAGAAGAGCGTTCCTATGTGCGTGCGGCCTCGTCGCAGCGCTGTGTGCGGGCGGGCGGCAAGCACAACGATCTGGAGAATGTCGGATACACCGCACGCCATCACACGTTCTTTGAGATGCTGGGGAATTTCAGCTTCGGTGATTATTTCAAGCGGGACGCGATTCATTACGCCTGGGAGTTTTTGACCGGGGTTCTGAAACTGCCGGCCGAGCGCCTCTGGGTTACGGTCTATGACCAAGACAAAGAGGCCGAGGCGATCTGGCTTGATGATGTAGGCGTCGATCCGGTTCGATTCGCCCGCATCGGTTCGAAAGATAATTTTTGGAGCATGGGGGACACAGGTCCCTGCGGGCCTTGTACGGAGATTTTCTACGACCACGGCGAAGGGATTCCGGGAGGTCCGCCGGGTTCGCCCAACGAGGATGGCGATCGGTATATCGAGATCTGGAATCTCGTATTCATGCAGTACGATCGTGCCCCAGATGGAACGCTTACGCCGTTGCCAAGGCCGTCTGTCGATACGGGTATGGGGTTGGAGCGGATTGCCGCCGTCGTCCAAGGCGTGCACAGCAATTATGAGGTTGACCTCTTTAGGGCTCTAGTAAACGCTGCGGCGGATCTTGCCCAAGTTGATGGCACTGATCATAGCTCGTTAAGAGTGCTGGCCGATCACATTCGCTCATGTGCTTTCCTGATTGCCGATGGCGTATTGCCGTCTAATGAAGGGCGGGGTTACGTGCTCCGCCGGATCATCCGAAGGGCAATCCGCCACGGCTACAAGCTGGGGATTCGTGATACCTTCTTTTATCGCTTAGTTAGCCCGCTTTGTGCTCAGATGGGTGATGCTTACCCGGAATTGATAGCGGCCCAATCCATGGTGGAACAGGTTCTAAAAAAAGAAGAGGAGCGTTTCGCCGAGACCTTGGAACAAGGAATGAGGGTTCTCGAGGCTCATCTTAAGGGTATGAGCGGCAAGACGATTTCTGGTGAGACCGTGTTCCAGCTTTATGACACCTATGGATTCCCGGTTGATTTGACGGCCGATTTTGCCCGTGAGCACGATTTGGTGTTGGATATGGAGGGCTTCGAGAGAGCGATGGAGGCGCAACGGGAGCGCGCGCGTGCCGCTAGCCACTTTGCCGTCGATTATTCGCACGATGTGCATCTCGATGTGCACTGCGAATTTACCGGCTATAGGAGTTCATGCGAAGAGACGACTATTGCGGCAGTGCTGCGGGACGGCAAATCCGTTGAAAAGCTGGCGGCCGGTGAAGAAGGTATTTTGATTCTGGCAAAAACACCGTTTTATGCAGAATCGGGTGGACAAGTCGGCGACCGAGGTGTCATTCGCGCGGGGGAAGGCCTGTTCGAAGTGTTCGATACCCAAAAGAAGGCTGGCGACTTGATCCTTCATATTGGACGAGTATCGAAGGGTATGTTTTCGGTGGGTTCGGTTTGCGAGGCCAAGGTCGACGTCAGGGCCCGGAACGCCACGGCCCTTAATCATTCTGCGACTCATTTGCTTCATGCCGCGCTCCGTAAAACCTTGGGCGATCATGTGACGCAAAAAGGGTCTCTCGTTAATTCGGAACGCCTGCGCTTCGATTTTTCACATTTCGAGCCGGTTAGGTCTGACCAGCTTGAGGCAATCGAGCGTTTGGTGAACGAGCAAATTCGCGCTAACAACCCGGCAAGCGCCGAGACTATGTCCAAGGACGATGCTATTAAAGCGGGGGCGATAGCTTTGTTCGGTGAAAAGTATGGCGATAAAGTGCGCGTCCTTCGAATCGGCGAGTTTTCAACCGAATTGTGTGGCGGGATTCATGTTAAACGCGCTGGCGACATCGGTCTTTTTAAGATTTTGAGCGAAACTGGAGTGGCGGCCGGAGTCCGGAGAATCGAGGCCATTACCGGCGAAGCCGCCGTGGATTGGGTAGAAAAGAGCGATCGCGTCTTGCAGTCTCTCGGAGATCGGATGAAATCCGGGCGGGAGGCTTTGGATGAGAAAATTAGCCAGCTTCTTGAAAGAAATCGAATCTTAGAGAAGGAATTGGAGCGACTTAAGGGCAAAATGGCGAGCGCTGCCGGCGACGATTTGGCTTCCCAGGCCGTATCGATCGACGGTGTGAAAGTTCTGGCGGCTAAAGTGGACGAAAGCGATCCCAAGGGGCTCAGGGATATGGTCGATCAACTCAGGAACAAGTTGGGTAGTGCGGCGATCGTATTAGGGGCGGTCAAAGACGATAGGGTGACTCTTATTGCCGGAGTGACTAAGGATCAGATCGACCGGATCAAAGCCGGTGATTTAGTTAACGCGGTGGCAGTGCAAGTTGGCGGAAAAGGCGGTGGCCGCGCCGATATGGCTCAGGCAGGGGGCACTAATCCGACGATGCTAGATGCGGCGCTGAAGAGCGTGCCGGATTGGGTGCGGCGCCATACGGCATAATTTTCGACGTACTTCAAAGAAGAGCATGGCCTTATACGTACATAAATACGGCGGCACGTCGGTAGGTAATACCGAACGAATACAGCATGTCGCCGACAATATTATCGAAGCGCGGGGGAGGGGCGAAGACGTTATTGTCGTCGTATCCGCTATGAGCGGAGAAACCAATCGTCTCGTGGGCTTGGCCCGGGAAATTCAGGTGCGTCCCGACCCGCGGGAAATGGATGTGCTGCTCTCCACGGGAGAGCAGATTACCATAGCGCTCCTATGCATGGCTCTGCATGAAAAGGGTATCCCTGCGTGTTCGTATACCGGTGGGCAAGTGAGGATTCTGACTGATCGAGCTCACACTAAGGCGCGCATTGTGAACATCGATACTGATCGTATCCAAAGCGATCTTAAGCAGGGAAGGGTAGTGGTAGTGGCCGGTTTTCAAGGCATCACCGAGGATGGAGATATTACCACTCTGGGGCGAGGCGGGTCGGATACTACGGCTGTAGCCTTAGCCGCTGCGCTCAAGGCGGATGAGTGCTTGATCTATACCGATGTAGACGGTGTTTACACTACCGATCCGCGCATCGAGCCACGGGCGCGCCGGCTGGATCGTATTACGTTCGAAGAAATGTTGGAAATGGCGAGTCTCGGATCGAAGGTGCTGCAGATTCGCTCGGTTGAATTCGCCGGCAAATATAATGTTCCGTTGCGGGTGCTTTCGAGTTTTAAGGAAGGTCCCGGCACATTAATCAGTTACGAGGAAGGAAACGTGGAAAAACCGCTAATTTCCGGGATCGCGTTCAACCGCGACGAAGCTAAGCTGACCATCGTGGGTGTTCCTGACCGTCCGGGCATTGCATATAAAATTCTTGGTCCCATCGCAAATGCCAATATTGAAGTCGATATGATCGTCCAGAACATGGGAGAAGATGCGACGACTGATTTCACTTTTACAGTGCATCGCAATGACTATGGAAAAGCCCTAGATATCCTACACAACACCTGCACGGAACTTGGGGGGCGCGAAATCGCCGGCGATGACAAAATTGTCAAAGTGTCCTTGGTGGGTGTCGGGATGCGCTCCCACGCTGGAATCGCCAGCAAGATGTTTGAGGCTCTTGCAAAAGAGGGGATTAATATTCAGATGATATCCACCTCCGAAATAAAAATTTCTGTGGTTTTGAACGAGAAGTATTTGGAACTCGCAGTTCGGAGTTTGCACGAAGCCTTTAATCTTGAGCAATCGGCGGTAGCTGCTTAATGTGAAATTTTCGTTATAAATATAAGAAACACTGATATAATATAGCGCTTAACCGTTTGTATTGGTTGGCTCGGTGTTGCGGCAAGCGGCACTGTTTTAAGTAGGTCATGAGCGACCGGGAAGGAAGGATTTATGTTGATATTGACTCGTAGAGTCGGCGAGACTCTGATGATCGGGGATGACGTGACGGTTACCGTTTTAGGGGTGAAAGGTAATCAGGTTCGTATTGGCGTGAACGCACCCAAGGAAGTTTCTGTGCATCGGGAAGAGATCTATGAACGCATAAAACGAGAACAGCAGGCTCAAACATCAGAAAAAACAGCTGAGCGTACTGAATAAGTCGATTATAATCTCGTCAGTTTCGGAGAGATGGCCGAGAGGCTGAAGGCGCTCCCCTGCTAAGGGAGTATAGGGTCAAAAGCTCTATCGAGGGTTCGAATCCCTCTCTCTCCGCCATTCCATTAAAGCGCAGAGAGTCTCGAGTGGCGAAGGCCCAAGTCGGTGTAGTCTTTCGTGCGCTGCGAGCCTAAGCCAATCTGGCCTTCATGGCGCAAATCGGTCCCCGCTCTGGTGCAGTCCCTTGGTTCAGCCTGATTTGGACGTGAAGGTCTTCACATAAATAAGTTTTACGGTAAAATAACCGGATTTTTCGGGTTGTTCTTGCATCCTAAGAGGAATTTTAATGGTCACGATTCGTCTTGCCCGTGGTGGCGCAAAAAAGCGTCCTTTTTATCATGTCGTCGTTGCTGACAGCAGATGTAAACGAGATGGCCGTTACATCGAGCGAGTTGGATTCTTCAATCCGATCGCTTCCGGGAAAGACGAAAGGCTACGTTTGAACGATGCGCGCGTGCAGTATTGGTTAAGTCAGGGTGCCAAGACCACCGATCGGGTCGGTACCTTGATCAAAGAATTCCACAAGCGTGCCGAGGCGCCTGCAGCCTAAAGCATAGTCACGCGGCACAGTTGCTAGAGTGGCGCGGCAGGTTATAGCTGGTGAAATATCGGGCGCGTTTGGCGTCCGAGGATGGCTGAAAATCCGCTCGCATACAGATCCGCCGGATAATATATTGAATTATTCGCCTTGGTTGATCGGTGACGGCAACACCCAAAAGGAACTTAAGGTTATCAGTGGGCGGCGGCATGGTAACTTAGTAGTGGCCCGTTTGGAGGGCGTCGATACGCGCGACCAAGCATTGCAGTTAACCTCATTGCGTATCTCTGTTCCCAGGGATCAGTTTGCGCCTCCAAAGCCAGGTGAATATTACTGGGCGGATTTGATCGGACTTGAGGTCCGTACCACATGCGGCGTCAATTTAGGGAAAGTGACTGACATGATGGAAACCGGCGCAAATGACGTCATAGAGGTCCGAGGTGAGCGGGAACGTTTGATTCCTTTTGTGGTCGGGGAGTTTGTCAAGGACGTCAATTTAAATGAAGGTGTCCTGATCGTAGATTGGGATCCGGATTTTTAGAGTCGGAACCCAATGCGTTTTGACATTGTTACGCTGTTCCCCGAAATGGTTGAGAGCGCTGTCGGGTATGGTGTGACCGGGCGGGCAATCGAAAGAGGCGTCATCGATCTTAAGCTCTGGAATCCCCGGACTTATGCGTTGGATCGGCATCGAACAGTGGATGATCGTCCCTATGGTGGTGGGCCAGGGATGGTCATGAAGGTTAAGCCCTTACGCAGCGCCATTCATGCAGCGCGGGCCGATTCGGATCTGGCGACAAAGACGATTTATTTGAGCCCGCAGGGTGGTTTGTTAACTCAGGACGTAATAGTGCGTCTTGCTCAATGTCCGCGGCTCGTTCTGGTCGCCGGACGCTACGAGGGAGTGGACGAACGCCTGATCGAAGCCGAGATCGACGAAGAGTGGTCTATAGGCGACTACGTTTTGAGTGGCGGCGAGTTGGCGGTACTGGTGGTCTTCGATGCGGTGGCTAGGTTGCTGCCGGGCGTTTTAGGACATGCCGATTCGGCCGTTCAGGATTCGCACATGGCGGGGTTGCTGGATTGCCCCCATTACACCAGGCCCGAGGCGGTCGACGGTCGGCGAGTTCCTGATGTTTTGCAAAGCGGGGATCACGGCGCCATTAGGCGCTGGCGCCTGAAACAGTCGCTCGGTCGCACTTGGTTAAGAAGGCCGGACCTATTAGCTAAGCTGGAGCTCGATGCGGAGCAGCGGAATTTGCTGGAAGAGTTTAAACACGAATTGAAAGCCGGAACGAATTAAGGGGAATCGCAATGTCCAGTCACATTATTGAACAACTTGAGCGCGAATGGATGAGCCAAAAAACGGTGCCGGACTTTGGCCCGGGCGACACCGTAGTCGTGCAGGTGAAGGTGAAGGAAGGCAATCGGGAGCGCCTGCAAGCCTACGAGGGCGTCGTAATCGCCAAGCGGAATAGAGGATACAACTCCGCTTTCACCGTGCGCAAAATTTCTCATGGCGAAGGCGTGGAAAGGGTTTTTCAAACGTATAGCCCCCAGGTCCAGGAAATTCAGGTTAAACGCCGCGGCGATGTACGTCGCGCGAAGCTTTATTATCTTCGCAACCGCGCCGGCAAGGCCGCCCGCATCAAAGAAAAAATTTGATGGTGTGGAGAGATCGCTACGGCGATTGATGCAAGAATCGGTGACGGGCAGCGAGCGCTGCCCGTTTCTCGTATTGGGGGACGAAATAGACCAGGAGCGCATTGCAAAAAGGCCATCGGTTGTTGCGGCCCCGGATGTAGAGTCTTGGTTGGTAGCCGCCCCGTTCGGACCGCTATCGATATCCGCTCGAGGTGGCTGTCTCGTCGGTGTCGATTTTGTGGTGGATGGCGTTTCGGGGCATAAGTCATCGAATCCGGTGCTCGAAGAAACCGAACGTCAGCTTTCCGCTTATTTTCAGGATCCGAATAGCCGTTTTAACCTACCGCTGCAATTGAATGGTACTCGATTTATGCGGCGCGCCTGGCAAGCTCTTCTAGACATTCCTGCAGGGTCCGTCGAGACCTATGGCAGTTTAGCCCAGTCACTCGGGAGTTGCGCTCGCGCCATCGGGTCAGCTTGCCGCGCTAATCTATTTCCCTTAATTATCCCTTGTCACCGCGTGATTTCTGCGCGCGGACTAGGCGGGTATTGCGGTCACACATCCGGACCATTCTTCGAAATCAAGTGCTGGCTACTGAGGCATGAAGGCTGTGCGCTCGATTGAACCGCGCATTGCCGACGCCAATGGAGATCTGATCCGGCGTTTCATGAATACGCTATGGGTAGAAGAGGGGTTGAGCGAGAACACTCAGAAAGCGTACGGCAGCGATCTTGGCCTATTTGCTGCTTGGTTGGGCAATACGCACAAAAAGACACTTTGCGAAGTAGCTGCAGGCGAGATCGAGGGCTACTTAGCTCTCAAATATCGTCAGAAAGCGAGCGAGCGGTCGAGCGCTCGGTTGTTATCGAGTCTTCGTAAATTTTACTTATTCGTCACTCGCGAGGGGGGCATAGACAAGGATCCGACCGTGTCCATCGAGGCGCCTCGCATCGGTCGCCCTCTGCCTAAAACGCTTACAGAAAAGGATGTAGAAGCGTTGCTGGAAGCTCCCAATACCGAAGAGCCATTAGGTTGCCGTGATCGGGTTATGTTGGAAATTCTGTATGCCGCCGGACTTCGGGTGAGCGAACTGGTCGGCCTTACGCTCGGGCAACTGAATCTTCGTCAAGGTGTGATTCGAGTGGTCGGTAAAGGGAGCAAGGATCGCTTGGTGCCCATCGGCGAAGAGGCCGAAGATTGGGTGAATCGCTATTTGCAGACGGCGCGACCGACGATTCTGAAGGGGCGGCGCAGTGACGATCTCTTCGTTACGGATCGTGGGGCTGCGATGACACGCCAAGCCTTTTGGCACCTCATCAAGCGCTATGCTTTGCGAGCTGGTATCCACAAGCCGCTTTCGCCCCATACTTTGAGGCATGCTTTCGCCACGCATTTGCTGAATCATGGAGCCGATCTGCGGGTGGTTCAGCTCTTATTAGGGCACAGCGACTTGTCAAGTACCCAAATTTATACCCACGTCGCCCAAGAGCGTCTAAAGGACCTGCATGCCCGCTGCCATCCGCGTGGTTGAAACCGTTCCAAGCCTGCCCGAGGACTTATGACTGCAAATATTCATCCTACTGCTTGTATCGCTCCGGATGCCAAACTGGGCGCCGGCGTTTCGATCGGCCCCTACGCCGTGATCGAGAGCCATACCGAAATCGGCGACGATTGCCGCATTGCTGCCCACGCCGTAATTCATTCGCACGTCCGCATGGGGAGAGATAATCATGTTTGCCCGCATGCGGTCATCGGCGGCTTGCCTCAGGATTTAGGGTTTGATGCCTCCGCGGAAACCTACGTGGAGATTGGCGACAGCAATGTTTTTCGCGAAGGCGTAACGGTGAGTCGCGCTACCCAAAAAGGGGCCGCTACGCGGATCGGTGCGAACAACTATCTCATGAATAATAGTCATGTGGCCCATGATTGTAGGCTGGGCGACAACAATATCTTCGCCAGTGGCGCAACCCTCGGCGGTCATGTTCATGTCGGCGATCGGGTGTTTTTTGGGGGGGGAGTCATGGTCCACCAGTTTTGCCGCATCGGTAGCTTTGCGATATTGCAGGGACTTGCGGGCATCAACAAGGATGTCATCCCCTTTACGCTGGTGGGTGGAAGACCGGGTAAACACTACCGGCTGAATCTAGTCGGTATGCGACGTGCCGGGATCGATGGAGACCGTTTGAAGGCAGTGTCGATCGCCTATCGCCGTTTACGGAACAAACAGAGCCTGGACGACTTGCCGGATACTCCGGAACTGGCCTATCTCCGCCATTGGTTGGTGGGGGAGTCGAAGCGCCACGGCGCTCTAGGGTTTGTCGATATCCACGCCCGCGGCGAAGACTGATTCGCACGGTACGTCGACGCATCCATTTTCTTTTTCAGCATAAAAAACAAGCACCATGAGTCCACTGAAATGTGCCGTGATCGGCGTCGGTTATTTGGGGAAATTCCACGCGGAAAAATATGCCGCACTTCCTGATTGCGAATTGGTCGCCGTAGTCGATACGGATCGGCAGGCGGCTCAGGCCGTAGCCGAAAAGACTGGCGCCCAGGCGCTAACCGATTACCGCGAACTGCTCGGTGGCGTAGATTCCGTGAGTATCGTGGTACCGACCAGCTTGCACCACCAGGTGGCCAAGGATTTCTTGGCTGCCGGAGCGCATGTGCTGGTGGAAAAGCCTATCACCGTGACGGTGGAAGAAGCCGACGAGCTCATCCGTATCGCTGAGGATAAGCGCCGCGTGCTCATGGTAGGGCATCTGGAGCGCTTTAACGCCGCGCTGTTGGCGCTCGATCTGACCGAGGACAAGCCGATTTTCATCGAGTCGCACCGTCTTGCGCCGTTCAAGCCGCGCGCTAATGACGTTAGCGTCGTGCTCGATCTTATGATCCATGATATCGATATCATCCTCGACTTGGTCGACTGTGAAGTCGAACGCATCGATGCCAAAGGCGTGCCGGTATTGACCGGCGACGTTGATATTGCCAATGCACGCATCGCGTTTAAGAACGGCAGTGTGGCCAATGTCACGGCCAGTCGGGTGAGCCAGAAAGTCGAGCGCAAGATGCGCATGTTCATGCCGAATGCTTATATTTCCGTAGATTTCCAAAACCGTGCGCTAACGCGCCATCGCAAAGGCGAGGGTGAGATGTTTCCCGGCATACCGGAAATTGTCAGCGAGGAATCCGTATTCGAGAGCGGAGATGCTCTGATGGAGGAAATCAAGCATTTCGTCGCTTGTATCCGCGACGGGCGCGAGCCTTTGGTCTCCGGGCTTGCAGGACGGCGCGCCCTGGCGACGGCCACGGAAATTGCTCGTTTGCTCAACCCTTAACCGTTCATAGCGTGTGCGCCACCAACGATTTCGCTCAGCCCTTTCCTCTCCCGGTGAGAGGGGAAAAGGTGTTGCTGTGCGACGATTTTCATGACAACGCGTAGAGGAGAGTTAGATCTCATGATCCCTATGGTCGATTTAAAAGCCCAATATCTGCAACTCAAGGACGAAATCGATCAAAGCTTGAGTCAGGTCTTGGATAGTTGCGCCTTTGTCCTGGGGCCGAACGTTAGGGCCTTCGAGGAGGAAACGGCGGCTTATCTGGGGGTCAAACACGCGATCGGTGTCGCTTCCGGAACCGATGCCCTGCATCTGGCGCTCTTGGCGGCGGGTATCGGCGAAGGGGATGAAGTCATTACGACGCCGTTTACCTTCATCGCGACGGCCGAGGCGATTCGCTATGTGGGCGCCAAACCGGTGTTCGTCGACATCGATCCCAAGACCTTTAACATCGCTCCCGAGGCAATCGAGGCGGCGATCACGGAAAAGACAGCCGCCGTCATGCCGGTGCATCTGTTCGGCCAGCCCGTGGACATGCAGCGGATCGCCGCTATCTGCGAAAAGCACGGGCTCAAGATGGTGGAAGACTGCGCCCAATCCTTCGGTGCATCTATCGGCGGACGACAAACCGGCAGTTTCGGCGTGAGTGCCGGGTTCAGTTTCTTTCCGAGCAAGAACCTCGGTTGCTATGGTGATGGTGGTTTGGTGACCACGAATGCCGACGACATTGCCGACAAGGTCAAGGTATTGCGCAACCACGGATCCGAGGTGCGTTATTATCACGACGTGATCGGCTATAACAGTCGGCTCGACGAGCTGCAGGCGGCGATATTGCGCGTTAAGCTGAAACGCATCGACGATTTCAATCGCAACCGCCGCCGGGTTGCCCATCTGTATTCGGAGCTGATGGCGGACTTGCCGATGACGACGCCCCACGAAGACGGTATTGGCGTCCACGTTTATCATCAGTACACCCTACTGACCGACCGGCGCGATGCGGTTATGCAGGCACTCCAAAAGGCTGGCGTTGCCTGTGCAGTTTATTATCCCGTGCCGCTCCATCGGCAGAACGTGTTCGCCGAGGCGTGTGCCGGACTAAATCTGCCGGTGACCGAGTCGGTTGCGGAACGCTGCCTGTCCCTGCCCATTTACCCCGAGCTTCAAGAAGCCGATATTCGCCGTATCGTGTCCGTCATCCGCACTGCTTTGAATGACTAACCGCTCGCCTCTCGTCATGCTGAGCGCCGGAGAAGCCTCCGGCGATCTCCATGCTGCGAACCTGTTCCTGGAACTGAAAAAGCTCATCCCGAACCTTCGCGGCATCGGCATGGGCGGGGTCAGGATGCGTGAAGCGGGAGTCGAGCTCCGTTGCGATTCGACCCATCTCGCCGTCATCGGGCTCGCCGAGGTGGCCAAGCATTACGGAGAAATTCGCCGCGCGCTCCGTCTGATGCAACGGATTGCCTACGAAGAGAAACCGGACCTGCTGATCTGTGTCGACTATAAGGAATTCAACTTCCGTCTTGCACGGAAGGCGAAGGCGTGCGGTGTCAAAGTCTTGTTCTATGTGAGCCCGCAGGTTTGGGCCTGGCGTCCCGGTCGAGTGAAGAGCTACGGCCGGATCGTCGACCACATGGCGGTGATTTTCCCGTTCGAAGTGCCGTTCTACGAGGTATATCGGCTACCCGTGACCTACGTGGGCCATCCCTTGGCGGGAAAGGTGAAGCCGTCCATGGGGCGGGCCGCAGCCATGGAGAAGTTCGGATTTGCGGGCAAGGGGCCGATTATCGGACTGTTGCCGGGCAGCCGGGTCAACGAGATCAACCGGCTCATGCCCGTTATTCTAGGTGCTGCCCGACATCTGGCGCACGAGTTTGCAGGAGCGGAATTCGTTCTCTTTCGGGCGCCATCGATAGCGGACGAGTTGCTGAAAAGCCATCTTGCGGTTAATGACCTGAATATCCGCGTGATCGAAGGGCAGGATTACGATGCCCTGCAATGCTGCGATGCCGTAATCACGGTTTCCGGCACCGCGACTCTGGAAGTGGCGCTGTTGGGCGTACCCATGGCGATTATTTACCGGTTAACCCCACTGAGTTACTGGCTTGGTCGCCTGCTGGTCCGTATTCCCTATATCGGATTGCCGAATATTTTGGCGGGTCGACATATCGTCCGCGAATTCATCCAGCATGATGCGACGGCGGACAATGTCGCTGGCGAGATCGCCCGAATTCTTCGGGACTCCGACTATGCGGAAGCGATGCGGCGGGCCCTAAGGCAAATTAGGGGCGATTTGGGAGAGGAGAATGGCGTGGCCAAACTCGCACGGTTGGCGGCGGAAATGTTGAAACGAAACTGAGGGTGGAATCCGGTCAATCGGCTAATGAATGAATGATTCGCTTTGAATCGCGATCTCGTCCTGGGGAGAATCCTTGCCGGTCTCCTTTTCGCCCTCGGTGTTTTCGACATATATCGCGTTCCCGCAATATCCTTTAGCCTTTTTCTTGGCTATCGAGGCCATTTCAGCGATGACTTCTTTGGTCAAACCGTTCTGTGTCGCGGCCACGGGCAAAATGCCAATAGAGAGGGATACAAAAGGAAAATACCGCTTTTCGCCGTACCTGTCGCTAGCTTCTATGCCGCCGACTTGTCGGTCCTTGGCGGTGTAATAATCCGGGACGAGCGACTCGAAGGTCTGTAAAAGTTGCTGGCAGCGTTCCCGCCAGTCAGTATTCCGGAACAGGACGATAAAATCGTCGCCGCCGATGTGTCCTACAAAATCCAAGTCGGGATCCGTGATTTCCATTAGTAGGCGGCCCACGAGCTGAATGAGATCGTCGCCGCGTATATAGCTGTAAACGTCATTATAAGCTTTGAAGTGATCGAGATCGCAGTAGGCGACAATGAAATCCTCCCGATTGCGCAGGAACTCATCCAGTTTCTGCTGAATCAAAACATTACCGGGTAATAGTGTCAGCGGATTGGCGTGCCGGGCTTTGGTGATTTGTAAGTCGGTAATCGTGCTCAAGAGATCCAGGAGGGTGCCCTTGCCGACTAGATGTCCATTGTCCGTAATGATGAATTCGTCCGTCTGGTGATTGACTGCGCTGGTCAGGCAGCGGCTGGCATCCTCAAGAGAGGTATGCAGGTCGAATTTAAGAGTCGGCCTAAGGACAAACTCTTGTATGGGTTTTCGGCCATGCAAATCGCGTCCGTATCGGCTCGCCAAGAGATTCATCAGATCGTTGCGGAGGACAAGTCCCAAGGGTTCGTCATTGTCCACGACAGCTACCGATTGTAGGGTTTCGCTGATTCGGAAGATTTCGCCGACTTCCTCCATGCTCGATTGTGGGGATACGGTTGGGATTTCCTTCAGGAGATGGGCGACTGTTAACTTGTCCGAGTAGACGCTGCGTTTTTGCCGGTCGCTAAATAGTTGCTGGTTCAGCGTGATATCAGGAGTTTTTTTCGGTGGGGAGAAATAAAATCCCTGGGCCATGTTAATGCCCAATTTGCGCAAGGCGGCGTATTCGTGCTTATGTTCGATGCCCTCGGTAATCGTCTGACAACCCAGTGATTTGGCGATTTCGATGATGGATTTGATGAATTGGCGCTTGGTTTGGTCTTCGTCGACACCTTCAATAAAATGCCGGTCGATCTTGACGAAATCTGGGTTCAGTTCGGACCAGAGCTTGAGACTGGAGTGGCCGGCGCCTAGATCGTCCAGCGCGACTTTGAAACCCATTCCGCGGTAATGTTGGAGGGCTTGTTGGAATACCGTCCAGTCTTGGATGGGTTGGGTTTCGGTGATTTCGACGACGACACGGTCCGGATCTAATTTGTGATTCTGTAAGTACATCAGCGTTCGTCCATGAATGAATTCGTCGTCCGTCAAAGTGACGGGATTAATATTGACGAAGAGCTGTCCCGACAGACCGAGTTTGGCGAATTGTCGGATGATGAGCTTCCGGCACAGAAAGTCTAGATCCATCAGGCGCTCATACTTGGCGGCCGCGGCGAACAGGACATTCGGCCGATGTAGTAAAGATTCGGAAGGTCCTCGAATCAAACCCTCGTATCCAAAGATCGACTGTTTATCCAATACAACTATCGGCTGGAACAGAACGGTCAACTGTTCCAGCGCGAGTATACGATCAAGCAGGCTCTTAACGTGGACTTCTTGCTTCTGCACTAGGACTCGTCGGGATCTGTGAATGAGGTGGCCGTTTACTCAATGAACTATAGCAGCTTGTATCATTTTGACCGGCAAATATGACAGCAAACGTTTTGCGAACGGACAAGCATAAGCTTACCTGTGGTTGTGGAGTTTATTTCGGCAGTTGCGTTGAACTCCTATCCGGCCACGTTACCGGCATGGAAATTTTCCATGTCTCTGCCGCTAAGATTTTGAGGTAGTTGTTATGAGTCGTGCTTTTGTCAAAGAACCGGATGGCGAACAGATCGGTGACGATCTTCCCGAACGGCCCCGAAGCTCGTATACCAATTATGTCACTCCGCAAGGGTTGCAGCAGCTTCAAGAGCGGGTTCGCGAGCTCAGCGTGCAGAAGGAAATCCTGGTTGGGAAGGATGATCTCGGCGCCCGGCAACAGCTCAAGCAGGTGGAGCGTGATTTGCATTATTACGAGGAGCGCGTTCAAAGCGCAGTGGTGGTGCAGCCGGATGCTCAGACAGACGACAAGGTGCGCTTTGGTTCAACGGTCGAAGTTCTCGATTTGGACGGCCAAACGCTGCGCTTTACCATCGTCGGCGAGGACGAGGCGGACGCGACTCAGGAGAAAATCAGCTGGATGTCGCCTTTGGCACGGGCGTTACTGGAGGCTCAAGCGGGGGATGTAGTGACTTGGAAAAGGCCATTGGGCGACAAGGAATTGGAAGTCTTGGCGATTCACAAAGGCTAAGCCGTGTCAGGAAGCTTTCCTCTGCCTTATAGCATCCGCCACAGCCGGCGGGCCAAGCATCTTCGTTTGATTGCAAAACTCCATGGGATCGAGCTTGTCGTTCCGCCTACGGTCAGCGAAGCTCGAGCGTTGGCGTTCTTGCACAAGCATCGCGATTGGGCCGAGCGCAAGCTGTCGGATATGCGCGCTAGGGCTGCCGAGTTCCGGCCGGTTCAGCATCTGCAGAACGGTTCAACGCTCCCGTTTCAAGGCCGCGAAGTTCCGCTGGTGGTTCGCGAGCATGCCGAACGGCGGACGCGTATCCAGTATGACGGGCACTTCTTGGTCTCTGTACCCGTCGGCAGTTCGGAGGACCTGCAGCATATCACCCGGACGGCGCTTTTTGACTGGGTAAAGGTGTGGATGCGTGGCGAAGCCGGGTCCATCGTGCAACGGCACGCTGTCCGTTTCGGATTGCATCCGCGTCAAATTAGGATCAAACGGATGAAGAGCCGGTGGGGAAGTTGCGGCCCGAGAAACGACATCAATCTGAACTGGCTCTTGGCTTTCGCGCCCCCATCGGTATTGGAGTATGTGGTCGTGCACGAGTTGTGTCACATCCTCCATCGGAATCACTCGGCCCATTTCTGGGATTTGGTCGCCCGGCATCTGCCCGGCTATCCTGCGGAGCGCCAGTGGCTCCGCCGGGACGGCGCCGATTTGTTGAGACGCTTCGAGTAGCGCCATGGCAGGCAAGTTAAAGCAAATGCTGCTATTCGGCAGCACGGCGATTGCGCTGTACGTCGGGGCACAGTTGGTCGTCACCCGCGGGTTGGTTTCCGGGACGCCGCCCCCGATCCGCGAAGCCACGCTAGACGGCGCAACATTCGATGTCCCAAACCGTGAAAGGCGACCGGCCGTAATCTACTTCTGGGCGAGTTGGTGTCAGATCTGCAAGGCGATGCAGGGCTCCATTCGTTCAGTGGCGCAAGACGCGCCGCTAGTCAGCGTGGCGCTGCTGTCGGGGGATGAAAACGAGGTCCGGGATTACGTCAAGCGGGAAGGATTCGATGTCCCGGTGATTCTCGACCGGGATGGCGCCATCGGCAGGGACTATGGTATACGCGGCGTGCCGGCCGTGTTCATTTTAGGGCCGGATGGCAATATCCGCTTTTCCACAATCGGCTATACAAGCGAACTTGGCTTGCGGGTACGGCTTTGGTTGGCGGATCTTGTAGGAGTCCTTGATTGAATGGTGTTGTCCCGCCCACCATGGCGGCCATCGAGATTGCTCAATGGGGCGGTCCGGAGGTTTTGCAAGCGTGCCGGCGTCCGACGCCTAAACCCGGGCCGGGCGAAGTGCTGATCGAGATTTCGGCGGCTGGCGTGAATCGGCCGGACGTCATGCAGCGCAAAGGGCTTTACCCACCGCCGCCGGGAGCTTCCGACATACCGGGCTTGGAAATCGCCGGCAAAGTCGTCGCCTTGGGCGAGGGTGTGCATCAGCCCGCCATCGGCGAATCGGTTTGCGCCCTGGTGACCGGCGGGGGATATGCGGAATATTGCTTGGCCGCGGCGGCGCTTTGCCTACCCATCCCGAAAGGACTCGGCCCGATCGAAGCGGCCGCTATACCGGAAACGTTTTTCACGGTTTGGACCAACGTCTTCGAGCGGGGCGGGCTTAAAGCCGGGGAGAGCATGCTCGTACACGGGGGCAGCAGCGGCATCGGCACCACGGCGATTCAGTTGGCTCGCGAGTTCGGCGCTGCTGTGTTCGCGACCGCGGGAAATCCGGAAAAATGCCGATTTTGCGAGCAGATCGGGGCTCGGGCGATCAACTATCGCGAAGAAGATTTCGTCGATCGCATTCAATTCTTAACCGAGGGCAAAGGCGTAAACCTGATTCTGGATATGGTCGGCGGCCCTTATCTTCAGCGGAATCTCAACTGTCTCGCAGTCGATGGCCGCCTGATAGTGATTGCGGTTCAGGGTGGGCCTAAGACCGAAATCAACCTGCTGTCCATCTTTTTGAAACGCCTGACTTTAACCGGCTCAACCTTGCGGCCGCGAAGCGTGAAAGAAAAAGCCTCGATTGCCGGTGCTCTGAGGCAAAAGGTATGGCCGCTGCTCGAATCGGGTCAGGTCAAACCCGTTGTCCATCGCGTGTTCTCCCTGGCGGAGGCATCGGAAGCCCACCGCCTGATGGAAAGCAGCCAGCACATCGGCAAGATCGTGCTAACGGTAGCTTAAGTGCGGCTCGGCTGATCGGCTTGATCGTTCACGCCCCTCTTTAGCCGAACCCAAAAAACCGGAATAGATCGTGATTTCATCTGGCTACAAAAAATTATCAGTTTTGGCTTTATTGGCGGTGAGCGGCTGGTTGGCCGTCCCTGCATCGGTCTGGGCCGGGTTGGATGAGGGCATGGTGGCCATTCAGCGTCAGGACTATTCCACGGCTTTCGCTGAATTCAAGCCCTTGGCGGAGCAAGGGATGCCAGAGGCCCAAGTCAATTTGGGCAACCTTTACATGAAAGGACTGGGCGTGCCGCAGGACTATGTCGAAGCCCGACACTGGTATGAGCAAGCGGCCCGGCAAGGTGATGCGACGGCTGAGAGCAAGCTCGGCGTCCTCCACTTTTACGGCCTCGGGACGGAGATGGATACGGCCGAAGCCGGGCGTTGGTTCCGCAATGCGGCCGACCGGGGCGAGGCTAGCGCCCAGGCGGTGCTAGGCTCGCTCTACGCGTCCGGCAACGGCGTCGAGAAGGATAACGCCCAAGCCTATTTCTGGTATACGCTCGCGGCGGAGCAGGGCAATCAAAATGCGGTCGACGGCAAGAACAGCCTGATCGATGAGATGGCTCCCGGCGAAATGGCCCTGGCTCTGGACCGTCTCGCCGAGTGGCAAAAGCAGAAAGAGGCTGCTCAGGAGCTTTTGCTAGATAAAAAGCCCGAGGCAAAGAAAACCCAGGCTAAGAAGAAGTCGAAAGCGACTCCCAAAAAGACGAAGGGAAAACATAAAAGCAGCTCGCGTTAGGTCTGTCCCTTGCCTCAAGCAAAGTGGCAGACGTAATCCAGCATTTCCGTCGTTTCGATATCGAACCGGCTGTCTCCTGGCACTTGGAACGATTCGCCGGCCCCATAGGTTTTCCATTCCGTCTCGCCGGCCAACCGCACTCGGCAAACGCCGGCATTGATTTCCATGATTTCCGGAGCGGCGGTGTTAAAAGTCAGAGCGGAAGGAAAGATCACGCCGAGGGTCTTGCGGCTGCCGTCCGGAAAGAGGACGGTATGGCTGATGCACTTGCCGTCGAAGTAAACATTGGCTTTCTTGACGGCGCTGACGTTGTCGAACTGGGACATGGTGGCTCCTTTCAAACAAAGGCGGCCATTATACGTGACGGGTCGAACTCTAGTAGGGCCTTGGTTCTGTTGGTAGTCTTAGAAGCTGTCTTCAAACTACTGCGCGCCGCCATGCCGGCGTTGCTCAAGGGCTCAAAATCCTCATGTACGCTCGTGTACACTCCGGTTTTTCGCCCTTTCGCGCCTTGTCCTGACATCGCTCGTGACGTTTGAAGACAGCTTCTTAGCGCGCGATTAAAGCTGTCGCCGGTTAATGCGAAAGGTTCCGAAAATCCTTTCCTATGTTTATAGAAATACTTCTCCCCCAAAGGAATCGGTTTTGTTTGAGCAACTTCTCTGGTCTTTGACATATCGTCCGTACATCACGGTTTTTCTGATTTCATTCCTATTGCTTTCCTGGTTGGAGCAAGGCGCGCTGCGAACTGTGATTTGGGTGGTCAGCAGTTATTTAGTGGCGTTGCTCGCCGAATGGGGAAGTATTAACTACGGGATCCCGTTCGGTAAGTATGTCTACCATTACGAAGCGCTGAGCAACGATCTGGTCGTTTTGGGCGTTCCGTTTTTCGACAGTCTGTCGTTTTCGTTTCTCAGTTATGTCAGTTTTTCGCTGGCGCAGTTTTTCATGTCGCCGTTATGGGTCGGAGCGCACGATGTACAGCGCGTAACCTCGGCCGAGATCCGAAACTCGGTGGCAGTGCTTCTGCTTGGTGCGTTCTTGATGCTGGTCGTCGACCTCATCGTCGATCCCATTGCCAATCTCGGCAAATACTGGTTCTTGGGGGATATTTATCATTATCCGGAGCCGGGTATTCACTTCGGGGTAACTCTAGAAAATTATGGCGGGTGGTACGTCGTCGCTATGGTTACGATTCTGCTGAATCAGTGTATCGACCGGTTTTTGCTGGACGTGGAGAAAAGGCGCGGTGAACCAGTTCGACTGGCCTATGTACCATATAAAGGATTACTCGCTCCCTGCTTTTGGAGCGGCATAGTCATTTTTCAGCTAGGGGTGACCTACTGGCTGGGCTATGGTGTAGAGGTGCTTCCCGACCCTGATCGGTTGAAGTTGCAGGCGCTGACCGGCAGCTTCATCATTGCGCCGATCCTGGTGCTCGCCGCGGTGCAGTTGGTAAAGCCTTCCAACCGTGTTAACAGCGCCGATATACGGGATCGAGTCGTCACCTATCCGCCGACTCGTCCATCGATTGCCAGTAAGCCGGCATTGACTGATTGTTCCGGTTGATCAGTCGCTCGAGATGCTGAAAATCGGTCTGAGCGTAATCGATCAGCTGGCGAGCGATATCCTCGAACTGGCGCAAAACGGACGCCCCTCCTTTGGAGGGCGGCTGGCGACCCTAAAGAGCACCGCCCAGACCACCCGTTTCATGGGCGATGCACGTTTTCGACGGCTTTGATCGTAGCTCAAGGCAAGGTTAGGAGATCTTCCCAGGCGCCGGATTCTTCTGGGGTGCGGCGTCCGCATAGCGCCAAGTCAACCCTAGGGATTTTTGCATGCTGTCCAGCAAGTCCCCAAGTTCTACGGGCTTGGTGATGAAGTCATCGAAGCCCGACGTCAGGCACATCTCTCTGATGTCATCGAATGCATGCGCGGTTACGGCGATAACTTTAATGTTCCGTCCAGACTCTTTCTGCCGCAGCTGCTTAACGGTCTCCGATCCGTCCATTTCGGGCATCAAAAGATCGATCATGATCAGATCAGGATTGAATATCGCGAGTTTGTCCAAGCATTCTCTGCCACTTGATGCCGTCTCTATGACGAAATCCAGAGTTTCCAGCAGCGCCGACAGCATTGTCAGGTTATCCGGATTATCGTCGACGATTAATATTCGTCGCGTTTCCCCCAGGTAGCCAACAATCTGGGTTTCATCGGTCTTGTGTCTCGAAGGTGTCGAGGCCGCCGGCAACATTATGGAAACCGTAAAAACACTGCCTTTGCCGGGCGCGCTTTGAACGTCGATTTGCCCGCCCATTGCACCGACAAGCCGTTTGCTGATAGCCAGCCCCAAGCCTGTTCCTTCAATAGAGTCGTGATAGGCCAGTTGCTCGAAGGCTCGGAAAATCCGCCCCAGGTCTTCTTCGGCAATTCCAAGCCCGGTATCTTCTATCCGAAACCAGACAGTTTCGCCGTGATGGGATACTTTCAGAGCGGCATACCCCTGATGGGTGAACTTTATTGCATTGCCTAAAAGATTGATGAGTATCTGCCGCAATCGCTTCTCGTCACCGATCACGTATTCTGGTAATGCCGTTGATTTTTCAAATATAAAGCCGATGCCTTTGTCTTTTGCCCGGAATTCGAATATCTGGGCGATGCCATCGAGAAACTCTAAAAAATGGAAAATGGAATTTTCCAGTTCCAGTCGTCCTGCCTCTATTTTGGATAAATCGAGAAGATCGTTGATCAATGTCAGTAAGTGGTTTCCGGAACGGCCGATATAGTTCAGATATTCCCTGTGTTTTGGAGTGATATTAGTCTGTTTCTGAAGAATCTGAGTAAATCCGAGTATTCCATTCAAAGGAGTCCTCAATTCGTGGCTGATATTGGCGAGAAACTCTGTTTTGGCTCGATTTGCGGCTTCAGCAGACTCTTTGGCTTCCTTTAAAGCTAGTTCGACTTCCTTGCGTTCGGTAATATCGACCCAGGCACCGATAACTTCGGCCATATTACCCTCGGAATCGCGAAGCAATCTGAGTTTGTCGTCAATCCACCGGTACGAGCCGTCCTTGTGTCGAAACCGGTATTGATGCGTCAGCTCGCCTTGGCTAATAAGTAGGTTTTGGTTTCTCAGTACGGTTGTGCGGTCGTCCGGGTGAATATGATCAATCCAGAAGATCTCGTCGTTATACCATTGGCACGGTTCATAGCCGGTCACTAGGGTTATAGTTTCGCTGACGAACGACATCTTGAACGGAGATTCCGGGTGACCCGTTGGGCAGAGTATGTAAATTATGGATGGGCTGGTGTTGACGATATATTCGAGCCGGTTCTGGGACTGTTCCAGCTTCTCCTGTTGAGTGCGTAGTGCGAGTTCGAGCTGCTTGTAGTTGGTAATGTCGGTGAATACAGCTTGAATCAAGTGTTTTTGATTAACCTGAATGACCTTGGTGGTGACGCGAACATTCCTAACTATTCCGGTTTTGGTAGTGTATTCGGTTTCGAATAAATCACTCCCGGCATATCGAGTGTTCTCGATATGTCGCTTTACGTCTTCTTCCGACCCCAGCCGATCGATATCGCTTAGCTGTAATTTCCTGAATTCATCGTAACTATATTCAAGATTTTGATGGGCTCTTGGGTTAAAGTCGATCAACATGCCACTCTCAATATCCACTAACACCAGCGCATCGGGCATTTGCTCGAATAAGGTCCGATAGCGGCTTTCCGATTCCCGTAGCGATTCTTCGACTCGCAGACGCTCTTGAATCTCGTCCTCCAGTTGGCTGTTCGTTTCGACGAGTTGAGCGGTGCGCTGCTCCACCATTCTTTCAAGATTGGCATTTAGTTGTCTGATTTGCTGTTCCTTTCTCTTTCGCTCTTCAATCTCGTGTTGTAATTGCCGGTTAGCTTCTTCGAGCCTGGCGGGACTTGGGAGCTTAAGTGCGTGGGGAATCAGCGGCCACAGCAGGATGGAGGCTGTGATCGATATGAGGCCGGCAAAAAACTTAATGAATCCTTCGAGAACGTAGTCGGGGTGCCAAATCGTCCAAATGCCCATTAAATGTGTCGTTCCACAAGCCATGATGAACGTGCCGAATAGGACAAAGACCCAGCGAAACTCAAGATCTTGTCGCTTGATGACGAAGTAGATCAGTGCGGCGGGAATGGAGTAATAGGCTGCCGTGATCAGCGCATCCGATAGGACATGAAGAAGCAGCAAATCGGACCGCCAAAGCAGACATGTCCCATGAGGTACGAGGTCTTTGATCGTCTGAGCATCGAAGAGATTTTCGAACATGATAGGCTCACTTGAGGTGAAACCGCATCCGGTTGCCGCAATGTGATCAAACTTAGGGGCAAATCAACTGCAGCGCTCTGCGGCGAAACCGCTCTGAAAAGGGAGAGCGGGTTTGATTTGTGGGGAAGGGCAGTTGCGGAGATGCTGAGCGGGTCAGAGAAACCGCATATGGATTGAGGCGTCATTAGAATCGCGGCGACTGGATGGGTTCGACACCCAGCCGCTGTAAGATGGCATCTTGGCGAATGGCCAACTGCCCGCGATCTGCGCGAGTTAAGGATTAACTTTGACCAGTTCCACATCGAAAACCAGGGCTGCGTTCGGCGGGATTACACGACCTGCGCCGCTTTCGCCGTAGGCCAATTCCGGCGGAATGAAAAAGCGGTACTCGGCGCCTTCCTTCATAAGCTGTAAGCCTTCGGTCCAGCCAGGAATAACCCCGTTTAAGGGAAAACTTACGTTTTCGCCGTTGTCGAATTCCTGACCGGACACTAAGCTGCCCCGGTAGTTGACGGTTACAGTGTCGGTGGCTTTCGGTGAAGCGCCGCTGCCTTCGCTGAGGACTTGGTACTGTAACCCGCTTGCCGTGGTCACGACGCCAGGTTTTTGCCCGTTATCGGTTAAAAACTTGACGCTTTCCTCTTTGTTTTTCTCCGCGTTGGGAGACGGTGAGGGGGTGCAACCGAATAGCCCGAATACAATGAGGGCAATGCCAACCGCTCGGGAGGAAAATCCGAGTTTCTTCATAATGTTCACACTCCTTTTCAGATTGATAGGCGAACCTCTGACCGCATTGTACGGATTCCAATGCGCAACACCCAGTCGGAAGAGGGAAAATGCACGTTCCGGAACCGCGAGCCCGCGTATCGTCCCGAGCAATTTATAAGTAGGGCTTTTCTCGGCTGAGGTTGCTTTTTAAAGGGTAGCATCAAGCAAAATGTGCGAGGGGTGCTCGACCATGGCGTATCAGACGTCAGTGCGTGTATCCGGCAGAAAACCCCCGGCCTGCATGGCCCACAACTTATGGTAAAAACCTTTCACCGCAATCAGCTCCCGGTGATTTCCATCTTCGACGATACGGCCCCGATCGAAAACCAGGATACGGTCGAGATGCGCGATCGTGGATAAACGGTGGGCGACGACAATGACCGTTTTCCGGCCCATCGACCGGTCCAGACTGTCCTGAATGGCTTTTTCGGTTATGGAATCGAGGCTGGACGTGGCCTCGTCGAGAATCAGGATCGGTGCGTCTTTGACCATGACCCGGGCAATGGCGATACGTTGCCGCTGGCCGCCGGACAGTTTGACGCCGCGTTCGCCCACCAAGGATTCGTAGCGGTCTTTCATGCCGTCGATGAACTCATCCGCATGAGCCATACGGGCCGCCACGGCGATATCGGTGTCTTCCGCGTCCAACCGTCCGTAGCGGATGTTTTCCCGTAGCGAGCGATGGAACAGCGTGGGATCCTGGGGGATCAGGCTGACTTGTTCGTGGAGGGAGTCCTGGGTCACGTGAGCGATGTCCGTACCGTCAATCAGAATCCGGCCGCCTTGAGGTTCGTAGTAACGGAGGATCAGTCCCACGAAGCTGGATTTTCCGGAGCCGGAGAAGCCGACCAGTCCGACCCTCTGTCCGGGTTCGATGACGACATTCATGCCGTCGAATACCCATTGTCCCGGCACATAGCCAAAGCGCACGTCGCGAAATTCGATTCGGCCGCGCGTTATTCGTAACGGCTGCGCTTTTGGCGCATCGACGATTTCATGGGGTCGGACGACGGTGGTTACTCCGTTGCCAATATTGCCCACATATTCGAAAAACTCCAGAAAACGGCGGCTGAGATTGCGGGCATCGCCAATGATCAGAAGCGCCAGTCCCGCGCTCATGGCGAAGTCGCCAACACCGATCAAACCCTGGTCCCAAAGCTTGAGGGCAAAGTAAACGGTGCCCACCTTCAGCGCGGCGGCGTAAATGAACTGAAACCAGCGGACCCTCTCCATGTACCAGAAAGTCCGGCGTCCGGCCTTGACCTCCGTTTCAAGGTATTGGTTGAGATAATCTCGTTCGTGATGCAGCCGGGCAAACAGCTTGACATTCAGGATATTGGTCACGGAGTCGACGATTTTGCCGTTCACCTGGCTGCGGGTTTCGGCATAAGCCTGGGCGTAGGGGCGGCAACGCTTGGCCAGCCAGAACGATACGCCTACGTAAACCAGCACCCAAGCCGCTACAAACAATCCGAGATCCACGTGAGTTTTCAGCAGCAAAGCAATGGACACGGCGAATACGACGCCGATCGGCCAGAAATCGAAGAGAATGGCCCAAACAGTATGGTTGACGCTCATGGCGGTCTCGGTAATCCGGTGGGCCAGCGCGCCAGCAAAATGTCCGCTGAAATAGCGGACGGAGTGGTGCTGCAGATAGGCGTACAGCATTTGTGTTGTCCTCTGACGCAAGCGCGGCCCTACCGTGATCAGGCAGGCGCCGCTGGCTCGGCTGAACAGGACTTCGGCGATATTTAGTGCAGCGAAAAGCATCAACGGCATTTTCAAGCGCTCCGTCAACGAAATCGGGTCGCTGGCTCCCTGTGTCACGCCATCGATGATTTGCCCGATGGCGTAGGGTACAAGGATGTTGCTCATGGCTTGCCCCGTTTCCAGAATCAGCATCAACAGAAACCATCCGCGAAACCCTGCCATGCAGTGAATGATGAAGCGAAAGCTGGTATCAGGCAGCGCGGGAGCATCAGCTGCGCGTTTGAATGCGAACCTTGTCGAGTCATTCATGGTAAGGGCAAGGATTGTGCGGGAAGCGGAAACGGCGATCAGTTTTAAGGCGAGTTTAAGACCAGCCGGGTCCGCAAAGCGGAGCGCAAGAACCCTGAAAATCCCGTCGACCGCCGCTCCTTGGGAAAAACTGACGAGTTTGCTATGAGGGCCGCAAGACCGACGTCAATAATGATGATACGCGAGCGGTGGGCCGATTACACAGGTTTCGAAGTTGACTTCGTCGCCCGAGTGGGTTCGGGCGACGAAGTGAGGCGAGAAGCCTCGGGTTTATAGGGATAGCCGAAAGGCTTGGACAAACAGAGTCGTACCGACTCGGATGCGTTTGCTAACCGGCTTGCGCGTGGAAGCCAGAATCGAAGCCGACAGAATGGGGGAGTTCATAGCGGTCTTCGTTACCTGCGTCCATCTCGTCGTCGGGTTGGATCCGGATGTCCAGCCGGTCAACATCATCTGCCCATTTGTCCAAAAGTGCCGGCAGACTCTTCCTCAAATAGTCTCCTTTGATTCTCATGGTACTTTCCTTATTTTGAGTTAAGTTGGCAAATTCAGGTCCTGCACCTCAGCAAAGCTTTGGTAGTCAAGTTATAGAAAAATTCAAGGCCCAGGTAAATCAGACTTACTTATGGATGTAAGATTCTCGATAAGCATTATGTTTCATTCTTGGGACGGTGGCGTTAAAGCCCGGATGAATTCGAGTTCGAGTCAGGGCGCTTCAGCACAGCGCGCAACGGCAGATGGTCGGAGGTTTCCCGGGCCAGAGGCGTGGAGTACGCCGCGATATTCGCAAGAAGTTCGCGAGGTTTGACCCAAATCCGGTCGAGAGCGAACAGCGGGCGTATGGAGGGATAAGTCGCAATATCGGGTATGTGCCCGAAATGGTTACGCAGCCAGCGTAAAGGCCTTCCCCACAGAAACCACTCGTTCAAATCGCCGAATAGAAGCGCCGGTGGATGCGCATTGGCAAGTATACTTAGCAGCCGGGTCATTTGTTTCCGCCGCTCGCCGGGAAACAATCCCAGATGGGTGCCGATCGCGCGCAGAGGACCGCAAGAACTCTCGACTGACAGATCGATAGCGGCGCGAGGCTCCCGGTGCGGAAAGCTGAGATCGATGCGCCGGATGTTACGGACAGGCAGCCGAGTAAGGATGGCATTGCCGTAGTGCCCGTTGCGGCGTAACAGCGTCGGGCCCGGAATTGCCCGGTACTGCAAACGGGAAGCGAAATGTTGAAGCAGATCAAGAGCCACTTCAGGTTCCCATTGCAGTTCCTGAAGTGCAATGAGGTCGGCGTCGAGCTCGCGAATGATTGTCAAGACCCGCTCCGGATCGTAACGGCCGTCGCGCCCGATGCAGTCATGAACATTGTAGGTTGCGACGACTAAAGACATGACTGGTGTGGATTCGCTACCCTGCCGAACTGTCGGCGCATGCCGTATTTTCCGCTTCGCGGCGCCGGAGCCATCGGTGCACTGCGAACGCAACGACGCCGATGACGGTGGTCGAGCCGACGAGCAAGGCGATGTTGGCAATGCTGGGGTGATGGACCGCGGCAGCCAAACGATCCGAAAAAACCGTGATGGCCGTCGCGCCGGGGAGCATGCCGAAGACCGTTCCGAGCAAAAAGTCGCGGAAGCGGATATGAGAGGCGCCCGCTACCAGATTGACTACAGTGAAAGGCGCAACGGGCACCAGTCGAACCGTGAGCATGGCGAGCAGACCTCGATGACGTAACCAACGGCTGAGCGTGTTGAGCCGGGCGCCGCCCAAACGCCGCACAATGTTTCGACCGAAAGCGTGACCGAGCGCAAAGGTGAGGGAAGCTCCCACCAGCGATCCAAGAAGCGAATAGACGAGGCCCATAGTAGGACCGAATACGACCACCGTCGTAAAGATCACCAATGTGATCGGTATTGCCGTTAAGGCCGCAAGTACATAGGCCCCGAGTACCCATACCGGTGTTACTGGGGCCTGTTGCAGCGCACGTCCGACACCGATTAGCGTGTCCTTGTCGAGCCAGTCGTGCAATGGCCCCCAACGCCAGGCGGCTGCGAGCCCCCCGATCATGGCGAGCAGGCCAAAAGTGGCAACAATCCGTTTGCGGGCGGAAGGCCGGTGCTCGACGGGAATGAGTTCGTCGATCAGGCGGTCAGGGTCGATAGGCTTTTCCGGATCGACCACGCTGCCTTCCGGCAGAAGCGCGTCGGCATCGGGCGACACCTCGCCTTCGAGAAGCCGAAGCGTGTGCGGGTTTCCCCGCAAGCTCTCGATGGCGGAAATGAGTGATTTCTCGCGTTTGATCGCCTGCTCCACTCGCTCCGCTCCGGCACCTAGATGTTCAGCCAGCAGGCGATTTCGAAAGTCGCCGATCGCTTTTGCAGTCCGCGATTCGGCCGCTTCTATGGCGAGATTGCATTCGGTGTCGAGCCCCATCGAGCGATTGTTCAGGTTCGCCGAGCCGACAATCGCCAGGCGATCGTCTACCACCATCAGTTTGGAATGCACGTTGATGCATTGGCCGTTCAGGCCGTCGCAGTCGGGATAGTAGATCCGGAATTTGCCATGTCGGTCGGCTGCGCGAAGGCGGCGAAGCAGCCGGGCTCGCAAGACTTCCATAGTGGTTTGCTCCAGCCAGCCGCCACCCGTCAGTCGCGACACGACGACGACTTCCGGTGGGGTTGGCTCGCGAAGTCGTAATTCGAGCAAATCGCCGACCGAGGAAGCCGTCAAATATTGATTCTCGATGTAAATCGCGTTTTTCGCTGATTTGATAGCGTCGAGGTATAGCTGCCGGAGTTCGGTGATTTCAGCGGCACCGTTGAACCGCGGGGCAGTTCGGGCGATCGCGACATCCACATCGGTGATGTCCGGGATGACCGACCGGGGCCAGGGATCAGTTTCGGCCTGACTGGTGTCATGGATGTCGCATCCGGTCGCGTACCGCCAGCGCTCGCGGACAAGCACGCCGAGTGCCGCCGCAGCCTCCCCGTCCACCATCATTTGCACGTCGTGGACCGGAGCGTAAGCTTGGCCGTTGGACCGACAACGGTAGGGTGCGTTGGGTTCATGGTCGGGCGTATCCCAACGTTCCTGGGCTAAGTCCATACCGCCGACAAAGGCCAGGGCATCATCGATTACTATGATTTTCTGGTGGTGCGAAGCACCAACCGGATGCCTGCCGTCGAGATAAAAGTGAAGGTGCCGATGGCTTTGCCAGCCGAGAGTGTAGATGGGTAGGACTTCTCGGCCGGGTGCATAAAGCATCGCGAAGTCCCAATTCAGAATATAAACTTCCAGCCCGCGGCGGTGCTCGATAAGTGCTTTCAGGAAGTCACCGAGTTGGATCGGAAATCCATCGCTGACGCCGTCTTGAACCAACCTGGTTCGGCTGTCGATGTCCCAGCCGATGATAAAAATAGACCGCTGAGCACGTGTCGCTGCCGCTCGCAAAGCAGGGAAATACGCCGAGCTATCGATCAAAAACGAAACCCGGCGAGCAGGTGCAATGCGCCAGCAGTTGCGCCCAGGCTCCAGCATGCGGGTCTCGCCTTTTCTATGCCTGTCCAGATTCCCCATTCTTTCAATCTTTCTCGTCGGCGGCCTTAAAGCACTGAAAATAGCCGGAACAAGTTTTCCGGCTGTGTGATTGAGATCGTGGAAATAACGGTTGGATCTCTTTACGTTGTTTGACAAGCTTTAGCGGCTAGCGCTCCAAATTCCGCCGACCATGTTGTTCGGGCGGAAGATTTTTCATAGGGCCAGTTATGGCATCAATGTTGCTGATTTTGAATCGTGGGGTGTGTAACTTGGAAACATTTCGAGAACAGCTTAGTAAACCCGTCTCAATGTAAGCGTAGGTTTACAGGGCTGTGTTGGGGGGATACGATAATGAATTTACCGGTAAAAGTTGCGGCTGGTTTGGTTGCATGTTCGTATATACAAATGCGCGACCTTCATGGAAAATACCGATCGCTCACCTTCGAAACCATACTAATTGAAAAGGCGTTTAATATGGCTGTTAATGGACTAACAGTTTTTATTGTCGACGATGATCCCGATGTGTGTGATGCCTTGGCGGCACTACTTAGGGCTGAGGGCTTCGTTGTTGAGACTTATTTGTCCGCGCCCGACTTCCTGGCTTCGCTGAAGCCCGAGCAACAAGGATGCATCATTCTGGATATCAATCTTCCTCAAATCTCCGGTTTGGATTTGCAACAGATCCTGACGGAGAGGGGATTTAACCTTCCAATCATCTTCCTCACGGGGTACGGCGATGTGCCCAAGTCAACGGCCGCCTTTAAGGGCGGAGCCGTGGATTTTCTTGAAAAACCTGTGGATGCCGACGTACTGATACCGGCGATAAGGAATGCCCTTGTTCTCGGTTATCAGCGCTATGAAGAAAAGTCGCGTCAGATTGAGCTTGACGCTCTTTACGCAAATCTCACGCCTCGTGAAAAGGAAATCTTAGTATTCCTGGCGCGTGGTTATTCGGCGAAACAGGTCGGAAAGGCATTGGGCATCAGTCATCGCACCGCCGAAATTCACCGGGCCCGCATTATGGAGAAGCTGGGTGTCCAATCGCTCGCCGATCTCGTGGCGCTCGCTATTCAGATGGGGATTCGTTAAGCGACGGGACAGGATTTTATCTTGTCCGGTTAGGCGTTGTTTTGATGAAAGTGACACCTCAGGGGCCAGCTGAAGCCCATTGGACCTTCGGTTGCTCGGACAATGGAGCAGACTAAAGTCAGCGTCCGAAAGTCGAGGCTTATTGCTTACCTGCGAAATCTTGCTCTCAGGTATCCCACCCAAGAAGCCATTCCGATCGAGTACTGATCGATCCTCGCCGCTAATTAGGTAGAACTTTTTTGAAGATGAGCCAGAAGAGTGTCGTGCAAAAGATACGTAAGGCTACGTACATTCGAATCGCTGTTTGACGTCGTACCCTACAAAGACATTAAAAAACATTCAGGTCTCTTTTTATAAACCCGAATGTTTTACAAGCTCAGGATAACCGAACGGGTTGTTCTACCTCGCACGACATCGCTCAAGTCGCTGAAAATGGCGGCTTGAGCACTACACTCGAATGGTTCTATTTAATCCGTAGCTGATACAAACGGAAATACGTAGGAGCTCTTATCATACGGCCCGGCGTAATCGGAATGGAGGTCAATGGTGTCCAGCTTCAATAAATCCAGCGAGACGTTGAAGCCGAAGAGTCCGTTCGTAGTTCTTAAGCCGTATGTCGCCGTTCTTGCCTCACTCTTGATTGTTTTGGGGGTAATTGCTGCAGCTCATGCAGTGAGCCGGCAAATTCCGATCAGCCTTTTACTGCTAATCCCGGTTTCTATTGGCGCCTTCTTGGGCGGTTTTGGTGCCGGCATATTTGCGATCATCCTGGGGCTGGCGGCGGATCATTTTCTGTTCGGGGAGTCCGCTTTTCATATCCGGCGGCTGTTTCCTTATGTGAACGAGCAGGCTCGTTTCGTATTCTTCATAATCGAGGGGCTGCTGCTGACCGGGATCGGCCACTGGCACCGACTTTCCAAGCTAAGAGCCCACGAGTCCGTACGGCGTCAGCAAATGCTGGAACAAGAGATCGTCGATCGGCGGGAGTTGGAAGAATCGGTGGCACGAAGCCAACGTGCCCTCCAATCGCAACTCGCAGAAATCGAAGGTATCTATGCCGCGGCGCCCGTGGGACTCTGTTTTCTCGACCGGGATCTTCGCTTTGTCCGCATCAACCAGCGGCTTGCCGAAATTCATGGGATTCCTGTGGAAGCGCACGTCGGACGGACGGTGCAGGAGGCGATTCCGGAGATTGGACTGGCGATCATTCCGCAATTGCGACGGGTGATCGCATCGGGCGAGCCGATTCTGGAAAAGGAAATTTCAGGGGTGATGCCGGATGATTCGCGCGCGGAGCGGGTTTTGCTGGCGAGCTTTTTCCCGGTAAAACAAAGCGACGGGTTTGTGTCGGGCGTAAACGTCGCCGTACAGGAGATCACCGAACAGAAGCGGTTCGAGGTCGTGCTACGGGAGAGCGAAGAAAAATATCGGCTTTTGGCGGAAGTATCTCCTCTCGTTATCTGGACGGCTGCGCCGGATGGAACTTTGACCTATGCAAGTCAACATTGGCTCGATTACAGCGGCTTAACATTGAAGGACACACAGGGGCAGGGATGGGCTTCAGTACTGCACCCCGAAGATCGGGAGCGGGTATTTGCCGAGCAGCCGGAGATTCTGAGGAAAAAATGTCCTTATGAGACAGAGCTCAGATTTCGCTGCAAACAGACCGGAGAGTATCGTTGGCATCTCATCCGTGCTTTGCCGCTCCACGATGAACTGGGCAAGATCAGCCAATGGGTGGGTATTGCTATGGATATCCATCAGATCAAATGCGGCGAGAAAGCATTGCGGGTCAGCGAAGCGCGCCTGCTATTGGCTCTTGAAGCCGGTCGAATGGCGGCTTGGGAGCGAGATTCGTCAACCGGTGGCGTAGCTTGGCTCGATCCAATGCATATTCGTTCGGCTATCGATTTCGAAGACCAGTTCCAGACATGGGTGCAGGGGATCGCAGACCGGGATTTGCCTTCCTTTCCAGAGGCTAAGGATCAGCCCATTCAGAGCTATAGCCAAGAATTCCGCATCGTGTTGCCAGACGGGCGTTTAAATTGGCTGGAAGTACAGGGGCAACCGATATTGGATAATCAAGGGCGTTGCCGACGACTGATCGGCATCCTTTCCGACATTACCGAGCGGAAGCATGGAGAGGAGAGTTTACGTCATACCGAGCGGCTCTACAGAACGATCGGCGAGTCCATGAAATATGGCATGTGGGTTAGCACGCCCGAAGGCAGCCTTACTTATGCCAGCGAATCCTTTCTGACCTTGACCGGGCTCTCAGTGGATCAGTGTTCGGGTTTCGGATGGATGGCGGCCGTTCATCCCGATGACGCGCACCGCGTTTGGGGAAGCTGGAAACAGGCGGTACGGACTCTTCAGCCATGGGACAGCGAATACCGCTGCCGGGGTACGGATGGATGCTGGCATCCAATATTGGCGCGCGGGCTGCCGGTCAAGGATTCACGAGGTGCGGTAATTTGCTGGGCGGGCATCAACCTAGATATCAGTCGTCTCAAGGAAGCCGAAGAAGCGCTGCGGGAAGCAGATCGAAAAAAGGACGAGTTTATCGCCCTACTGGCTCACGAACTCCGGAATCCGCTCGCGCCGATTTTGACTTCGGCGCAATTATTGAAACGGCGCGGCTCGGAACGGCCGGAATTGCTCGAATCAGCCAGTAGCAGCATTGAGCGTCAGGTGAAATATCTAACCCGGCTGATCAACGATCTTGTGGACGTATCACGGGCTGCGAGGGGTAAGTTAAAGCTGAGCTTCGAGGTAGCCGATATGGCTTCGGCAATTTCCCAAGCTATCGAAGGCTGCCAGCCGGTTATTGAAAAAAACCAGCAGGAGTTGGTGCTCAGGGGAGTCGATCAACAGCTCTATATTTGGGGGGACCCGGCACGGCTTTCGCAAATAGTCGGGAATTTATTGATGAATGCGTCGAAATTTACGCCAATAAAGGGCCGGATAGAATTGGAGATGAATCGGGTTGGGAAGGAAATCTCAATAACGGTTCGGGACAACGGAATCGGAATCGAGCCGAATGCACTTGAGCATATCTTTGAACCATTCGTTCAATTCGAACGACCGCTGCACAGTGGCCATAGCGGACTGGGCGTCGGCTTGGCTCTCGCAAAAAGCCTGGTTGAAATGCATGGCGGCAAAATTTCGGTCGCTAGCCCCGGCAAAGATCATGGCAGCGAATTTTCGATCCGCTTGCCTTTATTCGACCAATTGTCCGGGCGAAAATCCGACCCGGCAGCTGGGGAAGACGAGGTGCAACCGATCCGGTCACCTATTCCGTGCGATAAAGCCCACCCGGCCCGTGCGTTGAAAGGGTAAAGTGTCTTGAGTTCGCCGCCAAATGTACGCAGAAGCCTATTACCCGGTATGAAAGCAGCCAGCGGTCTGCCGGCGCCGCTAATATAATGCCTCCGCTTCAGATCTTCAGAAGCAATCTGACCGGATCTTCCAGCAGTTCCTTTAGGGTGAACAGAAAAGACACGGCTTCGCGGCCGTCGATGATGCGATGATCGTAGGAGAGGGCCAGATAGATCATCGGCCGAATCACGATTTGTCCGTCCTCGACCACCGGCCGCTCTTTAATGGCATGCATGCCTAGAATGGCGCTCTGCGGAGGGTTGAGGATAGGGGTCGAGAGCATGGAGCCGAAGATGCCGCCGTTGGTGATGGTAAACGTGCCGCCGGTCAGATCTTCGAAGCTGAGTTTGCTGTCCCGTGCTTTCTGTGAGAAGTCGATGATCGCCTTTTCGATTTCGGCAAACTCGACACGGTCGGCGTCACGCAGGATCGGTACCACCAGTCCGCGATCGGTGGAGACGGCGATGCCGATGTCGTAATAATCGTGGTAGACGATCTCGTTCCCTTCGATTGAGGCGTTGACGATCGGGAAGCGCCTGAGGGCTTCCACCGCCGCCTTAACGAAGAAGGACATGAAACCCAGCTTGATCTTGTATTCCTGCTCGAAGCGCGCGCGGTGTTGATTCCGCAGATCGAAGATCTTCTGCAGATTGACTTCATTGAAGGTGGTTAACGTAGCGGTCGTGTGCTGCGCCTCGATCATGCGCTCGGCGATGCGGGCTCGAAGCCGGGTCATGGGCACGCGCCGTTCGCCGCGGCCCTCCGGAGTCTCAACCGCAGGCTTCTGCTTTGGCATCGGTTCCGGTTTCCGGGGAGGGGCTATCTTTTCGATGGTTTCGCTTTTCCGAGATTCTAAATAATCCAGGACGTCCTGCTTGGTCAGTCGACCCTCGCGCCCGGTGCCTTTGATCTGTGCCGGATCGAGGTTGTGCTCCATGATCAGCCGGCGCACCGAAGGGCCTATGGGTTGATCGAAGCCTATGCTCCTAGAGGTTCTCTCGGGAGGCGGCGCGGTTTCCTGTTTCGCTGCAATATCCGTGGGGACTGCGGCTTCGGCAATCGCGGGGCGGACCTCCGTTTCGATCACCGCCAGAAGATCCCCGCTCCCAACCACGTCGCCTTTTCCATGTCGAACCTCTTGTAGAACGCCGTTATCCGGAACGGGTACCTCGAGGACCACCTTTTCGGTTTCCAGGTCCACCAGCGTCTCGTTTTTCTGTACCGGGTCGCCCGGCTGTTTGTGCCAGTCGAGCAAGGTCGCGTCGCTGACCGACTCGGGCAGATTAGGCACGGTGACTTCGATGCGCATGAACTATTCCTAGTGGCTCTTGACGGGGTACGGTTCCAAACAATGCATCTTCGACAATTTTCTTCTGCTGCTCCAAATGCCGGTGGAATTGACCCACGGCGGGCGCGGCGGACATCGGACGCCCAGCATAGCTGAGGGCGATGTCCTTTTCCAGAAGGCTCAGGAAGCGGTGCTTGATTTGGTGCCACGCCCCTTGATTTTCCGGTTCCTCCTGGCACCAGATCAATTCTTTCATCTGAGGATAGGCCGCTAGCTCCTGCATGAACGTATCGTAAGGGAAGGGATAGAGCTGTTCGATGCGAATGATGGCGACGTTTTTAAGGTTTTCCTTGCGCCGCGTCTCCAGAAGATCGTAGAACACTTTGCCGGTGCACAGGACCACGCGGGTGATTTTGGCGGGATCGTGGGCGTCGATTTCGCCAATGATGTTGCGGAAGCTGCCGTCCGACAGTTCATCCAGCCGCGAAGCGGCCAGTTTGTGCCGCAGCAGACTTTTTGGCGTCATCACGATGAGCGGTTTCCGGTAAGGCCGCAGCATCTGCCGGCGCAAAAGATGAAACACTTGAGCCGGGGTCGTCGGAACGCATACCTGAATATTCTGCTCGGCGCAGAGTTGCAGATAACGTTCGATCCGGGCCGACGAATGTTCAGGGCCTTGGCCTTCATAGCCATGGGGCAGCAGCATGGTCAGGCCGCTGAGCCGTCCCCATTTGGTTTCGCCGGAGGTGATGAATTGATCGATGACGACCTGGGCATTGTTGGCGAAGTCGCCGAACTGGGCTTCCCAAATCACTAAAGTGTCGGGTTCGGAGCTGCTGTAGCCGTACTCGAATCCGAGCACGCCTTCTTCGGACAACAGGGAGTCGTAGATATGAAAGCGTGCCTGTTTGCCGTTGAGGTTCTGAAGAGGGACGTAGGCATCGCCGGAATTTTGATCGTACAAGATTGCGTGGCGGTGGAAGAAAGTGCCGCGTGCCACGTCTTGTCCGGTCAAACGTACGCCGTAACCTTCGGTCAATAGAGAGGCGTAGGCCAAGGTTTCCGCGTATCCCCAGTCGAGAGGGATTTCGCCCGCCGCCATTTTGCGCCGATTGTCTATGATCGCCGCCGCGCGCGGATGAAGAGCAAATCCCGACGGAATGGTGACCAGTCGCTCGGAAAGATCGTGAATGGTTTCCTGCGGCAAACCCGTTTCGCAGGGCAGGGTCCACTCCGTACCTAAGTAATGATCCCAGCGGGTCTTGGCGTAGTTCGTGACATCGTGAACGATCGGCCGGAAAAACGTTTCGTCGTTTTTCAAGCCATTCTGGTATTCCTCGTCCATGTGCTGGACGGTGTCCGCGGCCACCACCCCTTCTGCGACCAATCGGTCGGCGTAAAGCTTCCGTACCGACGGATGGTTGCGAATAAAGCGGTACATCGAAGGCTGGGTCACGGCCGGTTCGTCCGCCTCGTTATGGCCGTGGCGCCGATAACAGATGAGATCGATGACCACGTCTCGCTTGAATTTCATCCGGTAATCAAGGGCGAACCGTGTGATGTAGAGCACCGCTTCCGGGTCGTCGCCGTTCACGTGGAACACCGGTGCCTGGACCATGTTCGCGACATCGGTGCAGTACAGCGTGGATCGGGCGTCAAACGGATTGCTGGTCGTGAAGCCGATCTGATTGTTAATGACGATATGTATTGTCCCGCCTGTCGTGTAAGCGCGGGTTTCGGCCATGTTGAGCGTTTCCATGACCACCCCTTGCCCTGCAAACGCGGCGTCGCCGTGGATCAAGACCGGGAGCACGGCCGTCTCGCTGTCTTCTTCCTCACGCCGGTCCTGGCGCGCGCGCACCGAACCTTCCACGACGGCGTCGATGATTTCCAGATGCGAGGGGTTGAAGGCCAAGGCAAGATGCACCGTGCCGCCTTCCGTCTCGAGATCCGACGAGAAGCCCATGTGATATTTCACGTCGCCTGCACTGGCGTATGGCGGCGCGTTGGAATAAATGCCCTCGAATTCCTGAAACAACGAACTGGGCTTCTTGCCCAGGATATTGATCAGCACGTTTAGCCGTCCGCGGTGAGCCATGCCCATCACGATTTCCTTGGTTCCCATTTCGCCTGCCCGCTGGATCAAATCGTCCAGAAGCGGAATCAGGCTTTCGGCGCCTTCAAGCGAAAAGCGCTTCTGCCCCACATATTTCCGATGCAGGTATTTTTCGATGCCTTCGGCGGCGGTGAGAAGCTTCAGCAGCCATTTTTTTTCTTCCGCATTGAAGTTCCCCTGCGCGCGGGTGCTTTCCAACCGGTGCTGAATCCATTGCTTGATGTCGCTGTCGACGATGTGCATGTATTCGGCGCCGATGTCGCCACAATAGGTTTGCCGCAGTATCGAGAGAATCTCGCGCAAAGCCAGTCGCTCGGAACTTCGCAGGATATCGATATAAAAAGGGCGGTCCAACTCGTCTCCGCCGAGTCCATAATACCCGGGATCCAAATCGCGCAGCTCCGGTGGACGGGAGAGTTTCAACGGGTTGTTGTCGGCGGCCTGGTGGCCGCGGGTGCGGTATTGATAAATCAGTTGGTCGACCGCGGACTGTTTGCGCAACATTTCTTCCGCTTCGGATTCCCCGAACGAGGGTCCGGTACCAGGATGCTCTATTCCGGCCGCGGCTTCATCCCGTGCCAATTCCTGCTGGATCGACCGGAATTTCTCCCTCCAGCTTTCATCGACGGATTCGGGGTTGCGCAAGAATTTCTCGTAGAGATCTTCGAGAAAAGCGACGTTGTCTTCGCTAAAAGCCGATGCTTCTTCAAATAGTTGTAAGAGCTTATTCATTAGATTGTCTCGGATGCCCGTCCCGTTCGTTCGGTTTTTGAATACATACTATATGCCTGCCATATGACGTTCTATCCATTGGGGCAAGCTGTGGGACGTTTGGCAAGTGGTTGCCACTATAATTAAAGACAATTTTGAGTCGGGTTTTATCTCGGACAATGCTCAGAAAATTACCCAGTCCCGTGCAGCCGGACGAACAAGAGTAAATACGGCGCAGCTAGAGCCGGCCCTAGCCAGTGGAGCAATTCGGTCGTTCATGTCCGATTGCCTTATCCGGTGTAAAAGTTAAGTTTACGTTAGATTCCGGAGTAAGCCGAATGGACAGCTTCTAAAGCGATTTCGGCTACCTTTTAGCGGTCCGACTCACCTCATCCAAACAACGGCAATACATCGAGCGCATAAAATGTTCTTGTGCTAGCCTCTTGCTTGGTTTCATTTTCGGACGAAATACGGCGGGGGGAATAACTATGTTCGATGGATTGGTCGGTCGTACGCCAATATACACGCGCACTCTCGATGTGTACGGTTACGAGCTCAGCTTTTGCAGCGGCGAAGCCCTGCGCCTGGGTACCAAAGACAGCGAGGCGCAGTGGACGGAAGCGGTGCGACAGGCCGGCCAGGATCTAGATTTAAGAGATCTGATTGGGGACAGTCGGGCGATGATCCGGGTGACATCCGGGGCTTTGGGCGTATGCGAGACCTTGGCCTGGCCGAAATCCCAGGTGGTTCTGGCGATATCCGAAGAGGCTTTGAATGACGGTGCGGCGGAGGAAACCGCATCCCGGCTGGCCAGAGAGGGCTTTACCATCGCGCTTCATAACCCGTCCTGCGATCTGGTCGAGCTCAGGCGTGAGGCTGACTACGTATCGATCTGTTCTCTGGACGCCCAAAAACTAAATGGCTTTAAAACGGACGGGATGGGGGGGCACTACGACCAAAATATGCATCTTTTGGTGCGGGACGTGGAAACTCCGGACGAATACGATCGCTTCAGCAAGCTGGGATTCGATTATTACGAAGGGATGTTCTTCGAGCGGCCGAGGCATTTGCACAGCTGCGAGATACCGGGAAACCGCTTGGCTGTTCTGGAACTGCTGGCGCGGCTTCAAAATCCCAAGGTCGATGTCGTCGAAGCCGAGGCGATTATCACGCGCGATATGACCTTGAGCTACAAGCTCCTCCGCTTGATCAATTCCGCATTTTTCGGCGTATCGAAACGAGTCGATTCGATCCGCCGGGCCGTGATTTTCTTCGGGCTGCAGCGGATCAAGAATTGGGCGTCGGTGATTCTGGTCAATTCCGTCGATTACCGTCCGCGTGAGTTGCTGACCACGGCGATGGTGCGGGCGCGAACCTGCGAGCTGTTGGCCGAGCAATTGCAACGCCCCAATACCGAGCTTTATTACATGGCCGGGTTGTTTTCCCTGGTGGATGCGGTCATGGACGTTCCCAGGGAGCAGATTCTGCAACGGTTGAACCTTGCGGACGCCATCAGCGAGGCGCTGCTTCACGGCAGCGGCCCGGTTGGAGAGGTGCTCCGCGCCGTAATCGCATTCGAGCGTGCGGAACCCGGTGAGATTCAGGGTTGCCAATTCGCGCAGGGCGTACCGGCTCGTGCTTACGTCGAATCGATCCGCTGGGCGACGGGTGTCCAAAGGGCGCTGGCGTCGTCTTGAGTGCAAACGTGCGCCGTAGCGCACATCATAAATCCCGAGTGATTTGCTTGGCTATTTGGCCGGGTTCGTGGGAAAATCTCATTCAAGTCTTCGATCTCACCGAGCTAGAACGATAACCGTATGGCGGCTTTACCCGCGCAATTGATCGATCGCTTCGGGCGGCGTATCAGTTACGTACGCATCTCCATCACTGACCGTTGCGACTTTCGCTGCATTTATTGCATGGGCGAAGACATGGTCTTTTTGCCGCGCGCGCAGATTTTGACGCTTGAAGAAATCCTGGCCGTCGCGGCGGCGTTCGTGGAACTCGGTGTCGAAAAGATCCGGATTACGGGCGGCGAGCCCCTGGTGCGCAAGGGCGCGGTCGATCTGTTGCGGGAAATCGGCAGACTGCGGGGCTTAAGCGAACTGGTGTTGACGACCAACGGTTCGCAACTGGAAAAAACCGCCTCCGCGCTGAAGTCCGCCGGAATAAAGCGCATCAATGTCAGTCTCGATTCGCTGGATGCCGACCGGTTTCGGAAAATGACCCGGGTAGGAGACCTTGATCAGGTGCTCCGCGGCATCGACGCTGCGCTAGAGGCGGGTTTCGAACGGCTCAAAATCAATGCCGTCGTACTTAAGAATCGAAACCACGACGAGGTGAGCGAGCTGGTCGCTTATGCGATCGCCAAGAATATCGACATCAGCTTCATAGAAGAAATGCCGTTGGGCGTGGTCGACGGGCACGACCGTGCCGAGGAGTACTATTCCAGCGACGACATCAAACGGGATCTCGACCAACGGTTTGCCCTGCTGCCCACGCCGGAAACCACGGGCGGACCCTCCCGTTATTTTCGCGTGTCCGGCACCGACACCCGGGTGGGATTCATATCCCCGCACAGCCATAACTTCTGCGGAACCTGCAATCGCGTGAGAGTAACGGCGGAAGGCCGGTTGCTGCTCTGTCTGGGCAACGAACACTCGGTAGACCTTAAACGGATCTTGCGGGCTAATCCGGGTGATATGGACAAGCTGAAAAATGCGATCGTCGATTCGATGGCGATCAAGCCTGAGCGGCATTATTTCGACATCAAGGTCCAACCGGTTATCTTCCGCCATATGAGCGTTACCGGCGGCTGAACCTACCATCGAGCGGCAATGCGCAAGCGCCGCTAAATGGACTACTCCAGGGCGATCTCGTCGTCTATGACGTGACGGATGTTCAGGGCCGGAACTTCCAAGGTCATCTTCACGGCGAACTTCTCGTTTCCGATTAGCTTGCCGGCCTGTAGGGCGTCGTGCACAGCCAGCTCGATCTCCCGTTGCGAAGTCACGCCGACTTTTTTCAAGAACTTGCGAATGTCCATGTTGAAAGTGTCGTCGTTCATTGCCATATCTCCTCAATTTCCAATTTTGATTCCGATTTTCGGGGCTTGATTCCGACACCACAAGCCGCAAAGGTCGGTTGTCTCAGAAGAGCGGCGAGACCCCGAACAGTTGGGTGTGGAAATGCATCATTCCAAGATAAAGCAGCAAGGCCAGCGCAATGCGCCACCAGCCGATTTCAGCCAATTTGAGTTGATTGCGTCCCTCTCGGATGGCGTTGAAAGGGATGTTGGATGTTACGGCCGTGAATTTCGCCCATTGTTCCCCAAAGCGCCGCTGACGTTTGGCGTCTATCGAGCGGGTCCCCCCTATCGTTAGGAGCAGCAAGGACCCGAACAGTACGAGCGCCGCGGCGTCGCCGTTGGCGATCAGGTGCACGATGGCCCACAGGCCGACTCCCCAAAGAAACGGATGGCGGGTAACCCGCAGAATGCCTCGTGCCGGCTCTGCTTCATACAGCCGCGATTCACCGTTTACCGCCGTCGGATTAAGCGTCGTAACACCGGTAACAGCCAAGATGAAAGCGACCAGCATCAGGAGCGCCGCTACGGGCTTGAACCAAGCGAGCTGTCCCCAGGTTTCGATGTAAGGCGCATGGCGATAGGCGTAAATCAGCCAGAACAGGCCGAGCACCGAAAGACTGGAAAAACCGATACGGTAGACGCGCTCGCCATATCTCGCGACGAGCCGATCCCGCCACCGGGTGCCGGCGATCAAAAAATGGATGCCGATGAAAAACAAGGCGGCAAGCGTAAGCTGGATCATATGGAAGCTCCGGGTTCGAGTCCGACACAGTTCATAGGGCATGCCATCGATGGCCTCAAATTCGACTTACTTATTTTTCCAGCAAGCGGGGCATCAATTCCACCAGATTGCACGGACGGGTGCGGTAATCGAGCTGCTCTCGAATGAGCTGGTCCCAAGCGGTTCGGCATGCGCCGGAAGAACCGGGCAGACAAAAGATGTAGGTACCGTTGGCTACCCCGGCAATGGCGCGGGATTGAATCGTGGACGTTTTGATTTCCTGGTAGGAGATGGCGCGAAAGACCTCGCCGAACCCGTCCAACGTCTTGTCGAACAGGACTGAAACCGCTTCCGGAGTGCCGTCTCGTCCGGTAACGCCGGTGCCGCCGGTGGTGATGACGACCTGAATGGTTTCGGAAGCGATCCACTCCGATACCACGGCGCGTATTCGGTAAATGTCGTCGGGCACGATGCGTTTATCCGCCAGACAATGTCCGGCCGCGCTCAGCCGATCGATCAAACTCTTCCCGGAGACATCGTTATCTTCCGTGCGCGTGTCGGATACCGTCAATACGGCAATATTGAGCGGAATGAAGCTTCTTTCCTGGGGCATTAAAATGCGTTCCTGTCGTGCATGTTGTAAATTCAGTTGGCAAAAGGGGCGACCGACTCTCCATTCGTTCGAGAAAGACGATGCACTATAGTGCGAATGGCTACAAAGCTATCGAACATCCCGAGGGGGTGCAATCCTTTCAAGAAATATCCGGGCTTGATTAAATATTAACGAATCCTTATATTCGGTTTGGGGTGTGTCTGTGATCGAACGGTAGCCAAATCGCGGTGTGCGTTGATGGGGCCGTGTACACGTTCGAGTTTCGAGGCTTCTAGTAGTTTTTGAACTTTGAGGCGCAAGGGGATAAGGAATAAAGGCAGGACGTGAGTTTAAAGTATTCCAACTCGGGGCTTTTAACCGTGGGTGCGGCAATTTGGCTGATGGCCGGCATCGGGTCAGCCGCCGACATTCCGAACAACTCAACCACTCGCCATCCGCTCAAGTTGCAGGAGGCGATTGACCTCGCATTCGAGCAGAACCCCGATCTTCTCGCGGCCGCAGCCCGGATCGGCGAAGCTGAAGCCAAGGTTGCCGAGGCCGCGGCGAGCTTTTACCCCAAGCTTACGGCACGGGTCGGTTACGCCTATTCCGACGATCCTTCCCAAGCCTTCTCCTACATCGTGGCGCAACGCCGCTTCAATTTCGGGTTGGATATCAATCATCCCGGCTGGATGGAGAACTTCCGCCCTGAAATCGTCGGCACTTGGTCGCTGTACCGAGGCGGTCAGGACAGTTACCGGAAGAAAGCCGCCGAATTGGGTGTCGAAGCGGCCGAATTGGAGCGTGCGGCGATACGCAACCGTTTGGCGGCTGCGGTGACCGCGGCGTATTACGCGTTGCTGTCCGCACCGCAGCAAGTGGATGTGGCGCGCCATTCGATCGAAGCCGTCGAGCGCGAACTGGAGCATACCAAGCATCGAGTGGCGGAAGGTATGGCGCTCAAGGCCGATGTGCTGTCGCTGGACGTGCGCGCGGCAGAGGCCCGCGAGGCCGAATTGAAGGCGCAAAATGCCATCGAGTTATCCCGTTCGGCGCTAAAGACGCTGCTCGGTATTACGGCGGGCGAAACGATCGAGCTCGGCGAACCTGCGGACATGTCTTCTACGCCCCCAGGTCAGGACTACGCCCGATTCCTCGATCGAGCCTTGGCTCAGCGTCCCGAAATGCAAGCCGCGATACATCAGTCGCAAATACGGCGCGAGGAACTGCAGGCGGAGCGGGGCGCGCGCTGGCCGCGGGTGAATGCCTATGCCGCCTATGGCCAGAACAGCCGGTCTCCGGATTTCGCATTCAGCCGGGACAATGTCACCCTGGGCGTCAATGCCGAGATGGATCTGTTCTCGGGCGGCGCGGTCACGGCCCGTATCGCGCAAGCGGAACGCCGGCTCTCCGAAGCGCAGGCACTGGAGCAGCGTACCAAGCTGGAGATCGAGGACGACGTTCGACGCGCCTACACGACCCTGGAAGAAGCTCGGCAACGCCTCAAAGTGACCGAGGCCGGGGCCGCCGCCGCCAATGAGGCCTTACGTTTGGTCAACGAACAATATCGAGGCGGCACCGCCAACGTGACGCGGTATCTCGAAGCGGAGACCGACCGCGCCGACGCCGCCTTGCGCGCCATCGTCGCCCGTTACGAGGCGCAAGTGGCGCAGGCGCAGTTGCAGAAGGCGGTGGGGCATTGGCGCTAAGAGGGTGTGTGAAAAGTGTCGCGAGCGGCCCGAGAGCAAGGCGCCCGGAGCGCAGGACCCGGAGTGTACATGGAGTACATGAGGAGTCCTACACCTTCGCGACGCCGCTATCGGGACGCGCAGCAGCTTTTCACACACCCTCTAAGACGCCCGGACAGTCCGTTCCTTAACTTCCATTCAGGCCGGCTTTATTTCATAGGCCGGGAGTTTTTGCGCGATCGCGAACCGGCAGGAAATCCAAAGGCATAGTCATGACTCATTCCACGTACTCCCGGACCAAGCTTATATACGCCCTGGTCGCTGTGGCCGCTTTAATCGTGCTTCTCATGTGGATGCAGGGGAGCTTTGAGGACAAGGTGGAACCGGGGGTGAGCGAGGCCGTCGCGGATGGTGAGGTCGACAAAAATGCTCCCACGGCCAAGGTGGTTCGAAAGGACATCGAAAAAGCCTTTGCCTGGCCCGGTACCGTTGCAGCGCGGACGGTCGCGCAGATCGCTCCCAAGATTCCCGGCAGGATTCTGGAGATCCCCGTCCGTGCGGGCGAGCGCGTCAAGCAGGGCCAGGTGCTGGCGCGGCTCGACGCGCGGGAGACCCAAGCCCGTCTCGGTCAGGCTCGCGCCGCCTTGGCAGCGGCCGAGGCACAAGCCGGCCAGGCCCGTGCCGATGCCCGCCGGTTACAAAATCTCTACGACAAAGAGGCCGCGACCCGGCAGGATTTGGATGCCGTTCTGGCGACCGCGCAAACCGCCGAAGCGCGAGTTCGGGAAGCCAGGGATGCGATTCGCGAGGCGGAGTCGTCGCAGGCGGAAACCGTACTGCGCGCACCCTTTGACGGTGTAATCGTCGAACGCCGTCTGGAGCCTGGCGACATGGCATTGCCCGGCACGGCGATACTGGTTCTTCAGGAATCGCAGCGGCTTCGGATCGAGAGTGCCGTTCCGGCCCAATGCGCCGGTCTCGTCAAGATCGGCGACGAACTCAAGGTCCGCATCGCCAATCCGGAAAGCGAATTCAAGGCTGTGGTGGATGAAATCCAGCCTGCCGCCGATCCCAAGACCCGGACAGTGCTGGTGAAAGCCCGTTTGCCGGAAGATTCGGGTGTGCAGCCCGGCGCATTCGGTTGGCTCTATCAATCCTGCGGTCAAGACGATGTGCTGCTGGTGCCGGTTTCCGCGGTGAACCGTGTTGGGCAACTCGAGAGTGTGCGGCTGTTGGTGGAGAATCACGCTCGGCTGCGCCATGTCCGCACTGGCAAGCGCCATGACGGGCAGATCGAAATCCTCTCGGGTCTCAAGGAAGGCGATACCGTGCTGCTTTCGGAGAACGGCCGATGAGCTTGGAAACCCCTGTCGAGCGAGGTTTGACCGCCCGCATCGTCGAGCTGTTCATCACCTCCAAGCTGTCGCTGCTCCTTCTGATCGCGTCCTTTCTGGCCGGGTTCGCCGCGCTGGTGCTGACGCCGCGCGAAGAAGAACCGCAGATCGTGGTGCCGGTGGCGGACGTCTTGATCAGCGTGCCGGGCGCCGGTGCCGAGGAAGTCGAAAAACTGGTCTCGACGCCGCTGGAGACCTTGCTGCGGGAAGTGGATGGCGTGGAATACGTTTATTCGGCGTCGCGGGAAGGCGAGGCCTTGGTGACTGTGCGCTTTTACGTCGGCGAAGACCGCGAGGACAGCCTGGTGAAGGTTTGGAACAAGCTGATGTCCAACCAGGACCGGATCCCGTCCCTCGTGAGCTCGTGGGCCGTGAAGCCGGTAGAAATCGATGACGTCCCGATCGTCACCTTGGCCTTGTCATCGAGCGATCCGGTCTACGATACGGCCGCGTTGCGCCGTTTGGCCGACGAGATGAAGGATAAGCTGGCCGTGGTGGAGGATGCCGGCAAGATCACCGTGGTTGGCGGAGAGCGCCGACGGGTCTTGGTTTACCCCGATCCGGCGCGTTTGGCGGCGCACGGCGTAACCGTTCTGGACGTGATGCGGGCGTTGCAGGCCGCCAACATCAATCTGCAGGCGGGGACTTTCGAACAGGCCAACCGCGCCGTCCGGCTCGAAGCCGGACCGTTTTTCACGAGCGGAGACGAGGTGGCCGGCACGCCGGTGGCTGGGCAAACCGGTAAACTGGTTTATCTCCGAGACGTGGCGACGGTCACAGACGGTCCGGAGGAACCGGAGAGCTATACGCGGATCGGCTACGGGCCGGCGGCCGCCGAGAGTCCGCAGCTGGATGAAACGGCAGCCGCCAAGCCCGGCGAAGAGCGCCAATCGGTCACTCTGGCTGTCGCCAAGCGGAAAGGCGCCAATGCCGTAGCGGTGGCCGAAGAGGTCATCGAGGCGGCGAAAGGGCTGTACGGCACCGTCATTCCGGAGGACGTCACCGTCAACATCACCCGCAATTACGGCGAGACCGCCAATCACAAGGTCAACGAACTGGTCAGGCACCTGTTCATCGCCATCGCCACGATCATCGTCCTTCTGGCCTTCGCATTGGGGCCGAAGGAGTCTTTCATCGTCGCCCTGGCGGTCCCGATGACGCTGGGCGTGACCCTCTTGTGCGATCTCATCTTCGGCTACACCATCAACCGCGTGACCCTATTCGCGCTGATTCTGTCGTTGGGACTCCTGGTCGACGATCCCATCGTCGACGTGGAAAACATCTTCCGCCATTTCAAGCTGCGCCGGGAACCGCCCCTGGAGGCCACTCTCACCGCAGTCGACGAGGTCCGTCCACCCACCATCTTCGCGACCTTCACCGTCATCATTTCCTTTCTGCCGATGTTTTTCATCACCGGCATGATGGGGCCGTACATGGGGCCGATGGCTTTCAACGTGCCGATCGCGATGCTGATGTCGCTCCTGGTGGCGTTCACCGTAACGCCCTGGGCGAGCTACTACCTCCTCAAGAGCGAATACGGCAAGGGCGAAGAAGCGTTCGATCTCAAGCAGAGTACGGTATACCGGTTTTATCACCGCACCCTAGGCGGACTCTTGACGACCTCCGGCCGGGCCAAGATTTTTCTATGGCTGGTGCTGGCGGCCTTCGTGGTCTCGGCCTTGCTGGCGGTCTTCCGCATCGTGCCGCTGAAATTATTGCCCTTCGACAACAAAAACGAACTGCAAATCGTCGTCGACATGCCGCGCGGCACCACCTTGGAAGAATCCGACGCGGCGGCACGGGCGCTCGGGGATTATCTCGCCACCGTCAACGAGGTGACCGATTTCGAGACTTACGTGGGACTCGCTTCGCCCATGGACTTCAACGGTCTGGTGCGGCATTACTATCTGCGGCGGGAACCCCATCAGGCCGAGATTCGCATCAATCTGTTGCCCAAGGAGCGGCGCGAACAGCAATCCCACGAGATTGCCCTGCGTATCCGTCCCGATATCGAGCGGATCGCCCAGGCTTACGGCGCCAATGCCAAGATCGTCGAAACCCCGCCCGGTCCCCCGGTGCTGTCCACTTTCGTGGCCGAAGTGTACGGGCCTTTGGGCGCGGATTATTCCGACCTGGCTCGGGTCGCCGAAGGGGTAAAGCAGGATATAGTCGGGATAGAGGGTGTCGTGGGCGTGGACGACACCGTCGATGAGCCTCAGACCGTGGTTCGCTATCGGCTGGACCGGCAGCAGGCTGCGCTGCACGGCGTTACCGTGGCGGAGGTCGCGGAAACCCTCCGCGCAGCGTTGAATGGGGTTTCCGCCGGCGTCGTGCATGTTTCGTCCGAGCGCCAGCCGTTGGAAATCGTCATGCGGCTGCCACGCGCGGAGCGTTCCTCCGTAGCCGATCTGAATACGCTTCGGGTAAAAGGTCTGGACGGCTCGCTGGTGCCGCTGGGCGAGATCGGCCAGGCGATCGAGGAGCCGGCCGATCTGACGATTTATCATAAAGATCTCAGGCGCCTGAGTTACGTTACCGCGGAAATGGCGGGCAGGAGTCCAGTGGAAGCCGTGTTCGACTGGTGGGACATCGAAGAGGAAAAGCCGTTGCCCGAGGGCTATACGGTCGATCTGGCCGGGGAAGGGGAGTGGAAGATTACGGTGGATGTATTCCGCGATCTGGGGCTCGCTTTCGGCGCGGCCCTGCTCATGATCTATGTGCTGCTGGTGGCGCAGACGGGGTCCTTAGGGATGCCGCTCATCATCATGGTAGCCATTCCCCTGACCGTCATCGGCATCATGCCCGGCTTTGCGCTGCTCAACTTGTTGTTCACCGAGCCGGTGGCCGGGTTCGGCAATCCCATCCTGTTCACCGCCACCGCCATGATCGGCATGATCGCCCTGGCCGGCATCGTAGTGCGCAACTCCATCATCCTCATCGACTTCATCGAGCGGTTGCGGGGCCAGGGCGAAACCCTCATTGATGCCCTCATCGAAGCCGGCGCCACCCGTCTCCGCCCCATCTTTCTCACCGCCGCTGCCGCGCTGTTCGGCTCTTTCGTCATCACCCTCGACCCCATCTTCTCCGGCCTCGCCTGGAGCTTCATCTTCGGCATCTTCGCCTCTACCGCGTTTTCCCTATATGTGGTGCCGGTGGTGTATTACCTGCTGAATCGGAAAGCTGTTTAGGTATTGGGCGCGATAGCGAGCGGGAATTGTGCCGTCCGCGTTCTTTATTCGGTTAGTTACCGGTTTACCGGTTGGTTTCGCGCGGGATGACTGGCGCGTAAGAAAATGTCCTTTGTCTCACCTGCCGCCTGCTTACCGGCCATGCGAAGGATAGCGTCTTCCCGGCCGTCATTGGAGCGAAGCCCGGATTACCCCGTGAACCGCCGACACGGCAAAACGCCATCGTGCCGGGACGTCGGGTGTTGATCCGGAATTTTCCGAGTCACTTGTAGTCGAAATTCAGGACGCTCGCTTGCCAAATGCTACGTCACGGCCGAACTGCCGATCAGGGGTAAGCGTCGGCAACACCGGACTTGGATAGAGAAAAAGGATCTCCAAGACCAACGACAGGGAGAAACGATGGCGCAGGACGACAGCACCGAATCCGACAGAGTCGCGTTCCCCGCAGAGGGCACGGCGCAACGTCAAACTTCTCTGCCATTCAAATATTGGTTGGACATCGCCAGCGCCATCCTGCTGTCGGTTGCGGCTTTGGCTTCGTCGTGGGCCGGTTACCAGTCCAAACGCTGGAGCGGCGTCCAGTCGGCCAACTACAACACTTCCTCCACACTGTGGGTCCAATCGTCCCGAGTCGCAACGTTCGCCTATCTTTACCGATCCATCGACCTGGAGCTTTTCATCGAGTGGCTCAATGCCTATAAGGACGGCGACGCAGAACGGGCGAGATTCTTCGAACAGCGATTTCGACCCGAATTCAGGCCGGCTTTCGAAGCCTGGGTGGCCAGCCAGCCACTGGAAAATGCTGCCGCACCCAGCTCTCCCTTCGTCCTGCCGGAGTACCGCCTGGAACTTTCTGACCGGGCCGCGCAATTGGAACAGGAAGCGGGGACGGCTTCCGATCATGCCCAAGCCGCCAACCAACAAGGCGATGACTATGTGCTCAGCACGGTCATCTTTTCCGCCACTCTGTTCTTCACCGGCATCGCCGCCCATTTCAGTAAGTTCCGTGTCCGCGTCGCGTTGCTGATTATCGCTGGGGTGATGGCCTTGGTGGGGGTGGCCCAGTTAGCGACATATCCGGTTAGGTAGAAGGGGGAAGCGACTTGACCGGTTCTCGGCAAATGGGGAAACCAGGACGAAGGCACAACCTTGTTCGCCATCTTCTTAAAGCGTTTTCGGAGGACTTTTCCCGATGAAACCTAAAATCGCCATCGCCTGCCAGGGAGGCGGAAGCCAGACCGCCTTTACGGCCGGTGTATTCAAAGCCCTTGCGGAAAACAACGTTCAGGATCATTTCAACATCGTCAGCATCAGCGGAACCTCGGGCGGCGCCATCTGCGGTTTTATGTTTTGGTACGCCATAAAACGCGAGGAAAACCCCTTTTGTAAGCGGGTTTTGGATTTCTGGAACGATAATACCGCCAGAACGTATCAGGAACGTCTTTTCAATAATGCCGTTATCCACTCGCTTTATTTAGCTGGAAAGGGACTGATACCCCAGTACAACTTAAGTCCCTCTTCTCCGATGGCAAAGAGTTCTTTTTCGGTTGCCACTTTCGGTATCCGGGACGAATTCACGGATCTTCAGACACTGCTGGAAACCCATATCGATGCTCAGGAACTGGCCGCTATGGGCCAGCAACCGGAGCCGCCGATTCTGATCATCGGCGCTTGCAACGTGCTTACCGGCCGATTGCACAAGTTCAGTTCATACCTTGAGCCAATCAAAATCGAACATCTCCTTGCCTCGGCTTGCGTTCCAAACATCTTTCCGGCGGTATCGATTGGCGAGATGGCCTATTGGGATGGGCTGTTTTCCGATAATCCGCCGATTTCTACCTTGATCGACCCTCGATTTGTCGGATCTCGAAATGTTCCCAATGAAATTTGGGCGATAAAAATCAATCCAACGACAGCCGACGAAATTCCGGTCGCGCCAGACGACATTCTTGATCGCCATAACGAATTAACGGGCAACATATCCTTATTTCACAGCCTGCGCCAAATCGAGCGGATCAATGATTTCATCATCTCGGGTGCGTTTAAGGACGAGTTTTTGGCCAATTACGATATCAAGGAACCGATAAAGATCCCCCGGTCGTTTCCCGATGATCCGGACGCGCCCTACCATATTCCACGAATAGAGATGTCGGTCGAATTGGCGAAAAGCCTGAATTATGAAAGCAAACTCGATCGCAGCCCCGAACATATCGACCGTCTCATTCAGGATGGCGAAGGTCAAGGAAAGCGGTTTTTGCAAACGCGGTTAGAGCAAATGGATACTCGACAGCAGAATTAAGCCATTCTCGATTCGAGCCCGTGCAGGTACTTCGAGGATGAATCGCCGATGCACCGTTTTCTGCGGCTCGCCGCCGCCATCCTGTCCGCTGTCGAGGTTGTGCCGAAACGGCCGAAGCCCAAAACGCCGCAGCAACCGCGTAGCAAGCGGGGGCAGCAGCAACTCGCGCAAACGCGGCTGTAGTATTAGCCACGGGGGATTTGGCATGGAGCAACCCGCCTGCCAACGGCCTATAAGATCGAAGATATGGAGCGATAACTGCAACAGATTGTAGACAACGGGCAACAAAATTTCGTGCAGATATGAACTAATGGGTCACCTGGCTGTCAATATGTAAGAGTTCTTCCTCCTCTTGACCCACCACATGGTGGGTTTTTTTTGTCTTCAGGAATTGTCGGAAGACGTGGCGGATAGAAAGCGGGACGGGGGTTTCCTCGGCCATCAATCGTCTCTTGCGCCAAATGCGGCAAACGGGAAGGGCATGCGGTCAGTGCTGTAGGACATGAAAAGCATCATGCTATAGATCCAAGATGAGAGTGCCTCACCCCATTTCACACCACGCCGGGTTGCCCGGCCGGTAAACAGATGGGCGATGAACTGGAACAGCACCACGGCCCATAGGATAAAACGTACGATGCCGAAAAGCGCAAAAAATAGCGCCATAAATAACAACCGTTTAAAGGCGTTCATGCTGATTTGATTGTTGTCGATCGGGTCTTTCATAAAAACAATAAGAAACACAATGGGTCTATTCAAAAGGATATTGCCAACAGCCGAGTGTGCAGCAGTTTGTGACATTGGGCTGCGAATTTATGATCCAACCGCCGCCGCCGTCAGTCAATTTGCTCCGGAAGTTAGCGGTCAAGGATTTTAGGAGGGTCGTCATCATGGAACAACTATTTTCAGCTAAGAAAAATAGCATTGCCACTTCTTCACGCTCATCGGGTGGTTTGCGCGTCATCGCGATGGTCGAGTTAAGCAAGGGTGTGCTGATCTTGCTAGCGGGATTCGGGCTTCTCTCCCTTATCCATCATGATGCGCAGCAGGTGGCCGAGGAGATTGTCCGCCATTTTCATCTCAACCCGGCCAGCCGATATCCGCGGATTTTCGTCAATCTAATGGAGCGGCTTTCGGATAAAAGGCTTTGGTTTTTTGCGGGTTTCGCATTTATTTACAGCAGCCTGCGGTTTATCGAGGCTTATGGATTATGGCGAAGACGGCGATGGGCAGAGTGGTTTGCAGTGGCGAGCGGCGCCATCTATGTGCCCATAGAGCTTTACGAGCTACTGGCCGGAGTCTCGTGGATCAAGATTCTGACTTTCGTCGTCAATGTAGGGATCGTCGCTTATATTGGCCTCTCTCTATGGCAATCCCAAAAGGATAGGCTGAGTATGTCGGCTTGTGGCGAAGCGACTGAAGAGTAAATGCTTGAGAAAAGGAAGGTGGGCGAATATGGAGCGGGTGATGGGAATCGAACCCACGCCTGAGGCTTGGGAAGCCGCCGTTCTACCATTGAACTACACCCGCTTATCGGTGTCATGCTGATTTTAAGCGTTTTCGCCGGCCTGGATCAATCTCCTCGAGTCATTTGATCCGTCTATTAATAGGTTGGTTGCCTAAGATCGATTGCGTGTTTGGCCCGCTCCGAATCCGTGGCATCATGGTACTCAACCAAAACCGGCACAGTTTTGGGGAGGAAAAATGGGACAAGAGATAGCGAAAGCCCAGTTCTCCGATACCGACTTCGATAATTTTCGCCAGCGCCTGGGAGAAGAAACGGCGTTGCTCAGCCGCTACGTTCGTGAGGGACGTTGTTCGTCGCAGGGGCCGATCACCGGTTTCGAGCTGGAAGCATGGCTGGTGGACCCGGACATGAATCCCGCTCCGGTCAATGCCGCGTTTCTCGAGGCTTTCAATGGCGAGCTCGCCTGTCCGGAACTCGCTAAATTCAATGTGGAGTTCAATAGCACACCGCAATTCGTGCGAGGAGAGGTGCTTTCGCGGGTTCATTCCGATTTGGCCGATCTGTGGCGCAGGGCCTACATGGCGGCGGAATCGCTAGGCGTCAATCTTTTGGCGATCGGAATACTGCCTACCGTACCCGCGGCGGCGCTCAATCTGAGCAATATTTCCGAGTTGAACCGATTTCGGGCGCTAAACGAGCAGATTCTGTCGGCACGTCGCCAGCAGCCTTTGAAACTGGACATTTCCGGCCATCAGCATCTCACGCTTGAACACCAGGATGTGATGTTGGAAGCGGCGGCGACATCTTTTCAGATTCATCTCCAAGTTCCGCTCGAAAGGGTTCGGGATTATTTCAATACCGCGATTCTAATCTCTGCGCCGCTGGTGGCTGTTTCCGCCAATTCGCCTTTTTTGTTTGGCAAGGATCTGTGGTCGGAAACGCGGATTCCGCTGTTCGAGCAAGCCGTTGATTCCGGCGGTTACCGGGATGCTAGCCATGGCCCCTTGCATCGGGTCGGTTTCGGTAGCGATTATGCCCGTAGCGCTATTAGCGAGGTTTTCGAGGAGAATTTACAGCATTATCCGGTTTTGCTGCCGATACTGTCGGAGACGCCGCCCGAGCAGTTCGCCCATTTGCGATTGCACAACGGCACCATCTGGCGCTGGAATCGACCGCTGATCGGTTTCGATCCCGACGGTCGCCCCCATATCCGAGTCGAGCATCGCGTCATTCCGGCGGGACCGAGCATTGTGGACATGGTTGCCAACGCCGCTTTTTTTTATGGTTTGATCGAATGCCTGGCCAACGAGCAGAGCGGGCCGCCGATCCCATTTGCTCAGGCCAAGGATAATTTTCATCAGGCGGCGCGATACGGCTTGGATGCGCACATGGTTTGGCAAAATGGCGAGAAGCTACCGCTTCGATCATGGCTGCTGCATGAACTGCTTCCAAAAGCGGAATTCGGTTTAAAGCGATTGGGGCTGGCGGAGGCGGATATCGCGTATTATTTAGGCATCGTCCAGCAGCGGGCGTTGTCCGGCCAGACCGGCAGCGAATGGCAGCGCCGTTTCATAGCGAAATATCCCGGGGAGTTTTCAATTATGACTCGCGAGTACCTGAAACGTCAGAAGAGCGGAGAGCCGGTTCATCAATGGCCGCTCTGATGCACGCTTCATCTTTGACTCAACTGGACTATGCCCCAAAAGGCTTGATCGAGATCGACGCCGAACGTCTCCATTCGATATTGCCGGGACCGACACTCATTCATCTTCAGGGACGTCACGAAAGACCGTTGTTCGTATCCGTGCTGCTTCACGGCAATGAGCCTACCGGTCTACATGCTCTCCAGACTCTGCTCAGAAAATATACGGACCAGCCTTTGCCGCGCTCGTTATCGGTTTTTATCGGCAATGTCAGTGCGGCGCGGGGAGGCGTGCGGAGGCTGGAGGGGCAGGTGGATTACAATCGCGTCTGGCCCGGAACTTCTCATGCCGCTTGTCGAGAGACGGCGATGATGCAGGCTGTGGTGGAGGAAATGGCGCGGCGCCACGTTTTCGCCAGCATCGATGTGCACAACAATACCGGGGTGAATCCTCATTACGCCTGCGTCAATCGGCTGGACCACCGGTTTTTCCGGCTGGCATCCATGTTCGGCCGGATGGTGATTTATTTCACCTATCCCAAAGGCACTCAAACCTCGGCTTTCGCCCGACTATGTCCTGCCGTCACGCTGGAGTGCGGTAAACCCGGACAAAAATATGGGAGCGAACATGCTTTCGAATACTTGGACGCCTGTCTGCACCTCACCGATATACCGGATCATCCGGTTGCATCGCAAGATCTGGATTTTTATCACACGGTCGTACAAGTCACAGTGCGCGAGGACGTATCCTTCGGTTTTCAATCCGCGACCCCGGATCTCCAACTGAACGAAGACTTGGATCATCTCAATTTCACGGAACTGAGCGCGGGCACGGTTTTGGGAACTCTCAAGAACGGCTCATCCATTCTGCCATTCATTGCTTGCGACGAAGCGGGGCGGGATGTGGCCTCCGATTACTTCGAAATTCGCGAAGACCGGCTGGTGTTGAAAAAGGCGGTTATGCCTTCCATGTTGACCCTGGACAAACAGATTATCCGTCAGGACTGCTTTTGCTATTTGATGGAAAAGAAAGCGCTCAACACCTGACGGTGAAAGGAATCCGGATCTCTTGTATCGTACGTCGCCGGTATTCCGAAAAGCCTTGCATATTCGAGAGCAAAGCACGGCCGAAAGAGCTTTGCGATGCCGGAACAACCGACAAATTCAAATTAAAACAATATCACTCGGAGGAGAGGAAATATGATAGGCGGCATCGTCGCAGTATTGATTGCGTACTGGTTTTATCGCAGTGCAGAAGATTGTGGTCTTTCAACTTTCCAATGGGCTTTCGCGGGGCTTTTGGCCTTTTACGTACCCAATTTCGCCTGGAGCCTGCTGGTCGCGAAACCGTGGGTTACATCACTCCACGCGCAGCAGGCTACGTTTTCTACCGGGCTGATCAATTTTTCGTCCGTCGCCCTAGTGCTTCGCCACGGTAGCAGTGCAATGTTTGGTCATGTCTTGGGTCTGATGATTGTCTGGAAGCCAGGAGACGATCATGCGAACCCAGAAATACGCAGTGAAACTGACGGCCGAGGCGCGCTCGGCCGTGGAACGCTT
>NZ_DASPLO010000178.1:0-13353 GCF_035627495.1 Methylocaldum sp.
CCGCAAGGCTGGGCAACGCACCGTCGAGGCGATTGGGGACGCCATCGGCGAACTGTTGAATCAGCTGACTCCGGCCGAATGCACGAACTACTTCCGGAACGCCGGTTATGCCGTATAGCCGACGTGAAAATGCTCTAGCCGCCGGCACGATCGGCCAGGTCCACCGGGCGACCCTGGCGAACGGCGACCGAGTGGTCATCAAGGTACAGCGGCCCACGGCTCGCGAGGAGATCGAGCAGGATCTCGCCTTGCTCGAGGTATTTGCAGAGAAGGTTCGGGAGCGGCCCGCCCTGCAAAAAGTCATCGACATGGAGGCCGTGTTCAAGCAGCTATCCATGTCCTTGCACCGCGAACTCGACTTCACCCAGGAAGCCTCGAACATCGAGCGGATGCGCGGCGTACTCCAAGGCTACGATCACCTCGACGTTCCCGGTTTGCACCGAGAGTTGTCCACCTCAAGGCTCCTGGTGATGGAAGAGATCCAGGGCATCCCCATCATGAAGGCGCCGGAGGGTCCGGCACGAACCCAGGCAGCCCGCCAGCTCCTGGAAAGCTATTACAAACAGATCATCGTGGATGGATTCTTCCACGCCGACCCGCACCCCGGCAATCTGATGTGGTGGAAGGACCGGGTCTACTTCCTCGACTTCGGGATGGTCGGGAACTTGGAAACCGAGCTGCGTGAGCATCTGATGCTCCTGCTGATGTCTTTCTGGCAGGAAGACACCGAATTCCTCACCGACGTCACCCTCATGTTGTCCGGCGCCGTCGACCGATCCGATCTGGACGTGAGCCACTACCAGGCCGAGATCGGCGAGCTCATGTCGAAATACCGGACGTCGGGGCTCGCCGAGATGCAGGTGGGACCCATATTGCAGGAAATGAGCGAGATCGCGCTACGCCACGGGGTGCCGCTGCCGGCATCACTCACACTCATCGGCAAAGCGCTCGCGCAGGTACAGCTCGCGACGGTGCAACTCGACCCCACGCTCGATCCTTTTGAGGTCGCCGGAAAGTTCCTGACGCGATCGCTGTTGCAAGGCATGAGGTCCAAACTCAACCCAAAGACGCTCCTTTACCAATCGCAGAAGCTCAAGGTGCGGGCCCTGCGGGCGATCGAGACGTTCGAACGACTGATCGGCGCCCGTCCCGGTCAGAAGCTCGTGGTGAACTTTCAGGCGAGTTCCCTCGAGGACACGGTTCGAAGGGCGGGACGGCGGCTGGCGCTTGGGCTGATCGCCGCGGCGAGCATGTTTGCCACCGGTTTCACGGCCGTATCGACGACGGTCGCAGACTGGGTGCCCACAACCTTCGGCACCCTCGCGGCGCTGCTCACCTTTGGATTGATCATCGACCTGGTGCGCCGGCACTGAGCGGGTATGGGCTCGCGCCGCGGCGTTCATCGGATTGATCAGGAGAATGGGGTTGGATTGGGCGTCCCTCCTGGGAAATGCCTCGTGCGTGACTGACCGTCGAAACCCGCCGCGGAGGGCTATAGTTTAGTCCGACCGCGTCTTATCGAACGCAGCATGGCTTTTTCGAGCAGGTAAGCCATGGCGACCATCGCCAAGCCTACTAGCCATCGCTCGATGCGCCGAAAAAGCGGCAGATTCGGTACGTTGTTCACAAAAGCTCCGTCCAAGATTCGCTTACTGCTCCAACCCCATCCTCCTCAACAGAGCAACAAACCGAGTGTCCATTCGCAAATCCGCATAGATCGGATCCACCTTCATCATTAGGGCCCAGACATCGCGGTCGTTGCACCCCTTCTCCAGCCAGGTCAGCGCTTGGTCACGGTCACCCAGCCCCAATAAAGGCAGCGCGACTCCAATCGCGCGCACATAGGGATATTGGTTGGAGTCCTGAAGATCCGCCAAAATTTTCATCGCCTCGGCCGGTTCACCAAATACGGCCCAGGCGTGACCCAGCATGCACCGCGTCCAGGCCGCACCGCTTGAGATTTCCTCCGCTTTGGTGAGCGCTGCGAGAGCCGGGTCCCGCTTGCCCGCGGCGACATAGACCCTGCCTAAGAACCATATTCCGAAAACGAATCGTCCATCCAGCTCAATGACTTTACGCAACTGTTGCTCGGCTTCGTCGAACTTTCCCGCGTGGTAATACATCCACCCGAAAAACGTGCGGGCGATGGGCGAAAAGGGCTCGAGTTCGACCGCCTGCCGGCAATGTTCAATAGCGGTGTCGTGATTCCCGGCACAGGAATAGAGCCATCCGAGCCAATAGCGGGCGGGAACAGTTCGGGCGTTCAACTCGATGGCACGACGGAATTCACGCTCGGCACCAGCCCAGTCGCAGTCTTGACAGAGTAGACAAAACCCCAATGACGTGTGCGCCTCGGCAAGCTGCGGGGCGTGTTGCAAAGCCCGCTTCGCGGCAGCGGCGGCTTTCGGAATCACCTCGCCGGGAGGCAGGTATCCGTACCAACTCAACAGACTGTAGGTGTCGGCAAGGCCGCTCAAGGCAAGTGCGTAATCGGGATCTTCGATCAAGGCCAGTTCGAAGTAATGCAGCGCTTTCTTGAGTCCGATTCCGCGCTGGTTCCAGAAGAAACGGCCCTTCAGATATAACTCGTAGGCTTCAGTGCTGGTCGTTTGCAACCTGACGAGAGGCTGATCGTCGCGACCGGCCAAGCGCAATTTCAACGCGGCCATGATCGCGCGGGTAATGTCATCTTGAATTGCAAAAATATCCTGCATCTCCCGGTCGAAGCTGTGCGACCAAAGGCGAAAACCGTCGGCGACATTGATAAGCTGGGCCGTGATGCGGAGCTTGTTGTCCGCCTTGCGGACGCTGCCTTCCAGCACCGTCTCCACGCCAAGCGCGTCTCCGATCTTGCGGATGTCTTCGCTACGGCCTTTGAACGCAAAGCAGGAGGTGCGTGCCACCACATGCAGTCCTTCGATTCCCGAGAGAGCGTTCAGCAAGTCCTCACTGATCCCGTCGCTCAGAAACTCGTTCTCACGGTCGGAGCTCATATTGACGAACGGCAGCACAGCAATGGATTTCTGTGGTTCGCGGCTGGATTGGCCTGCCGGAGACGACATCTTTCGCTTGTCAGCGACCGCCGATGTGGGTTTCGACCCGAGTAGGATCCGATACACGTCCATCGGCCGCTGGATATTTTTCAACTCGACCTTGCCGATGCGCACCAGGGTCTGCGGGATCTTGTTGTACACCTGATCGAACACTTGCTGTGTGATTGCAATTCCACCCGAATCGGCTAATGGCTCAACCCTCGCTGCGATGTTCACGCCATCGCCCACAATGTCATTCCCACGGAGCAGCACGTCGCCCAGGTGTATGCCGATGCGAACCTGAAACAATCTGTCAGCCGAAGCGTCCACGTTGCGTCGGGCCAGTGCCTCTTGGATTTCGACCGCGCAGTTCACCGCGGCTACAGCGCTGGCAAACTCAACCAGAAAGCCGTCGCCTATCGTTTTGATCTCATGTCCTTGATATTTTAAGAAATTCGGCCGCAATAAAGTCCGGTGTTCCTCGAGCAACTCCAGCGCCAAGGCCTCGTCGCGTTGTGTTAGGGCGCTAAAACCGACCATGTCGGTGAACATGATCGCGGCGAGCCTGCGTTGTTCTACCCTGTCTTCAGCCATTTCGATGCCACTTGAGAATTTGGTTTGGCCAACCCAAGTTCAGGATGGGCTTACAAGTCTTTGATTTTAAGGATGCTGAACGTGCCGCCACAAAAAAGCCATCCATGATTAAATCAATGACTTAAGGTATTTTATCCTGAGATTGAGTGGCCAATTCGTTAATTCGTCCCGGAGTTGGTCAAACGATAAACCTTAAGGCCCAAGTAGTTTTTATGACTCCATTCAAACCTTTTCGAATGGTCGACTATCTTCCGAAAAATAAACCGAACTCAAATTCCGGCGGCACTTCAACTAGACCGCGGTTGAGCGTCCTATTCGCATCCTACTCATCCTGGATGGCAGGTGCTAGCCCCGTTGCCGATTCGTTGCAGCTTCTCCCCTCCATGGTCGAGCCGATGCCTAAAATAACAGGCCGATATTCCTATAAACTGGAATTAACTGCCGTAGTAGGGTTTTCTATTGCCGTGCTATCAAAGCTTGATAACATCGCTCGGAGTTTTGTGGGGACGAAAATCCATTCCGTCAAGATACGCCATTGGCGAACCTTTCGAGAACTTTATCCGTGAGCAAGGCGAGAGCGGACGCTACAGCAGCGGCCCTACCATCCCGGCAGAAGAGGTTTTAGACGGCTTGACCGCCAAATATCGAGAGATGCTGAAACCCTGACGAGTTGCGTTTTCACCGTGACCGAAGCTTTTCTCATTGAGCTACTTTGACAGAATATTGGATCGTGCAACAACAGCCTATTGGCGTATCCCCTGCCGCCATTACAGCCTCCATCCATCGCCCATCGGGATCGTTGCTCGTTCGGATGCGCTCGCTGCGATCGAAACACAACCGAAACCCGCTCGATAAATCGAAACGATAGGCATCCTATGACTTCTGGGATAAAGACGGACTGGGCGCACCGCCTAGCCCGACGTATACGGCACATCTCGCGATGGCTCGGAATTCTGCTGGGCTTCGTTTTCACGGCCACCCTGGCCAGTGCGGCCGAACGCTGGGACATCGATGCACTGATGAGCGCCCTATCCCGCATCGACAGCGGCGAGAAACGCTATACCGAAATCAAGACCATGGCGCTTCTTAAAGAACCCATGCGCTTGAGCGGCACCCTGAGCTATCGCGCGCCGTCATTCCTCGAAAAACACGTGCTCTCCCCCTTCGAGGAGCGCTATACGGTGGATGGCGACTCCCTGACCATCGAGAACCCTGGCAAAGGCATCAAACAAACGCTTTCGCTGGCCTCGCAGCCGGCCATTTGGGCCTTCGTGGAAAGCATCAGGGCGCCGCTGGCCGGCGATCTCGCGACTTTGAACCGCTTCTATAAGGTCAACTTCGGTGGATCGGAGCGCAACTGGCTGCTGGCCTTGGTGCCCACCGAGCCGGACATGGCCAGGCTGGTTCGGTTTATCCGCATTCGCGGCAGCGGCGACCGCTTCGACCGCATCGAAATCGAGGAAACCGGCGGCGACGTCTCGGTCATGACCATCGAGCACCAGCCGTGAGGGGACGCCTGCCGGTCTTCGCCTGGCTGGTCCTCATGGCGATCGGCTTATGGATTGCGCTATTCCGAACCCCGATTTCCACCGACCTGACTCATTTTCTTCCGAAAAAGGCCGGAATGGCGGAGCAGATTCTGGTCGAGCAATTGCGTCAGGGCGTCGCTTCCCGCCTGCTGCTCATGGCGCTGGAGGGTGGTAACGAAACGGATCTGGCCGGGGTCAGCCGGCACTTGGCGGAACAGTTGCGGAAGAACGACTCGTTCGTGCGGGTCGACAACGGGACTCAAGGACTTTCCGCGGCCGACCGGGAGTTTCTGTTCCGGAATCGCTACCTCTTGAGTCCGAAGGTGAGCGAACAGCGATTCAGCGTCGCCGGACTCCGGCAAGCCTTCGAAGCGCGCTTGGCGGAACTGGCCTCTCCGGCCGGTTTGCTGGAAAAAGAATTCCTGCCCCGCGATCCGACCGGCGAATTCCTCGAAACCTTGCGGCCCTGGATGAAATCCGCAGGGCCCTCGCTCCGCCAGGGCGTCTGGTTCTCGCCGGACGGCAAGCGGGCGCTTCTTGTCGCGGAGACCAAGGCGCCCGCCTTCGATTTGGACGCTCAGGCCGAGGCGGTCACTTCGATTCGGGACAGCTTCGCCGCGGCCAGGGAAAACCGGCCGATCGAACTGCTCTTGAGCGGCCCCGGGGCCTTTTCCGTGGAAGCCAATGCCACGATCACCCAGGATGCCGTACGGCTGTCCCTGCTCAATACGCTGGCGATCACCCTGCTGCTGGCGGCGGTGTACCGATCGGTCCGGGTCATCCTGCTCGGCCTGGTGCCGCTGGCGACGGGCGCCTTGGCCGGGACCTGCGCGGTGAGTCTTTGGTCCGGCGGCATACACGGCATCACCCTGGGTTTCGGCGCGACCCTGCTCGGTGTCGCTGCCGATTATCCCAACCATTTGTTCACTCACGTTCGCCGCGGAGAGACTAGCCGGCAGACGGTAAGGCTGATCTGGCCGACGCTCCGGCTGGGCATCCTCACGAACGTGGCGGGCTTTGCCGCGACGCTGTTTTCGGGCTTCGAAGGCCTTTCCCAATTGGGCGTCTTCGCGGCGACGGGACTCATGGCCGCCGGCCTGACCTGCCGCTGGATTATGCCGACGCTCATGCCCGACCACATCGATTTACCTAACCGGATTATCAAAGGACTGCACGCCGATGAGTTTCTCACTCGACTCCACCGATTCCGTTTTGTTCCGCCCTTGCTCATTCTGGTTGCAATCGCGTCGATCGCTGGTTCCGGCGTACCGCTTTGGAACGACGATATCGAAGCCTTGAGCCCGGTGCCCGAATCGCGCAAAGCGCTGGATGAAGCCCTCCGCCGCGATCTGGGCGCACCGGATCTTCGGCAGTTGATCGTGGTCACGGGAGAGGATGCGGAGACCGTCTTACGCCGGAGCGAACATCTGAGAGGAATCTTGCAGCCGTTGGTCGACAACAAGACGATGGCCGGATTCGACATGGCGGCTTTTTACCTGCCCAGCCGGGAAACGCAAAGCCTCCGGCAGTCGGCCTTGCCCGAGACCGAGGCTCTGCGGCGAAATCTCGACGAGGCACTGCAGGGAACACCTTTCAAACCCAATGCCTTCGAACCCTTCGTGGCTGATTTGTCACAAGCGAAACGTGCGCCGCTGCTTGATGAAACGAGCTTTGCCGGGACCTCGTTCGGGCTCAAGATCGAGTCGCTCCTGTTCCGGCATGCCGATCGATGGGTTGCCCTGATTCCGCTCATCGGCGTGGCCGATGCCGCGCAGTTGCAAGCTGCGCTTGTGGCGGACAAGAACCTGATCTATCTGGATCTTCGCGAAGAATCGAGCCGGCTGCTCCGGGATTACCGGCGCGAAGCCACGCACTTGCTCGGCGCTAGCCTTGTGGCCATCGTAATCTTGCTCACCGCAGGACTTCGCTCGATGGGCGGCATGCTGCGGGTTTTGACACCCATGGCCGCCGCGGCCTTCGTTACTGCGGCCGTATTGATGCGGCTGCACGGCGGGCTGTCGCTTTATCACCTGGTTTCGTTGCTCCTGGTCATGGGGCTGGGCATGGACCAGGCATTGTTCTTCAATAAACCCAGCCGAACGCCGGAGGAACGCAACCGAACCTTCTTGTCGCTTCTGATTTGCAGCTTCAGCGCCGTAACCGCCTTCGGCATCCTGGCCACCTCGAACGTCAACATTCTCAACGCCATCGGCAGCACCGTGGCCATGGGCGCGGCTCTCGCGGTTCTTTTCGCGGCGATGCTGGCCAGACGGAATCCGTCTTCGGCATAATACTTGAACCTACTGCCGTCTCTAGGTTGAACTTTTCACATCCCCATCTCACGCTATTTTTCTCCACACCGACTTGATGCAGCCTTTGATTCTTTCCGCATTCACCCTGACCAGCAGTCTGGGAAGGGGGCTGACTGCGACTTTGGCGGCGCTTCGGGAACAGCGCAGCGGTCTTCGCTACTGCGATTTTCCGGGTGCCGAACTGGACACTTATATCGGCCGGGTCGAGGGAATCGAAAACGAGCCCATTATCGACGACTTGAGCGACTTTGATTGCCGCAATAATCGCCTGGCCCGGCTTGGCCTTGAGCAGGACGGCTTCATTCAAGCGGTGGAAAGCGCCCGCCGGCGGTACGGGCCGGACAGAGTCGCAGTGATCCTCGGCACCAGCACGTCCGGTATCTTGGAAACCGAATCCGCTTATCGCAGGCGCGATCCCGAAACTGGCGCATTACCGTCCGATTTCCGTTACCGGCACACCCAGAACACTTTTTCCGTAGGCGATTTCACCCGACGCTATCTCAAGCTGCATGGCCCGGCGTCCGTCGTCTCCACCGCCTGCTCGTCCAGCAGCAAGGTCTTCGCCAGCGCCGCGCGCCTGATTCAGACGGGGCTGTGCGATGCGGCGGTCGTCGGGGGCGTCGACAGTCTCTGCTTTACCACCTTGTACGGCTTCACCGCGCTCGAACTGGTGTCGTCCACCCCATGCCGTCCTGCCGATGCGGACCGAAACGGCATTTCCATCGGAGAAGCTGCGGGCTTCGCGCTATTGGAAAAGCCGGATCGCGGCACCGGCGATATCACACTGCTCGGCTATGGCGAAAGCACCGATGCCTACCATATGTCATCGCCCCATCCCGACGGCCTGGGCGCGGCGGAGGCCATGAACAAGGCGATGCAGCGGGCTGGACTCGAGCCGGGAGCTATCGATTACGTCAATCTGCACGGCACCGCCACCAAAGCCAACGATGCCGCCGAAGACAAGGCCGTGTCCGGAATCTTCGGTGCGACGACGCCCTGCAGTTCGATCAAAGGCTGGACCGGCCATACCCTGGGAGCGGCGGGGATCGTGAATGTCATCGTCAGTTGCCTGAGCATTCGCGAAAGCTTCGTGCCGTGCAGCCTAAACACCGGGCGGGTCGATCCGGACATCGCATCCTGGATCGCCATCGAGGAACTGCGACGGCCGGTCCGGACCGTCCTCAGCAATGCCTTCGGTTTTGGCGGAAATAACGCCAGCCTGGTTCTGGGAAAACACTCATGATTCGCGTATTCATCGACGGCATCGGGATCATCGGTCCCGGACTTCCCTCCTGGAACGAAAGCCACGAAATTTTGGCGGGACGGCAACCGTATGCGGGCGGCGAGTTGCCGCGGCTCAACGCCAACCGGCTCCCCGCGGCGGAGCGCCGGAGAAGCACCGCCGTCACCCGGCTCGCGATCGACGTGGCGGAACAGGCGCTCCCGCCGGATGTGAGCGCGGGGGATGTCGCGACGGTATTCACGTCCTCGGGCGGTGAAGTGGAAATCATTCACCGGATTTTCGAAGAGTTGGCGACCGCCGAGCGGCTGATCTCGCCGACCCAGTTCCACAACTCGGTCCATAACGCGGCTTCGGGATACTGGAGCATCGCGACCGGCTCACGGCAAGCGTCCACGAGCCTGTCCTGCTTCGACGACTCCTTCGCCATGGGACTCTTAGAGACTGCTAGCCAAGCATTCGTCGAGCACACGAGGGCTTTACTCGTCGCCTACGATTTTCCCCCGCTCCAACCGATTTTCCGGGCTCGTCCGTTGCTCGCACCGTTCGCTGTCTCCTTGTTGCTTGCCCCCGAGCAATCCGAACACAGTCTTGCCGAACTGACGATTGGCTTCGATCCTGCCGATATCGGCGATCCGGGCCGAATGGAGGATGCCGGGCTCGAGGCCTTGCGCGCCGGCAATCCCGCCGCTCGAAGCCTGCCGCTTTTGGCGGCTCTTGCCCGTTCGAAGCCCGCCAAACTGATTTTCGGCTGCGCGGTGAACGGCCAACTGCAGGCCAGACTGACGCCATGCCCTTAGATAAATCGGAACTGCGCGGGCTACTCCCCCATGCGGGAGCGATGTGCCTGCTCGATGCCGTATTCGAATGGGACGAGACCCGCATCGTCGCGTTGGCCACCAGCCACCGCCTATCGGACAACCCGCTACGGCGCGAAGAAGGTCTCGGCGCGGTGTGCGGAATCGAATATGCCGCCCAAGCCGTCGCAATACACGGCGGTTTGTTGGCCAGAGAACGAGGCAGCCTTGTAAAACCCGGTTACTTGGCGGCCATCCGGGATCTTGAGCTTGCCGTCGATTACCTGGACTCCGTCGAATCCGCTCTCGTGATCCGCGCCGAAATGCTGATCGGAAACGAAACCAGTCTACTCTACGCTTTTGCCGTGGAATCCAACGGCTCAACTCTTCTCGCGGGCAGGGTATCCGTCTTTTTGACCGCGTGAACCAACCCCAAAGGGCTGCACGGAGCATCGAAGTTTCTCGGAAGAGGCCGCATCGGGTAGCCCCACCCTCCTTGGGGGAGTACAATATTCAGCTTTTATAACGCGCGTCTACTTAGGCAGACGAAGCGATTCCTGCGGTAAGACAAGGCTATGAAACAGCTCTCGGAGATCATGGCGGTAATGCATAACGAATACAACACGGACGATTTGCGCATTTGTGAAGTCAAGGAGGTCATTCCGCCCGTACAGGTTCATGAAGAATTTCCCATCACCCAAGAAGCTGCGCTGACGACTTTGCAGGCGCGCCGGGAAATTCACCGTATTCTGGCCGGCCAGGACGACCGTCTGCTCGTCGTTATCGGTCCGTGCTCCATTCACAATCCCGAAGCCGCGCTGGAATACGCGAGACGCTTACTGGATGTTAAGCGGGAACTGATCAGCGAACTGGTGATCGTCATGCGGGTTTACTTCGAAAAGCCGCGCACTACGATAGGCTGGAAGGGGTTGATCAATGACCCGTGCCTCGACGAGAGCTTCAATATCAACAAGGGGCTTAGGCTAGCCCGTCAGCTGCTGCTCAATCTGAATCGGATAGGCATGCCGGCCGCCACCGAATATCTCGATCTCATCACGCCGCAATACGTGTCCGACCTCATCGCCTGGGGGGCAATCGGAGCGCGTACCACGGAAAGCCAGGTGCATCGCGAACTGGCCTCGGGCCTTTCCTGCCCCGTCGGCTTTAAAAACGCCACCGACGGCGGCATTAAAGTAGCCATCGATGCTATCGGCGCGGCTAGACGTCCGCATCATTTTCTGTCGTTGACCAAAGCAGGTCATTCGGCCATTTTTTCCACCACCGGCAACGAAGACAGCCACATCATCCTCCGCGGAGGAAAACAGCCGAACTATGATGCCGCAAGCGTAGAGGCCACGGCTCAGACTTTGGAGAAGGCAGGCCTGCCGCCCAATATCATGATCGACTTCAGTCACGCCAATTGCATGAAGGATTATCAGCGCCAAATGGCGGTGGGAATGGATGTGGCGGCGCAACTCGAGGCCGGCGATTACCGCATCTTCGGCGTTATGATCGAAAGTCATTTGAAAGCCGGCAATCAGAAGCTCGAGCCGCGCAAGCCATTGGAATACGGCCTCAGCATTACGGATCCTTGCCTCGGCTGGGAGGACAGCAAGTCTCTGCTTCAGCGCTTGGCGGAAGGCGTGGCGGGGCGGCGCCGGCATTGCCGCGAAAAAACAGCTGCGGACCTCGCCAGATCGAGTACGTAAACCATGCGTATTTTCGTCAACGGCGAACCGCGTACCATGGCCGATGGATCGACGCTAGCCGATCTTGTCGCTGAGTTGAATTTGGGCGGCAAACGCATTGCCGTAGAGTTGAACCGCGAAATCGTGCCCCACGGACACTATGAAGATTATCGACTCACTATGGACGATAAAATAGAAATCGTACATGCCATCGGCGGCGGACAAGCCGATCCTTTGGTCATCGCCGGCCGCAGTTATCGTTCGAGGCTCCTGATCGGAACCGGGAAATACAAGGATTTGGACGAAACCCGTCGTTGCGTGGAAGCATCCGGGGCCGAGATCGTCACTATCGCCATACGCCGCAGCAACATTGGGCAAGACCCGAGCCAACCCAACCTGCTCGATGCGGTTCCGCCGGATCGTTACACCCTGCTTCCCAACACCGCCGGGTGTTATACCGTGGAAGACGCGGTGCGCACCTGCCGGCTCGCCCGAGAACTGCTGAACGGCCACAACCTGGTCAAGCTGGAAGTACTGGGCGACCCTAAGACGCTGTATCCGGATGTCACCGGCACTTTGGCAGCCGCGGAAATTTTGGTGAAGGAAGGATTCGAGGTCATGGTCTACACCAGCGATGATCCGATCGTAGCCAAACGGCTCGAGGAACTCGGCTGCGTCGCCGTCATGCCGCTCGCCGCGCCTATCGGCTCCGGACTCGGCATACGCAATCCCTACAATATTCTGACCATTGTCGAAAACGCTAAGGTCCCCATTCTGGTGGACGCCGGCGTGGGCACTGCATCCGACGCCGCTGTCGCCATGGAACTCGGCTGTCACGGCGTGCTGATGAATACCGCCATCGCCGAAGCGAAAAACCCCTTGCTGATGGCCCAAGCCATGAAGAAAGCCGTGGAAGCCGGGCGCGAGGCTTTTCTGGCCGGACGCATGCCTCGCCGGCGCTTCGCCTCGGCGTCTTCACCCGAATTCGGGCTGTTCTTTTGATTCGCTAGCGGGCGGTATTCCTGCCATTGTTGCCGGAAGAAAAATACTGTATCGCCGGCAAGACGACAGGCAGCAACCTAAGCTCGGAAGGCTTTTCCGTTTGTCTTCCCGCCTGGATTGCGGGAAGAATTTCTGACTAATTTTGTGTAGAATCGAGGACTCTTGATTTTTACCTTTCAGCCTCATTTCAGAGGATGAGCGAGGCCGTTGCAGCCGCTGGGATCTTCCATGGCTTGCGGCCGACACAATCTAAATCTGACACACTTAAAGGAGACGTTTGATGAGCGTATTAGTCGGTAAACCAGCTCCCGATTTTCAAGCGGCCGCTGTTTTAGGCGATGGCAAAATCGTTGACAGCTACTGGTTCTCGAAAGAAACCAAAGGCAAATACGTCGCCGTTGTTTTTTACCCGCTGGATTTCACCTTCGTCTGCCCGACCGAATTGATTGCGCTTGACCGTCGTGTTGATGAACTCAAGAAGCGTGGCGTTGAAGTAATCGCGGTTTCCATCGACTCCCAATTCACCCACAACGCCTGGCGCAACACGCCGGTGGAAAAGGGCGGCATCGGTCCGGTGAGATACACCATGGTGGCCGACGTCAGCCATGCCATCGCGAAAGCTTATGACGTGGAAGTGGCAGGCGCGGCCGTGGCCTATCGCGGTACTTTCCTGATCGACCGGAGCGGCATCATCCGTCACCAGGTTGTCAACGACCTGCCGCTGGGCCGCAACATGGACGAACTCGTACGCATGGTTGACGCGCTCCAGTTCTGCGAAGAGCACGGCGAAGTTTGCCCGGCCGGTTGGAACAAAGGCCAAACCGGCATGTCGGCCAACCCCGAAGGCGTAGCCGCTTATCTGAGCAAGAACGCCGACAAGCTATAAGCCAATATAAGACTCAAAAGTCTTATTCAACGCCCCGCAGGCGCATGCCCGCGGGGCGTTTTTATTTCCGGTTACTGGGCTTTAACCGCCTTGAGCAAGAAGAAATGCCGAACCAGTACGGCGCACACAAGGCCTAGTGCTTCATCAAGGTTGAATTGAAGGGTAAAGATGCTTGAGCTTTATGCGCGCATTGTCGGTGGTGAAACGCCAATCGATTTTGGCGCGGACGGTATTCCGGCGGGTTTCCCAGGCAGCGACTTCGCGCGTCAGGTG
>NZ_DASPLO010000179.1:0-12028 GCF_035627495.1 Methylocaldum sp.
CTCCAGTTGTTCGCGTTCAGCGGGTGTGATGACCAGTTCGGCTTTCGGGCGGCCGTTTTTCATTGGGTATCTCCTCAAATCTAAAGACACCCAGAAATTAAGCAAGATTTATGCTACGTATTAATGGGACAGGACACTAGCGGTCAGTCTTTCCGAGCGCCTGCGGGCGCTCAGGGGAAAGGCTGATCGCGACCATTCCGCCACTTCATCCAGTCCCCCGTGGTTAGCAGGGTTTCCAACAACTCGGCGGTGCTGTCCCAGGAAGCATTCGTCCACCAAACCACAACATCCGTCATCGCGGTCTTTCCATCACTCAATTTTGACAAAACACTATGTGATTTGCCGTAGTCGCTCGTGATGATACCGCCGACTTATCCGGTGCGTCCGTTTTAGATCAGATAGTTAAAGCAGTCGGCATGAGGCTTGCTCCGACGCAGAGGCCATCGCTCAATACCCATGACATCGTCCAATCATCAACTGCTCGGCCAACTTTTCCGGGACTGCCGCCAGGAACTCCTGGGCTTTTTGCTCGGCCGGGTCGGTTGCGCCCAGACCGCGGACGACCTTTGCCAGGAATCTTTCGTGCGACTGTGGCGAAGCGGCGACTTGAACCGCATCACCAATCCGCGAGCCTATCTATTCAAAACGGCGCTGAATCTGCTGACGGACCATCACCGGAGCCGCAAAGGGCGGATGAGTCTATTGACGGACTTGGATGAGGCCAATTCCACTGACCTCTCCGCCGAGGAACGAACCGCCGAAACCGTGACGCTCGCCTCGGAACGGCTCGACCGGGTGTCGGCCGCTCTTGAAGAGCTTTCTCCCCTGAGTCAACGCATCTTTTATCTGTGCCGCTTCGAAGGTTTGAAACAGCGGGAAATCGCGGAACGCCTCGGCGTTTCCGTTCGCACCGTGGAGGAACATCTCAAACGCACCCTCTTGCATTTGGCGCGCCGGGTAGAAGTAGAGTGACTCCGAAACGTGTGGTTTTTTCGTGGTGGCTCGTCTATCTTCACGAGGCACTTAACACGACAGCCGCTTTATGCCCGAATCCTCTCCGTCAAACGATCCTGAACGTCTGGTGAACGAGGGCTCGACTGGCTGATCAGCCTGAAGACTCGCCAACCGACGATAGCGGAGACGCAGCGACTCGAACGCTGGCGGACGCAGAGCCCGGACCATGAGGCGGCTTGGCAAAGGGCGATTTCGCTCTGGGAGGGGCTGGACCCGCTGCGTGGCAAACCGCTTCCCGGCTCGTCTCCCCTGCCCCAGGAGATAAATCGGAGAAACGTTGTGGAAGCGGTCTTCAGACCGCGATCGCCGTCGTCGGAAGCTTGCCCCGAGCAAAGCCGCTCCCGCAGCGCCGCACGTCCGCGGCAGCCGCTACGGTTAGCCTGGTTTTTCGCCTGTCTTTTGCCGCTGGTCGCGGGCTTGGTTTTCCTCGACCCCATTTTCGCGCTGCGCGCCGATTTTCGGACCGCCAAGGGCGAAATCCGGGCCGTCCTGCTGCCCGACGGTTCCCGTGCCACCTTAAACGCCGACAGCGCCGTGGCACTCCGTTTCGAGGATTCGGTGCGGCGGATCGAGTTGCTTCGCGGCGAAGCCTTTTTCGAAGTAGCCAAAGACACGGCGCGTCCGTTTGTGGTCGCCAGCGGCGAAGGCGAAACCAAAGCGGTGGGTACGACGTTCACCGTCCGGCAATCGAAGGAGAAGACCGAAGTGGCGATGCTGGAGGGCGTGGTCGAGGCCAGCACCGTCCGCCAGCGTCTGTCGCTGAAAGCCGGTCAAGTCGCCAGCCTTCAACCCGACGGCCAAATCGTTCTGCGGAACGGGGGCATCGGCCCTGCGCGACGACAACCGCACCCTGGATCGCAACCTGTTCTACCAGAGATTGGACCAGGAGGCCTACGCCACCAACCTGGACCTCACCGGAAAACTGGAACTGTGGGAAACCGAGCATGAAGTCCTGGTGGGCTTCGATTACTACCAGAACTCCGAAGACTATCACGCCCGCGGCGATTACTTTACCGGCGATCCGGCGCTCGCCATCGATATCTTCAATCCGAGCTACGGTGTCGACGCCGGCTTGTTCAACAAGGACCGCTTGGCGTTCCCGCTTTATTCCCGGGCCGAGGAACAATGGTTCGGCGTCTACTTTCAGGATCACATCACGCTCTGGGAGAAACTCCACATTCTGGGCGGCGGTCGCTACGATTGGGCGACAACCGGACGCGGCTACTCGAAAAATTCCTTCGCCGAGGCGGACGACGCCCGGCGGAACCGAAAGGATGACGACTTCAGCCCGCGGGTGGGCATCCTCTACCAGCCTTGGTTCTGGCTGAGCGTCTATGGCAACTGGGCGGAATCCTTCGGCTCGAACAACAGCGGAGCGGGTTCCGGGAATTTTGCGCCCGAAACCGGCGAGCAGTACGAAGCCGGCGTCAAGACCGAATTCTTCGACCGCAGGATGACCGCAACCCTAGCCTTCTACAACATCAATAAAAAGAACATCCTCACCCCTAACCTCAGCACGGCCGACCCGACCGACCGTTCCGCCATCGGCGCGGCGCGGAGCAAAGGCATGGAGCTGGACGTTTCAGGGCGGATCACGGACTACGTCAGCGTGATCGGCAACTACGCCTACACGGACGCCGAAATCACCAAAGACAACTCCGGCATCGAGGGCAACCGCCTGGCAAACGTCCCCTACAACTCCGGAAGCCTCTGGTTCAAATACGATGTCAACGGCTTCGATGCCTCCGACGGATTTGCCCTGGGAATCGGGGTATTCGCGGCGGGTCAGCGCGATGGGGACAACCAAAACACGTTCAAGATGCCCGGCTATGTGCGGCTCGACGCAGCCGCCGCTTACCGCTGGAAGCCGGGTCCGTCCCGTGTGACCGCACAGTTGAACCTGCGCAACCTGCTCGACAAGGCCTATTACGAATCGACCGATCCGTTCGTGAATGTAGCACCGAGGCTCGCTGTCGTTCCTAGCGCGCCGTTGACGGTGCTGGGTTCGGTGCGGGTGGAGTTTTAGAATTTCTCGCCGTCTTGCCGTCCGAGCCTTGACCGGGCGGCTTAGCGCAAAACTATTGGGAGATCACGATGGAACCGAGATATTCATTCTTTTCATGCTTAGGCGCCGTGCTGTTGTGGCTCGCTTCGTGCGCCGGAACCTCCACGATGGCATCGGAAGCGCTCGTACGGGAGATCGATACGCCGGCGGCGCCGGGCAGCCGTCAGCATCACCTGACCCAGCTCGACCGAGGGCGGATTTTGCTGAGCTGGGTGGAGGGCGATGAGTCTTCGAGCCGGTTCCGTTTCGCCGTTCGCGACGGGGGAGGCTGGTCCACGCCTCGCACCATCATCGCGGGCCGGTACAAGTTCGCCGCGCCGCCGCTCGTGATCGGACTGAAGGACGGCGCATTGGCCGCCGTCTGGATGACCCATCCGGACCGGGCTCAGGATCGCTACGCCGCCGACATCCATGTCTCCCTATCCAAGGATGGTGGCCGTCACTGGACCAAGCCGCTACGCCCCTACCCAGCCGCCGCCCGTATCTACGACGCTCAGATATCGGCCGCCCCCCTGAAAAACGGCGGCTTCGCCCTGGTCTGGACCGACCAGCGGCAAAAGAATCCAGACCGCTATCGGCTCATGGCCACCCTAATCGGCGCCGATGGGCGTGCGAGCGCCGAAACGACTGTGAATGCCGATGTCTGCTCCTGCTGCGAGACCCGAACGGTAGCCAATGGGAACACACTATTGACGACCTACCGCGACCACCTCGCCGGCGAGGTCCGGGACATCGCCCTGGCGCGCTGGAACGCGGGTGGCGTCAGCTCCAGCGGAATCGTGCATGCCGACCGATGGATCATCGAGGGTTGTCCCAGCCACGGCCCGGCCGTGGCCTCGCAGGGCGCGAAAACCCTGGTCGCCTGGTTCACCGCAGCAGATGGCGTCGGGCGGGTGAAGGCGGCATTTTCCGTCGATCAGGGCGTGCATTTCGGCAACCCTGTCGAGCTCAGCTCCGATGCCAACGGCTACGTCGATGCGCTTCTCCGGGAGGATGGTTCGGCTATCGTGGCTTGGCGGGGACGGGCGGGACCCGAGGAAGAGCTGCGGATTGCACGGGTGCGGCGCGACGGCACCGTACAGGGACATACGACCTTGTACCGCGGCGGATTCCCGCGTTGGCCCAGCCGTCATCTCAGTCTGGCGCAGGCGGGCGATGGGATCTACGTGGCCTGGACCGATCCCGCGCAGCGGCGGGTGAGGCTCGTCAGGGTACCGGTGGCCGCAGCGACGGCCGTCAAGTCCAGACTTGACGGCAAATAAAAGGACACCGCAAAACTCCGGCGAGTTGCGGGTAACGGGCCGGTTTTAGTGAGTGAAGTAATCAACGATGATTCTCCCCCCGGACATCACCAAATCCGGGGATTCCAGAGGTTTGAAGTTTTTGAATGCGTCACCCCTGACCGCGATGAGGTCGGCCGGCGCACCGGCACTCAGGGTTCCGAGCGGGGCGAGACCCAAGACCTCGCCTGCCTTGGACGTGGCGGTGCGGAATACGTCCAGAGGCGTCATCCCGGTCAAATGCACCATCAAATGGAGCTCCTCGGCGTCGATGCCCCAGGGAATTTCGGTATGAGCGATTTCGGCGCCGTAGAAAAGATGGGCGCCCAGGCTTGCCAGTTTGGAAACGTTCGGACGGATACCCGGACAATGAGAAAGCGTATCGAGGGTGGTGAGGATTCTGACGCCTTGTTGAACGGCTTTGCCGAGCAATTTATCGGATATGGGCTCGCAGGGGACATGAGCCCACTCGTCGACACCCGCGGCCAGTGCTCGCGCCACGCCTTTGGGTTCGGCCACATGAGCCGACACTTGCTTACCCAATCGATGCGCCTCGTCCACCACGGCCCGGGCGATTTCCAGCGACGGCATCGGCCAGGGCGGCGGGATGGAAGCCGCATGTCCCGTGCTCCAGGACGCGCCGGGTTCGCCACCGGGTTCCAGCGCGATTTTGATGATGGCCGCACCGCCGGCAACCAGATTCTGCACGAGTTGTCTCGCCTGTTCGGGCGTTTCGACGGGTGCCGCCACATCGCCGTGTCCGTGGCCGGAGTTACCGAATACCGGGATGGGATACCCGCCGGGACCGGTGATGATCGGGCCTGCCGTTAACAGACGCAGGCTGCCTTCTCCACCCGAGGGCGCCAATAAAGGTCCGCCCACATCGCGCACGGTGGTTACGCCATGGCGCAGCACCGTATCGCGCGGCACGTTCCGAAAGGCCAGATGACCGTGCAACTCGATGAAGCCGGGAAGCAGAGTGGCGTCGCCGAGATCGATGATAGGCGCCTCTTTTCTCTGCACCTGCTTGGACGGTCCCAGGCTCGCCACTTTGCCGTCGACGATCAACACCGTGTAATCATGATTCAGATCGACCCCGTCGAATACCCGCGCGGCTTTCAAAATCAGGGAGTTCGACCCGCGTGTCGTAGCCGCTGCTTTGGTCTGCGCCAAGGGGGTCCCGATCATGCCGACGAGCAATAGCATGGTCAAAAGCAGATTTTGCTGTAACCCGGATCGGCTGACGGATCTAGAAATCATGGATATATCCTCATGTTGTGCATTTGCGCGGCCTCAAGCTGAATAGAAAGCTACGAGAGGCAAAATTTGCACCATCGCCCCAATCCTCATGAATGGCGGACTTTATACGTCATCCAAGCACTTCACTACGGCATATGCTCGATTAATCAGCGATTTCACACAGGGCCGTTAATGGGTGGATCGTACCCGCAATGCCTGTTCCGCAAGGCACCGATTCCAACTGTGGCAAATGACACACCCGGATTGCGCCTTGCGTCGCAACGCTCCCGGCCCCGAGCCAACGACTTTAGGTAGACCATTGTTTCTACAATATTATTTTCCCAATCACGTCACACGGCGGGGATGTGGCATCGAGCTTGCTTTCGCAGTCCGGTATCACATTTAACACGACCGCGATTTAACTCCCTCTCCGCCCGAAATCCCTTTTCATGTCCTCGATCACCCACGACCAGATCTTTCAGCTCTTCCGCGATTACCGCAAACCGATCGTGGCATTTCTAATGCGCCGCGTGCAGTGTCCGGAGACCGCCCTGGATCTGAGCCAGGAGACTTATCTCCGCCTGGTGCGAAAGGACGCTCTGGCGCACGCTGAAAACCTGCCGGCTTACCTGTTCCGCACCGCCGAGCGCCTCGCCATCGATTATTTGCGGCAGAATCGGCAGACCTTTGTCAGCACCGATTCGCTCATCGACGATCTGACCTGCCCCAAGCTCTCTCCCGATGAGCTGGCGATGCTCCGGCAACAGTGTGAAATTCTGCTGGACGCCATCGCGTCGCTGCCGAAAAAGTGCCGGCATGTGTTTCTGCTGCGGAAGATCGACGAATTGAGCTATGGCGAAATCGCCGCGCGCCTGGGGATTTCCGAGAAGACGGTGCAACGCCACCTGGTCAAGGCGATGCTCCATTGCCACAGACGCATGCAAAATCCGCTGCCCGAATTCGACCGGGATTTCCGCTGATGCCCGGATTCAACAAACCTCGTCCTTCCAACGACCGAATTCTGAAACGGGCGATGGAGTGGTTCGTGCGCCTGCAATCGGAGCGTTGCAGCGACGAGGAGCGCGCCGAATTCGCCGCCTGGCTGGCCGCAGCACCAAACGCACCAGGCGGCTTATTCGGAGGCCGAACGGGTATGGGCGAGCATGGACGATTTGCGGAGAATTCCCGTGCCCGGCCTGGACGAAGCTCGCAGCGCGCGTCACGAACGCTCTGCCCTGCCGCTTGCTGCCTTGTCCGTCTTGCTGATGGGGTTGCTGACGGCCGGATGGTGGTATGAATTCCGCGCCGAAACGACCCATTACGCCACCGCCATGGGCGAAAGGCGCAGCGTGACGCTCGCCGACGGCTCACGTGTCGAGCTCAACACGTCCACCCGGCTCGCCGTGCATTGGTCGAGGTGGAGCCGTAAAGTCGAATTGGAATCCGGCGAAGCCTTGTTCACCGTGACGCACGATCCCGATCATCCGTTCGTCGTCGAGACCGGCCCGCTGTGCATCCGCGATGTCGGCACTCGCTTCGACGTGCGGAAGCAGCCTGAAAACATCGCGATAGCCGTATTGGAGGGCGAGGTCGAGCTGGAAGACGAGCGCGACATGAAAACCGAGCGGTTAAAGGCCGGCGACCGTAGCGTTTACCGTGAAACCACAGGATTAGGCCCCAAAGAACGGGCGGACGCGGAGCAAATCGAAGCGTGGACTCAGGGCCGCCTCGTCTTCAAGCATACGCCGCTGGCCGAGGTTGCCGCCGAACTGGAACGCTATCATCCGGTGCGCTTCGTCTTCGCCGAGCCTGCCGTCGGTCGGGAAATCCTGAGCGGCACCTTCGACGTCGGCGATCTCGATCCTTTTCTCAACGCCGTCGGGAAGATTCTGCCGGTTCGGGCGGAGCGTTCGAGCGATAGCTTGATCGTGTTGCGGCGGGCCAAGGGGAAGTAACACATTCCACGTTCAACAAAAAAATGTCCGGTTTTCCCGTTCTCCTTCGTTAATGGGTATTGAAGACGATCAACCGTCGCAGCACCCATAACAAAAAAGGAGACGATCATGGTCCATAGCGACCGCCCCGTTCGCAACGCGGCACATTGGGGAAATACCCGGCTGAACTTGCCCACTCTGGCGCTGATATTCGCCGGAACCGGAAGCAACGCCGCGGCGGGCGGCAACACCTTCGATTTCGATTTGCCTGCCCAATCGCTGTCCACCGCCTTGGATGGCGTCGCCAAGACGTCCGGGGTCAAACTCATGTACGCCGACGCCGCCGTGCAGGGACTCAAGACCCCGGCCGTGCGCGGACGAATGACCTCCGACGAAGCGCTGAAGCGCGTGCTCGCCCAAAACGGGCTGCGCCACGAATGGGTGGATAAGACGCTGGTGGCGGTAAAGGAGAACTCGAAGTCTTCGAAAGAGGCCAGCCTCGCCCTGGATTCGGTATCCGTTACCGATTCGGCGGAGGAAGATCGCCGCAGCTATGCCGTAACCCGCACATCATCCGCCACCAAGACCGATACGCCGATCATGGAGACGCCGGTGTCGATCCAGGCGGTGCCGCGGGCGGTGATGGAGGATCAGCAAGTGGTCAAGGTGGAGGACGCCATCAAAAACGTAAGCGGGGTGCAGAAGAACTTCAGTTTTGGCGATCTACGCGAAAACTTCACCATCCGAGGGTTCACCACGGATACCCAGACTTACCGTAACGGTGTGCGCTTGCCGCGGACCACGTTCGAAACGGCGCACTTGCAACAAATCGAGGTGCTGAAGGGGCCGTCCTCCGTCCTGTACGGCCGTATCCAGCCCGGCGGCATGGTGAACCTGGTGACCAAACAGCCGCAGGATCAGCCGTATTACGCCCTGCAGCAGCAGTTCGGTTCGTACGACTTTTATCGGACGACCGTCGATGCGACCGGACCATTGACGGACGATCTCAGCTATCGCGTCAATCTGGCCTATCTCAATGCGGATTCTTTCCGCGACTTGGTGGGCCAGGAGCGGTTGTTCTTCACCCCGTCGGTGAGTTGGAAATTGGGAGAACGAACCCGGCTCAATCTGGCGCTGGAGTACACCCATGACAACTCCGTCATCGACGCCGGCATTGTCGCCAACGGCGATCGCCCGGCCAAGGTGCCGCGCAGCCAGTTCATGGGCGACCGGGGTGATTTCACACGGCAAGAAGGAGTATTGCTCGACTTCAACTGGTCGCATGCCTTCAACGACGACTGGGCGCTGAAACATGCCTTTCTCTACGATGATCGGGATTTCCGGGAAAGCTATCGACCGGTCGTCGATTTCGGCAACGACGAATACCACCGGGGCCTTTGGCAGGTCGACAATCCGCGTAAAACCTACGCGACCAGCCTGGATCTCACGGGTAAATTCGAAACCTTCGGCGTCAAGCACAGTCTTCTGCTCGGCGGCGATTATTACCGGCATCAGGAACTCGGCGAAGGCTGCGTCGGTCCCGGGCAGACCGGCAACTGTTTGCCCTGGCCTCCCAGCATAGATGGCTTCGATCCGTTCAACCCGCGGGGAAATTCCGCGTTCAATTTAGACACCCATCGCTTTCCGTCACGGGAGAGCTTCAATTACGACACGGCGTCCCTGGAAGAATGGTACGGGCTTTATTTTCAGGATCAGATCACCCTGTTCGATCAATTGCACATTCTGGGCGGCGGACGCTACGACTGGATTCATCAGAAGAACACCAATCGCTGGAACCACTTGTTCTTTACCCAGAACCAGTTCGATGCCTTGGAGACTCAATTTTTCAGTCCCCGTGTCGGCATTCTCTACCGTCCGTGGCAGTGGCTGTCCGTATACGGAAACTTCGTGGAATCCATCGGCAGCAACCTGGGTCGTTCCTTCACCGGTGAAGTTCTCACTCCGGAAACCGCCACGCAGTACGAGATCGGAACCAAGACGGAGTTTTGGGACGGCCGGCTCATCGCCAGCCTGGCGTATTACCACCTCGCCAAAGACAATATCCAGGCGGTCGATGTGGCTAATTCGGCCGACAATACCTTCTTCCGGACTGCAAGCCAGGCTCGTAGCGAGGGCATCGAGCTGGACGTCAGCGGTAAGATCACCGAGGATTTGAGCGTCATCGGCACCTATGCGTTCACCGATGCGCGCATCAAACGGGACGACCAGTCCCCGGACAACCAAGGCAATCGGCTTTCCAACGTTCCGGAGCATTCCGGCAGCCTCTGGTTCAAATACGATCTCCCGTTCGAATCCGTCAGGGGCTTGACATTCGGTACGGGCGCTTTTGTCGCCGGCCAACGGGAAGGAGACAACGAGAACACCTTCCAGTTGCCGGGTTACGTCCGTTGGGACGCCATGGCCGCCTATCGCTTCGACGTCGGCCCGACGCGACTGACGGCGCAAATCAATGTCAACAATATTCTGGACAAGACCTATTTCAAGGCAGCCAACACTTTGGACGGCGCTCCGCAGGCCGGTATCACCGTCGGCGAACCATTGACCGTATTAGGATCGTTGCGGCTGGAATACTGAGCCAGCGTAGCTATGAGGAATGTCCCGTCTCGTTCGTCTTAAAGGGAAACCCGTGCGAAACGGAAAACAGGACCGGAACATGAGTCGAATCGTCAAACCCCTTGCCAATCCAGAGATTCTCGATAGCGAAAGAAATCGCCGGCTGAGCCGCCTCCAGGCTCGGCGCAAGCTGTGGCTTGAAGTTCATCTCTGGCTTGGACTCGGACTTGGGCTTTTCATGGCGGTGATCGGACTCACCGGCTCGGTGCTGGTGTTCTGGCATGAAATCGACGAGGCTTTGAACCCCGGCCTATATAGGGCATCGATTCCACTCAAAGCCATACGCAAACCCTTGGACGAGATTCTCGCCGCAGTCGAGAGGGTCACATCGCCGGGCTGGGAATCAAGCTGGGTCGATGCGCCGGGCGATGCGGGCATGAATTACGTGTTCGGCTTCTACTACCCGCAACAGACACCGACACCGGCGCCGGAGAAAGCGGTTTCCCTCAACGTCGCCGTGAATCCCTATACGGCAGAGGTGGTAGATCGGCGCGTCTTCTATCATGCCTGGAATCCGCTCAGGCATTGCTTCATCGGCTTTTTCTTCAAGCTTCACTACGCTCTGCTGCTGATGGATTTCGGTGTCATCCTGGTGGGTGCGATGGCTGTGCCGCTGATAATTTCGGTCCTCACCGGCCTCATTCTCTGGTGGCCCTTGGACGGCAAATGGCGGCGGGTGCTCACCATCAAGCGCCGCGCCAGCGCCGTGCGCTTCAACCACGACCTGCACCAGACCTCGGGGTTTTACACCTTGATCGTACTTCTGGCGCTGCTGATATCGGGGCTTTACTTCAATCTTCCGGAGCAGTTTCGCTGGATGGTGGAGCGCTTTTCGCCCCTGACGCCCGAACCCGTGGCATCGACCGATCCAGCACCGGGCGCGCCTTCAATCAATTTGGACGCCGCTTTGGCGCGGTCGGAGTACCCGGGCGGCGTGCCGCAGTTCTATTCGTTTTCCCCTGGCGATAGGGGCCTCTTCACCGCCTGCTACCGGGACGTTCCCGAATTGCGCCCTTATGTGCTCGACTCCCGCTGCCTGGTGCTCGACCGGCGCAACGGCGAACTCCTGCAGGTGCGAGATCCCGCCCACGGCAGCGGCGGCGATGTATTCATGCAGTGGCAATGGCCGCTGCATTCCGGGAAAGTCTTCGGCTGGCCCGGCCGTATTTTGGTATTTCTCACCGGTCTCGCCTGCCCGGTGCTTTACGTCACCGGCGTCATCCGCTGGCTCCAGAAACGGCGGGCGCAACGCCAAAAGAGCGGGGTTGGGCACAAGCGCGTTTCCGATCACGAAAAATATTTCCCGTAGCCGATGGGGGTTTTCACCGACTCATTCGTCTTATCTATAGGGCTTTGATTTCATGAGCAAGAGGAGAACGGGATGAGACTCAGGCGGCAGGGAGACGATCCGGCCATGCCCTCGGAAACGCAGGACGTTCCGGCGTTCCCGTCGGCGCGCTATTTCCAGATCCATTTCGAACAACTCAATCAGTTGATACACGAGCTTGGAGAAAAGCTTGACGCGACCAATCGCGAACTGGCCCTGCTGCGGACGAAAATGGGGATCGAGGTTGAGCAATCCAAAACCGCCACGGAGGAACCCATTCACCGCCGCTGGTCGCGAAATGTCGACAAGAGCCGCCGATCCCGCACCGATGCAAGGAAAATGCGAGGGGAAATTAACGATCTTCCGCGCCGATGAGTTTTGCTGTCGATAGGATCGGTCTAGAGCATTTTCATATCTAGTGAAAGGAAACCAAGGGATCGGGAAGCGGTCTGATGAGTATTTGCGAAATGAGGAGCGGTGATGGCGAAAGCCTATTCGATCGATCTCCGGGAGCGCGTGATCGGCGCCTGTGATG
>NZ_DASPLO010000180.1:0-1225 GCF_035627495.1 Methylocaldum sp.
GCAGGGGAATCGCATTTGAGAAAAGACGGTAGCGCGCCGGGCTGAAATGGATTCTGTAGGGAGGCTCTTGCGTTCAGGGAAGGAGCCTCCCGATGTCTTGGTACGCGAAGGTGTTTGCCGCTCTCCCGGACCCGCGCACGGGGAATGCGAAGCGGCATGACCTTTTGGAAGTTCTCACGATCGCGTTGACGGCGTCGATCTGCGGAGCTGAGAGTTGCTCGGACTTTGCTGATTTTGCGGTGGATCGGGAGGCTCTGTTCCGGGATTTCCTGCGGCTGGAGAACGGGGTTCCGAGCCACGACACGTTCTCGCGGATCTTCCGGCTGCTCGATCCGGCGGCCTTTGCGGCGTGCTTCGGGCGGTTTTTGGAAGACCTCGGAGCGGCAGGCGCGGGCGTGCTCGCCATCGATGGCAAGACGTTGCGCCGGTCCTTCGCCGATGCGGCGCGCGCCAACCCGCTGGCGGTGGTGACGGCGTTTGCCTCGGCCACGCGCGTGGTTGTGGGCCAGCACAGCTTCCGGGTGGCCGAGGGCGATAGCGAGATCGTGGCGGCCCGTGCCTTGCTGGGGTGCCTGGATCTGACGGGATGGCTGGTGACCGCCGACGCCATCCACTGCCAGGAGGAGACCGCGCGCACCATCCGCAATCAGGGCGGCGACTACCTTCTGCGGCTCAAGGGCAACCACCCCGCCCTTCATGCCATGGTGGTGGAGTACTTCGCCGATGCCCAGACGCTGGCCGAACTGCCCCTCAGCGAAACCACCGATGCCGACCACGGCCGCATCGAGACCCGGCGGGCCTGGGTCAGCCATGACCTGAGTTGGGTGCGCGGTCCCAAGTCGGCCTGCTCCGAGCCGGTTCTGCTTCCCGACATGGCCTGCCTGGGCATGATCGAAGCCACCGTCGAACGGCACGGCAAATCCACCGTCACCCGCCACTATCACGTCTGCTCGCGCCCCCTCAGCGCGCAGGACTATCTCAAGGCCGCTCGCGCCCATTGGTCCGTGGAGAACTGCCTGCACTGGGTGCTCGATGTCACCTTCGACGAGGACCGCGCCAGAAACCGGAAGGATCACGGACCGGAAAACCTCGCCACCCTGCGCAAGCTCGCCCTCAACCTCCTCAACCGCGCTCGCCCGGACATCTCTGTCCGACGCAAGCGCAAACGCTCAGGATGGTCCGACGAGTTCGCCAGATCCATCCTCGTCCAAATGCGATGACCGTG
>NZ_DASPLO010000181.1:0-2217 GCF_035627495.1 Methylocaldum sp.
TGGCGGCGGTCGCGCTAAAATCAGCATAAATGGCCAACGAAATTCCGCACCGAACTGGAAATAAAAAGGCCCACTCCATGCTGAGTGACGAAGTTTGGGAGTGCCAACTACCAAACTTACACAGCAAGGAATGGGACCAACTTGAAATCGGTGGGAATAGTCATGGACATCAAGAGCCTGGCCGCTGAAGGGCTGAAGAAAACACAGATTGCCAATCGGTTAGGAGTCGACCGGAGTACCGTTGCCAAGTATCTTGCCTTGGAAAATGTCCCGCCAAGACTCAAGCGGAAAGCCCCCAGCCTCAAGATTGACCCCTTCGTAAATCACCTCAAGGCCCGCTTGGCGAAGTACTCGGAGCTGACCGCTGAGCGCCTCTTCCGGGAAATCGTGGAACTCGGCTATTCGGGCTCACGCCGCACGGTACGCCGCTTCGTGGCCAACGTCAGGCCACACCATGAGCGAGTCTACAAACCGGTCGAGACGTTGCCGGGAGAACAGGCCCAGGTAGACTGGGGCCACTTCGGCACCATCGAAATCGACGGTCAGAAACTGAACCTCTACGCCTTCGTGTTCGTGCTCAGTTACTCCCGGATGCGCTACGTTGAGTTTACCACATCGCAGGACATGGCGACATTCCTAGCCTGCCATAGTCGGGCCATCACGTATGTCGGGGGCTGTCCCCACGAGATCGTCTACGACAACGCCAAGACGGTGACGCTGGAGCGGGTTGGGTCCGTGGTGCGCTTTCACCCCGACCTCTTGCGGTATGCCGCTGCTTACGGCTTCAAGGCCCGGGCCTGTTGGATACGGGACCCCGAGTCCAAGGGGAAAGTTGAGTCGACCGTCAAGTACGTGCGCCAGGATTTCTTCTATGCGACCGAGTTCTCCGGCCTGGAGGACCTTAACCGCCAAGGTCGGACATGGTACAACGAGGTGGCCAACCAGAAGGTCTGCGCAGCCACCGGTGAGGTTCCAGCCCAGCGCCTGGTGGCTGAACGCCAGTTCCTACTGTCGCTTCCGACGAAAGCGGTGGAGCTGCCGGCCGAAGATACGGCGCGGGTCACCAAGACCTGCCTCGTGTCGTGGGGGAGCAACCAGTACTCCGTGCCGCACCGGCTCGCCCGTAAGCTAGTCAAGCTCCACATCTACGAGGACCGCCTGGACGTGTTCCTGGGTGACGAGAAGGTGGTCACGTTGCCCCGGTGCCGGGGGAAGGGGCAGCGGATCATCCAGGACGAGCATTACGAGGGCCGCAGTCCTGGCCCCAGCGGGAAGGGAAGCTCCCTACAGGAGCGATTCGAGGCGATTGGCAAGGTAGCACCCGCTTACCTGCGTGGGGTGGCCAAGTCTCAGACTGGACACCTACGAGAGCAGGCTGAAAGCATCCTCGCCTTATGCGAAACGTACGGTACAAGCGAGGTTCACCAGGCCATGGAGAGAGCTGCCACCTTCGGCGCCTTCAGCTACGGTGTGCTTAAACGCATCCTGGAGAGGCAGCAGCGAGCTCCCGAGGCGCTGCCAGAGCGACCGTCCGAGGGAGTACCGGTTACGGTAGCCGCCCCTGCCATAGCCGTCCAGCAGCGGTCCCTGGACTACTACGCCAAGGCGGGGAGGGCATGACCATGGATGCTGCCCGCTACGAAGAACTCGACCAGGCGCTGCGCCGCCTCAAGCTCAGGCGGATCCGGGAAGTCATGGAGGACTATAATCGGCTGGCCGTAGCCCAGCAACTCTCGTACATGGACTTCCTTGTCGGCCTGATGCATGAAGAGGTAACGTCCCGGAATGAAACACAGCACAGCAAGCGGCTGAAGGCCGCCCGGTTTCCCGATCACAAAACCATCGAGGAATTCGACTTCACGTTTCAGACTTCGGTCAGCCGGCAGCAGATGCTGGATCTCGCCAGACTCCGGTTCGTGGAAGCTCACGAGAATTGCGTCCTGGTAGGTCCGCCCGGGGTCGGCAAGAGTCATCTAGCCAAGGCTCTCGGCCTCAAGGCAATCTTGGCCGGCTACCGCGTCTACTTCACCACCGTCCAGGACCTCGTGGACAGCTTCTACGCCACGTTGGCCGATGGTAGCTTCCGCACCCGGATGCGGAGCCTCATGGCGCATGACGTGATCATCCTCGATGAGCTCGGCTTTCTCCCCATGGATGCCACCGCCTCTAACCACCTGTTTCAGGTTGTTGCCCAGGCGTACGAACGCCGCTCACTCA
>NZ_DASPLO010000182.1:0-12497 GCF_035627495.1 Methylocaldum sp.
CCACCTGATCGAGAATTTTTTCTGCAAACTCAAGCAATTCCGCGCCATCGCTACCCGCTATGACAAAACCGATTGCAACTTTCTGGCCGCCATTTTTCTCACTGCAGCCGTTATCTGGCTCAATTGAGGACACGCCCTAGGCATTCTGAAACACTAGCTTTTGCTGGTTGCTTATGCCTTATTGGTTATGAGTTATTCGATTTAGTGATTTGCGGTGGCGCTTGTTGCATTGACCTATCTAAGAAGGGGCAATGTCTTAACAACTAGGAATCAGGACCTTTCATTTCTCTATTCTCTCGATGCAGGATAACTTCAAACAACTCGAACGGAAGCTCGACCTTTGCCTTCGCAAAGATCGCTACCACCTCGGAAAAAGGCTTTCGCATCTACGCGCAGAAATGCGTGGAAACCAGGCTGCGACGGACAAGCTGCAGGCGTTGGAAGAGTTGATTAGCCAGTCCATAGCACAAAGACGGCTGCGAACGGACAGCATTCCGGCGCTTAATTACCCGGGAGAACTTCCGGTTGTCGAAAGGAAAGATGAGATCCTCGAGAGCATTCGCAATCGTCAGGTAGTCGTGATATGCGGAGAAACGGGCTCCGGTAAAACGACTCAATTGCCGAAAATCTGCCTTGAAGCCGGCCGTGGAGTTTCCGGTTACATTGGTCACACCCAGCCCCGCCGTATCGCAGCCCGTAGCGTTGCCGCTCGGATCGCCGAGGAGTTGAAGCAGCCCTTGGGGCAGGCCGTGGGCTATAAGGTTCGCTTCCAGGATCACACCCGGCCGGAAAGTCTCATCAAGCTGATGACCGACGGCATTCTGCTGGCGGAAATCCAGCACGACCGCTTCCTGGACCAGTACGACACCTTGATCATCGACGAGGCGCACGAACGCAGTCTCAACATCGATTTCCTGCTTGGTTATCTCAAGTGGCTGCTGCCCAAGCGACCGGAGTTCAAGCTCATCATCACCTCCGCCACTATTGATCCCGAGCGCTTCTCCCGGCATTTTGGCAACGCACCCATCATCAACGTGTCCGGGCGCACCTATCCGGTGGATATCTGTTACCGGCCGGTGGAAGTCGAGGAGGGTGACGAGACCGATCGCGCAGAGCAAGTGGCGATTCTCAACGCCGTGGACGAACTGTGGCGGGACCGGCCGGGAGACATTCTGATTTTCCTGAGTGGCGAACGTGAAATCCGCGAAACCGCCGAGTCGCTGCGCAAGCACCACCCTTCGAAATGCGAAATCCTGCCGCTGTACTCGCGCCTGTCCCAGTCCGAGCAGGAGCGGGTGTTCAAGCCTTCGGGTACGCGCCGCATCGTGTTGGCGACCAATGTGGCGGAGACCTCCCTCACCGTGCCCGGCATCCGCTCGGTCATCGACACTGGCTACGCGCGCATCAGCCGCTATAGCCACCGCAGCAAGCTGCAACGCTTGCCCATCGAGAAGATTTCCCGCGCTTCCGCCAACCAGCGTTCGGGCCGCTGCGGGCGCGTCGGTCCTGGCATCTGCATCCGGCTGTATTCCGAACAGGATTACCTGAACCGCTCCGAATTCACCGATCCGGAAATCCTCCGTACCAACCTGGCGGCGGTCATTCTGCAAATGCGCGCCCTGCGTCTGGGCGAGATTTCCCGTTTTCCGTTCGTCGAGCCGCCGGACGAGCGGCTGATCCGCGATGGCCTCAAAACCCTACAGGAAATCAATGCGCTAGACGAAAAACGCGGCTTGACCGATATCGGCCGCAAGCTTGCCAAGTTGCCGGTAGACCCGAAGCTCGGGCGGATGCTGCTAGCCGGGAGGGAAGAGCATTGTCTGACCGAAATCGCCATCATCGTCGCTGCCCTGAGCGTGCCCGATCCTCGCGAGCGTCCCGCCGACCAAGCCCTGTACGCAGACCAGAAGCACGCCCGTTTCCGCGATGAGAATTCGGATTTCCTGTCTTTCCTCAAGCTGTGGAACGAGTTTGAGGAGCAGAAGAAGCATTTGTCAAAAGCCAAGCTGCGCCAATGGTGCCGGGACGGTTTCCTGTCCTATGTCAGGATGACGGAATGGCACGACATCCACGGCCAAATCATGGACGTAGTAAAAGGCGAGCTGGAACTGAAGTTGAATCAGGCGCCGGGCGAATACGGCGAAATCCATCGCGCCCTGCTGTCCGGCCTTTTGTCGAACGTCAGCCTCAAGCAGGAGCAGAACGAGTACGTGGGAGCGCGGGGCGCCAAGCTGTTTATCCATCCCGGCTCATTCCTGTTCAAGTCCAAACCCAAGTGGATTATATCCGCGGAACAGGTGGAAACCACCAAGGTCTACGCCCGGACCGTGGCCAAAATCGAGCCGGACTGGATCGAGAAGGTGGGTACACATCTCGTCAAGCAGCAGCATTATGATCCGCACTGGGAACGCAAGGCGGGGCGGGCGGCGGTACACGAGCGCACTACGCTATTCGGGCTCGTTATCCAGGCGGGGCGCAAGATTCCCTACGAAAAGGTCAACCCTCTGGCGGCGCGGGAGATGTTCATCCGCTCGGCCCTGGTACAAATGGATTACGACAGCAAGGCACCATTCTTCCTGCACAACCTAAAGCTTTTAGAAGAGGCGGATTATCTTCAGCAGAAAGGCCGGCGTGCCGACCTCCTGGTGGATGAAGATTGGCTATTCCGCTATTTCGATGAGCGCATCCCGCAGGACGTGGTGAACGGCGTCACTTTTGAACGCTGGCGCAAGGCGGCGGAAGCACGCAAGCCCGATATCCTGAAGCTGAGTCGGGCGGACATCACTGCCAAAGAAGACGCCTCGCTCGACGCCAAGAATTTCCCCGACCACTTCCAGTCAGGTCCTTTGCGTTTCCAGTTGCAGTACCGCTTCGAGCCAGGGCATGAGGACGACGGTGTGACCGCTATTGTGCCGCTGCATCTCCTGAATCAGCTTGACCCCGAGCCGTTTCGATGGCTGGTTCCCGGGCTCTTGCGAGAGAAGATCGTGGCCCTTATCAAATCCCTGCCGAAGACCTTGCGCATCCATTTCGTACCGGTTCCGGATCACGCCGCTCGGGTATTGCCGATGCTGGATATCGGACGGGGTTCGCTTTACGCCCAGGTTTCCTCGGCGCTAAAGAAAACCGGTGGCATTGCCGTATCGCCGGATTCCTTCCGGGAGGATGTGCTTCCGGCGCATCTCCGCATGAATTTCGCCGTAGTGGACGAATTCAATGCCGTCGTCGATCGCTCTCGTGATCTGAGCGAGCTCAAGGCCCGCCATTCGGCGGATGCCGGCAAGAACTTCCAGCAACTGGCCCGTCAGGCATATCTCCATACTGGCTGCAAAAGTTGGACTTTCGGCGATCTGCCCCAATGTTTCGACGGCCAACACGACGGCCAGACGATCTATGGTTTCCCGGCGGTGGTCGACGAGGGAGAGACGGTGGGTGTGCGGGTATTCGATACTCCGGAGGAAGCGGCGCGGCAGCAGGAGCTAGGGTTGGCGCGTTTGTTCCGGCTGGTTTTGGCGAAGGAGTTGAAGTATCTGAAAAAGAATTTGGCGGTGAACGCCCAGGCCGAGCTTCTGTATAGGCAACTCCCGAATCACCCCTTCCTTTATCCCGAGCTGAAACCCGGCCGCGACTTGCGGGAAGACCTATTGGACCGGCTGATGGGCGCGTTGTTCTTAGAAGGGCAGCCGGACATCCGCGGCGCCCAGCAATTCGAGGCCCGGCTCAAGGCCCACCGGACCGAACTGGTGCTCAAGGCCGACGAAATGGCTAGGACCGCGCAAACCGTGCTCCAGTTGTACGGCGAAGTCCAGGCCAAGCTGAAGGTTCGTCCGGCCGGTCCCGCCAAACAGGATATACAGGAGCAATTAGACTTGCTTGCTTATGCGGGGTTCTGGGTTACGACCCCATATGCGCAAATTAGGGAAGTCCCTCGTTATCTCAAGGCAATACTGCACCGTCTGGAAAAAGCCGCCCAAGACTCACTTCGCGATCAGAAGCAATATAACGAACTTGCCCCCTTTTGGCTGCGTTACTGGAACGTCGTCAGAGCGGCTAAGGGACGTTTATCCCCGGAGCGCGAGGCCTATCGCTGGAATCTCGAGGAATTCCGCGTCTCCCTCTTCGCCCAGGTGCTCAAGACGCCGTATCCGGTGTCGGCGAAGCGGCTGGAAGAGGCATGGAAATTACAGGGGTATCGGATGTGAGATTTTAGACCCAAAGCATTGTTCCGCTTCGGACGATGTACCAAGTTTCTTCGCGGGCCTTGAGGCATATCCAATGGCTGTGATTCGAACAGGGGAGAACGGTTTTAATAAATGAACGCATATTGAATTGGGTCAATTGCCCATCGAGAGGAGTCAATCATGAAAATCGGTACCGCACTGACACGTAGCGCCACCCGCGTCATGCTTCTTGGTAGCGGCGAACTCGGCAAAGAAATCGCCATTGCCTTGCAACGCTACGGCGTCGAAGTCGTAGCGGTGGACCGTTATCCCAATGCGCCTGCCCAGCACGTGTCGCACTGTGCCCATGTGATCGATATGAATGATGGAGAAGGCGTGAAACGGCTGGTGGAGATGGAAAAACCGCACATCATTGTGCCAGAGATCGAGGCGATCGCCACGGCAGCTTTGGCCGAGATCGAACAGGCCGGTGGGGCGGTTGTGGTCCCCACGGCGCGCGCGGTTAGCTTGACCATGAATCGGGAGGGAATTCGTCGCCTGGCCGCGGAAGAGCTAGGTTTGCCCACCTCGCCCTACGTTTTTGCCGATTCTTTGGATTCGCTGAGGAAAGCTGTTCAAATTGTCGGTTATCCTTGCTTTGTCAAGCCCGTGATGTCGTCTTCGGGTAAAGGGCAGTCGTTGCTGCGGAGTGACGCCGATCTGGAAAAAGCTTGGGAATACGCGCAATCGGGAGGTCGGGTCAAGGATACTAAAGTCATCGTGGAGGGCAGCATCGACTTCGACTATGAAATTACCTTGCTTACAGTGCGTGCCAATAATGGCCGAGGTGGAGAGGAGACCTATTTTTGCGAACCCATCGGGCATCGGCAGGAACTAGGGGATTACGTGGAGAGTTGGCAGCCGCAACCTATGAGCGAAACCGCGCGAAGCGAGGCGAAGCGTATCGCCAAAGCCGTGACGGATAATTTGGGTGGTCGCGGTCTTTTCGGCGTGGAATTGTTCGTCAAAGGCGATCGGGTTTGGTTCAGCGAAGTCAGTCCTAGGCCGCACGACACGGGCATGGTAACTATGATTACCCAGGCGCAGAGCGAATTCGAGTTGCATGCTCGAGCCATACTGGGACTTCCCGTTTCGACAAGACTCCGCAATCCGGGTGCCAGCGCCGTGATTTACGGCCAGCTTGAGGGCGAGGGCATCGCTTTTGAGGGTGTTGACGAGGCACTTGCCATCCCGGAGACCGAAATCCGATTGTTCGGCAAGCCGATTTCCTACCCGCGCCGGCGAGTCGGAGTGGCTTTAGCCGCCGGTAACTCTATCGACGAAGCCCGCGAGCGGGCGAAAAAAGCGGCAGGATTAATCAAGCCCTTAGCGGGTTAGATCCTCCAGCGGTTAAGGAATGAGAGAGTCGTTGAGTTGCAAAAAAACAGATTCGTGCAAAACTTTCCGTCTGTTGATCCCCAACGCATCGACAAACGGAAAGACGATGTTCAGACCATCTAAAATAAGACGCTCGTTGGCTTTTCTGTCCTTTCTTTTTCCGGGCGTGGCCAGTACTGATGTTTACAAATACGTGGATAGCGCCGGACACGTTTTCTACACGGATAATCCGAGACACTCGGGTTATCAACGGATTATCAAGACGCCTGCGGCATTTTTATTCTATTCGCCCTCGAAAAAATGGCCGTCCGGATCCGGATTTTCCGAGAAAAATCGCCGGCAATTTGCGTCCTTGATCGATGCGGCAGCAAGCAAGTACAGTCTTGATCCGGCCTTGCTGCACGCCGTCATCCGGGCCGAATCCTCTTATAACCCTGAGGCAGTGTCCAATAAAGGCGCTGTCGGCCTGATGCAGCTCATGCCGGAAACCGCTGCGCGCTATGGTGTTCGTGACCGCTACGATCCGGGCGAAAACATAGAGGGAGGCGCGAAATACCTGAGCGAACTGATCGGTATGTTTCAATCCGATGTTCGGTTGGCCGTGGCGGCCTACAATGCCGGAGAGAATAACGTCATCAAGTACGGAAATAAGGTGCCTCCCTTTCAAGAAACCCAGCAATACGTAGCTCGGGTTCTCAATTACTACAATCGTTTTAACTGATGCTTGTAACTGAAACGCCGGAAACCCTGGTAATAGGTGCGCCGCAATTGGCATCCCCGCCGGCCGCTGTCGCGCGAATTTCAACAATCCTTGGACGTGAGAACTTTACGGCAGGGGAGGTGGCCGAGGCGATTGGTCAGGATCCCGCTCTTACCGCGCGTTTGCTGAAAATAGTCAATAGTCCTTATTACGGTTTCTCGGGACGTATCGATACCATTTCGCGTGCGGTTGGACTAGTCGGCGTTGACATGCTTTACAGCTTGGCGTTGACAACCTCTGTGATTCAGGGATTTCGCAAAATCCCGACTTGTTTGGTCAATATGACCGATTTCTGGTTGAACAGTCTCTATTGTGGTGAGATCGCGCGTCTGCTGGCAAAGGAAGCCTCGGTATTGCACAGCGAACGCTTGTTCGTCGCCGGACTGCTGCATCGAATCGGTGCGCTGATTATCTACATACGTTTGCCGGATGAGGCGCGGGAAATCCTTTTGGCTGCGGCAGGGGATGATCGTTTGATTCCAGGGTTGGAAAAGGACCTGCTTGGTTTTACCTATGCCGAGATCGGCGCAGAATTGGCCAAAGCCTGGAAAGTGCCACCCGCTTTGCGGGAATCGATTCGTTGGCATTTGGATCCCGAACAGGCTGAGGATTATCGCTTGGAGGCCAGCCTCTTATACCTCGCCAATCAGCTGAAAACCGTATCGCTGCTCGGCTTTCCAGTTGAAGAGGTGCTTGCGGCGATTCCGGATGAGGTCACTGCTGCTACACGTTTGGAAGAGTCCCAAATCCTAAGTGTGATGTCCGATGTCGCTGAAAAATTCAGCGATACGGCAGCTTTGTTTATTCCGGATGCTCATGTGAGGCATTGATTCAGATCACCGCCATCCCGAAGCTTTCGAGCAGGCGGGCGAGCCGTATGAGTGGAAGCCCAATCAGCGCATTAGGGTCTTCGCCTTCGAACCTTTCAAATAGTACGATACCCAAACCTTCGGACTTAAATCCCCCGGCACAGTCGAAAGGCTGTTCTCGATCGACATAACGCTCAATTTCCCGATCGGTTAATTTTCGAAAGTGGACCAAACAGCGGTCGATATCGGCTTTCATTTCTCCCGTGGAGGTTTTTAGAACGCATACAGCGGTGTAAAAAGTAACGCATCGGCCGGAAGCCGCCCGAAGTTGCCGAACCGTGTTATCACGGGTCATCGGTTTGGTTAACTGCTTTCCGCTTAGGACAGCTACCTGATCGGAACCGATTATCAGGCTGTCGGGAAAGCGATGCGCCACAGCAGCGGCCTTTTCCTTGGCTAGCCGTAACGCTAGACGATCCGGTGCCTCGTCGGCTTCAGGCGTTTCCGTAATCCCAGGGGAAACGGCGTCGAAACTGAGTCCCAGCTTTCTCAATAGGTCTTGACGGTAGATGGAACCAGAGGCCAAAACAATTTTTGTCACAACGTTGGATTCGAATGAACAGTTAGATGGTCAAAATCAAGAAGAAGCGATTTTGACAGCTTTTGTCATTTCTCGATATCATTGCGGGATTATGCTCGATCATTTGCCGGATTTGATTGATCCATTAGAGTTCGCGGAAAAGAAGCGACGGATTGCCGGATCAATGCCTTTGAGCAAGATGGACCGTATACGGGACATAGTGTTGAATGGCGAAAGTAAGGTAAAAGTTGAGCTGGAATTTAAAAAAGAAGGCAGGAGTACAGTCGTTTCTGGGTGGGTGGAAGCCGATCTCAAGCTGGAATGCCAGTGTTGCCTGGAGCCGTTGGATTGGCCGGTGCACAGCGAAGTGCATCTGGGCATCGTGAGCTCCATCAATGAAGGTAATCTGCTGTCCGAGCCGCTTGAGCCCTTGCTTCTTGATGAAACGGGTGTAATCGATTTGGCGGATATTGTGCAGGACGAATTGCTGCTGGCAATTCCATCGATTCCTCAACATTCCCATTGTGTTTCGCCTAAGGCAGAAACTGCCGTGGACTCCCGTGAGAATCCTTTCGCCGTGTTGGCGCAACTGAAAACTATTCGATAAAGGAGCTTTTAAATGGCCGTACAACAAAATCGTAAAACTCGTTCTAAACGGGATATGCGTCGTTCGCACGATGCTCTGAAAGCCAATGCGCTTTCGATTGAGCCTACCACCGGCGAGACTCATCTTCGGCACCACGTTAGTCCTGACGGGTATTATCGTGGGCGTAAGGTGATCGCCAACAAAGAAGAATCGAGCGAAGAATAACTTTGATATTTAGGTCGAGACAGGGAGCCGGAATCGCTGCGGCTTCTTGTTATCATTTTTGCCGGATTTGCGGCTCGATCAACTGAACAATAACTATGAGTAAGAAGCCGACCATTGCTTTGGATGCTATGGGCGGCGATCACGGTCCCGCCGTGATCGTTCCGGCGGCTCTGGACAGTGCCGAAAGCAATCCTCACTTAAATCTGATTTTTGTGGGTGACGAAGCTGTGTTGCGCCAGTATTTGGGTGCCGCATTAACACGATTCGGAGGCCGGATCAGCATTCATCACGCCTCCGAGACGGTGGAAATGCATGAATCTCCCGCAAAGGCTCTCCGCAATAAGAAAGACTCGTCCATGCGCGTTGCCATCAATTTGGTCAAAGAGGGTGTCGCCGATGCTTGTGTGAGTGCCGGAAACACCGGAGCCTTGATGGCGATCGCAAAGTTTGTTCTCAAGACTATACCTGGTATCGATCGTCCGGCCATTATTTCGACCGTGCCGTCCATGACCGGTCATACGCACGTACTGGATCTTGGAGCTAATGTGGATTGCTCAGCCGAGCATCTCTGTCAATTCGCCGTGATGGGCTACGAGCTCGTGCGGGCCGTGGAGGATAAAGAGCATCCGAGGGTCGGGCTGCTGAATATCGGCGAAGAGGACATCAAGGGCAACGAACAGGTCAAAGGCGCCGCGAAGCTGCTGGCCGGTACCCACATCAATTTTATCGGGTATGTGGAAGGTAACGATCTCTATTCAGGAAACGTGGACATCGTCGTGACCGACGGCTTCGTCGGCAATGTAGCGCTTAAATCCAGCGAGGGGCTTGCCAAAATGATAAACCACTCAATTAAACAAGCTTTCGGCAAGAATCTGCTCACCAAGTTGGCCGGTTTGATGGCTATGTCAGTGCTTCAATCCTTCAAAAAACAGTTCGATCCTCGGCGCTACAACGGAGCCAGCTTTTTGGGATTGCGCGGCATCGTAATTAAGAGTCATGGCAACGCAGATCGTTTGGCATTCGCCAATGCCATCGGTATCGCGGTTAAGGAGGTTGAAAAGGCTGTCCCGACTCGTATCGGCGAGCGTGTAACGGAAATTTTCGCTGAGAGGAAGACCGCGTGAGACGGTACTCTCGGATTCTCGGAACCGGCGGCTATCTCCCTGAAACTATTCTCACCAACGAACAAATCGCTCAAACCGTCGATACGTCAGATGCTTGGATTATCGAACGGACCGGCATTCGCCAGCGTTGTATCGCAGGAAAAAATGAGACGGCCTCCAGCATGGCGGAGCGCGCCGCTCGCCAGGCGTTGGAGGCGGCACAGATCGAACCGGGAACGATCGATCTCATTATCGTTGCAACGTGTACGCCGGATCGAGTTTTTCCAAGTACCGCTTGCATACTGCAGCAGCGGCTAGCTATCCGCGATTGTGCAGCGTTTGATGTTCAGGCGGCGTGCTCAGGATTCATTTACGCACTCAGTATTGCCGATCAGTATATCAGGGCGGGGACCACCCAGCGGGTCCTCGTGGTAGGTAGCGAGGTAAACTCGCGTATCGTCGATTGGTCAGATCGCGGAACCTGCATTCTTTTCGGCGACGGCGCCGGAGCCGTCGTACTCGAAGCGGCGGATGAGCCGGGAATTCTGAGCACGCATATCCATTCCGATGGACAATATCAGGATTTGCTGTACGTCCCTAATCTGAATGGCGGGGGGAGCGGTGAGGAAGATGACCGATTCTTGAAAATGCAGGGTAACGAGGTATTCAAAATTGCAGTCAATACCTTGGGGCGCATCGTAGACGAGACTCTGGCCGCTAATAATTTGCAGAAATCGGATATCCACTGGCTCGTACCTCATCAAGCCAATATACGCATCATTGCCGCCACGGCAAAAAAGCTGCACATGCCGATGGATCGCGTGGTGATGACCATCGAAAATCAAGGCAACACATCAGCGGCTTCGGTACCGCTCGCTTTGAACGAAGCAATTCGGGATAGCCGGATCCAGCGGGGCCATATGGTTTTGATGGAGGCTTTTGGCGGTGGTTTTGCGTGGGGCTCAGCCCTGATCCGGTACTAGGGGGGATTCGTGTCTACAAATCTCGTCGACGACGGTTTGGCATTTATTTTTCCGGGACAAGGGTCCCAGTCCGTGGGGATGTTGTCAGAGTTGGCTAAGGTTCATGCCGAGGTTGAGTCTACCTTTCAGGCCGCCTCGGGAGTGCTTGGCTACGATTTGTGGGATTTAGTGCGGAGCGGTCCGGAAGAAAGACTTAACCTGACGCGGTTTACCCAGCCTGCTATGTTGGCCGCCGATGTTGCAGTCTGGCGAGTATGGACTAAACAAACCTCGGTAAGACCGGGTTGGATGGCCGGCCATAGCTTGGGCGAATATGCGGCCCTGGTTTGTTCTGGTGCCTTGATTTTTGAAGATGCGCTTCGGCTTGTCGCCGAGCGCGGGCGATTGATGCAGGATACGGTACCTCCCGACACCGGAGCGATGGCGGCCATTTTAGGATTGAGCGACTCCCAAGTCGTAGATGTCTGCAGCAGGGCGTCGACCGAGGCGGAAGTTGTGGCGCCTGCTAATTTCAATGCTCCCGGGCAAATCGTAATCGCCGGTCATAAGCCTGCCGTGGTGCGGGGTATCGAGCTTGGGAAAGCGGAGGGTGCCAAGCGGGCGGTCCTTTTACCGGTCAGCGTACCATCTCATTGTCCACTGATGATGAGCGCCGCTGAGAAATTCAGGGAAATTCTGACGGGCACGGCTGTCGAAACCCCCCAGATTGCTGTGCTGCATAATGTGGACGTGGCGTCCCATCCGGCTCCCGAAGTGATTCGAGCCGTTTTGGAAAAACAGTTGCACAGCCCCGTTCGCTGGGCTGACTCTATCCTATTCATGTCTCAACAGGGCGTCAGTCGTTTTGTCGAATGCGGTCCCGGACGAGTTCTGAGCGGTCTGAATAAGCGAATTGTCTCGGAGTGCAGAACCGAAGCGATTTTTGACTCGAATTCTTTAGTTAAAGCTTTGGAGCTTGTTCAATGACGTCTACAATCGCTGTTGTAACCGGAGCCAGCCGTGGTATCGGGCGAGCCATAGCTCTGCGTCTGGCGAGGGATGGCCATACTGTCATAGGGACGGCGACCAGTGAGTCCGGTGCTAATGCAATCTCCTCGGCACTGACCGAAGGCGGATTCCGGGGCAAGGGCATGGTGCTGGATGTATCCGAGGCCGATTCGGTCGAGCAATTCTTCAAGGCTGTAAACGAAGAGTTCGGAGCCCCGCTTATTCTGGTAAATAATGCCGGAATAACACGAGACAACCTGCTTATGCGGATGAAAGACGAGGAATGGGATGACATCATCCGGACAAATCTGTCGTCCGTTTACCGTACGTGTAAAGCCGCCCTGCGCGGAATGATGAAAGCCCGAGAGGGACGCATGGTCAACATCACCTCCGTCGTCGGGGCGATGGGAAATGCAGGGCAGACCAATTATGCGGCGGCCAAGGCCGGAATCATCGGTTTCACCAAATCCCTCGCCAGAGAAGTCGGATCGCGGAATATCACCGTCAATGCCGTGGCGCCAGGGTTCATCGATACCGACATGACACGCGCGCTGCCCGAGGAAAGCCGGAAGGCGTTACTGGATAATATTCCTTTGGCGAGATTGGGATCTGCCGACGAGGTGGCGGGTGTCGTGGCCTTTTTATGTTCGGATGACGCCGCGTATATCACGGGCGAAACCTTACATGTAAACGGCGGTATGCACATGGCATGATCCTGTGCCTTATCCAGGGAGCATGCTTATTGCTTAAGAAATTAAGCAACCGAAGCATCGTTTTTAGAGAAAAGTCTTGTATTCACCCGGTTTCAAATTAAAATTTCCCGACTCACTAAAACTAGAGAAAACAGCTGAGGATATAAAACGATGAGTGATGTAGCAGAGCGTGTTAAGAAGATCGTGGCTGAGC
>NZ_DASPLO010000183.1:0-57892 GCF_035627495.1 Methylocaldum sp.
CCTCCAGTTGTTCGCGTTCAGCGGGTGTGATGACCAGTTCGGCTTTCGGGCGGCCGTTTTTCATTGGGTATCTCCTCAAATCTAAAGACACCCAGAAATTAAGCAAGATTTATGCTACGTATTAATGGGACAGGACGCTAGACGATTATGACGTCTGAATCAGGATGGTGAAAGGAAAGCCAAATGGCGGAGCAATGAGGCGCTAACGGAGGCCCGGAAAACGGGGGTGCAAATACCCGCTGAGGGTTAGCTATTGCGGCGATTTTGGAGGTGCGCCCGAACCCGGTGCGCCGCTGGGAGAGTCGGGAGCGGGACGACGGCGACACGGCACTCGCCGTGCAAAAATGCGAGCGCCATAAGGGGAAACAGCAGCGCCTCGATGCCGGCACCGATGCCCGGTTTGCGCAGCAACGCCTGTCGATGAGCCGCGCGCGTCCAGATGGAAAGGGCGGAAATTCGCAGGGCGACGAGACCGGGATTGAACGGGATGGTCGAACGAGGCTACGCCCCACCGGTCGATTGCCCGTGGTGCTAAAGCCGACAGAGAAGCTCCGGTTGAACCTCATCTCTAAATCGGACGTCGTGCCTTTTTGAGGCCTCAACTCCCCCAAATACCCGCGAAGATGAGTGTTGGGGCGGAATACAGACTGGTATTGCCCTGGATGGGCGGATTCGCCGAGGACATTGAGTTGAATGTCCGCTCTGTCACCGAGTTACTGCCAGGGTTTCATAACAAACGGAGGGTTCTCGATGTGCTCAGAAGAGCGTTCAGCAAATGGCTGGGATGTTGATCTTAGCATTTTCGAAGTACTGCTAATTGATCGGGGAACTGCATGAATGGCAAACATCTCGTGTCTATTATCATCCCAGTTTACAATGCGGTCACGTATGTCCGTGAAACTATAGAAAGCGCCTTATCTCAGACATACTCACCCTGTGAAATCATAGTTGTCAATGATGGATCAACGGATGGCAGCCTTGACATACTTAACAAGTACAGTGAGAGAATAACAATAATCTCACAACTTAATAAGGGTGTTTCGGGTGCAAGGAATCGTGGTGTTAGGGAAAGCCGTGGTAAATATATCGCATTTCTTGATTCGGATGATATCTGGGATAAAAACAAGATTGAACGACAAGTCAATATACTGGAATCCCACCCAGATTGTTTTATGACATATTGCGATCATCGTATCATAGATGCCGTTGGTAACATTACCGGCATGAGCGGAGCAACTCAGTTTTTCAGAGCATCAGGTCAAGTTCTAAAAGCCATGCTGCAGGGTTCATTTATCATAAGCCCAACAGTTACCTTAGTCCGGCGTTCTGCATTTGAAAAAGCCGGTGGATTTGATGAAACACTTCATAAAAGTGAAGATTATGATTTGTGGCTTCGTCTGGCACTGTTTGGCCCAATTCTATATCAGCTTGAAACACTCGCCAGTTACCGCAGGCACGATAAAAATACATATACTGGACCAAATCTAGAAAGTTCCATAGCCAGAATGAATGCGATAAAAAAAATTGCATTATCACCCACTTGCGAAGTAACGGAATACCGAGCTGCTTGCGCCGATGCCTTATTGAAGGCCATGCTAAATGTTGCATGGCACTACAGGATTAATCGCCAGCAAATTAAGGCCTTTATCACTCATTTACAAATTATTAAATTGTGGCCATTGAACATAAGGCACTATTTGAATGCAATGAAGTCACTCGTACCCAAGACTGCAGTGAATGACGCTCCGTACACCAATAGATTATGAGCAATTGCAGATGCGAATAAGTTTCTGTTTTCATATTCACACACGACACTTATGCCAAATTATTTAAACAATCTTGTCATTAGCACGGCCAAGTTGCTCGGATATTCAATAATCCCAAACTGGCGCATGCCAGCTTATGCACTCTCAACCCACCTGCGCACTTTGTTTGATAAGTACAAAATCGACACCGTGCTCGATGTTGGTGCCAACGCTGGACAATACAGGGACTTGTTACGGCATGAAGTTGGTTTCAACGGCCAAATCATCTCATTTGAACCGATCGCGGATTTGGCTGCTCTACTGAGGAGTCGTTCAGAGAACGACCCAAGCTGGCACATTAACGCATACGCCCTCGGCAGTGAAAACACTACAAAAAATATTAACATCATGGCAGACAGTAAATTCAGTTCGTTCCTTGAACCGGACAACAAGCTCACACCTAAATACCGTTCTAAAAATATTGTCAGTCGTCAAATGTCGGTTAATATACATCGGCTTGACGACATATTTTCAAACCTTCGTGAAGCATATTCTATTCGAAATGCTTACCTCAAATTGGACACTCAGGGATACGATTTGGAAGTGCTCAAAGGCGGCCGTAACACACTGCGTGAAATCATTGCTGTACAAAGCGAAATCTCCTTTCGTCCCGTTTACGAAGGCATGCCAGATTTTCTCACATCCTTTTCCGAATTTGGTCAGAATGGCTTTAGTGTTTCCGGAATATTTCCGGTAGGCTTGGATTCATCGCTCAAGCTTATCGAGGCCGACTGCGTCATGGTGAAATGTTGTTAATAGCATTTACCCAATAAGGGGCACCTCGCCCTTCGTCTGGTAAAAAGCAGCCAGAATATCTGTGCGTGATAGTTTTTCCCCGAAGCGCCTTGCCCCAGATGGAGCGAAGTCATCGAAAGAGCCAGGTACAAGTCCGAAAGATTAAAGACGGCAAACTCTTCCACAGTCTTGATGAGTCGCTTGATAAACATATTCTCCAAACTGTGATAACAATGCATATTACAATTGAGCATGACTTAGCCGAATTATCTTCCGTTTGTAACTAAAATTAATGCAAGCAAGCTTTTTCACACCTTCATATATCGGCGATCTTGATCGTGCCGTATGGATGCGCAGAAGTATAAGGAAGTATTTCAAGAGTAATTGTCAGCATATTATTGCAGTACCTAAGGAACATATGCCCGAGTTTCGCTCGGCACTAAAAGACGACAAGGATGTTGAAATCGTCAGCCAGCAGGATGTCGTTTCCGAATTATTTTATCCGGATTTTCTTTATAAATTGATCGGCAAGATCGCCAAGCATCAGCTTTGGCGGTTTGAGAAGCATGCCGGCCGTCCGGGTTGGATTATCCAACAGATCGTCAAACTTGCTTGCAATCACTGGGTCGATGAAGGGGCAGTCGTGTTTATCGACTCCGATTTGATTTTCATCAGGCCGTTTGACTTAATGGATCTTGGACTGACGGATACCACCAGGACTCTAGTAAGAATCACCCCAAAAGATGAAAGCAGCAAACATCGAAGTCACGTGGATCAGTCACGCAGAATCTTGTCGCTACCACCGGGCTCGTCCGAACACCACTATATGGCTTACCCGACTATCTGGTATGTCGATTGGCTAAAAGAGTTGCATAATTATATCCAAAATACCGCTAATTCAGACTGGCAAAAAGCTATGTACACAGCCAAGCATATTTCAGAATACACCATCTATGGGGTATTCGTGGAAGAAGTGCTTAAACCTGCCAACCTCTCTATACGGGCAAGGCCATTCAATATCATCGCGTGGGACTTAGCTTCTTTCGAAAGCACGAAAACCAGAATGCTAAATGCAGAGGATTCCGAGGACGACAGGATCAGCTTGGTGATTCAATCAAACCTCAAGATTCCAACCTCGGCATACGAAGATTTGCTCCGTCACATTATTTGCCAGTAGCATCATGAAATACCCGACGGAATCTTCTATTAATCCGATTTCGGCAGGAATTCATTCTGTATGAGCCTGATTTCTGCAATCGTTACAACCCAGAATAGGCCCGCGCTGTTGGATGAGGCTCTCCTGAGCCTTATAAATCAGTCGCTGCCGCCTTCGGAAATCATTGTTGTTGATGATGGCTCGCATCCACGAGTCAACGCTGAAACATTAACGTCTAAATTCGGCAACACCGTCCGGGTGGTGCGTAATGAGGAAGCACGAGGTTTGGCCTTCTCCAGAAATCGGGGAGTCGAAGCGGCGACGAGCGAATTCATAGTGCATCTGGATGATGACGATTTGTTATCGCCACAGGCGATTGATCATGCCTGCGCCCTGCTATCCAGCGACCCAGAACTCGATCTGGTGTTCCTTGGCGCACAAGGATTCGGCGCTCGTTCCGAACATTTCAACAGAGTTCAGCCGGAGGCTGTTGCGCGTGTCATTACTTCCGGGATGGGCCGCGAAGACCCTCAGGATATCGTTTCATTCGACAAGTGGCTTATTGTCGCCCTGCTCCTAACCGTTCCGATTGCCTTTCAACGTGTCGTGTTAAGGCGCGAGACTTGGTCACAAATCAGCGCCCTGCGCTGGCGTGCTTATCAAATTGAACCTGATGTTCCAGACGATGAAGCCGCCAAACTTCGCATAATAGGTCCGCTTAGAGATTCGGAATGGGCCATCTATGCCGCGGCGATATGCGGTAAGACGGCTTTAATCAATCGTCCGCTTTATTTACAGCGCTGCGAGGGTCAGGGTTATTCGTCGCAACCCGCCAATATCGAGCAACACATGCTGCAGGGATTGGCCATCAAAAATCAGCTGTTTCGCGCATCTCTATCGCTGCCCGAGTTTGGCAAATGGAAGAAACAAATACGCGATAGTATCGCGTCCGCCTATTTCGATACCGCCTACTATTACTTTCGCCATGGCAAGCGAGGAACCTCATTACGCTATCTTCGACAAGCCCTTTTTATAAGTCAAAAGCCTGCTTATATTCGATTTGCGTTTCGAATGTGGCTTCCCAGAAGACGAGCTCACATTGAGTAATGGCTATTACGCCTTTATATGGGTTTAGGGGATATTTATGCGACGATGTCGGGCGTCTACGCTTGAGTATAAAAACAGGCTTTTCAGCATTGCCGCCCTCTTTGACATACTCATATCGTATTATTGAATACCCGGTTTGCGTTCTTATATTCGGCACCAATTATCTAAATTGATATATTCACATGGACGCCAGCATCATCGTTTGCACTTACAACCGCGCAGAATCCCTCCGGGATACCCTGACAGCTCTCATGCAACTGAATACCAGGCCTGAGTTGAGCTGGGAGGTTATCATCGTAGACAACAATTCCAAGGATCACACGAGGCGTGTGGTAGAGGAATTCCATCAGGCATGGCCGAAGCTGCGCTATGAATTCGAACTTCAGCAAGGGTTATCGCACGCGCGCAACCGCGGCATTGCCGCTGCGAATGGCGAGGTGCTGCTCTTTACCGACGATGATGTGCTGCCCGAATCCGATTGGCTGGAAACCACGCTTGCCGGGTTGGAAAAGTATCAAGCGGATGCCTGTGGTGGCTATATTGCCCCGATTTGGGAGATCCCTCCTCCCTATTGGCTGACCGAACGTTTTTACGGCTTTCTCGCCGTGCGCACCGATCGCACCGACGACTATCCCATTGAAACCCCGTCTCAGGCGCCTTTTGGCGCCAACATGGCGTTTCGCCGTCAAATATTCGATAAAGTCGGCTACTTTGACACGAACCGCGGTCGTAGGGGCGAGGTACTCGCAAGCGGCGAGGACATCGAACTGTTCGAACGCATTCTGGCTGCGGGTTTAAAGGCGGTATTCCTCGGTCAATCCCGCGTGAGCCACAAGGTTGAAGCCTACCGCTGCACCAAGCGTTACCTGCGACGCTGGCGGTTTCAAACCAGCAGGAATCTGGCCGTCAGTAAGGGGCTGCCCGGCAGTCGCCGGATTTTCAACATACCTTTTTACCTGTTTCCTCAGTTGATGCGTGCGGCACGGGGAGTCATCACCGGTCGGTTTACCTTACCGGCCGATGAGGCCTTTTATAGGGAGATGCTTCTGTGTCATTTTCTGGGCGCCATACAAGGTCTGTACCTTAGCCGGCATGTAAGCATCCATGGCTGAAATGCGTTTTTCAATTATCGCCACGGTACGCAACGAGGCCGCATCGATTCGGGATTTCGTTGACTCGCTGCTCAACCAGAGCCGAGTGCCGGATGAAATCGTCATCGTCGATGGCGCGAGCACCGACGGCACCAGGGAAATACTCGAGGACTATGCCGCACGCGGGTGGCTGCGCGTCATTTCCCGGCCCTGTAATATCGCCGAGGGTAGAAATCTTGGGATTTCCGCCGCTACCGGCACGCATTTGGCGGTCACCGATGCCGGATGCCGGGTAGACCCTGACTGGCTAGCCAATATCGCGCAGTGTTTTGAGGCTATTCCGCGGCCGGATGTCGTTGCCGGCAATTTCCGCTTCGAAACGCATACGCCATTCGAAGAAGCCGTGGTGCTGGCCACCTTTCAACCCAATCGTGACGAGACGCTGGCGGCGCGCTACTTTCCCTCTAGTCGATCGGTCGCTTTTACCAAGGTTGCCTGGGAGAAAGCCGGAGGCTATCCCGAATGGCTTTATGCCGCGGAAGACACCTTATTCAACATAAGGATGCGGCAGCTGGGATTTCGCTTCGCATTTTGCCGCGATGCGATTGTTCGTTGGCGGCCACGGGAAAGCTGGCGTGCGTTGGCTCGGCAGCGTATCAATTTTTCGCGCGGCAATGCACGCGTTGGTATTGGAACCTCGGGATATCTCATCAACTTGCGGATACACGGAGCCATTGCCGCGCTTCTCGTGTCAGGTTTCTGGTTTTTGCCAACGATCGCTGTTGCTCTTGCCCTGTTTGGGTGGCACATACATAAACATCTTTGGCCTCAAGTTCTTAGAACCACATCTCCAGACGATTGGCGCATGCGTTTGCGTGTGCTGGCGGTCATGGAATTTGTTCGCATCGTCAACGTCCACGGGTTTTTGCGGGGGCGTTGGGATCGCATAACCGATCCCACTTATGTCGAACAGCAGATTCAATATATGGACGTCGCCTCGGTTGACGACCTCGACCTCTCCAACCCACCCGGCAGATATCGAAAAAAGCGGCTCGATCTGCCGCCCGATCGTGACTTTTTGTTCGGGGTTGCGTTGGCGATTTTCACCGTCAGCTGTGGGTTGATTGCGTGCTTTGTCAGCGGCTACTCGCATGGGCCTGAACTGCTCCCTGCTGTGGCAGTGGCGGCTGTGGGCACGGCGGCGCTATTGGCCAAGTCGCTATTGGATTTCTCGCAGACCGGGCCGCGCATTCCAGAAGAGGTCCTCACGCATTACCGGCGCTACACCCTGTTTGCACTCGCCCGCCTGTCGGGCTGGGCATTCGCCCTAATGTTGTTTACCGGGAGCGCGGGCGTGCTTCTGTATGCCATGCTCAACATCAGCTTAAGCGGCGAGTGGTCAAACGTATTTGCTGCAGTTGCTGCAACTCTTGGGATTCTGGCCGCGGTTACGCTGCAATTTATCCGCAAGCTGCGCTTCAACCCAGGGCTGCTGGTGGCGTCCATGCACTACCGTATGAGCCGTTTTTACCGCTTGTGGCGCTGGATTACGCCGGGCCGGATTTATTTTATCCAGTCAGCCGGGGGCGCTGTCGCCGCGCTGCTGCTGACAGTAGCCACATGGCAACTGGCCAAGCAGAACCAGATTATAGAAATCCTGGCATTATGGGCAGCCATGTTGTTCTATGCAGGTACGATCGCCTGGGTAGCCTGGATGCCCGAAGCACGTCCCCCGCGCAGTTCCACCGCCCGCGCCGCCGATGCCCCGCCAAATATCCTGATGATCGGTTCAGATACGCTGCGGGCCGATCGGCTGAGCGCGCTAGGCTACCATCGCGCCCTCACACCGCATATCGATCAGCTGGCTAAACAAGGGACGTTGTTTGCCAACTGCTATGTGCCCTGTGCCCGCACGGCACCCAGCCTGATTTCACTCATGACCGGCACTTGGCCGCACACTCACGGCATTCGCGATAATTTCGTCGCCGATGAGGATACCCGGCTCAAAGTCAATGCCCTCCCCAATCTGCTTAAGGCCCAAGATTATCGCACCGCCGCCATCTCTGATTGGTGTGGCGCGGACATGGGGAAATTCTCCTTCGGCTTTGATTACACTGATCTGCCGGAAGATCAGTGGAATCTTAAATACCTGATCCGGCAGGGGCCCAAGGATTTACGTCTTTTTTTATCACTGTTCACCCACAACCGGTTGGGACGATTACTGTTGCCCGAAATCTATTACCTGGGTGGCGTACCCCTCACCCAGCCGATGGGATGCCGTGCGCGCCGGCTGGTTTCGCGCCTGGCGGAAAGCGCACAACCCTTCTTCCTTAACGTGTTTTATTCCACAACGCACCCGCCGTTTGCTTCCGAATGGCCGTGGTACACGCGCTTCGCCGATCCGGCTTACTCGGGAGAGTCCAAGTTCGCCATGGCGCGGCTGACCGACCCCTTCGATATCATCCGTCGCCAGGGTGCGCCGAAAGAGGAGTTCGACCTTGATCAAATCATTGATCTGTACGACGGCTGCGTAGCCGAATTCGATGACGAAGTCGGCAAGATGCTGCGCCACGTCGATGCCTGCGGACTCGCGGGCAATACTATCGTGGTTGTCTACTCTGACCATGGGATGGAATTCTTCGAGCACGAGACTTGGGGCCAAGGCAATTCCGCAGTCGGAGATTTCAGCCCGCGAATCCCGCTGCTGGTTCATGACCCGCGCCGAATCGGTGGGGGTGTCGTGGACAGAGTCGTACGCAGCATCGACTTGGCGCCGACACTAATGCAATTGGTCGGAGTGCCGTCGCCAAGCACGATGGATGGCGTTCCGCTCGCTGACTGCCTGGATCAAACCAAGCATTGTCTAGACATTGTTGCCTTCAATGAAACCGGCATCTGGATTGCCGATATCCCCGGCCTGCCGGAACGGCATGTGCGCTACCCCGATTTGTTCGAACTGCTGGAAGTACCGAATCGGGCAACAGGTACACTAGCTATTAAGCTTCAATATCAAAACATTACGCTCATAGCTAAAGATCGTATGCTCCGCAGCGGACGCTGGAAGCTCGTTTACCAGCCGCTCACGGAGGGGTATTTACTACAACTGTTCGATCTGGAAACAGATCCGGATTGCCGGCGGAATCTCGCAGCCAACGAAACGGTAATTGCCGCGCAGCTTTGGGCTCAGCTCGAGGCATGGATGTCCCAGGACCTGGTAGGTGGCTTTTTTCGGGATAGGCGTAAATCCGTGGGTTAGTGAGTGGAGGGGCGGCGGCTGCCGGTTGGCATGCTCGATTCAGGATTTACATGGCCTTGCCGCTCAGCCTTCGGTAAACCTCGGCGGTCTATACCGGGAGCCTACCTTGGTAGGCAGGAACAAGTTCGGTGAGTACGGACAGATTGGCGCTGCGAGTCATCCGCGCACCATGGAGAGCACATTTCGCACACTCCTCAGGCCGGGACTTTCCCATATGGACGGCAACACCGCTCGCAACGCATCGCCCCGACGGCCTGCGCGCGTTAACGCGCAGCCCAGGTTGAATCGACCCTCTCGGAGCCGCGTTTGCACGCCCCGACGAATTACGTCGGGGAAAGCGCGGGCGGCATCGGCTAGAGCGGTCAGGGTGCGCACATTGTCGATCTGGGCGTGCAAGGGATCGCGCCGGGTCGCGCTAGCATCGTGGATGAGATAGGCCGCCAGTGGCGCGCACGCCACGCCCACGCGTTGGCTGACGGCGCATAGCTTGACCAGGAAAAAGACGTCCTCGCACACGCGATAGCCAGTGGGATATCCCCCTAGATTTAGAAAAGTCACGCGCGGCAACGAGAGCGTATGGGTGTCGCCAAAATGATCGGCGACAAAGGATTCGAATTCGTCGGCCATCATGACCACGGTTTCTTCGCCCGCCGCCTTGGCCAGCATGGCACGGCCGGAGTCGTGGATTTCCATGGAACCGGAGATGCGGTTGCCGTCGGGCCGGCAGTAGTCATAATCGCCGGTCAGGAAATCCAGGCCGGCGTCGCGCTCTATCCATTCGGCATGGCGTCGCAGGCGATCCGGGTAATACCAGTCATCGGCATCCAGGAATGCCAGCCAGTCGCCCGTGGCGGCCTGAGCGCCCCGGTTGCGGGCGGCGGAAACGCCGGCATTGTCTTGACGAAGATAGCGTATACGATCACCAAAAGCGGCGATCTTAGCGGCGGTAGCATCGCTGGACCCGTCGTCTACTACGATGATCTCGTGCGCGGGCCAGGTCTGGGCCAGAACCGATTCAATGGCTCGGACAATGAAGCCCTCGGCATTGTAAGCCGGAATGATGACCGAGAACGAGGGACGGTTCATGCTCGGGTGCTTGTGTTCGAAATAATCGCAACAGCCGACAGCATATAGGCTAGGCCGCTTAGGCGGGCAAGTTTCCAGAAACGGGACAGGGCTCTCAAGCGCGCGAACCAGGCGCTGTAACGGCGGGCAAAACCTTGCTCCAACCAATCGCCGCCATGGCGAAACTGCTCGGCCAACTCCGCGCAGGACGAGAAACGCAGGTCCGGGAAGCGCGCCAAAGCCTGGGTCAATAGTCTGTCGACTTCCGCGACAGCCGCATCCGCCTGTCGTCCGGTGAAATTGAATCGGTGGGTCTCCAGCAGGCACGGGCGCCCTTGGGTAAGCTTGGTCGCCAGAGCGGCAAGCGCTCGCTCCGCCCTATGTCCATAGGCGGGCTCAAAGTAAGCATCGCGCACCAGGTAAATCATGCCCCCCTCTCCCCTCTCTCCATTTCGGATCGGCATGTTAGGGCCGATGAGATCCCCGGCTTCATTACGCGCCTCGTACCGGCGCCCGGGCGTAATTACGCAATGGATGCCCGCCTCGGCCCAAGCCCGCTCCACAGTGCGATTCCAGATAAACGTGGGCGGCACGGCCACCCTGGGCGGCTCACCGAGGATGCGTACGTAAGCCTCTGCCTCCTCACTCACGGCTAAGCGAGTCGCACCTTCGGAAAGAGAAACCGAAGGCAGGCGCGAGGCATCCGTCCAGCGCGATTGCAGCGCACTGGGCAGCGATTCGGTTTCTAGACTAGCCGGCGTGGTGAGCCACGTGCACACCTCCTCATGCTCGGCGGCAGCGTGCATCAGGGCTGGCGGCCAGTAATGGGCTGCTCCATGGAGTTGCGGCGCGAAAACGTTTCGATCGCGTCCTGCAAGCATGGCTTTCAAGTGGGCTGCAAAGGGCTCTGCATCCAGCCAGAGGGCGGCATAATCACTCGCATTACATCGGCTGATAGTGATCGCATCCGGCACGGACAGTGTTACGCCTAAAGTCATGACCGCAGGATGACCGGTGCAATCGCGATGTTTGGCCAGGCACGCCGACAGACGTTCTAGAGCATCGGCATGATGCGCCGGGCCAGGCCCCCAATCGTCGCTTTCGACGATCAAAACAGGATTGCGGAGGACCGGTTCGCGCCATAAGGCGATTAACGGCCGGCGGTAGAGGATGGCTAGAAACGCGCTGCCGAGCAGCATCCAGAGCAGTAATGCCTTGACAATCAAAGCTCATATCCCATTCGCTGAGCAACGTCCGCTACGTCCGAAAGCGTGCTTTCGATGCGTTCCCGGTTTTCCTTATCCCGCCATTTCGAAGCGCGAATTTCGGAAAACGCATTGTAAGGCTTCGCCAATACCGTGGCGCAATGTCGCCGCATATGTTCATCGAACGAAAGCCCTGCTTTTGCGAATGCATCGGCGAAACCGGTCACGGGGTCGTTGAGCAATTCTTCGTAAACGATGTCAATCCATTGATCCGGAGGAATTTGCTCCTTGGCTTCAAGAATCGCTTCATTCATCGTCCGGTACTGGAAAGCGCAAACTTCTTCTAAGCTGGCATTGACATAATCACGCCAGCCTTCGGCGAGAAAAAAACACCAGCGGGTGAATCGCCCTTGCTCTATAGCGACTTCTACCGGAAGTGTATTTGACCACGTCGCGAATTCGTCGGCCCGCTTCCAACCCTCCATAAGCGAATGCAGGTTATCGCCCGGACTGCGCTTAACGTAAACGAAGACGGCATCCGGGAACAGTTGTCTCAAGTAGGGAATAGAAAGGCCGTTCTGATTGTTCTTATCGACGAAACGACGCTTCCCGGTGTGTACAAAAAAATAGCGCGCCACGAAGTCACGATCTTGAGGCGCAGCCATGCAGGGATCGATAGCATGCGTATCCCAATTTCTTTCGGAGGGCGGATGCAAAGTCGCCCAGAAATCATGGGTTTCCCGCTGAAGACTTCCTAGCTTGCGGCACTCTGAAAACGTCTTGTAAACCAGTGTCGTCCCGGCTCGACTGCATCCCACCACGAATATGGGCTTTTCCACCGACGGCTTTGCGACTTTCCAGCGTGTTCCACGCACGATGCGCGAAAAATTCGCTGCGTAATAACGTGTGGTTTTTCCGGCCTTGACCCAAAAGTTGTCGGTTTCCATTGGCCCCCAATTAATAATGCAAATTTAATATTCGCCATCGCCTGTCACGAAAATCGTCTTGGCTTGGCCCGCCCGCTTTCTCTCAGGCCGACAAAGCCTGGATTCAAAATCGAGTAACCGCTTATCCTATATACTTTGTCCCAAAATTAACAAATTCAGCGGCCGAATCATGAGTGGTATCTGTGGATGGATAAATAATCGCCTTCAGTTAGAAGCGGCGAAGCCCGTCATCTCCTTGATGGCCGATCAACTGTTACTAAACTCGTCCCAAAAGATGCAAACCGCGGTAGACACAATGTGTTTGATCGCCGCTGCGGGACTCCCGAATCAAACTAGTGTTTTTTCCACGCAACACCGAATCGCCGCCTGCCATGGCCGCCCTCGGTGGAAATTAGCCGAGCTCGCCAAGATCGCCGAAAGACGAGGGCACGCAGCGGCGCTCAGCGATGGTTATTCCGAACACGGAGCCGATATTTTCCAGTATCTCCTCGGCTCTTTCTCACTGGTAATCGCGGACACACAGCAAAGGCGCTGCCTGATAGCCATCGATCGCATGGGGATCAGCCCTTTGTATTATAGCGTTCGCAACGGACAGTTGATTTTTGGATCCGACGCGCGCTGCATTAAACAGCATCCTGATGCCGACAGGAGCATAAACAACCAAGCGATCTTCGATTATTTGTACTTTCATATGGTGCCGAGTCCGCACAGCATTTTCTCCTCACAGGAAAAGCTGCTACCCGGACAATATCTCATTTTTGACAATGAGAACATTAAAAAGGAGTTTTACTGGCAACCCAATTTTTCTGAAACGAAACATCCCCAGAATCAACTAGAAGCGCTATTGCGGGAAAAGTTGAACACAGCGGTTGGCGAGGCACTGGATGGATCGAAAACCGGTACTTTTCTAAGCGGGGGAACTGATAGTTCGACAATAGCCGGCCTTTACCGCCAAATCGCCGCGAGTCCGGTCGATACATATAGTATCGGCTTTGCTGCCGAGGGTTTTGACGAAACGGAATATGCGCGTATTGCCGCGAAGCATTTTTCGCTTACGGCTCACGAATATTATTTGAAACCGCAAGATGTCGCGGACGCCATACCGATTATCGCACGCGCTTATGATGAACCCTTTGGCAATGCCTCTGCGGTCCCGACTTATTACTGCGCGAAAGCTGCGAGGACAGACGGTTTAGATACCCTCCTGGCCGGGGACGGCGGGGATGAGCTATTCGGTGGCAATGCACGATATGCCAAACAGAAAATCTTTCATCTTTACTCCACCATTCCTGGAACTATTCGGCACTCGGTTCTAGAGCCTCTGATTTTCAATTTTCCATTGGGCTCCAAGCTTGCTCCCATTGCTAAAGCGCAAAGCTATATTAATCAAGCGAATATACCTTTGCCGGAACGAATGGAAAGCTACAATTTTTTAAACCGTTTTGCTTTGGAAAACATATTCGCTGGCGAGTTTTTATCCAAGATCAATCCAGCTCGACCTGGCATGAATCTCCAGGAAGTTTATCGCAGGGCAAACGCCAGTGACATACTAAACAGAATGTTATTCTTGGATTGGAAAATTACCTTAGCCGATAATGATTTGCGAAAAGTTAACCGCATGTGCGAATTAGCCGGCATCGACGTTCGTTATCCCATGTTAAACGATGACCTTGTCGAATTCAGCACTCACATACCACCATCATTGATGGTCAAACATTTGAAACTACGGTATTTCTTTAAGAAAGCTCTTGAAGAATTCCTGCCTAAAGAAATCTTGGAAAAAAGCAAACATGGGTTCGGTTTGCCTTTTGGCATTTGGATGAACGATTATGAGCCATTACGGGAAATTGCCAACGAAAGTTTGGCAAAATTCTCCGATCGTGGATTCGTTCAACGAACGTTTATTCGACAGCTGCTAAATGAGCATCGAAGCCATCCCTCTTACTACGGCACCATGATTTGGGTAATAGTGATGCTAGAGCAATGGCTTAGTTGCAATCAGTAATATATAAGAATCACACATAAATATAGAGACTAATCCAGGTTATATCCTATATTAAGATATATCAAGCGATGAGGAATATGGCCGGCTCAACAGGCTGGGTATTCAAAGTGAAAGGACGCGATCCATTTTAGACAAGCATATAACGCTGTCTGTTTTGTTTTTATTTGCGCAAATCCTTAAGCTAAGGATTCGAGATTAACCGTTCGATTATTGCTCCGGCAGTTAAATGAGAATCATGCCTTGAGTCGAATTCTGAGTTTTTCATTTTATATCAATGCCTTGAGGTGATGTCCATTTGGTTAAAATCACCCTTTAATTGCCGAAGCAATAAGCTCAGTTCCTGGCTCGATGCCCTGCTCAATAACAAATCATAATGGCTCACTTGCTCTACTTTGAAGACGACGCTCCTTTGGCATTCCTGATAAAAGCGCGTCTTACAAAACTCGGTCACCGCGTAGATATCGCCGCAAACGGCGAGGAAGTCCTTGAAAAGCTGGCTAAGGAACAGTACGACCTGGCAATCCTTAATCATTTGATGCCCAGGAAAGACGGCCTGGCTACTCTCCGGGAAATGCTGGCTTTGCCGTTTGCCCCTCCGGCCATTATGGTTTCGGGAGGCAATGCCCTTGACGTCGCTGTCCAAGCAATACAACTCGGCGCCGCGGATTACATCGTAAAGGATGAGCAGGGAACGTTCATCGATCTTTTACCATCGATTATTCAAAAGGTTCTCGACCGACAGCGCTTGCTTGATGCCCAGAAGGAATCGGAAAAGCGGGATCGGATTGCGGCGACCGTCTTCCATAATGCCGCCGAAGGCGTCCTGATTACCGATGCCGAAACGCGGATTATCGCGGTCAATCCCGCATTCAGCTCGATTACCGGTTATACGACCGAAGAAGTCGTAGGCAATACACCGTCGATTTTAAGCTCCGGCAAACACGATAAAGAGTTTTACCGGCGCATGTGGGAGTCCATCGATCTGACCGGTCAATGGCAGGGAGAGATCTGGAATAAACGGAAGAATAACGACATTTATCCCCAGTGGCTCACCATCAATGTCGTGCGAGACACAGAAGGCCGATTGCTGAACTACATCGCGACTGTTTCGGATATTACAGAACGCAAGCAAATCGAGGATCGGCTCCGCAATCTGGCTCATTACGATACATTGACAGGGCTTCCTAACCGGGAGTTGTTCAACACGCGACTGAACGAGGCCATCAACCGGACGAGGCACAACAATACCGACCTTGCGTTGCTGTTCATCGACCTCGACCGATTCAAGACCGTCAATGACTCGCTGGGGCATAACGCCGGCGACGAATTACTTCGGCAGGTTGCTGCCCGCTTGAAGCAATCGGTACGGGAAAGCGACGTTACGGCACGACTAGGAGGCGATGAATTCACCGTGATCCTAGAAAACATGACGGAGCCGCAAAAGGCCGAAATCGTTGCACAAAAGATTATCCATGCACTGAACAAGCCGGTTAACCTGCACGGCCATCAGATTTTCATCTCGCCGAGCATCGGAATTGCGTTTTATCCGTCCGACGCCACCGATATCGAGGAATTGGTCAAGAATGCCGACCGGGCCATGTATACGGCTAAGCGAGAGGGTCGCAACACCTTCAAATTCTATTCGCCCGGCATGAACGCCGCGGCTTTGGAGCGTCTCGCATTGGAAACGCAACTTCGGTGGGCCTTGGAGAAGAATCAGTTCGTCCTGAACTATCAACCGCAAATCGATCTTCAAACTGGCGCCGTCATCGGCGTCGAAGCCCTCATTCGCTGGGATCACCCCGACTTAGGACTGGTACCGCCGGATCAATTCATACCCTTGCTCGAGGAAACCAACCTAATCCTGCCGGTAGGCGAATGGGTTTTGCGGACGGGGTGTCGGCAACTGAGGGAATGGCACACGCTCGGGCTATATCCGTTGCGTCTGGCTGCAAATATTTCCGTACGGCAGTATCGCCTCGATCATCTTGTTCCGCTCCTGGACGCCATCATTGCAGAAACGCAAGTCGATCCAAGCTGCCTGGAACTGGAAATTACCGAAAGCATCATGATCGAAAACCTCGACGCCACGTTGCAAATCTTCGAGGCATTCCGCAAACGAGGGATCAGAATTTCGATCGACGACTTCGGCACCGGCTATTCCTCGCTAAGCTATTTGCAAAGGCTGCCGATCGACGCGCTGAAGATCGACCGCTCGTTTATCCAGAACATCCATACTTCGGCGAGCGACATGACGATTACCAAAGCCATCATCTCACTCGCACACAGCTTGGGAATCAAGGTCATTGCAGAAGGCATCGAGAATTCGCGTCACCTAGACCTTCTAAGGGAAGAACACTGCGAAGAGGGACAAGGCTACTTCATTAATCAGCCCTTGCCTGCACCCATTCTGACCAATTGGCTGCGGCATCATGTATCGTCTTGCCAAGACATCCATGATAGGGCAACCATCACAACCGAATAAGTTAACGCGGACGTTTTCACTGCACTCCCCTAGTCGCACGCTGTCCAACGTGGACTAGATGGGCGTTAGCGAATGAAAATCGGAGATACAAACGATGCAACAGAAACGGGCAACGCCGAACAATTCCTTCATGGCGTCCCCTCTCTCAAGGACGGCGGCGGCATCATCGGAGCGCAGAACCTTTTCAAGCTTTGCAAAACGATTTCGGAAACCGGGTTTTCCCGGTGTAAGACTTACTACGAAGTGAATTAAGACAGAACAAGCTCGTTAGCTCATAAGCGTCTACTTGTCTCGCTAGAGCCAAGGTATTATCTTACGGTGTGATCTGGCCGCCATTAGGCAACTCTAGCCCGGCCTCCCCCATACCGCATCCTGATACTTCGGTTGCGCCCAAACTATCCCGATCACTCCGACAGCCATAATCAGAAATACCCGAGAGGAGCCTATGCCAAATTGGAAACGACTGCTGATGTTCATCGCTGCCGCCGTGTTTGTTTTGGCTGTAGCGCTTTTGACATCCGCCATCGCTTTGACAAATTTCATAGTGGATTACTGGTGGCACGATGAACTCGGCTACGGCGGGTATTTTTGGCTCAAGATTCTGTATCGCTATATTCTGTGGGCCAGCGTTACTTTGTTCTTTTTCTTCATCTTTTTCCTGAATTTCTGGGCCGCCTCCCGTTATCTCGGTGTAGATCAGACCGCTTTCGCCAGCCTAGGCCATACCGAAGGAACCCGCTACCGGCGATTGTTGAAACTCTTCCAGACCGGCTCTTTGCGGGTTTACACGCCATTATCCTTCATCTTGGCTGTTCTCATCGCGATTCCATTCTACAAACAGTGGAATGCCGCCCTGCTGTTCTTGTTCGCGCCCAGTGCCGGAGTTTTCGATCCGGTATTCGGGAATGATGTCAGCTTTTACATGTTCTCCTATCCGATCTTTGCACTGATTCAAAAGGAATTGCTCATCGCATCGGTCATTGCGACGCTGGCTATCGCACTCCTTTATTGGCTGGAGCATCGGTTACTTCCGGGCGAAAAAAGGGAGTGGCCTATCGGCGCAAGAATTCACCTAAGCGGCCTGGTCATCATCACGTCTCTGATCGTGGCGTGGGGTTTCATTCTTGACCGCTTCGGACTGCTGTACACGGACGTCCACGAGCCCCAGTTCTTCGGTCCGGGCTTTATCGAACTCCGCTACCACTTGCCATTGATCTGGTTATCCGTTTTGACCTTGATCGGCGCGGTGATAGCCGGATTGGTCTATATCCACAGAGGCAAAGGATTAACCGCCGTAGTCGGTCTAGCAATCATTTTTGCAATCTCTTTGGGATTTCGTCAGATCGGCTTTATTCCCGCGATGATCGACCGGTTCGTGGTCAAGCCGAATCCGGTCAAAATCGAACAAGAGTTCATGCAAAACAATATCAATGCGACCCTTGCCGCCTATGATCTGAACGATATCAAGACCATCGATGTAATGCCGAGCCTTCCTGACCAAGACATTCTCGATCAAGCCTTCCGCGAACACTTGTACAACATTCCAGTCTGGGATCCCGAATACCTTGACGACGTCTATTCGCAAATGCAGGGCATTCGCCCCTACTACCGCTTTCCGGACGTGGACATTGCGCGCTATGTGATCAATGGCCGACTCGAACAGGTGAATCTATCCGCGCGCGAAGTCAACATCGCTAAGCTGCCGCCTGAGGCTCAGAATTGGGAAAACACCCATCTCCGCTACACCCATGGCTACGGTACGGTCATTACGCCAGCCGCTCAGGACGGAGAAACACCAATGAAGTGGTTTCTCCGCGACTTGACCCTGCAGTCCGGTGTCGGCTTCACCGTCGAGAAACCCGATATCTATTTCGGCGAAGAGAACTTAACCTACGCGATTGTGCCGAACCAACTCAACGTCGTAGGCATTTCCAGCTTCGACGAGGAATCCAGCTACAACTATACCGGCAGTGGCGGAGTGCCGATCTCCTCGCTCTTCCGGAGGCTGCTATTCGCAATTTATTTCCGGGACGAGAAACTGTTTTTTTCGGTCAATATACGCGGCGATAGCCGGGCACTGTTCCACCGCAATGTCGTCGATCGGATCAAGAGACTCACACCTTACTTGTCCTTGGACAACGATCCCTATGCCGTCGTCACGCCGAAGCGTATTTACTGGATCGTGGACGCGTATACGACTTCCGGCCTGTATCCGGTCTCAAAAACCTCGATCACCCGCTTCAATCGCGACGGTGAGGATAAGCAATTCAATTACATCCGCAACTCGGTCAAGATCGTCATCGATGCCTTCGACGGTAATGTCGACTACTACGTCGCGAATCCGAACGATCCCATCATCCAGGGCTACAGAAAAGCTTATCCGGGGGTCTTCAAGGATATGAGCGCCATGCTGCCGATGCTCAGAGAGCAACTTCGCTATCCTAAAGATATGTTCACGACGCAGATGAGCATCTACGCCCGGTATCATCAAACCAACCCGGCTCTGTTCTTCCAACAGGCAGAGACCTGGGATTTTGCCATGGTCAACGATACCGCCATGAAGCCCTTTTTCTTCACGACTTATCTGTTGGAGGGACTTCGTGAACCGGAAAATTTCGTCCTGATCAACCCAATGACCCCCATAGGACGGAGCAACCTCAGCGTGTTGGCTGTCGCGGGTACGCCAGCCGCCAGAGGACGCACCGATTTTTCCAAGGAGATTGTTCTCTACAGATTCAGCCGTGAGGTTCAAGTCGAAGGCCCGTCGCAAGTTAGCGCTCTGATCGACCAAGATCCGGAGATCGCGAGACAATTCGCCCTCTGGGACCAAAAGGGATCGCACGTACTGCGCGGCCGCATCATCGTCCTGCCAGTGGGCCGATCGGTCTTGTATGTGCAGCCGGTTTATATCGTCTCGACCGGCACCACGAGAATCCCTGAGCTACAACGCATCATTCTGTCGATGGGGAACGTCGTCATCATGGATGCGTCTTTGGAAAGGGGAATGGAAAGACTCCAAGAGCGGCTGAAGGAGATAGGCCCCCAAGTACCGCCTAGCCCTCCGACGGTGCCTGTGGAGCCGCCGCCGAAACTGCCGGAATTCCGGCCCATGTAAGGCGAAACGACTTTATACGTGCCGGAAGGGTTTCGAGAAGTTCACGGGGTTGAAAGGGAAGCAAGAAGAGCCGCTTCCGGGATCAACCGCCGTGACCAGTTTTGGAGAAAGAATCAATAGACGGTTATGGAGCTTTAGGCGCAAGTTCAGTTGGCAAGGATAGTTCCGGTTTTTCAGTCGCTTGCGCATCGACCGGTGCCGCAATGTCGGCGCCGGACTTGGAACGGCGTACGGGCAAGGCCGGGAGCTCGTTCTCCGTTTCTCCGGGAATAATCGGTGATGCCTCACCGTCTGCCCCAGCCGATTCCGGAGCCTCGTCCTCTTCCAAAGCTTCTAAAGTATCCAACTTGTCTTCGAAGGTGGATCCGGTATCAACTGAAATCAGGCATTTCTCCGGCAAAGCCAATTTGTGTCCAGCCTCGGAAAACACGATTTTTAAAGCCCCCTTCAAGGAGCGTGACCCGGCGATTAAGTATTGTTCCTTGACCGAATAATCCAATAACGCCGAATCCACTTGATCGCCTACCTTAAATTTCAATGGCGTTGCTATGGCATCGTCCAAACCGCCTTGCGAGAAAAAGGCTTCGAGCTTCAATGTATCTCCAGTCGGGACACCAACGCCGCTGCCCGTAGCGAAAAAACCTTGCAATTTGGCGCGCGCCATGACCTTTCCATTGATACCAGGAGGAAACTCATGCTCGAATTTGATTGTGACCTCCTGTTTGATCGGTGACTTGGCAATGAAGGTTGCATTCGCGATGCTGACCGAATTCTGTCGCGAGCCGTTGTAGCAAATCCTGGGGGTTTGACCGGGTTTATCAGCCTCGATTCGTATACCCCGATAATCACCGGCTATATCGACACAGCTTTCGCCCGGCCGTTGAGGCTCGAGCCGGGTGCCCTGAATATCAACCATCAGCCCGGAAGAAACACCGGGCAAGAAAGACAGTAAAATAAACGAGGCGGATAAACGTTTTTTCCAAGGCATTGATGTTCCTCTAGTCGTTTTCATATCCCACAACAATACCGGACACTGCGGGCATCATGGCGTGGGGATGTCGGTCACTCGAAATATAGCCAAGCTTCGCGTGAATGTCTCCAGTGAATCACATCCAGAAGAGCTCGACTACATCCCGATAAGCGAAGGATTCTAAGAATGGCCCTCTATCAATTCGGTAATCTGACATGACGGATATCATCATCATCGGCGGCGGTGTCATCGGACTCATGACCGCACGCGAACTCATGCAATCGGGCGCTCGTGTCCTTATCCTTGAAAGGCAGGCTATCGGTCGGGAATCCTCGTGGGCAGGCGGCGGGATACTCAGTCCGCTCTATCCCTGGCGAACCGTAGAACCGATCATTCAACTATGGCTTCGGAGCCACGCCGAATATCCGAAGCTAGCCGAAATCCTACAATACCGCACCGGAATCGATCCGGAATGGCTGAAGAGCGGGTTATTGATTGCCGACTGCGAGAACGAGCATCTTGCCGAAACTTGGTGCGAAAGCCACGGAATGGCATACGACCGGCCCGATCTCGCACACTTCCGTGCACTGGAGCCTGCCGTGCGATTTACCCCGAGTTCCCCCGTCTTCCTGCCCGAAATCGCTCAAATCAGAAATCCCAGACTACTCCGCGCGTTGTGCTCAGAGGTGCTTGCAGACGGTGCACGGATTTCCGAACACCAGACGGTCACCGAAGTGGCCACGAGCGGCACCAGCATAACGCACGTTAGTACCGGAGATAAAACCTACTCCGCCGACCACTACGTCATTACCGCGGGAGCTTGGTCGGGTATGATCAGCGATCGATTTTTTGCCTCGCCGCGCCTGAAAGTAGAACCGGTGAAGGGACAGATGATTGTCTTCTCGGCCGAACCAGGCTTGCTTAGGCATATCATTCTAAATCAAGGGCGCTACTTGATTCCCCGAAAAGACGGAAGGATTTTAGCGGGCAGTACGTTGGAATACGCGAACTTCGACAAGAGCACTACGGAATCCGCACGCAGTGAGCTTGCGGAATTCGCCTACACCGTGCTTCCGGCACTTCGCTCCTGCGCCATCGAAAAACACTGGGCAGGGCTACGCCCCGGCTCACCTACCGGTATTCCCTATATAGGCCAACATCCCGAGATTCAAAATTTATATTTTAATTGCGGCCACTTCCGCAATGGATTCGCGATGGCTCCCGCGTCAGCCCGTCTCTTGGCCGACCTTCTCCTTGCCCGCTCGCCTGTTGTGCCTCCGGCGCCCTATTCTCTCGTCGCCGAGCATTGATACCTTGTGTGAGCAGCCCAAATCTTTTTATAATGCTTTTTTAACGCCGGTGTAGCTCAGTCGGTAGAGCAGCACATTCGTAATGTGCGGGTCGTAGGTTCAAATCCTATCACCGGCTCCAATAAGACAAGCCCTTAAGCGAAAGCTCAAGGGCTTTTTATTTTCTATGGGCACTCGGACGTTCGCCGCCATCTGAGCGGTCTCGCCGGTCTGACGCTTTCGACCGGCCCTAGCGGGTCGGTCCTTCACCGTAAACTTGCCCACACCTGGCAATGGGACCTCGCCTCCCCGGACCGGGGTTTCACGCATGGCCTGGCCCAAAGCCTCGATGACTGCTTCGAGCGCACGCCTAGGTTGGTCGACCATCTATGCTTGGCGGCGGAGTGCGCTCCCCAATTCCACGTCCTGAGCCTCGAGATACTGCTCGTAAGCACCGCTGAAGTTGACCACGCCCTCTGGCGTCAGCTCGATGATGCGGGTCGCCAGGGAAGAGACGAACTCCCGGTCGTGGCTCACGAAAACAAGAGTGCCGGGATAGTTTTCCAGGGCGGTATTCAGGGATTCAATGGATTCCATGTCGAGGTGGTTGGTGGGCTCGTCGAGGACCATGACATTGGGCTGTTGCAGCATCAACTTGCCGAACAGCATGCGCCCCTGCTCGCCGCCGGACAGAACCTTGACCGATTTTCCGATCTCGTCCTGGGAGAACAGCAGCCGCCCCAGAACGGCCCTGACCGCTTGCTCGTCATCGCTTTCCCGCTTCCACTGAGCCATCCAGTCGAACAGGCTCAGGTCCTCGGCGAAATCGGCGGCATGGTCTTGGGCGAAATAACCCAGACGGACGTTCTCGGACCACTTCACTTCGCCCCGGTCGGGGGTCAGTTCACCCACCAGGGTACGCAAGAGGGTGCTTTTGCCGATGCCGTTGGGGCCGATCACCGCAACCCGCTCGCCCACTTCGATCAGGAGATCCAACCCCTGGAACAAGGGCGCCTCCCCGTAGCCTTTGCCAAGGTCCTTCACCTCCAGAGCCAGACGGTAAAGCTTCTTTTCCTGGTTGAAGCGGATGAACGGATTGACCCGGCTGGACGGCTTGATGTCTTCCAGCTTGATCTTCTCGATCTGCCGGGCGCGGGAGGTGGCCTGCTTGGCCTTGGAGGCATTGGCGGAAAAGCGGCTGACGAAGGTCTGCAATTCCGCAATCTGGGCCTTCTTCTTGGCGTTGTCCGCCTGCTGGCGCTCCCGCATCTGGGTGGAGGCGATCATGTAATCATCGTAATTGCCCGGATAGACACGCACTTCACCGTAGTCCATGTCGGCCATGTGGGTGCAGACGCTGTTGAGGAAGTGGCGGTCATGGGAAATGATGACCATGGTGCTGCCACGCTCGTTCAGCAGGTTTTCCAACCAGCGGATCGTGTTGATGTCCAGGTTGTTGGTGGGTTCGTCCAGCAGCAGGATATCCGGATCGGCGAATAGGGCCTGGGCCAGCAGCACCCGTAGCTTCCAGCCTGGCGCCACGGCACTCATGGGACCGCCATGCTGTTCCAGGGGAATGCCGACGCCCAATAGCAATTCGCCCGCCCTGGACTCGGCGGTGTAGCCGTCCAGTTCGGCAAAACGGACTTCCAGGTCCGCCACTTTCATGCCGTCGTCCTCGCTCATGTTCGGCAGGGCATAGATGCGGTCGCGTTCCGCCTTGATCTGCCAGAGCTCGGCGTGCCCCATGAGCACGGTGTCCAGCACGGTGTGGTTCTCGAACCCGAACTGGTCCTGGCGCAGCTTGCCGAGGCGCTCGTTGGCGTCCATGGATACGTTCCCCGCGCTGGGCTCGAGGTCTCCGCCGAGGATCTTCATGAACGTGGACTTGCCGCAGCCGTTGGCGCCGATCAATCCGTAGCGATTGCCGTCGCCGAATTTGACCGAGACGTTTTCGAACAGGGGCTTGGCCCCGAACTGCATGGTGATGTTGGCTGTAGATAACAATGCTTTTCCAAAAAGTTGATGGTGTGATGAATCCCGCATTACCGAAGCAGCAGAAATCGGGCGGTAACGACAGTACAGCGAGCCAGTGGCGGAACAGTTGACGCGGGCGATGCGGAATCAGCCGGCCGGGAAAGACCTGAAATATCGAAGCTCTCATCGAAACGGGGCAGAGATTAACGTATTGATCCCATAAGGGCCAGGTGTTTCAAACTAATTTTTCTTAAGGATCCCGTACGGGCGCTTTTCCGCGCAATGAAATCGACGTAAACGGTTGATTTAGGTGGCTATTAGACCAGTTTGAACTGTTTGATGTCTGCCGCGGTCACAAATTTGACAGACCCGCTGTCAGGGAGCATCACACATGAGCGTACAGCTCAATCACACTATTATTTCGTGCCGCGACGAGCAGAGATCGGCAACGTTCCTAACCGAAGTTCTTGGCTTGCCAGCACCCAAACCCTTCGGACCGTTCCTTGTCGTCGAGCTCAGCAACGGGGTTTCACTCGACTTCTACGAGACCGACGGCGAGATCGCATCGCAGCACTACGCCTTTCTGATCGGCGAGGACGAGTTCGACCAGATTTTCGGCCGCATCCGCCAGCGAGGGCTCGAACACTGGGCCGACCCCGGCCAGCACCGGCCGGGCGAGATCAACCGCCATGATGGCGGCCGCGGAGTGTATTTCGAAGACCCCGATGGCCATCTCCTCGAAATCATCACCCGTCCTTACGGCAGCGGCGGATAGGTATACGAGCCGTTACAGCTCTCCTTTGAATATCGCCGATCACTAACGCTATCAACCCAGGAGGTCAGTATGAGCAAATCGCCCGGACACCGAAAATGGCCTGACCATAAAGTCCAAGAAAAGCATATGGGTCAAAGCGTGCAGGTTAAGATCCATGGCGACGTCGTCGCCGCTTCGAACGACGTGATCCAAGTCGACGAAGACCAACACCCTGCTCGTTATTACTTTCCCCGTTCCGACGTCAAGATGGACAAACTTGAGCGATCGGATACCACGACAGAGTGCCCGTTCAAAGGAACCGCTCATTACTTCAATCTAAATCTTGGCGATAAGATATTCGAGGATGCGGTTTGGACGTATGAGGATCCCTATGAAGAGCACCGTGCACTGAAGGACCGGTTAGCCTTTTACGACAACAAATTCAAGGACATTCAGATCGAGCTTAGGGCTTAAAGCGTAACGGCTCGCCTGACATCGCCGCCGGCTCACGTTAGATGCAAACAGCCAGCCGGCGGCACAAGCATCCGACGCATCCAGCTTTATTGGACGCCGGCTGTGCGTAAGGCGGGCCGCACGAGCGCAGGCTGGCGACGGACCAAAACCGGTCAATTACGGTTATTCAACGGATAGCGTATTACCGCCACGATTGACAGACGCACCGGGTTTGTCGCTTAGTCAAAGGACTTCGGTACTAAGCGCTCACGACCCGGCGTAGCGGAAAAAAGCTCTCAACCCTGGGGGCGAGGTCAAGAATGCCGATGCCAATCCTGTAAACCCACATGCCTATTTGTGATCGCAGCAGTTTTAAACCCGCCTGGTGGTTGCCGGGACCGCATCTACAGACGCTCTGGCAGCCCTTGACGAGGCGTTTCCCCCAACTTCGAACCTTACGTGAGCGCCTGGCCACAGCGGATGGCGATTTTCTCGATCTGGACTGGTTCGGAACGCCGGCGCAGCCCATTGTAATTCTCCTCCACGGCTTGACCGGTTCCTCGCGCTCCGCCTATATCCAAGGTATGCAGAGCGCGCTGGCCAGGCACGGGTTTCGGAGTGTCGCCGTGAATTTTCGTGGCTGTAGCGGCCAGCCAAACCAGACCGCCCGTGGCTATCACTCCGGTGAAACCGGGGATCTGAATTATGTCTATCACATCTTGAGCCGGCGTTATCCGGAAACCCCCTTGGCGGCCGTGGGGTACTCGCTGGGCGGAAACATGTTGCTGAAATGGCTCGGGGAGCAGGGCAACGCCGTCCGCCTTTTCGCGGCGGCGGCCGTTTCGGTGCCCTTGCTGCTCGATCGGTGCGCCGACCGTATGGACTGCGGCTTTTCCAGGGTTTACCGCAATCATCTGGTAGGCGAATTAAAGGATTACATCCGATGCAAGCAGAACCATTTGCAGGCGATCGGGAATGATCTCGAAGCCGAGAGACTCCGGAGCCTCGGCGACCTTTCCCGCGTTCGCTCGTTTTGGGAGTACGACGATCGCGTAGTCGCCCGGCTTTATGACTTCTGGGACGTCCACGACTATTACGAGAAATCCAGTTCGCGCCAGTATCTCAAGCGGATTCATCTTCCCACCCTCGTCATTCAGGCGCGGGATGATCCTTTCATGACCGCGTCGGTCCTGCCCGAAGACCACGAGTTATCGTCTTTCGTCCACCTGGAAATCACCACGCAAGGCGGGCATGTAGGTTTTATCTCCGGCCGTCATCCGGGCAGGCCACAGTACTGGCTTGAGCATCGCATTCCCGCCTTCTTGCGGACGGAGTTGGACCGTGTCCAGAAGTTGTAGCCTCCAGTCGTTTCAGGAACGCTTGCGGGTGGGATCGACGTGGCCGCTCGCTACGGCTTTTCACCAGCTCTCAGCCGGTCCGCTTGGCCCGCGTCCATCGAGGCGAGCTCCGCGATCGCCGACCAGTCCAGCGCCTCGCCGCCATGGGCCAGCAGCGTCAGGAACCGATCGCGCAACAAGCTCGCCATCGGCAGGGGCACGCGGAGGCTTTCCGCCGCGTTAAGAGTCAGCCGGATATCCTTGAAGCCCAATGCCGCGGCGAACCCCGCGGGCTCGAACTTTTGCTCGGCGATCAAGGCGCCATAGGTCCGGTAAACCGGAGCGCCGAAAAGCGTCGAGGTCAGGACATCGAGATACTGATGTCGATCGACACCGCCCTTGCCGACCAGCGCCATGGCCTCGCCCAGCGCCTCGATGACGGAGGCGATCAGGAAATTGCCGCTGAGCTTGACGAGATTTGCCGCTTCCGGCTTGTCGCCGACGCGAAAGGTCTGCTGCCCCAGCGCTTCGAACAGCGGCAAGGCGGCATCGACCGCGTCCGGCGCGCCGGCGGCAACGATGTACAGCTTGGCCGCGGCCGCGGCTTCCGGCCGTCCAAAGACGGGGGCGGCGATGAACCGCTGGCCGGCGTTCGCGTGTGCCGCAGCCAGTCTTTCCGAGAGCCCGACACTGATCGTGCTCATGGAAATGTGGAGAGCGCCCTTGCCCAAGCTGCCGATGATGCCTTTCGCTCCGAACGCGATGGATCCTACGGCAGCGTCGTCCGCCAGCATCGTAATGACGGCATCGCCCCGACAGGCGTCCGCCACTTCCGACGCGGCCCGAGCGCCCTGCTCGACCAGCGCCTGCATTTTGCCGGGCGTGCGATTGTAAACGGTCACCTGATGGCCGGCCCGCACCAGATTCGCCGCCATGCCGGAGCCCATATGCCCCAGTCCTATAAATCCCACTTTCATAACACCACCTCTTTGTGCCGGGGCTTGCCGATTCAGGCCAGTTCGTCCAAATGGTAAGGTGTCGCTCCGCACCCACACCAAGTTCGACTTGATCTCCGCGGAAAAATCCCCAGCGCCACTGCGCATCACAGCCCCCAAACGACTCCCTTCCGTTATTCCACCGCCATCTGAGGCGGATGGCTCCGGCTAATTCGAGAGCCAGGACGATGGTGCGAAAAAGGGGATTTGTTTCCCCTGGTTACAGGCTAAAATGGCTAAAGCCCATATCAAGACGAAAGCCGTTTCATAGTGACTCGGGCGAATGATACCTACAGAAAAAAATTCAATATTGGGGGAAATGAGTGGCTTACTGTCGCCGCTATCGCCGCAAGCACTCCATGGTCCGAGGAATGCCGACTGACACCGCCCATGTTGCTAACCGGTTAGTTTGCAAACGCGCGGCGAGTTTCGGCGTAACCCTCTTCGTCGTGTTCTCCGGAGTTGATTAACCACCCTTTGACACGCTCCGGAGCGATCGATTTCGTCCTTTGTTCGTGCCGCCGTATCCACTCGATCTAATGGCGCGTTATCGCTCTCGGCCCGAGCGGTGCCTTTTGGCGGTATGAGACTACCGCGCCGCTCGAAAGCCAACGCGTACTGAAGAAAGACAAATCAGCTTGCCCGGTCTCCTGCCGGGCTGATTTTTTTAAACTGACACCATGGCAAACCCAAAACAGCAAGAACCCACCGCCAAACTCGGCTTCGAACAAACCCTCTGGGCCGCCGCCGACAAGCTGCGCGGCCATATGGACGCCGCGGAATACAAGCACGTCGTCCTCGGCCTGATCTTCCTCAAGTACATCTCCGACGCCTTCGAGGAAAAGCACGCGGCGTTGCAGGCCGAAGCCGACCAGGGCGCTGATCCGGAAGACCGAGACGAATACCTCGCCGACAACATCTTTTGGGTGCCGAAGGAAGCCCGCTGGTCCTTCATCCAGGCCAACGCGGTACAGATCACCATCGGCAAGCTGATCGACGACGCCATGACCGCCATCGAGCGCGACAACCCGCGCTTAAAGGGTGTGCTGCCCAAGGACTACGCCCGGCCGCAACTCGACAAGACCCGCCTCGGCGAACTCATCAACCTGATCGGCACCCTAGGCCTCGGCGATAAAGCCAGCCGCTCCAAGGATATCCTCGGCCGGGTGTATGAATACTTCCTCGCCCAGTTCGCCAGCGCCGAAGGCAAGAAAGGCGGGCAGTTCTACACCCCGCAATGCGTGGTTAAGGTGCTGGCGGAAATGCTGGCGCCGTACAAAGGCCGGGTGTACGACCCCTGCTGTGGCTCGGGCGGGATGTTCGTGCAGTCGGAAAAATTCGTCGAGGCCCACGGCGGGCGGATCGGCGACGTGTCGATCTTCGGGCAGGAATCGAACCCGACCACCTGGCGCCTGGCGATGATGAACCTCGCCATCCGGGGCATCGAGGCCAATCTCGGCGGCGAGAACGCCGACAGCTTTCACCGCGACCTGCACCCGGACCTCAAGGCCGATTACATCCTCGCCAATCCGCCCTTCAACATGAGCGACTGGGGCGGCGAGCGGCTGCGCGAGGACAAGCGCTGGGTTTACGGCGTACCGCCGGCCGGCAACGCCAACTATGCCTGGATTCAGCACTTCGTCCACCATCTGGCGCCGAACGGCATCGCCGGCTTCGTGCTGGCGAACGGCTCCATGTCGTCCAATCAATCCGGCGAAGGCGAGATTCGCAAGGCCCTCATCGAGGCTGATCTCGTGGACTGCATGGCGGCCCTGCCCGGCCAGTTGTTCTACTCGACGCAGATTCCGGTGTGCCTCTGGTTCCTGGCCCGGAACAAGGCAAACGGCCGCGGCATGGATGGCCGGCCGCTCCGCAACCGCTCCGGCCAGGTGCTGTTCATCGATGCCCGCAAGCTCGGCTACCTGGAAGACCGCGTACACCGGAACCTCAGCGACGAGGACATCACCCGGATCGCCGACACCTACCACGCCTGGCGCGGCGATTGCGACGGGGATTACCTCGACGTGCCCGGCTTCTGCAAGAGCGCGACGCTGGACGCGATCCGGGGGCACGGCTACGTGCTGACGCCCGGCCGCTACGTGGGCGCGGCGAAAGCGGAGGACGACGGCGAGCCGTTCGCGGAGAAGATGGCGCGGTTGACGGCGGAACTGGAAGGGCAGTTTGCGGAGAGTGCGCGGTTGGAGGGGGCGATTCGGAAGAGTTTGGGGGGGTTGGGTTATGGCGGGTGAATGGGCAACATCAGTGTTCGTTGATGCGCCAATACAAATCATTGATGGGGATAGAGGTGCAAATTACCCAAAACAAAGTGAGTTCCTCTCAAACGGACATTGTCTTTTCTTGAATGCCGGAAATGTCACGACTACGGGATTCGATTTTTCGGACTGCGCCTTTATCAGCGAGGAAAAAGATACCGATCTTCGTAAGGGAAAACTTCAACGGCAAGACGTTGTTCTGACGACAAGAGGTACTGTAGGAAATGCTGCATACTTCGATGAGGCTGTGCTCTTTGAAAATATTCGCATCAATTCTGGCATGGTGATATTTCGCCCTGATCCATCAGCATTATTGCCACGCTTTCTTTATCTCTTCGTTCGTTCGGCCGCCTTTCTCGATCAAGTTGCCCGACTGCGCACTGGGAGCGCGCAGCCGCAACTCCCGATCAGAGACATCAATCGAATTAAAATTCCGATTCCGCCACTCCCAGAACAACGCGCCATTGCTCACATCCTCGGCACCCTCGACGACAAAATCGAACTCAACCGCCGCATGAACGCCACGCTGGAAGCCATGGCGCGGGCGATCTTCAAATCCTGGTTCGTCGATTTCGACCCGGTACGCGCCAAAACTGAAGGCCGCGCGCCGGAGGGGCTGAACCCGGCCATTGCCGCGTTGTTTCCGGATGGGTTCGAGGATTCGGAGTTGGGCGAGATTCCGGCGGGGTGGCGGGTACAAACGCTTGGCGAAGTGACGCAGTATTTGAGTCGCGGGATATCGCCTGCCTACGTGGAGCACGGCGGTGTACTTGTCTTAAACCAGAAGTGCATTCGTGATGGAAGCGTTGATTCGACCAAGGGGCGCCGGCACGACTCCACTAAGAAATCGATCAACGGGCGTGGCCTAATAGAAGGCGATGTGCTCGTTAATTCCACAGGTGTGGGTACGCTTGGCCGAGTGGCCCAGATACTGGCGGTTGAGGAAGAAACGATTGTCGATTCCCATGTGACCGTGGTTAGAGCGGATGGTATCAATCTGTCATGGAACTATCTTGGAATTGACCTATCCCGACGCCAAGACGAAATTGAGGCGCTGGGAGAAGGAAGCACAGGACAAACCGAACTTGCGCGGGCACGTTTGGCCGGCTTGCCTGTTCTGATACCCGAACAATCGGTAATCGCCGCATTTGACAAAATCGCCTTGCCTTTCCGGTATCGACGATTAAAAAACGAATGTGAATCCCGCACCCTCGCCGCCCTCCGCGACACCCTCCTCCCCAAGCTCCTATCCGGCGAACTGCGCGTGAAGAACGCTGAACGCTTTATCGAAGTTGGTACCTGATGACCAATTTGGACGCTCTAGCCCCAAACTATCGACGCGCTCTGGAACGCTGGACAGATGCGCCAACGCTCTCTGCGAGCTATGCGGCATTGAACGCTTGTTTTGAAGGTAATGCCCACGGATTGATCGAGCACATCAAATCATTCATCGAGAGTGTGTGCGTGACAATTCTGTGCGAATTTGGGAAGTCTCTGCCGTCATCTTCACCGTCAACGACGGATCTCCTCGTTGCTTCGCTTCAGCCTTTGGGCCTATACAACACCAAAGGCGCGAGCAAGCTAGGCAAAGTGCTGTCCGGCTTTAATAGGTTAGCGGATGCTCTTACTGAAATGCGCAATGATCATGGAGCAGTTGCTCACGGCAAAGACGCCTTCATCGATGCCGTGGCTGAAGATCATGCTCGGGCGTTCCTGCATACGGGTGATGCGATCTTAAGTGTCATTCTAAATGCACTCGAAGGTAAAGAACCCGACCTTAGCGTTACCCGTGAGCCGTATGAACGATTTATTCATCATCATGAGCGCATCGACCGAGCCGTTGGTGTCGAGGCTCGAATCGACGAAGACAATGATGGCCGGTCAATCATTGTAGTTGTGATCAGAATAGGCCCGAAGGAACAAACGATAGAAGTGCGCACTGAACCAAGCCGTTTGCTTTTCGGCATCGATCGTGACACCTACATTGATATCTTAAAAACTGTTGTCGAGGTGGTTCCCACACTGGCGGAGGGAAAGATGGAGGAGCCGAGTGCTGGCGAAAAACCGCCAGAGCTTAGTGCGGCACACGCTGGCCCGCCGGTAATAGAAGTGGTTCCGAGCTACAACGGTCGATTTGAGATTTTCCGAGCGGATTTAGAGAGATTCTTAAGCACAGAAGGTTGGTCACCTACGGAGCCTCGATTGGCAGAAGCAAACCTAACTGATTCGTTGCTGGCGACTATGGATCAAAACGTGGGCGTAGATTGGAAGCAGCGGGGAATGCTTCAAGCCCGCTTAAAGGTGGCCTGTAAGCGTGTGCTGGTGCAATTCGGCTTTGATGTTGAGAAAGTAGAGGAGATCGCCGAGCGATTGATAACGTGGATGCGTGTACAAATACCTGATTCCGATGAATTTCAAGCCATGGTAACCGCACCAAGTCCATCGGCATTTAATTAGTAAATCCGATACAACATAACTTCTAATCGGCTTATTAATATATGGCTATTTCAACGTGGGACTTATTGAAGTCTCTCGGGTTTGTCGAGGATCAGACTGTAATTTCCGAGTCGCCCGGAGGGCTCAGTTTTGATTTTAAGAGCTTCAAGTTATCCGCAAGTTTCTTGACTAATCGTTGGTTACAACCTTGCGTTATATTGGGCGGGATCATATCGACTCCCCGAATAATTGCCTCAATCGAGTGCGAGATGCCCAGCGAGGTTGAATCGTTGGAACAAGGCGTAGCATGGGTCACTTGGTGCCTGGACGACCATTCGCCGAAAGGCATGTTTGAGCCCGCTTCGCCGATACCCTGGCTCGCCGTTGGTCGCCAGAATCGCCACCTCCTGCCCTGGGAAAAGGAGCGAGCCGCGTATGCCGCTCGGCCGCATTGCACCGTCGAGCGGGCTTGGGCTCGGCTTGCTCTGAATACCCTGGCTGAGAAATTAAACTTGGTCGGCGAGAAGACAATGGCCATCTTCGACTTTGATGGCTCCGTACTTCGGATAAGTTGCGGGGAAACGGTCATTGCCATGCCGGCTGATGGCCTCCCTTGGACACAGCCGTTTTCAATTGCAGCAGGGTTGCTCCGCAATCTCCCGAAGCGGTTAATGACTTCGGCTGTAGAATTCTCGATTTGGGACTCGGCACTCCAAATCGGGAATCGGCGCTACCGTGGGGTTATCGCTGGTGAGTGCGAGATGAGTGAAACCTAGTAATTACCAAGCAATAAAAAGGCGGTGCCCGCATCTTACCAACGAAGCTTTCGAGAGTAATTGTCAAAAACAAGCGATAAAAAAATCAAGTTAAAAATAATCCCATTTTTCACCGCCAAGAATAACACCAACAAAAATGTGCACTGGCGCCCTCACCGAATCCGTCGTCGAAGAAGCCGCCCTCACTTGGTTCGAGAGCTTGGGCTATACGATCCTTCACGGCCCCGATATCGCCCCCGGCGAACCCGCCGCCGAACGCGACAGCTACGCCCAAGTCCTGCTCGAAGGCCGGTTACGGGAAGCCCTGGCCCGGCTCAATCCACAGCTTCCCGCCTCGGCGCGGGATGAAGCCCTGCGTAAGCTCAAGCACCTGGAAGCACCCGGCCTCCTCGCCAATAACCGCGCCCTGCACCGCTACCTGATCGAAGGCGTGCCGGTCGAATACCCCGCCGAAGGCCGCATCGTCGGCGATCATGCGCGGCTGTTCGACTTCGACGCCCCGGAGCGCAACGACTGGCTGGCGGTGAACCAGTTCACCGTGGTGGAAGGCCAGCACAACCGCCGCCCGGATCTGGTGGTCTTCGTCAACGGCTTGCCGCTGGCGGTGATCGAACTCAAGAACGCGGCGGACGAGAACGCCTCCCTCTGGGCCGCCTTCAACCAGTTGCAGACCTACAAGGCGCAAATTCCCGCCCTGTTCGTCTACAACGCCGCGCTCATGATTTCCGATGGGCTCCAGGCCCGCCTGGGCTCGCTCACCGCCGACCGGGAACGTTTCGGCCCGTGGCGAACCATCGAGGGCGAGGCCCCGGCGCCGGCCAAACTCACCGAACTGGAAGTCCTTGTGCGTGGCGTGTTCGAGCCCCGGCGGTTCCTGGACCTGATCCGCTATTTCATCGTGTTCGAGGACGACGGCGCCGGCAATCCGGTGAAGAAGATCGCCGGCTACCATCAATTCCACGCGGTCAACCTGGCGGTGGAAGAAACCGTTCGAGCGTCCGCGCCGGCCATGGCGGCGGAATCGACGGGCCGTTACGAAAGCCGCCGGATGCCGGGCGGCGCGCCCGCCGACCGGCGCGCCGGCGTGGTCTGGCACACCCAGGGCTCGGGCAAAAGCCTCACCATGGCATTCTATGCCGGCAAGCTGATTCGGCACCCCGCGATGGCCAACCCCACCTTGGTGGTGCTCACCGACCGCAATGATCTGGACGACCAGCTTTTCGGCACTTTCGCTCGCTGCGCGGCCCTGCTCCGGCAAGCCCCGGTCCAGGCGGAAAGCCGCGCCGACCTGCGGGGTAAACTTCAAGTGGCATCCGGCGGCGTGGTCTTCACCACGGTGCAGAAGTTCTTTCCCGAGGTTCGGGGCGACAGCTACCCGCTGCTGTCCGATCGCCGCAATATCGTCGTCATCGCCGACGAAGCCCATCGCAGCCAATACGACTTCATCGACGGTTACGCCCGGCACCTGCGCGACGCCCTGCCCAACGCTACTTTCATTGGATTTACCGGAACCCCGGTCGAACTCACCGACAAGAACACCCGGGCGGTGTTCGGCGACTACATCAGCGTCTACGACATCCAGCGAGCCGTGCAGGATGGCGCCACGGTACCGATCTACTACGAATCGCGGCTCGCCAAGCTGGCGCTGTCGGAGACGGAACGGCCCACGCTCGACGACGAATTCGAGGAAGCCACCGAAGGCGAAGAAACCGAACGCAAGGAAAAGCTCAAGTCCAGGTGGGCGCAGATCGAAGCCTTGGTCGGCACCGAAAAGCGCGTCGCCCTGATCGCACAAGATCTGGTGAACCACTTCGAGCAGCGCCTGGCAACGATGGACGGCAAAGCCATGGTGGTGTGCATGTCGCGCCGGATCGCCGTAGATTTGTACGACGCCATTGTCAAGCTGCGCCCCGACTGGCATAGCCCAGACGATGAACAAGGCGCCATCAAGATCGTGATGACCGGCTCCGCCGCCGATCCGGCCGAGTGGCAAACCCATATCCGCAACAAGCCGCGCCGAGAAGCTCTCGCCAAGCGCTTCAAAGACCCCAAGGACCCGCTGAAACTCGTCATCGTCCGAGATATGTGGCTCACCGGCTTCGACGTGCCCTGCCTACATACGATGTATATCGATAAACCCATGCGCGGCCACGGACTGATGCAGGCCATCGCCCGAGTCAACCGGGTGTTTAAGGACAAGCCCGGCGGGCTGGTGGTCGATTACCTCGGCCTCGCCGACCAGTTGAAACGCGCTCTGGCCGACTACACCGACAGCGGCGGCACCGGCAAGACCGCCATCGACCAGACCGAAGCCGTCGCCGTTATGCTGGAGAAGTACGAGATTTGCCGGGGCCTATTCCATGGCTTCGACCATTCCCTTTGGACGTCCGGGAGCCCCGCGGAAAAACTTTCTCTGCTGCCGCCCGCCCAAGAACACATTCTTGCCCAGGATGACGGTAAGAGCCGCCTGAACCAGGCCGTCACCGAGCTTTCCAAAGCCTTCGCGCTGGCCGTACCCCACGAGGACGCCCTAGCAATCCGGGATGACGTGGCGTTTTTCCAGGCGGTACGCGCCGCCCTGAGCAAAGGCGGGAGCGGCGGCAAGACCGATTACGAACTCGATCACGCCATCCGCCAAATCGTTGCCAATGCCGTGGCGCCGGAAGGCGTCATCGACCTGTTCGCCGCGGCCGGGCTCAAGAAGCCGGATATCTCCATCCTCTCGGATGAATTCCTCGCCGAGGTCCGCGGCTTGCCTCACAAGAACCTGGCGGTCGAAATGCTCCGGAAGCTACTGACCGATGAGATCAAGCTGCGCTCCAAGAAGAACCTGGTGCAATCCCGCTCCTTTGGCGAAATGCTGGAACGGGCGATCCGCGCCTACCAAAATCGTGCCATCGAAACCGCTCAAGTCATTGAAGAGCTTATTCAACTCGCCAGGGACATGAAAGCCGCGCAGGCACGGGGCGAGAATCTGGGGCTGAATGATGATGAAGTCGCCTTCTACGATGCTCTGGAAGCCAACGACAGTGCCGTGCAGGTGCTCGGCGACGAGACCTTGAAAACCATCGCCCGCGAGCTGGTCGAGACGGTTAAGCGCAATGTCACCATCGACTGGACCGTGAAAGAAGGCGTCCGAGCCAAGCTGCGGGTAATCGTGAAGCGGATACTGCGGAAGTATGGTTATCCGCCGGACAAGCAGGAACGGGCCACGCAAACGGTGTTGCAGCAGGCGGAATTATTGGGGGTAGAGTGGGCAGCCTGATCACAGACGCCTCAGGCTCCGCTCGCGGTCTCGGGGTTACCTCGTGCGTGTTATACGGCAGCCTCAGTCTTTAGACATTCAGGCATCGAACCTATGGAAACTCTCGAAGAGCGAATCCGGCGCGTTACACAAGAAGAAATTGGGATGGCCCCTTACGACCCCGCCTGGCCGCTCCTGTTTGAGGAGGAGAAGAAACATCTTCTTAGGATCGTACCTCAAGAACTCATTGGCCGTATCGAGCACTTCGGGAGCACGGCCGTCCCATACTTGGCCGCCAAGTCAATCGTGGATATGTTGGTTGAAGTCACATCTCTAGGCAAAGCGAAATCGGTTATCGCCCCTGTATTGGAGGCCAAAGGCTATGACTACTTTTGGCGCCCGACGCGGGGGGATGACGGTAGCCCATTCTATGCCTGGTTTATCAAGCGCGATTCCGCCGGAAAACGGACTCACCATATTCACATGGTTGAAAAAGAGTTCGAGCATTGGGATCGCTTGCTGTTTCGAGACTATTTGATTAAACACCCGCCCGTTGCCAAAGAGTATGAAGAATTAAAGTATCGTCTGGCCGCAATGCACCCGAATGATCGGGTCGCTTATACCAATGCGAAGACTGATTTCATCGTGCGAGTTACCGAGGCCGCGAAGAAACACTACAAGCCTGTCTAACATCTCCGTCTTGGGTGCCGGTCTCCCCACTGGATCGCTGTCTATCCGGATAAGCGCGGAGATGTACGTACGAACTCTCGCTTATTTTTCCGAACGAGATTCGGTGTTTAAATGGACCCCACTCGGAGGGACAGTAAGGAAGCTGCCTTCGGGCAAGGATGATGGAATGTTGCACGGCCCCCCAGGACGGAAAGCCATATGCCAAACATCCAAATAGTCTAAGGAGTAGATACTGTAACTGGACCGACCATTGAGCACGGATGGTCAGATTCGCTAGGAAGCGAAGCGGGAGGACAGGGATGTCCGGGTCTAGCCGCTTTCTCATCTCTACACTCTCCTCCCCCTCCCAGCACACCTATCGCGATCTTTGCGGCTCTGCATGTATAGAGCGGTTTCTACACCTAACCGAACGCTCCACCAATACCTGAGCGCCGAGCCGTAAAGGAGCGAAGAACTTCCTCTTGCCGGTTGTCCACAGTTCTTGTGGGAAACTGTGTAATCAGGAACAGCCCCCCATTTCCGCACTCTGCCGCCCCTTGTAAAGAAAATGACCAATCCGTTACACCCGTCCTCTCCAGACGCCAACGGGGTTTGCCAACTACCTTCCGGAAAGCGGTAGATGGGTTATCCGTGCGGGCGGAGTTTTTAGCGCTTAACGATCGTTTCCCGGCCGGAAACAGCCGGATTTTCCCAAGAGTTCTCTCATAGCCTAAGCTTATCGTGATCGGATGCCATGACAAGATGGCCCTACCTCTCGACATTGCGGGATAATTAGGAATTCGTGAAAAGACGTTATAGCGGGAGTCTAGTGGGCTATAGCCACTAAGGTCTGCGTAACATAAATGGTAATATATCCTTTGCTTGACCATGGTCGTATGGCTCGGCCCGCGCCACTGCTGGCAGCTTGAACTTGAAATGCCGCCGGCCCATAAAAAATTCAGGAAACCTACGGATGAAAGAGTCGGATTACAGCAATTACGTCAAAGCATTCACGCGCCTGTTCGAAGCCTACGACGCCTCCGCGCCTTATTTAGGTGTGACCGACGATTTCAAATACTTTGTCAACCGCAAGCGCACATGGTTGGAACGGCTCAAATCGCCGGAGTTTCCGGTGGCTTTCTTGGGCGCATTCTCCGCCGGCAAGAGCACCATCATCAATGCGGTGCTGGGCGACGACATTCTGCCCCAGGCCACCAAGTCTTTCACCGCCATCCCCACCCTAATCCGCAAAGGGCGCGCCAATCGGGCAGTCATCCACTACCTCAACGAAAGCGAACGGGACGAGCTGAAAAACCTGTATACGGAGGAACTGTCCAAGGAATTGCGCAAGAGCAGCGACGCTTACCGTAAGCTTGGCAAAGGTGAATTGCTGAGTACGCTGGCAAAGGACATCGAACAGCATAAAAACCAGTTCGGCTCTTTCAACAAACAAAAATTTTTCGATGAGCTGAAAATCCTGATCGAAGGTTGGAACAAACTCAGCGGCGCGGTAAAAGAAATCGCTCTGGCGGAGTTGCCGAGCTACGTCACCGAAGATTACGAAGACGTGCTATTCGTAGACCAGGCGGAAATATTTCTCACCGACGTCAATATCCCGGAAAACGTAGTGCTGGTCGACTTGCCGGGACTGGGCGTAGTTAATCCGCGCCACCGCAAGGTGACCAAATCCTACGTGGAAAACGACGCCAAGGCCTTCGTCATCGCCATGAAGGTGTTCCACCTGCTGGAAGGAGAGGAAATCGAGTTATTGGCCGAAATCCACAGCCAACGCAAGCGAGTGCTGCAGCGGGCCTTTTGGACCATCAACCAGTGGGACGTGCTGAGCAGTCAGCAGAAAAAAGAAGAACTGGCGAATTTTGGACAAAAGATTGACCACTACGGTTTTCATATCGCCAAAGACCGGGTATTTCGGGTATCGGCGCTTAATTACTTGCTGTTGAAACTGATCCAGGAGGGCCGTCTGGAAAAGAGCGGCAGTATCCGCGAGCATGTGGACGCGCTCCAAAAAGCCATCGGTAAAATACCCGAACGGAACGAGGCGGAAGGTTTTATCAAATCACTGGAGGAAGCCAAGAGCTTCGCCGGATTCCGCGCCAACCTGTTCGAATACCTGGCTCATACCGCCAAAGCCGAATTTCTCGACGAAGCGCGCAGCGAATACATGGATTTGGCCAAACGGCTGAGAGAGCGGTTGGAACCCCTCTACCAGAACTACAAAAACAAGAACGACGACAGTATGAAAAGCACCTTCATCGCGGGCGAATTGTCGCGCCGCCAGGACGAGGTATTGCGGCGTCTTCGTACCACGGTGGAAGAGCACATTAAAGTGCTGCGTACCGAGGTATTGCCGGAGTTTGTATTCTGGCGCGACGAAGACCGGGAGCAACTGGGCGAGCAAATTGCCAATGCCATCGACACCTTGGATCGCAAAGCGCTTAAAAACGAGTTGCTGAAAGGCTTGGACCTGCATAGCGTGATCAGCCGGCTGCCGCACAAAATCGAAGAAAACCTTCACATCCAGCATACCTTCCGCACCCAGCTGCAGCACCTGTTGGATGAGCAAATCGTACGGCGCCATCTCTTCCGTCTGCTAGACAGCATTTCCTCCAACGATGCTCTGCCGGAGGACGTACTGGCGGTGCTGAGCGACCGCTTGAGCGGCCGCGACATGGTTAACCGGCTGAAAGGCATGTGCGACGTGTTCCTGTTCGAGTACGGCGGCGTCATCGACGAACTGGGCCGCGCCATCATGGCCAAGGAGGCCGACGAGTCCGTCCAGAGCAAAGAAGACATCATCGAACTGGTGCAGAAAAACGCCGACCGCGCCCTTGAAATCGCGAAGAGCACGCGCCTGCTGGGGCCCGACGCCGGTGTGAAACAAATGCTGGCCTTGGGATTGGACAAACTGAGCAGCATTTACGGTGTCCTGACGGAGGTGCGCCAAGTACCGGCCGTGCCCACCGGCAAAACCGACGAAATCGACCGAGCCCTGGAGTGCTATAAGATCGGCTTGCTGGATTACACCCGCAAGCAGCAGCGTCAAATCAACAAATTTGCCCGTCGCGGCATCAAAAACTATTTCGAGGAATTGGAAGAGAATTTACTGGCCTATTTCGAATCCATTAAGGACGAGATAGCCAAAATGATCATGAAACAACTCACTAGCGATATTGACGCGGAGTTGAATTCCGAACTGCAAAAGCAGAAAGTGATCAAGGACGCTTACCAGGTGGTTACCAGTGCTGTCGGCCAAGGAAGGAGAAACGCCGACAATTAAACTTTTGGGAACTCAGGTAGAAGTCACCATAGGTATTGATCCACCCTGCCCTACGCCACGCGCCTGGATTGTCCTGAGTTAGCAGGCTCGGTCAAGCATTATCGCGCTCGTCCATCAGATGCTCAATGATCGGCCTGAATATGATTTCCATGGCCAGACCCATTTTGCCTCCGGGAATGACGATCGAGTTGTGTCGGGACATGAACGAGTTATGAATCATCGACAGCAGGTACTGGAAGTCGACATTGAACTTGCTCGGATCCTTGAAACGAATAATCACGAAGCTTTCATCCGGTGTCGGAATATCGCGTGCAATGCACGGGTTCGAAGTATCGACCAAAGGAACTCGTTGAAAGTTGATATCCGTCTGTGAAAATTGCGGAGTGATCACTTTCACGTAATCTGCCATGCGCCGGAGGATGGTATCGGTGACGTCTTCCGGCTTGTAACCGTGCAAGGCAGTATCCCGATGAATTTTTTGAATCCATTCCAGGTTAACGATGGGAACGACACCGACGAGCAGATCGGTATATTTGGCGACATTAATAGTCTCCGTCTTAACACCGCCGTGCAGTCCCTCGTAAAACATGAGATCGGTGCCTTCAGGTATTTTCTCCCATGGTGTGAAGGTCCCGACTTGGTAGCCGCCAAGACTTTTTCCGTCTTCTTCGCTATGAATGTAGTAGCGACGCTTGCCCGAGCCGGTTTCCCCATACTCCTTAAAGGTTCTTTCCAGCTCGTCCAGGATATTGGCTTCAATCGAGAAATGACTGAAGGTTCGACCTTCTTGTTGTGCTTGGGCGATCCTCGTATTCATTTCTACCCGGTCATAGCGATGAAAGCTATCACCATCAATCATGAGAGGTTTTAACCCCAGCCGAAAAAAAATGTGCTCGAAGGACCTTTTTACAGTCGTGGTGCCTGCACCGGACGAGCCGGTGATGGCGATAACGGGATGTTTTTGGGACATGGGGGACTCCTCAAAGAATTGCGAAATCCGTTTCCGGGTTTATTGTTGTTTTATTCTTTTGGCGAGTCCAACGCTCATGCAATTGCTTGAGAACGTCAATATCGACCAGACTGAACGCTTTTTTCCAGGGGGCTTCGCTCAAACAGATCAAAGGCTGTTCCGGTTCTCCTAGGTGGTCTGTTACAAGCAATGCTCCGGTGAAATCCTGATCAGAGGTGTAGTCGTTGACGGTAACCAGCGTCGGAATACCCGCCCCCAGGGACGATCGCAAGCCATTTTCCGAATCCTCGAACGCCAGGCAATCCTTAGCCTCCAGACCCAATTCGGCCAGTACGTATTCATAAATATCAGGCGCTGGCTTCTTGTTCGGAACGATCTCCCCCGCACCGATTACTTCGAACCAAGTCGCCGCATCCGAGCCGAAAGACGCCGATAGCAAGGCCTGAACATTCTCCAATGTGGTCGTGGTGGCGATGGCTAGCCGCAATCCTGCCGCCATGCCCTCCTTCATCAAACGAATGATGCCCGGTCGGACCGGAATCCCATCGCTTTCCACCAGAGCGGTGTAATGGCGGGTTTTCGTAGCCTGTAGATTTTCGATGAAATCGCTTAGCTTGGATTCTTGGACGGGAACCTTCGGCCGATAGGTGTTGATGAAGTGGCGCAAGCGTTCCTTGCCGCCCGTAACGGCAAGGAGATCGCCATACAGGGATTCATCCCAAACCCAGTCGAGGCCCGCTTCCGCGAAGGCTTGATTAAAAGCAACGCGATGGCCCAGGCGTTCGGTATCCGCCAGGGTGCCATCCACGTCGAAAACGAGCGCCTTGAGCACGGTCTAAGTGACGACCGGATCCAATTCACCTTTGCTGTATCGCTTGTTCATCTCTTCCAGGCCGATGACCTTGATCTTCGAAGCTTGGCCGGCGGCGCCGAACGCCTCATAACGGGCCTTGCAAATCCCGGTCATGGCTTTTTGCGCTTCTTTGTAGACCTTGCGCGGATCGAAGTTCTTTTTGTCTTCGACCATGTACTTCCGCATAGCGCCATAGGAGGCGATGCGCAAATCGGTGTCGATATTGACCTTCCGTACACCGTGACGAATACCTTCCACGATTTCCTCGACCGGGACCCCGTAGGTCTGGCCTATATCGCCGCCGTAGTTGTTGATCATTGCCGCCCAGTCTTCGGGTACCGAAGACGAGCCGTGCATGACCAGATGAACGTTGGGGATGCGGGCGTGGATCTCCTTGACGCGGTCGATGCGGAGCACCTTGCCGGTTGGTTTCTGGGTGAACTTGTAGGCGCCGTGGCTGGTGCCAATCGCGATAGCCAAGGCGTCGACCTTGGTTTTTTTAACGAAATCGGCGGCCTCGTCCGGGTCGGTCAGCAATTGGGAGTGATCCAGTTCACCTACCGCACCGTGACCGTCTTCCTCGCCGGCTTTGCCGGTCTCCAATGAGCCCAGGCAACCCAGTTCACCTTCAACCGAAACACCGCACGCATGGGCTAGATCGACCACCTTGCGGGTCGTCTCGACGTTGTACTCATAGCTGGACGGCGTTTTCATGTCCTCCAAGAGGGAGCCGTCCATCATGACCGAGCTGAAACCGGACTGGATGGCACGAACGCAGACCGCCGGAGAAGCACCGTGATCCTGGTGCATGCAGATCGGAATATGCGGGTACATTTCCACTGCCGCGAGGATGAGATGGCGCAGGAACGGCTCGCCCGCGTAGCTGCGCGCGCCGGCGGAACCTTGCAGGATCACCGGAGCGTCAACCGCGGAAGCGGCTTCCATGATGGCCTTAACCTGCTCCATGTTGTTCACGTTGAACGCCGGTAAGCCGTAGTTGTGCTCAGCGGCGTGGTCCAGCAATTGCCTTAAGGAAATAATAGCCATCGATATGCTCCTCTCGCCTGCTTAGCGACGAAGTTCAGCCATGCGCCGACAACCCCATTCAGACCCTTTCCGGTTTGAAACGGGCATCGCCTGGCGGCATAAGACACCTCTTTCGGTGGGTTTTAAGCCCAAGGAGGCGTCCCAGCCGAAATTCATCGCCAATCAGGTCCTTTCGTGTACTTGAACTAGAGAATCGACTCCACTTGTTTGACGACATTGTCGACGGTGAAACCGAACTCCTTGAAGAGCTGGCCGGCCGGCGCGGATTCGCCGAAGCGGTCCAGACCTACCACCTTGCCGCTGAGTCCCACGTACTTGAACCAGCCATCACTCACGCCGGCTTCAACGACCACGCGCTTGGCAACGGCGGACGGCAGCACCGACTCACGATAAGCGGCATCCTGAGCGTCGAACACGTTGGTCGAAGCCATGGATACAACACGGATGTTCCTGCCCTTGCCGGCCAGTTCTTCCGCCGCCTTGAGCGCCAGCTCGACTTCCGAACCCGTGGCGATGATGATCGCCTCCGGCGTCCCGTCAGAGTCGCGAACGACGTAACCGCCGCGCTGGATGGCTCCGATCTGCGCCGGCGTGCGAGACACGTGGGGCAGATTCTGGCGCGAGAAAATCAGGACGGAAGGTCCATCCTTGCGCTCGATTGCGGCCTTCCAGGCGACAGCCGACTCTACCGCATCGCAGGGACGCCAGACCTGCATGTTGGGAATCATGCGAAGAGTAGCGGTCTGCTCGATCGGCTGATGGGTCGGACCGTCTTCGCCGAGACCAATAGAGTCATGGGTATAAACGTAGATCACCGGCGCTTTCATAAGTGCCGACATGCGCAGCGCGTTGCGGGCATATTCCGAGAACATCAGGAAGGTCGCGCCATAGGGCTTTAATCCCCCGTGCACCGCGACGCCATTCATGATGGCCGACATGCCGAATTCGCGCACGCCGTAATAAACGTAGTTGCCATCATGGCCTTCCGCGTTCACGTTCTTGCAACCGGACCAGATGGTCAGGTTGGAGCCGGCCAGGTCGGCGGAGCCGCCCAGAATCTCTGGCAGCAGCGGGCCGAAGCCGTTCAGGGTGTTCTGGGATGCCTTGCGGCTGGCGATGGTTTCGGCTTTTTCATCGACCTTGGCGATGAAGCTCTTGGACTTCTCGGCCCAATCGCGCGGCAGTTCGCCGGCCATGCGACGCTCGAATTCCGCGGCGAGTTCCGGGAATTCGGCACGATAGTTCTCGAAGCGGTCGTTCCAGTCGGCTTCGCTCTTCGCACCGATTTCGCGCGCGCTCCAGCCTTCGTAGATGTCTTCCGGAACCACGAACGCCGGATGCGACCAACCGATGGTCTCGCGGACCAGGGCGACCTCGTCGGCGCCCAAGGCGGCGCCATGGCATTCTTCCTTACCCTGCTTGTTGGGCGAGCCCCAACCGATGATAGTTTGGCAGCAGATCAAGGATGGCTTGTCGGTGACGGAGCGCGCTTCCTCGATGGCTTTCTTCACGGCTTCCGCGTCATGGCCGTCAACTTTCGGAATGACATGCCAGCCATAGGCTTCGAAACGTTTGGGGGTGTCGTCCATGAACCAGCCCGGGGTATTGCCGTGGCCGCGTACCTCGCCGTCGATGGAGATGTTGTTGTCATCATAGAAGGCAATCAGCTTGCCGAGCTTCATGGAGCCGGCCAGCGAGCACGCTTCGTGCGAAATGCCCTCCATCAAGCAACCGTCGCCCAGGAACACATAGGTGTAATGGTCGACGATTTTGTGGCCGGAGCGATTGAACTGGCCTGCCAGCGTACGCTCGGCCAAGGCCATGCCCACAGCGTTGGTGATGCCCTGCCCCAGCGGGCCGGTGGTCGTTTCAACGCCCGGCGCATAACCGTATTCGGGATGGCCGGGGGTTTTGGAATGAAGCTGCCGGAAGTTTTTCAGCTCTTCGATCGGGAGGTCGTAACCGGTCAGATGCAGCAACGAATACAACAGCATCGAGCCGTGCCCGTTGGAAAGAACGAAACGGTCGCGATCCGGCCACTTCGGATTCGAAGGGTTGTGGCGCATGTAATCGTTCCACAGCACCTCGGCAATATCCGCCATTCCCATAGGCGCTCCCGGATGCCCGGAATTTGCTTTTTGTACGGCATCCATGCTCAAAGCGCGTATGGCATTTGCTAGTTCTCGACGCGAAGGCATGTTTTTCTCCTTAATACTTTTTATGGTTACTTCACTAAAGGAAGGAGGGAATTTTATCAGCCTGATCGACTTTGTCACGAGATTCGCATGGCCGTTCCGAAAATGGATCTCCGTCACGCGCCTACTCCATCCATGGGTCCCTAAGCAAGTAAACGTTGAAATTTAAAAGAGTTTAGGAACTATCAGGTGATTCCAAGCCCGGAGAAACCGGTCGGGCTTCGGGTTGACGTTTCTGAATTCGTCATCGCTTACGCTGCCCCTCAGGGGGCAACCACGGAATGAAGTTCCGCTCGCAACTTCATGCCACTAGCGATTTTCCACCGGCGGTCTCGGCCACGAAACCCTTTTCCGATTAACACCACAACGACGGATACGCCCCCGCCTTTCGACTACATCCTTCATTCTTGCATGGGCCGTCCGCTGCAGCCACAAAAGTCCCAGCCGCTCAGCCAGAAACCCTCACAACCTTTCCAATGGATTCGGCTGCGCCATATGTCCCGAAGCCTGCCGTTCTTGTTAAAAATGCTTGGTTCCATGTATTCTTACCCGCCCGGTTATTGCCGTGGCAAGCCTTGAAGTACCCTGATTGGGCGGTTCCGTCAGAATTGCCGACCAGAGTCTGATGCAATAGTAATCGGAGCCCGGATGTTCCCGGCGCTCACCAGACACACTCACTTTGAAATGTAGGATTCAATCATGCCAAAGAATTTACTCGAACAACTTCGGGAAGTAACGGTGGTTGTGGCCGATACCGGAGATATCCAGGCCATTGAAACCTTCAAACCCCAAGATGCGACGACCAATCCATCGCTGATTACCGCCGCTGCCCAAATGCCGCAGTATCAGGGCATCGTCGATGACACGCTGAAAGGTGCCAGAGCGACTCTGGGCAAGGACGCGCCGGCATCGCAGGTGGTTTCCCTCGCGTTCGATCGCCTGGCCGTTTCCTTTGGGCTCAAAATTCTCCAGATCATTCCCGGGCGCGTTTCAACCGAGGTAGATGCCCGACTTTCCTACGATACCGAATCGACCATCACCAAGGGCCGTGATCTGATCGCGCAGTACGAAGCACAAGGCGTTTCCCGTGAGCGCGTGCTCATCAAGATCGCCGCGACTTGGGAAGGTATCCAAGCGGCAGCGGTTCTGGAAAAAGAGGGGATTCACTGCAACCTGACTTTGTTGTTCGGCCTGCATCAGGCAATCGCCTGCGCCGAGAACGGCATCACTCTGATTTCCCCCTTTGTCGGCCGAATCCTCGATTGGTACAAGAAGGACACCGGGCGCGATTCTTATCCGCCCGCCGAAGATCCTGGCGTTCTCTCGGTAACCCAGGTCTACAACTACTACAAGAAATTCGGTTACAAAACCGAGGTCATGGGCGCCAGCTTCCGCAACATCGGGGAGATCACGGAATTGGCCGGCTGCGATCTGCTGACCATCGCACCGTCTCTGTTGGGCGAACTGCAATCAACCGAGGGCGACCTGCCGCGCAAGCTGGACCCAAACAAGGCGGCCAATGCCTCCATTGAGAAAATCACCATGGACAAGGCAACTTTCGACCGCATGCACACCGAGAATCGCATGGCTTCCGACAAACTGTCGGAGGGCATTGATGGCTTCACCAAGGCCCTGGAGTCCTTGGAAGGCATTCTCGCGACCCGGCTATCCTATCTCGAAGGGTAGGAAACTCTACTACGCGGCGAAGAATATTTCCGGATCTGAGACCGGATAGCGACGACTTCAACACCGGCAAGGAATGTGTCGGCACATTACCCTGGTAGAAATAGTCGCCATATTCGACGCCGCGCATTTTCACGCGGAATATTCGTTCCTTGCCGCCTGTGCGAGGAACGACCTTGAAAAATCGGGTATTTCAGCGCAGTCGCGCTGACCAACCAACCGATCACTTTTCCATTTGATGGCATCTACCGCCATTGCTGGCAAAGTCGGCTCCCGCAAAGATTTTCAACCCAATCATCTGCTTGATCCCCTTTATCTTCTTTGGTTTTCTTATCGATAGCGATGTGTCGCCCGCTTGCGCCTATCACTCCGGAAACCATATAAATTGCTGATGTTTGGGTTGGCTGCCGCCGTCACGCTCAAACAACACCGCGATGACATGCACGATTGCCATCCGCCCTGCGAAACATCGATAGGGACATTTCGTTATACTTCAGAGCACTGCGCTTAATAGCATTTTCATATCTGACGTATGGAATTGCGCTAACGCCGGAGTACGTTGGCGGTCTTTCAAAGGGGGAAACGTATGAGCAAAGCGTATTCGATGTCCCCATGGGCATACCGTGCGTGATGTCTGACGCCGGTGGCGTGGTACAAGTGACTTTATTACCCTACCCCTTTTAGCCGTTTTGGGTGTGGCTGGACCAGGCAGAATCAAGTCAACTATGAGAAGGCGCTCAAGAAGGGTTGTTTAGATGTCAATACCTTCCGGTGCGAAAAAACTGGCCAACTAAACGGACAGAGATTTATATTAACTAATTTGGAGAAATAAAATATGGCACCTTCGTTTATTGATGTCCCTAAGAAGCTATCAAGCACGATGGGAGTTACTCTAATCATTGCATCCAGCTTATTTTCAACCGGCGCTTTGGCTCATGTCATTAGCGAAGAGGACCATCACGCCTTTGAGCATAAATATGCCGATATGTGTGTTAAAAAAGAAAAGGCAAATCCAAATAGAGTCATCACAAGCGATGATTCTCCGATCGTAAATCTCTGTGAATGCATTGCACTGGAAGAATCAAAGCGCCTTACGATCGACGAAGTCAAAAAATTCCTTCGTGAAAACAAGTACCCTATGTCTCTTCTGATAAAAGCCGGTCAAGCTGAGAATATATGCTCTCAAAAGATGCAGCAAACTAAGCGATAAACTAACAACGGTTGTACCCGACCACCTTCCCTATTCCGATCTCTCGATGGTCGACCGGCTTGTTGCGACGAGAGATTATCCCAGGCGATAACGTTGCCGGAGCTTAAGGTCGGACCGGGAAATTCCCTCGCATATCCCAGAAAGAGGTCGCCGCAACGGTGGTAGTTTTCCAATGCCTTTGTGGTAACGTTCCGACCACTCGCTCGCCTCGGAGCCGCTGACCCTAGAGTCGAGGGATTGTTATGGTGGCATCGGCGGCTTCCGGGATCCGTTTCGAACTCAGCAACAATCAGAAGGTGTTGGGTGGACTGGTTCGGTGGACTATCAACAGAAGAACCAGATACACAATTCCCAAGACCAACAGAGTCGTACTCGCGGCGAGCAACCAAGGCAGGTGCCACGGTTCGAACGGATAACTGGGTGCGTGCCAGGCGATCGCCAAGAGTAGCGCCGGAATCAGCAACTTAAGCACCGTCCCCGATCCTCCGTTCACCTTGATGCCGAGTAGAGCCTCTATGATCAGTACCAAGGCGCATAAGACGGCGAATACCGCAAGGGCGACGCCTACAGCCGTCATCGGACCGACGTCGAGCTCGGTGCTCGCCACCAAGGTATAAAGGCGTCCCGAGACCTCCAACAGCTGCCACATTAGAATAAGTCCCAGTACGCCGGCCAGTACCGCAGCGGCCCGGTCCAAGAGGCGCGCCGGACGGATCTCCGGTGCCACCGGCCGAGTGGGCTTGCCCAATACCGGCCTGCCGAGCCGGCGAACGACTGTTTTTTCCAGTTCGACCGCCAAGAACACCAGCAAGGCCGCGCCAGCAATCCTGAGCCAAGCTTCGCCGCTCAGATCACGGGCACCAAAGGCGTTCTGCATGAACGACGCATAAGTGAAGAGCAATTGCAACCCAATCAGCACGATTATGGCAAGGACGGCGTAGCGGTTACCGAACCAGGCACGCAATGAAAGGCTCGGAGCGACGAAAAAACGGCTGTTGATTAGATAGACCAATTCGCCGGCGACCAATGCATTGACGGCCGCCGTGCGGGCCATCTCCACCGCGGCCCCTTGTCCGATCTCCCATTTGTAAAGCCCCAGGGTCGTTCCGACCAGGAGCAGCGACACGTAAGCGATCCGCCACAGCATGTAGCGGGTCACCAGGGGTTCGCGGGGTGGACGCGGCGGGCGCTGCATCAGATCCCCTTCCGGGGGTTCGAAGGCCAAGGTCAGCGCTAGAGTCACCGCCGTCACCAGATTGACCCACAGGATTTGAAGGGGCGTGATCGGAAGTTCCTGGCCCAAAAGGATCGCGGCGATGATCACCCCGCCTTCACCGCCGTTCGTGGGCATGGTGAACAGGATGGTCTTGCGCAGATTGTCGTAAACCGTGCGTCCTTCCTCCACCGCCGTGGCGATGGTCGCGAAATTATCGTCGGCCAGCACCATTTCGGCGGCTTCCTTGGCGGCCTCGGTACCGCGCTGCCCCATGGCCACGCCGATGTCGGCGGCTTTGAGCGCCGGGGCGTCGTTCACCCCGTCGCCCGTCATCGATACCACGTGACCGTCCTCACGCAAAGCTTTCACCAGGCGCAGCTTGTGTTCCGGGCTGGCTCGGGCGAACACCTCGACGTCCCGCGCCTCGCTCCGCAGCGCTCCGTCGTCCAGGTCCTCGATTTCCGCTCCGGTGAGAGCCCGTGCGCCGTCGCTGATGCCCAACTGGGTACCCACCGCGCAAGCAGTCGCGGCATGGTCGCCGGTAATCATCTTGACCCGTATGCCGGCGCTTTGACAGCGGGCGACCGCATCCACCGCTTCGGGGCGCGGCGGGTCGATCATGCCGGCCACGCCCAACAGGGTGAAACCGCCCTCGGTGTCGGCGAAAGTCAGGGCCTCTGGCGGGTCGGTCAAAGGCCTCACGGCGAGTGCCAGGAGACGCTGGCCGCGGGCGGCAATCTCTGTGATTCGTCGGTGCCAAAGCGTGGGATCGAGGGGCTCGTCCTGTCCCCCGCAACGTTGCCGATTGCAGCGTTCCAGGACGACTTCCGGCGCTCCTTTCAGATAGATCAATCCATGGCCGGAATGGTCCCGGTGCAAAGTGGCCATGAAGCGGTGCTCCGATTCGAAGGGGATGGCGTCGATACGCCGTAGCGCTTCCTGCTCGAACTCGGGCTTCAAGCCGGCTTTGAGGGCCAAGGTCACCAGCGCCCCTTCGGTGGGGTCCCCCTCCAGCCGCCACACCCCGTCTTCCTCGCGGAGGGTCGCGTCGTTGCACAGCAAGCTGGCGCGGGCCAGTTCCAGGAGGTGGGGCAGATCCGCCGCGAACGCTTCGGCGTCTCCCCGGCTGAAGCCGCCTTGCGGGCTATAGCCGGCGCCGCCGACCCGGATTTCGTCCTCGGCCGTCGCGACGGTCTGCACGGTCATCTCGTTGCGGGTCAGGGTGCCGGTCTTGTCGGAGCAGATCACGGTGACCGAGCCCAGGGTTTCCACCGCCGGCAGTTTGCGCAGGATGGCGCTGCGCTGGGCCATGCGCTGCACGCCCACCGCCAAAGTGATGGTGACGATGGCGGGTAGTCCTTCCGGGATTGCCGCGACGGCCAGACTCACCGCCGCCATGAACATCTCTTCCAGCCCCAGACGGCGGGTCAGCCAGCCGAACGCAAAAGTTGCCGCGGCGGCCGCCAAAATGATGGCTGTCAGCCAGCGGGCGAACTGCTCGATCTTCCGCAGCAGCGGCGTGGCCAGAGCACCGACTTCCGCCAGCATCGTGCTGATACGCCCGATTTCGGTGCCCGTCCCGGTGGCGGCCACCACGCCGAGGCCCTGTCCGTAAGTCACCAAAGTACCCGAGTGGGCCATGCACAGCCGATCGCCCACCGGGGCGTCGGGAGCCACCGGCGCCACGAATTTCTCCACCGGTACCGATTCGCCGGTGAGCACCGCTTCGTCGATGCGGAGACTTCGGACCTCGATCAGCCGAAGGTCCGCCGGCACCTTGTCGCCGGATTGCAGCAGCACCAGATCACCCGGCACCAACTGCTCCGCCGGAACCGTCATCCTGCGTCCACCCCGGAGCACCGCAGCGGATGGCGATAATAGATTGCGCACCGCCTCGATGGCCGCTTCGGCCTTGCCTTCCTGAATGAAGCCGATGAACGCGTTGAGCACCACGACGGCCACGATCACCGCCGTGTCCACGTAATCCTCCAACAGAAAGGTGACGGACGCCGCCGCTAGCAGGACGTAGATCAGCAGGTTGTTGAACTGCGACAGAAAGCGCAGTAAGGCGCTGCGCTTCCGGGCCGGAGGCAGACGATTCGGGCCGAAGCGGGTCAGCCGTTCACGGGCTTCGGCTTCCGGAAGCCCGTTCCGCCGGTCGGTCTCCAGCCGCTCGATCGACTGTTCCACCGGGATACAGTGCCAAGCGGTGGCTTCACTCGCCTTTTCCGGCGAGTCGCTGGTCGTATCACTCATCAGGTGCTCCTTATTGGAATTCTTGGTCCAACGGCGCCTTGGTGCTATGCGCCGTGTTCGGCGCTCGAACAGTTTGCCGTCGAAAGGAATGCGATTCAATTGTCGTGCGGCGTTTATCCAGCGCGCCGTGCATCCTCGCCAAATTTCCCATAGCCCGAGGTCCAACCGGCATACGGAAACTTTTACAAAAGACATTACGGAGGCGTTATGAGTATCCACTCATCCTCGCACGTTATCTCGCGGAGAGATTACGATGCCGTCATCTTCGACTTGGATGGAGTGATCACGCAAACGGCGACGCTCCATAAAGCAGCGTGGAAGACCTTGTTCGACGACTTTCTGGAGAGGCACGCGGCTCGCCTCGGAGGAGCGCACCGAGCTTTCGACGCCGATTCGGACTATCGGCTCTACATCGACGGCAAGGCCCGCTACGAGGGCGTAGCAAGCTTTCTCGCCTCGCGCGGCATCGCACTTCCCTACGGCGATCCCGGCGATGGACCGGACGAAGAAACCGTCTGCGGGCTCGGCAATAAAAAGAACGCGATCTACCGCGAACTCCTTGAGAAAAACGGCGTCGAGGTCTATCCCTCGACCATCGACCTGATTCATAAACTCCGGTCGAAGAAGTTCGCAACGGCCGTAGTGTCGGCAAGCCGGAACTGCGCGGAAGTCTTGGAAGCCGCGCATTTGAGCGATCTTTTCGATACCCGCGTCGACGGGATCGACCTGGAGCGTATGCACCTTCCGGGCAAACCGGCGCCCGACTCGTTTCTTGAAGCGGCCCGCCGGATCGGCGTGGAACCGACCCGCGCCGTCGTCGTGGAAGACGCCATCGCCGGAGTCGAGGCCGGCCGCAACGGCGGATTCGGCTGCGTGATCGGCGTGGACCGGACCGGGCATGCCGATGCCTTGAAAACGGCCGGCGCGAATATCGTGGTTGCGGACCTTGCCGAACTGGACGCGGGCTAGGCGTTTTCGCGTCGCTTCATGAGCGCGGGGTTGCCAAAATATGGGCAGACCGGATTCAGTCCCGGCTTTCCGGCAGAACGAGAATCGGACACGGCGCGTATTGCAGCACGTAGCGCAGGGTGAGAGCGCAGCGGGGCGCCAGGTTGCCGTGCCAGGACAGAACGATCAGATCGGCCCCGTGACTCCGGGTGAAACGCACGATCTCGGGACCGGGCTCGCCCTGGGCCATGAACATCCGGATTCCGCCCTTTACCCTCTCCCCGGACAGGCTACGCACCCGTTCCAGAAACTCCTGCCCCCAGGCGGGCCATTCATGCTGGGGCTGATCGACATATTGAGGCGCGGTCAGAGTGCCAGGCTCTCTGGGTGGCGCGGTATGCGCACCGGACACGTGCAAGACCAGCAGGCCGGCTTCGGTGCGCCCGGCAAGGGTGATCGCCGGACCCAGTGCACGAGCGGTCTCGGGCGTGCCGTCCTGGGGCAGCACCACCTGCCGGATACGCCACGGCGTCGGCTCGCGTTCCGGCGGCACCAGCACGACCGGGCAAGGCATCTCCCGGAGCACCCCTTCGGCGACGTGATCAAGTCCAGTATCGGGCATCTTCTTGCCTTCACGCATCGCCATGACGATGCACAGGCTGCGCCACTCCGAAGCCACGCGCACGATCCCTTCGGCCGGATCACCTTGTAACGGAGCGATAATGGCATGCTTGAGCAGTGTCTTCAGGCTAGGAAATTTCTCCTTTAAATCCGGAATCGAGGCCATCGGCCACTCGGTCTGCACGATACACGGCGTCGCGTCCGCGAGCCGAATGATGGTCTTCGCGATCGGTAATATCGCAGCCGACCGGGGCGTCATATCGAGCGGCAATACGACTGTGGTCTTTTCCGGGCGCTCATCGTTCATGACGAAATCTCCTTCCAGGCTCCTTTAACCTGCTCCCACCGGATACGCTGGCCGGATGCCAGACGAGCGGGCGGCGCACCGCCAATCTGAACGGCCAAAGACTTTTCCCCTTCGGCGACGATTTCGACGGCCTCGGGCCGAATTTCCACGTGCAGGCGGATTCCCCGCCAGGCTACGGTAAAGCGGAGAGCCCGCCATTCCGTCGGGCAATGGGGTGTAAAGCCCAATCCGTCCGGCAACAGGCTCAACCCGGCGAAACCGAAAATCACTGCCTGCCACAACCCGCCTAGCGCCGCAGCATGAACGCCTCCGGCCGCATTGCCCATGTTGTTCGTGAGATCGATTTCCGACGCCTGGCGGAAATAGCGCATGGCGTTTTTGACATCGCCCAACCGGGCGGCCACGGCGGCATGGATGGACGGGCTGAGGGAACTTCCGTGGGTGGTGCGTGGCTCGTAATAGCGGAAATTGGCCTTCCGCACCTCGGGCGGGAAGCGGTCCCAGAGTAGATAGATCAGCATGACGACATCTGCTTGCTTGACGACTTTGCTCAGCTGCGTCCGCTCCCGCCCAAGGAGCACGTCTATAGGCAAGGTGTGGGGAGCGTATTGGGCGAGGTCGATATCCTCCAATCCGAAGTACCCCTGGAACTGCTCGAACAGGCCGGTCCGCGAGTCGAATCCGGTATACATACGCCCGGCCAGGTCCCGCCAAGTACTAGGTTCGTCCTCCGCCACGTCATGGCGGCGCGAAAGCTCCGACCAGCGATCCGGCCATTGCTCGGCGAGCAAACGCGCCGTCTCTGCGGCACGTTCCAAGTTCCATTGCGCCATTACGTTGGTAAAGGCGTTATCGTCTACGCCCTCGTGATACTCATCCGGACCGATGACTTCGCGAATATGGTAGTGTCCGTCCGCCTCCACACGGCCGCAGCTCGCCCAAAATCGCGCGGTCTCGAACAGAATTTCCGCACCGGCTTGCAGAAGAAACGTCTCGTCCGCGGTCGCCTGCCAGTATTGCCAAACGGCATAAGCGACATCGGCGCTGATATGGTGCTCCAGCACGCCGTTCAGAATGGGCTTGATCTCGCCGTCGGGGGTTACCGCGTAGCCTGGCGTGGTCTCTTCACCGGTGTCAGCTGATTCCCAGGCGTACAGCGCGCCGCGATAGCCCAGATGGCGCGCCTTTTCCCGTGCGGCAGGCAGGGTATGGTGTCGATACATCAGAAGCGCTCGCGCTGAAGGAGGATCGGTGAAGATGTAAAAGGGCAGCATGAAGATTTCCGTGTCCCAAAAGACATGGCCTTTGTACGCTTCGCCAGTCAGAGCCCGTGCACCGATGGAAACCCGCTCGTCTTCCGGATTGGCGGCTCCGATGAGGTGATAGCATGCGAACCGCAAGGCCTTCTGTAGTGCCCCGTCGCCGTCTATTTCCACGTCGCTCTCCCGCCAGCGCTTTTCCCAAGCCCGCGCGTGAGTAGCGATCACTTCTTCGGGATCCGAATTCAACAGCCTTTGCAAATGCTCCGCGGCCATAACTCCTGGCCGATCAACGTCCCGCGAGGTGTAAATCACGACCAACCGATCGAAGCGGTAAGTTTTGCCGGCCTCGATATCCAGCTCCCACGACTCGACGTGACGATCCGGAGTCGACTCTGTCTGTGGCGCGATCACTTCGCCGCCGTCGATTCGGAGCCGGCCCGCGGCGGCGATGGCGACTTTGATTCCGGTGGTCCGCGTGCATAGTCCGAGCTGATAACCGCGGTTGGTGGCGATTTCCCGGCATCGGCAAGATTCCGCCGTCAGACGCACCCGACCGGGGCGCTCGACCACCGGTTCGGTCACGGCCCGGAGATGAATGTTGACGTAATGGTCCTCTGCGGTCAGCCTCACGCTCTGAAATAGAACATGCCGGTCGGCCAGCGAAGCGAAACGGCAAGCGCGAACCCTGATAAGACCCCCGTCCCCCGCCCGATAATGAAACTCCCGCCACAGAATACCTTGGCGCAGGTCCATCATGCGGCGGTGCCGAACATAACTGCCTTGATCGAGCCGAAACTCACGCCCGTTGACCAACAAGCTGAGCTGCATCCAATCGGGGGCCGCGGCCAACTCCGGAATCGGATCGTCATGGGCGGACGCGTTAGTGTCGAAGACCCCGGCGATGAAGGTGGCCGGATTCGATAACAAGCTGCCTTCGGCTAAAGAGGCGCGGGAGCCGACATAGCCGTTCGAAACCGCGAACAGAGACTCGATTTCGTGTTCGCGGGCGAGATTGAATCCTTCTTCTTCGATTCGCCATAACGGATCGGCCGTGGGGGCAAACCGGGAATCACCTTCGAGTGCCGTGTCAATCGGGCTGTCAATCATCGTGAGGAAAAACCGGGACGTCCAAGTGTGCGCATACGCCGACGCAGCCTAGAGGCGTTGCGGCTAATGATTTTTGTTCGTTTCAGCCTCGGCTTGGTTCACGGGGCGGCGCTCGCTCGGCGATTCCATCCAATTCCGACGAACCGGCGCGGACGGCCGCCCCATGAAGCAAAGAGCGGTCCGACTGCCACGGCGACCGGAGCTCCGAATAACGGACGGGATTGAACCGGCACGCCCCTTGGCGGCGATTCGGATTATCGGAAGTTGAAGGAACGCGATCCGATTGAGGACAACCCTCGATGCCGACAAGTCCCGTCCGGGCTGAGTTCTTAAGGCGCGACCTTACCGCCCACCCTAATGTCGTTCTTGACCTCCGTAACACCCTCAACGCCTCGGGCAATCTCCGCCGCCCGTTGCATTTCGGCCTCGCTGTTAACGAATCCGCTCAGTTGCACGACACCCTTATTGGTTTCGACTTGAATGGCGAGTCCGCTGGTGCTTCGGTCCGCCAGCAACGCCGATTTGACTTTGGCGGTGATCGCCGTGTCGCTCATGTATTCTCCAGCCGTCTCAGCCAAAATTGGCTCCAACGGGTCATCGGAGGCTGCAATGACCCAGGCGCCGGCATAGCCGACGGCGGCAACGGCCACGAGAGCCGGTAGAACAGTTTTGCGCTTGATCATGGTCTTGTGCCCTCCTTGGGAGTCCAAAAATCATCTTCCATCTCATGAAATCTGCTGAGCCGACCAGCCGGACAGGTTTCTAGCTCATCAAAAACTAGGACAGCCAATGCGCCGAAAAAATCATTAGTCAACCGCTTTTTTCAAGGCATCGGATAAACAATAGCTCGTAGCCCATCCATTTTTTTCTTGTCGGCTTCTTTTAATCGCACAATACCCCAGCAGGGACAGCGGACTTCGGCAGCATCACGCCCGAATTTCCGTTCAGATTTTTGAGCTCGACCGTGATGTTGTCATCCGGTGCCGCCGCCACAAAATCGAAAATGGTTTCGAGGATGTCCTGATCGATGAATTGCGCCCGGCTGGCATCGATAATGACATAACCGTTCTCTTCGATGCTGTCGAGGTACTTTCTCAGGAGCGCCTTGTTCAAGAAGGAGACATCCTTGTGCAGCCGCAAAAGATAGTTGTTGCCGTCCCGGGTCAGGGTGATGGCGGCCTGGAAGTTGGTCCGGATGACGTAGTACAGCCCACAGACCATGCCAATGGCGATGCCCTTGAGCAGATCGGTGAACAAGATCGCCCCGATGGTGACCACGAACGGGATGATCTGGCTGGCGCCCTTGGCGTACATCTCCTTGAACAGCTTGGGCTTGGCCAGCTTGTACCCGGTCAACAGCAGGATCGCCGCCAAACAGGCCAAAGGAATCAGGTTCAAATAGCGGGCGATGAACATCACGCTGAGGAGCAGCATGATTCCATGAATGAAGCAGGCCATCTTGGTGCGCCCGCCCGCGTTCACGTTGGCGGAGCTGCGGACGATCACCGCCGTCATGGGCAGCCCGCCAATGAGGCCGCTGATCAGGTTGCCAAGGCCTTGGGCTTTCAATTCGCGGTTGGTCGGGGCCACCCGTTTCAAGGGGTCGATCTTGTCCACCGCCTCAAGGCTCAGAAGCGTCTCCAAGCTCGCGATGATGGCGATCGTCACGGCCACCGTATACACGTCGGGATTGGCCCATTGCGAGAAATCGGGCCAGGTGAACTGCTGGAAGAAGCCCTGCACGCCTTGAATCTCCGGCAGGCTCACCAGATGG